>JACRJL010000003.1 GCA_016215445.1 Candidatus Roizmanbacteria bacterium
ATTTTCAGCTATCCATAATGATCCTGATGGAGATCCGGCGGTCTACTATGAAATAGATGTTAATACTAATTCAGGATTTACAGGAACTGTAATGTGGGCAACCGGTCAACAGGCAATGACTTCAACTGCCAATGGTGTTAGATCTCCTGACATCTCCTATGCCGGATCAAGTTTATCCTGGGGAACCCAATACTTCTGGAGGATAAGATTCACAGACAACAAAGGAGCAGTTGGCGCTTGGAGTACAACGCAGAATTTTATTATGAATTACAGCCCGGAGATTCCAAGTCTTGACCTACCGACCAATTCCGCGACAAATCAAGCTTTTCAAACCGTATTGAAAACTACGACCACGGACAATAATTCCGATTACTTGCGATACAAAATCGAGCTCTGCACTAACTTGAGCATGACGCAAAACTGTCAGATTTTTGACCAGACTTTTTCCCAAACCGGTTGGTCAGGACAAAACACTCAATCGAGTACAGCCTACACATCGGGAACGCAGGCAACTTATACCATCCAATCAGCTCTTTATTTTAGTACAACCTACTACTGGAGAAGTTATGCGAAAGATCCAGCCGGAAGTAACAACTGGAGTTTAACTCAAGTAACGCCTTATTCATTCACAACCGCGCCGCCGTCTTTGGCGCCGACCGGGCTTTTGACAAACGGTTCCACCAACCCAACCGGAGTTCTTGCCTCCACTCCCCCTTACTTTTCTGCCATCCATAATGATCCGAGCTATCCTGCCAACTATTACGAAATCCAGGTCAATACCCAGTCTGATTTCGGCGGCATTGCTTTTTGGGACTCTGGAAAATCCAGTATGACAACCACATTCAACGGCAACCGGTCTCCCAATATAAGCTATACGGGAACAACCCTTGACTTACAGGGAAGGACTTACTACTGGAGAATCCGTTTTTGGGACACGGCCGGATATGCGGGAGCTTGGTCCTCAACTGCCAGTTTTACAATGACTCAACTTGGCCAGTCCTCATCTTGTACTTTGCAGAAAAATGTCCTAAATACCCAGATCACCGTTTCCTGGGGAGACCAGTCCACCAGCGAGGACGGTTATTATATAGAAAGGAATACAGACAGTGGAGGGTTTGCCAACTTGACTACCCGTCCGGCCAACTCAACCTCCTATGACGACGCAACAGTGACATCTGGACATACTTACCAATACAGGATCAGGGCTAAAATAGGATCTGACTATTCCCAGTGGTGTACGACAGCAACATTGAATTTGGCGGTTGGAGATTTAATATTTGAAGGTATACTGTTAAAGTAAAAGTAATATAATAAAAATATGGCAAAAAAAATAAAAGCATTCACATTAGTGGAGCTTCTTGTCGTTGTTACTCTTATTATTATTTTGGCTGTTTTACTTCTTATCGCCCTCAACCCTTGGACCCAGGTTAAAAAAAGCCACGACGGAAAAAGAAAAAACGATTTGGCAACTTTAGGAAAAGTATTGGAAGACTGGTACAATGACAAACAATGTTATCCCAAGCCATCGGAAATCTGTTATGACGCGCCTGATGTCATGTCCAAAACCTGCCATATCTGCGGCACTGAAATCGGTTCACCCAGTTTCACTCCTTATCTGTCAACGATGGTCTGTGACCCAAACTTCCCGGCAGTCAAATACCTCTATAACTATGACGACGCCGACTGTCCGACGCTTTATCGAATTTTTACCGCTTTATCAATCACTACCGATGCAGTTATAGAAGAAATCGGCTGCACCGACGGCTGCGGGCCGAGTTTGGGCTACAACTACGGCGTCAGCAGTCCTGATACTGGTCTTGTTGTTCAACAGTTTTCTCCGACAAACACTCCTACTCCGACTATTCCAACTCAAGGGTACTGTACTGACTATCCATCTTTATACTACCGTCCCGAAGGCACATCTGACTGTAATATCTGCGGCTCTTATGAAAACTGCAAAATAATTGCCCCTGGAATGAATTACTATATTGACGGGGGCGACCCTGATCCAAACAATCGTTGTAAGATTGGGTGCATTAAGAATTAAAAATTGCTATAATTTTTTTATGGAAACTCTTATTTTAAACAGTTTATTTTTTCTTTTTCCTCTTTTCTTTTTGCCTATAACTCAAGAGTATTTTATCACTAATAAGTTTTATCTTTTAATTTTAGCGATTTTTTTACTACTTTTGACTTCGGTTTTTAAATTATTTACTTCGAAAAAACTTGTTATAAAACCAAACTCTCTGGATGTTCCTGTTATTTTGATTGTACTATCAATCGGCCTTACAACTTTCATCACAACAACTAATAAATTTCAATCAATTCTTAATCCAAACTTCGGTCTTTTAACATTTGTTGCTTTGGGTATCTACTACTTTTATCTCTCCCGCTCTAAAGGAAATTCAACTAATTCTAATTTTTTTCAACTGATCCCAACCTTTCTTTCATTGATAACTATCATATTTTTTTTCCAACCTTTTGCCAAAGCAAATCTACCTATAAATCTAACTTTTTTAAAAAATCCAAACTTTAGCTTTTTGGGTAGCCAATTAGACCTAACAATCGTTTTAGGATTTTTCCTTATCTTTTCCCTATTCAATCTTAAAAAATTAACGGGTACTTCTGACTTGAGATTTAAAGTCTATCATCTAGGATCAATCGTTTTGACTCTTATTGCCCTTATTATAAGTATTTCTTCTCTTTTCAGACCAGGGCAGTTGGTCCTCCCGCCTTTTAATCTTTCCTGGTATGCAGCAATTGAAGTTCTAAAAAATCCAATTACGGCTTTTTTTGGTGCCGGTGTGGAAAATTTTTCTATTTTCTTTACTCGAGTCAAAGACCTCGCCTATAATCAATCAGTCCTCTGGCAAATCGCCTCATTTAATTATTCACGTTCGGCCATCTTACACATATTAACCGAAGTAGGTCTTTTTGGTTTGATAGCTTTTGGTTTTTTAATCTTTAGTGTTCTTAAACAAGTACGGGCGATTCATGAATCAACCCTGCATTTAATTTCATTTGTTTATTTGTTTATTTATTTATTATTCTTTCCTCCCTCGCTTGTAGTTTGGTTTCTATTATTTACTACCTTATCTATCATTGCTCAAGGAACAAAACAATCTGGGCGGGTAATAGAACTGGATGAATTGTCTTTTGTCTACTTTGGCATTGTTTTTGTTTCGTTTCTTTTAATTGGGGTTTCCGGATTTCTCCTGGCAAGAAACTATTTATCCGAATATTATTTCAAAAAATCAATCACAGGTTTAGCCAATAATAATGCCAAAGAAGTCTATGATAATATGAGAAAAGCACGCGTTTTAAATCCTTTTACTGAAAGATACGTTTTAAATTTCTCTCAAACCAATCTTGTCTTTGCTGATAACTTGGCTCGAAAAGATCCGACTAAAATTACCGAAGCTGACAGGCAAAGCATTGCCCAAGCTGTCCAGGCCGGTATTTCCGAAGCCAAAGGGCTCGTCAACCTTAATCCTGGTAAAGCGGGCTATTGGGAAAATCTGGCTTTGATCTATCAAAATATCATTCCTATTGCCTCTGGAAGCGACGCCTGGTCAATATCTTCATACCAAAGAGCGATTCTCCTTGATCCGAGCAATCCAAACTATCGTTTAAGGTTGGGAGGAATTTACTTTTTACTGGGTCAGTATCAAGATGCTGTCCGGTTTTTTGAACAAACCGCCCAACTAAAACCTGATTGGCCAAATGCCCACTATAATCTGGCATGGGCTTATTTTCAAACCCAACAGTATGATAAAGCAACTGCAGCTATGAAAAATGTTACTAATCTTGTTGATAAAAAAACGTCTCCCCAGGATTGGGAAAAAGCTAATCAAGATTTGGAGAATTTTAAAGACCGATTAGCTAATGAGGAAAAACAGGCCAGCCAAGAAAGCAGTCTTAATTTACCGGAAAAATCCACTAACGAACTCGATCCAAAACTCCAGCTTCCCCCCGAAGCCAGCCCTGAAGCCAGATAATTCCCATAAATGATATAAGACTTATTAGACTCATTTGAGAAAATTCAACGGGTTAAGCAAGGTTCCTCCGCTTCTTATCTCAAAATGTAAATGGGTGCCCGTTGATCTTCCGGTTGAACCCATCGCTCCTAATCTCTGGCCCTGACCAACCGCATCTCCTGGAGATACATCGTAGGAAGAAAGATGGGCATAAAGAGACTGATAACCATTGCCATGGTCAACAATAACGTGACAACCATAGCCCCAATTAAGACAACCGGCATAGGTAACAGTTCCACCGTCGGCGGAAATAACAGCCGGACCAGAGGAATTGGCGATGTCAACCGCCATATGGTACCAAACCGGGGATTGGGTAATTGACCCTGAAGTCGGCCAGATAAAATTTGATGACCCTTGGACTCCGGCCTGAATTGAAGCAAAAAACCTCGTTGGTGCCGGAGCCGCCTCAATTACTCCACCTGGGACATAAAGAGTCTGTCCGGCAGCCAAGGCAAAAGTTTCCAGATCTGTAAAATCGTTAAAAGGGAAGTTCACGATGTTTTGGGCATCGGTTTTATATTTTTTGGCAATTGTATAGACTGTCTCACCTGAAACGACTTTATGAACAACACCTGTCACAGGAGGAACTTTCAATGTCTGGCCTGGCTTGATGACGTCAGTTCTTAGATCGTTAGCCCACTTGATTGTATCGACAGAAACATCAAATCTTTTTGCGATAGTTTCTAGAGTATCTCCACCCTTAACACTATATTCTTCTATCTCCGACCTCGGCTTAACCGAGACCACGGTTGACAAACTGCTTTCATAAGGATTATAAGAAATGATTGAGGCTTGATAGCTGGCTGATTGTTCTGGAGACTGAACAAAAGGAGAGTTCTCGGCAATGATCGGACCACCTATTAAAACAGCTGAAACTATTACCAAAAATGAGGTGTTCAAAAACGAAGAAGAATACTTTCCCCTTTTGACGATAAGGAAAGCGACTATGACGTCTTTTATCCCTTCAAAACTCCGCCCGGCCTGTGTTAACCTTGAAAGCGAATACTCTTTTAGAAAAGAAAAAAACAGTTTCAAATCTTCCATAACAGGCTTTTATTATACCATTGCCGATGTTATTCTTCCGATGGCGACTTCAAAAGCTGCCTGCTTCAAGGGCATTTTCTTCTCAACTGACTTATCCCAGATTGCCTCAAAAGCTCTCGTAATCATAGTTTCCAACTTCTGGTTGACTTCGCTTTCGCTCCACCAAAATCCAGCTTTTCCCTGAACCCATTCTAAGTAAGAAACAGTGACACCACCGGAATTGGCCAGAACATCAGGAACAATGACGACGCCTTTTTTGCTCAAAGACAAGTAGGCTTCCTCGGTTAATGGACCATTAGCCATTTCAAGAATGATTTTTGCCTTTATTTTAGAGGCATTTTTTTCATTGACGACATTCTCCAAGGCAGCCGGGACAAGGATATCAACAGGAAGAGTTAATAACTCTTCGTTAGTAACTCTTTTACCAGAAAAGCCTGATACGACGCCTTTTTTCTTTTTAAACGTCATGACTTCTACCGGATCCAAACCGTCTTTATTGTAAACGCCTCCCCGTGAATCAGAAACCGCGATGATCTTAAATCCTGCTTCGTGAGCCAGTTTGGCAAAAAAATAACCGACGTTACCAAAACCTTGAACAGCTATAGTTAAAGACGAAGATGTCAAATTTTTTGCACTTTTGGGGTTAGGGGTCCCCACTGTGTCAAAAAATTTCGGCATCAAGTCTTCAATCTTTTCTAAAAGCGCCTGCAAAACAAATAGACCTCCCCGTCCGGTTGCTTCGGTTCTACCCAAACTTCCACCCATGGAAACCGGTTTTCCGGTAAATGTCGCTGGTGATTTATAACCTTTAATTTTTTGATATTCGTCAATCATCCAAGACATGATTTCCGGAGTCGTATTGACGTCAGGCGCGGGTACATCAATATCCTCGCCTATAACATGAGTAATCCTGGCGGCAAACGCCCTTGATAGTCTTTCCAACTCTGTTTTTGATAATTTCTTCGGGTCAACAACAATACCACCTTTACCTCCGCCATAAGGCAGACCGGCAACAGCGCATTTGATTGACATTAAAGTCGCCAAAGCCTGAACTTCTTCACGAACTGTCTCTGGGTGAAAACGAATCCCACCTTTATAAGGGCCAAGCGCACTATTATGCTGAATCCTCCAACCCTTGAAGACTTTTCTTTTACCATTATCCATGGTAACTGCCAAAGCAAACTCGTGAGCAAATTCAGGCTCAATCACCCTCTTTATCATCTCATCATCTAACTTCATTTTTTCGGCGGTTTTTCGGATCAAAGCTTGTGCCGACTCAAGCATCTTTTTTCCCTGACTATCCATATTTTATTTAGAAAAAAATTTATAAAAATGAGGTAAAGTAACAAACCTCAAAAATTAACCTTCTAAGTATCTTTCAACTTCCAATGCAGCCGCCACTCCCATTCCCACTGCCGTGGCTGCCTGTCGATATTTATGATCAACACAGTCACCCGCGGCAAAAACTCCCGGTACGGTTGTCATATAATCTTTAACAACGATATATCCTTTTTTATCGAGCTCTATTTTACCTTTAAAAACATCTGTATCGGGCTTGTGGCCAATAGCTATAAAAACACCGTCGACCTGCAACTCCCGACCCGTAATTCTTATTCCTTCGACTTTAAGTTCACCGAGAACTTCCTCAACCTGACTATTTAAGATCACCTCAATTCTTTTATTATTCAAAACTCTATCTTGCATAATCTTTGATGCACGAAAACTATCACGTCGGTGAACAATATATACTTTTTTGGCAAACTTTGTCAAGGTCAATGCTTCTTCCATAGCTGTATCTCCACCACCAATAACCGCGACGGTTTTCTCTTTAAAAAAGAATCCATCACAAGTAGCACAAGCAGAGACACCTTTACCGCGAAGACGCTGTTCTGAAGGAAGATTGAGCCAGAGTGCTTTTGCGCCGGTGGCAATTATAACCGATTTCGTTGTCGAGCTTGAATCAGGTAAAAATACCTCAAAAGGTTTTTTCGAAAAATCCACTTTAACAACATTCTGATCGAAAAACCTCACGCCAAACTTTTCCGCGTGTTTTCGCATTTTTAAGATTAGCTCTGGACCCAGGATAGACTCAAAACCAGGGTAGTTTTCAACTTCTGTTGTTAAAGTCAGTTGGCCACCAGGAGGTGATCCGGCAATTACCAGAGGTTTGAGATTGGCTCTGGCATTGTATATTGCCGCGGCCAAACCAGCTGGTCCGCCGCCGATTATAATCACATTTTCCATAGTTAAAGATTAATTGCCCTTTCCACCATCTGGCTGACTCTTTTAGTATCGGCATCAGGTAGAAGTCGACAGATGTCTGAAACGACAATTTCTTTGGACAAACCATCAATCGCCTTCTTAACAGCCGAGATCTGCTGCAAGATTTCATGACACTCTCTTTTTTGGTCAACCATCTTTTCTATTCCTTTAAGTTGTCCAATTAGGCGATTAATCCTCTTTGATAAGTCTTCACTTTGCATACTAGATAGGAGTATAGAGTATATGAAATAAAATGTCAATCATTAAAAGAGGTTACGTATTTTTTTAGAAGGTTAGTCAACTGTAGTATCTGTTTTGAGGATTTGACCTGTTCAAACAAATTATTTTCTTCTTTTCTGTCTGAACTGACGCGATAAAGCTCTTGACTTTTAGGAGATCTAAGTAGTTTCAAGTCATTAAAAATGACTCCATAAGTCAAGCTGTCTGAGGTGGTTATTTGTTTGCTGAATTCTGCCGGTAAACGCGACTCCATATATAAAACTCTATTTTTGTTGAGAGATAATCTAGCCAAATCAATCCCATCTAAATTGGAGAGATTAATATTGTTTTTTAGACGAAAATAGCTTAAAAATGTCGGGAATATATCGACAAGTGAAACGTTGTTCTCATTGCCATTAATTTTAATTAGAGGACTCTTGACTATCAAAGGAATATGGACTGCTGATTGATATAAGTTTGTACCGTGAAAAAGTGATTGGTGGTCAAAGTTCTCTCCATGGTCTCCAAAAACAACTAATGTCACGTCTTCATAAATATCGAGGGATTTAAGTTTTTCAATAAATCGACCAAATTCTTTATCAAAACAGTAAATTTCTTCATCATACTTCGCCAAGAGATATTTATTATCGCTGTCCGTAATATTCTTCCAGAGGCTGCGGTCGGAGATTTTTATCGCCCCATCGATATAATCCTTATTGGAAGGCACTAATCCTTTACTGTAAAGGTCTTTTGTACAAAAAGGCTCATAAGGATTATGAGGCTCGTAATAATGAACCCAGAGGAAAAAATCCTCACTCGAATGATCGTCTAACCAATTGAAGACTTTTTCATTTGTCTCCTTGGCACTTATCTCTACTCTATCTGACCAAGTGTAAGTAATGGGAGGGTCGTAAGTTTGAAAACCAAGGTCAAGATTATCTGCTAAAGTAAAAACAGTCGAACTGTAAAAACCAGCGGTTGAGTAACCATTATCATTAAATATTTTTGAGATAGTCACTAAAGGAGTTTTATTTTGATTTGGATTTCTATTAACATTCGTCCGGTATCCAGTCTTATTGGGATATAATCCAGTCAGTAATGAAACATGCGCTGGAACGGTTTCCGGCACTGGGGTAAAGGCATTTTTAAAGACTGTCACGTTATTTTCTTTGGCAAAACGGTCAATGTTCTCACTAGTATTTCTTGTATATCCATATGTCATCAGACTTTCTGCCCTAAGAGTGTCAACTGTAACTAGAATAACTTTTTTGTTTTCTTTTTTCAGTCCGGGTATTTCTGATAACGGCTTGCTATTATCTTCCTTATTAATCATTGTCAGGTCAGGAAGATTGATTGGAAGACTGGGTTGATTGACTGTTTTTTTAGGCAATAGCCAAATGACTAGCCCAAACAAAATAAAAGCAGTGGTTAAATAAACAAAGTTTTTGATTCAACCAATATATATCAAAGAAGATTTAATTTCAATATTAACTACCTTTGCTTAGTGACTCAAGAAATTCCTTGTTATTTTTCGTCTTTGACAGTTTTTCGATCAAGGCAGTCAACCTTTCCTCGCCGTTTAATAGACCAAGCATTCTCCTCAAAGTCCCTACCTTATTCAATATTTCCTTATCATAAAGGAGTTCTTCGTGGCGAGTACCTGATTTTTCAACGTCGATAGCTGGATAGATCCTTTTGTCGGCAAGAGTCCGATCAAGGTGAATTTCCATGTTGCCTGTGCCTTTGAGTTCTTCATAAATCAGATCGTCCATTCGGCTCTCGGTTCCGACCAAAGCCGTGCCAATAATAGTTAAACTTCCGCCTTCCTCACAGTTGCGGGCTGCCCCCAAAAACTTCTTGGCTGGATACAAGGCAGACGGGTCAAAACCGCCTGATAGACTTCTTCCTGTGCCTGTAACTGACAGATTAAGAGCCCGGGCGAGCCTTGTGACTGAATCCAATAATATGATGACATTTTGACCCATTTCCACTAGTCTTTTTGCCCGATCCAGTGCCAGATTGGCAACTTTTATCTGTTGTCGAGGCGATTCGTCAAAATTAGAAGCGGCTACTTCACCTTTAATGAATCTTTTTATCTCAGTAACCTCCTCTGGCCTTTCCCCGATTAATATCGCCATCAAATAAGCATCTTTGTAGTTGGTGGCAATGCCTTGCGCGATTTCTTTTAAGAAAGTCGTCTTACCGGCTTTGGGCTGGGAAACGATCAAAGCTCTCTGGCCAAAACCAACCGGTGATACCAAGTCAGTAATCCTCGTTGAAAGAACGTCTTTGTCTGTTTCCAGTTTAATCTGTTTATTGGGATGAAGCGAGGTCAATTCATCAAAATTTTTTCTTTTGGCACTCTGTTCTTCTGTCAATTCGACTCCATTAATTTTTTTTATTAAAAGTAGAGAGTGAAACCTTTCTCCTTCTTTTGGAGGTCGGGCTAAACCCTCAACTTCGTCGCCGCGCCTTAGCCAAAAACGCCTAATCTGAGAAGTCGATACATAGATGTCGGCATCTGGAGACAAGACGTAGTTCTTCCGCAAAAATCCATAACCACCAAAGGTTATATCTAATACGCCTTTAGCTTCATAGCTAATTTTCAGATCTTCCCTTAATCTTTCTTCTAAAGGCACTTCCCGATTGAGTCTTACCGGTGGAGGAGTTTTTTCGATTGGTTTTTCCTCTTTAGGCACGATCGGCTTCTCCTCAATCTTAGAAATCAGAGCGGAAACATCAAGCGGCTTGTCATCAGTTTTTTTAACCATAAAAATAAAAAATTATTAATTCAAAAAAACAAATCTATTGATTCTTGAAAGTAATTTCCATGAAGTAATAGAGGATCCCCCTTGGATGAGGTTAGATTGACTTTTTCCCTGGAAAGAAATGGGATGACGTCTCTCGACAACGCTAGGCGGTGGCAAGAAAACCGTCTGATAGTCACGCTCAAGCGTGAGTTACCCTTTTTTTTAAATTGCGTAGAGAAAAAGTTACACCGAATAAAACTTCGGGCCTTTCCTTTCCTCATTAGGAGGATCTAAAACTTAGTATATAGAGCGAAATTACTTTTGTCAAGGAACAAATTTATTTCGTTTTATATAGATGATTACGCCAGCAGTAACAAGTAAAAGCAATAATATTGCAAAAATAATTATCATAATAATACTTCTTGAACTATTTGCGTTGCTTGTTCCAACCTTATTAGCTGGTGTTGGGCTGATTGTCTTTACAATATCGTTTAACTCACCGGTTTTTGGATTTATTATCGGCTGGTCATATTTCGTTCCAGCCATTAAATTGATTTTTTCCGTTTCCAAATATGAGTCATTGCTTTTTACAAATTCCGAAGTTGTTTGGATAGTTGTTTTGCCTGATACCGAATCGACTATTTCTAGATAAAATTCCAAAGGAGGTAAATTTTTCTTGTAGATAGTGAAGAATCCACTGTCGTCGGCAGTCGCTGTATAATAAATTGACTTATTTAATAATCTAACATTTATCTTGGCCCCAGGAATAGGTTCTTTATTCGCATAATAGGCAAAACCCTCGACATGGCGAAGTATCGGATCAAAATGAACTGTATTTTCATCAGACGTGGAATCTTCAATTTTAATAGATTGCTGAGCTTTCACTTCCTTAACAAAAAAAGAAATTATCTTGTCGAATAATCTCGTCACTGGATTTGTCGACAATGGATAATATTTAGAATCAAGAATATATTCTATATCCACTCCTTCTTGAGGAACATCAGAAGCCTTTATCATAATTGTGCAAAAGCCCTCTTTATCTGAATAAACTGATTCTGTCTGAGTACAAACCCAACCGCTACTAAGATTTGTGACTATTTTTGTTCTTGGATGCGAGACTCTGAATTCAATCTTGGCATATTCCTGACCAAGATTCCAAACAATATCTTGAGTTTTGAAAATAGTCGTCGGTTCTCTATGATAAGGAGTGTTTTTAGGCTTTACTGGGATATCATAACGTTGCGGGTCATTTTTACTTTCAAAAAAAGCCGGACCTCCTGAGATATATAGTTTCTCGTATAGTTCAGAATATAATGAATTAGGAGTAACTTGTACAAAATCATGATTTGCCATCGAGTCAACTTTTAGTTTATATTTACCGTCGACCTCAAGAAAGATATTATATTTTCCCAAGTCATCAATAGGGGTATTGTTTGAAGGAGTATTGACGAAGTTACCTGCTTCATCGAGAAGAGTTACTTTTGCTTCATTCATACCTAAAGGTTCAAGTGATATAGAATCAAATACACGGCCATAAGGATCCCAATAGACAGAAAGACATTGCCCTTCAGATCCGGCTACTTGAAACTCTGTTTCTGACAACTGCTGTGATGGATCCCGTCCCTCACCGCCTCTGGCAACAGATAAAGGCTCATGAATAGCGTAAATCGAATACCAAACGTGGTCGGAAGGATTTGAGATTGCTCCAGAAATATCTTTAAACTCACCGGGTGGAAATTTGTGGGGGTCGGTTCCACCACCTACAGTAACATTCGGCAAACCTCCTCCTGGTTGTCCAAAATAACGAGTGTCTTTTACAGCATCATAAACAGTGCAATTATTGCCTTCACAAATACCAATATCGCAAGGACTATCTGAACTACAGACTCCCGAAAATGTCACCTGATCAACTTCCGGCGGCCATCCGCCCTTTTGACCGTTAACTGACACACACTCCATGACATAAGGAGGCTTTAAATCAGATGTTGGATCTGTATCGACAGTTTGTGCTGAAGAAACATTAACTAAAACAAATAGAAAGGAAAATAAAAGGAGAAAAAAGTTCTTCATAATATATATATAGATTATATAAGTATCTGTGTCAAGGTTATTTGTTATACTTTTATTCATGAATAAGCCCTTGCTGTTTATTTTTTTTCTCATTTTTATTTTGACTTTTATCTTGGGGGTACGCTACGGTCAGAGGGTAGAGAAAAATAACAAAGCCGTTGACTATCTCTTATCAATCACCCCGACTCCTCGTCCCCCGACCCCAACGCCAATCAAATATAAAGATTACAAAAGTAAAAAATGGGGATTAAAATTCACCTACCCTGCCGGTCTTGAAGTCAAAGAGTCAACAGATTCTCCAGTAGTTTTATTCGAGATTAAAAAATGAAAAAGATAAATCTTGCCTTTTTCGGCTCGCCTCAGTTCTCCGCTGATTTTTTAGAAAAACTATTGACTGACAAACACTTACTTCGATTAATCGAAGTGAAATTAATAGTCACCCAACCCGACAGTCCTATCGGCCGCAAACAAGTTATGACGCCAACGCCTGTTAAGCAAGTCGCTTTAAAAATTAAAAATTTAGACATTGAAGACTCATTAAAAACTGAAAATTTTAAACTGAAAATTTCCCAAGTTGACCTAGCTTTGATATACTTTTACGGACAGATCATCCCTTATGAATTTCTTTCCAAGCCGAAATTTGGCTTCTGGAACATTCATTTTTCCGCTTTACCGAAACTTCGTGGACCGGCCCCGACGGCTTTCTCATTGGTTTTGGGTGAGGAAAAAACCGCCATATCACTCGTTCAAACAGACGAAAAAATCGACCACGGAGATTTAGTCAACCAGCTGTCAGTAAAAATCTCTCCTGTTGAAAAAAGAGATGCTTTGGCAAAAAGATTAGGAGATTTGTCTTATGATTTTACAGTCAACGAAATAGAAAAACTTTCCAGGGGAAAAGTAAAGTTGACACCTCAAGACCACAGTCAGTCAACCTATGCCAGATTTCCAACCAAAGAAGATGGTTTTATTCCTCTATCCGTCTTAAAAAAGTCATTGAAAAATGAACCTTTGCAAGAATTTGAAATTCCAAAACTTCTATTTGATTATCTTTATAAATACAAACTGCTTGAAAATTGGAAATTAAAGATTCAAAATTCTGCAAAGATTATTTACGACTATTTCCGCGGACTTTATCCTTGGCCAGGTATTTGGACCCTTCTTCCCAACGGCAAACGCCTTAAAATCACCGAAATGAAACTTGATAACTTGAAAAACTTGACGAACTTGAAACTTATAAAAGTTCAGCTTGAAGGTAAAAACGAGGTAGATTTTGAAACGTTTAATAAAGCTTACAAAGTATTTGGAAAGTCTTGAATTTGAGTTGTAACTTCTTCTTGAACCTCGCCGATCATAATCTTTCCACCTCTTTGACTGATCCAGTCTTGGATAAACTTAATTCCTAACAGTTTGTTTGCGATTTGAGCAGACAGTTCCAAACTGGGTGTTTCTATAAGTAGATTTTTTGTATCTGTAAATCCCTTAGACGGGTCGTTCCCCAAAGCGTTTGATAGAGGATAATATATTTGACCGGCGATAGACTTAAGATTAACGTCCTCGATAGAAATTTCGCCTGTGGCTGATTTTAAAAATGGTTGTCGGATAACAAAAGCCTTATTTGGTTCTCCAAAAGTCTCTGGAAATCTCAGAGCCATCGGCATCGGGCAGGTGGAGATGACTACGGTTGAAGGATTTTGGATTCTCTGTCTTTCGATAAATCCCGGATCTTTTTCTAACCTTTTCAGTGCCTTAGTTCTGTTTTTCCTAATGATTTTTCTAAATATTGGATCTATGTTTTCAAATTTTAACTCGGGGAAAATGTCGCTTCCAATTGTTAGAAAATCTTTCAAATTATCTATTTGGCCTTTTGCAAATCTCATTAAATAATCGTATGTTAATTTGTACTCTCTACCACTTATAAGCTCAATAATTGGAAAAGCACCGTAGGTGAGATGGTCAGCCAATACTCCCAAAACCGGCTTACCTGATAGTTTAGCTGCTTCCTTAACAATCTTATTGACGTTCTCAAAAAATTCCGGTGTCACCCGTTGTTCTAGAAATTCGTCAAGATCTTGATTTTCAACTACGACTTCCCCTTTTCTTAACTTGCTGCTTGTGTCAATTCCTCCACATCCAGCGATCTCTCCCGTATTATTGATTTTTTCATGGTCAAAATGGCCTACAACCACTATCTGACCGACATAATCATGCTGTAAAAGATTAATAAAAGGCTTTAGATCTCCTGAGCTGGCAATTGAAGCAATCGATACTATTTTTGGTCCTTCAAATAGTTGAGCCGTGACAATTCTGGCGTCTCCGCAGACGATATATAAGGTCATTTGTCCATCTCTGGCTTCTTTGGCTTTTCTCCACTCTGAACGATTGAGAATAGCCTTTACGGAATGATTGTCTTTAAGAAGCGACTGCGGAGTTATTCTTAATTCAGGAGGTGGTTGTCCTTGTTCTATTCGTCTTGGTAAACTCATTTAAACAAGAATTTGTAAAACTCATTATACCATAAATACCCTATAATATGTAAGAAATTAGGAGATTAGACTTTAAATAGGCTTCCCACTAAATATCCTACTGCCGCCGAAGCCATGCCGATGACGGCGATTTCAACTCCTTGCCTAACCAATTGACGGCCAAGCGTCTTTTTTGCCTTGTAATAACCAACAACAAAAAGCACCAAAGTTGAAACTATAATAGATAAAATAATTGACTGTCTAACCGGCAAAAAGAAAAAAGCCGTTAAAGGAATAATTGAACCGATAAAAGACGACAGACCGACAATAAAAGCTGAAGGTAAAGCCTGTTTTCTGTTTGTCGGTTCAAGCTTTAATTCCTGTTCCATCATTACTTTCAACCAGATTTCATCATTGGAAGTTATCCTGTTGACGATTTCATTTAATATTTTTCCTTCAAATCCGTAGTTTTCATACAAGGCTTTGATTTCTTCTCTTTCCCCTTCCGGAACGTGTTTGATTTCCCATTTTTCCCGCTCATATTCTGACTGGTAGTAGTCTGCTTCGGCAAGACGAGAAGTATAAGCAACTGCTGCCATGGAAATCGATTCGGCAAAAGTGGCTGCCAATCCGGCCACGATAATAACTTTTGAGTCTGAAGTAGCAGCCGCAACACCAAGGATAACACCTAAAACATTGACCAATCCATCCTGTCCTCCTAAGATAATTTCCGGAAGATTAAAGTTACGCAGATGCGCTTCGTGGTGATGAATAGAGTGATGAATGGCGTCAACTGTATGGGTTTTTTTTATTAATGACACGTCTCTTTTCAAGAATCCTTCCCTGGCTTTATCAACTCTACTCATATTAAATCCTGACTGATCAACGCTCTAATTTTCTCAAATAATTTTTCCATTGTCCAAAGATTGTGGTAAGTAGCCAGTGTATACCCAAGAATTTCTCTTTGTTTAAATAAGTGATGAAGATAGGACTTGGTAAAATTTTCACAGACATAACAATTACAGTTAATGTCTAGTTTTTCTAAGTTATTTTTATAAATAGTTTTAAAAATATCAATATCAGAGTCCGAGGTACCCGTTTTGAACGACCTTGGGAGGTGCGCAGTGGAGCGAGCACGCCCACGAGGAGTGAAAAACGCGGTGCCGAGAACAAATGAAGTTTGATAAATCCTTCCCATTCTCGCCAATCTCGTCGGTTCAACACAATCAAAAGTATCAATTCCATGTTTTACCAAGTCAATAATGTCATCAACCTGTCCGACCCCAAGTAAATGTACTGGGCGATCCTTGGGCAGATAATCAGCTACCCATTTCACCTGCTCCCGCATTTCTTTTTTTGATTCTCCTACTGAAACTCCACCAATAGCTATGCCAGGAGTATTTTGTGAAACAACAAACTCGGCTGATTTTTTCCGTAAATCCTCATAAGTTGCCCCTTGAATAACACCATAGAGATATTGATTAACTTTTGAAGGCGAGGACAACAAATTTTTTGCACTTTTGGGGTAGTGACCCCGCTGTGATAAAAAATTTCGTTGTCGAGCCCTAAACGAAACACATCGTTTCAACCATTCATGCGTTCTCTCCATTGCCTTTTGGGCATATTCATGCGTCGCCGGATAATAAGTACACTCATCAAATGCCATATTAATATCAGCGCCAATCTTAGCCTGGTATTCCATAGACTTTTCCGGAGTAAATTCGATCAATTTTCCATCAAATGTAGACCTGAATTTAACTCCGTCTTCACTTATTTTTACTACCATCGGCTGTTCCTCTCCTCTAATATCGGCTTTTTTCGCTTGGTCTTTTAAGGGCGAGGACAACAAATTTTTTTCACTTTTGGGGTAGGGGCCCCACTGTGATAAAAAATTTCGTTCTCGAGCCCGATTATTTTTAGCCAGTGAAAAAACTTGAAACCCTCCGGAATCGCTCATCAAAGGAATATCCAATCCTGAATATTTATGAATCCCACCGGCTTTTTCAATAATTTCCGCTCCCGGATGAGTTACTAAATGATAAGTATTAACAAAGGCAACTTGAGTCCCGATATCTTTTAACAATTCCGGAGTCAACGCCTTGACTGTTCCTTTTGTCCCGACTGCCACGAATGCCGGTGTCTTAACTACACCATGGCTTGTTTTTATTTCTCCTAAGCGAGCTTTTGATTTTTTGGATTTATGCGTGACTTTAAAAAAACTATTCATAGAATCAACATTGAGTCACCAAATGAATAAAATCGAAAATTATTTTTAATTGCTATATTATACAACTCGACCAAACTTCTTTCTGCTTTTTTATGCTGTAAAAAAGCCTCAACTAACATCATCAAAGACGACTTTGGCAAGTGAAAATTTGTTATTAATATATCAACCATCTTAAAATCAAACGGCGGAAAAATAAATAAACTCGTTTTTTTAAGAGGCGATGATACCAAATTTTTTTCACTTTCGGGGTAGGGGCCCCGCTGTGATAAAAAATCTTGGTATCGAGCCTCTGATTCTAATGTTCGAACAACTGTCGTTCCCACCGCAACCAACTTTTTCCCTTCTGATTTTAATGTTTTCAAACGTTGTAATAATTCACTATTGATTTCATAGTATTCCTCGTGCAGTTTCTTCGTTGTTAAATTCTGCTCTGTCAACGGAGCAAATGTTCCGAGACCAACATGAAGGGTAATAAAATATTTTTCTATTCCTTTATTTTTTATTTTCCTGAAAACTTTCTCCGTAAAATGCAAAGACGCAGTTGGTGCTGCTGAAGAACCTTCGTATCGAGCAAATATTGTTTGATACTTTTCAAGTAACTCATCTCGTTTTAAAGGAGTTTTTCTCAAATAAAGGGGAATCGGCATTGTCCCGTATTTTTTTAAAAGAGAGAATAATTTTTCCCGCGAAAAATCAAATTTAAGCTCAAAAATGTGTTCTTTTTGAGAAATGACTTTTAAATAACTTTCTTTGTCAAAATACAAAAAATCACCAACGTTTACTTTTCTATCTGCCATTACTTTTACAACCCGCGAACTCGTTAACTCGTTAATGAGAAATAAAATCATCACCTTTCCACCCGTCTCTTTCTTCATTTCTACTCTGGCTGGCAGAACTTTGGTGTTATTCAGAACAAGAAATGAATCGTTGGGAAGATATTTATCGAGATTATAAAAATGGTCGAAAACAATTTTGTCCGTTTTCGTATAGTAAACAAAAAGTTTTGAAGAATCACGCGACGAAGCCGGACTCAAAGCCAGATTTTTCTCGGGGAGTAAATAATTGTAATTACCTAAATTCATTTAGATATGATACACGATTGAATGAAGAAGTAAAATTTTTTTGAGAGTGGATGTTTGAGCGCTCCTCAAGTAACTAACAATAAAGATAAACTATTTAATTACATTAAGTAAACTATCGCCTCTGAGGTAAGCGAGTTCACTCGAATAAAAAATTTACTTCGAATTAATTACTTATTTGTAATACTCTTTTACTTGAAACAAAAGATAAAGAGACAACAACGTCCCGATCACCAATCCTCCGATATTAAAACTTAGGACATTTTGTACCGCGCCAACCAAAGTTCCCCAAAACATAAAATTCCATCCTGCTTTCTTGCGGCCAAAAAGTCCTGGGATTGATAATGCTTCTAATAAAACCATCAAGCCCAAAAAAACAACGTTAAATAAATAGCCAACTCCTAAAAAAGGTTTACCGGTAACGATTCCACCAATGGTTCCGAAAGGAACTATTAAAGCTCCCAGTCCAAACAGTGCTAAGACACCCGGAATACCTACAACAACACCAATAATAGCCATGTAAGGAGCAAATTTAACTAAAAGCTCCCGCCATTGCTTGGGCAAGGCTGGCGCCTTTTCCACCAAATAAACTTCTAAAGTAGACTCAAGACCTGACAAAGCCGATTTTACATCAGCCCCGTCTGTTTTGGCTTTTGCCATAAGAATTAAATAAATTTATAAAATCAAACTCCCTAATATTATAAGTGTCGGGAAAACAAAGATCCACCAGGGTGATCGCCCGGAAACCGGTACAGGGGCAGTTGTTGCTGTTGGCGTGGCTGTAGCTGAACCCGGAGCAGTGCAGCAGGAATTATATGATGGATTAGCTTTGCAAGCATTGGCGAAATCAGGCGACGTACAGTAGTTGCTGCCGTCTTTGGCTTGGACACAGAGATATCCCGAACGACATGGGTTAGTTTTGTCGTCACAGTCTTTGGTGCCGCAAAGAACTGGAATAGGAGTGGCTGTCGGACCTGGTTTGTCAGTCGGTTTGGTTGTTGGTACTTCGGTAGGTACTTCTGTCGGAGGAACATCAGTTGGAACTACTGTTGGTGAAAGTTGAGAAATTAAAATTTCAGTCGGAGTAGGTACGTCTGATGGGACTGGCACAATAGTCCCTACGGGAGTCGAGGTAGTAATCGCAGCTTCCTGTTCCTGATTACACCCACAGGTGCTTTGGTATGTCCCGTTCCATTCACCACCATCAATCTGAATTACACCGCAAAAACAATTAGGCGGCCTTCCGGCTCCTATTGTTTGTGTCGAATTGCTTTCTACACAAGGTCCTCCCGAATATCCATTTTGTCCGTATATACATCGCCAGCCTCCTAATCCTGGCCCGCCTCCTCCGGTTTGCATTGTTATCCCTTGTTCAACTGCGGCATTTTGACAACCTTCAGTTCTTCCGGCACAAAAACTGTGTTTTTGACCGCTCGTATCCCAAACGTCGCACCAATGGCCACCACTATTATCACAACTCTGTTCATTATTTTGTTGGTCTGGTTGACCACCACCGGATGTTTCACCACACCGATCATTTCTAACTTCTAAGTTTCCACAATCACAAGAACCACCACTACATGAACCTCCAACAGCATTACCTCTACTATCATTACAAACACAGGCTCCAGGAGCAACTGCCTTCTGTTGAGTAGTCTGTAAAGTCCTGTTGTAATAAACAATTCCAATTACTGCTACTAAAACGACTAATATTAAATTTCCAAAAATCAAGATTTTCTTAAAGTTTTTTTTGTTTTTGATTTTGAGCGGGGTAAAGTTATTCATACTTATATAAAGATTATCACAGATTATTTCACTAATTCAATGAATTTGAACTGAAGGTTTTCTGAACTATAATTTTCCTCAGAAACTACTTTTTTAAAATCTGAATAACCAGGAAAAAAAACGTCTGCATCCAGATATTCTTTATCGACTAAGGTCAGATAAAGTTTATCGCAATATTTAATTCCCAAATTATATATCTGTGCGCCTCCGATTATGAAAATTTCTTTATTAAATTCTTTGGCTTTTTCTATCGCATCTTCGATTGAGTTTACCCAATAGATCTCATGAGACTCATTTGATTTTCTCGTGACAACGATGTTAATTCTATTAGGGAGTGGTTTGAACTTATATGGAAGAGACTCATAGGTTTTTCTTCCCATGATAACGACTTGATTCGTTGTTAAGTTTTTAAAACGAATCATATCTTCTTTTATGTGCCAGAGAAGTTTATTATTTTTTCCCAACTCCCGATTTTTACCAATAGCGGCAATTATTGAAATCATAGATTAACTTCGAAAATATTTTTCTTTTTCCCATAGTATCCGCCTGTAACACTAAGGTTGGCTTTTATAGGTGGATGCGATTGATAATTTTCCAACGTGACATATTCAGGTTTAAAATCATCAATCGTTTTAAAACCATGGTTAAAACTGACTTTTGGCAAAGGCAACGGCTTTCTTTTTAACTGTTCTTTGACTTGATCCAAGTGGATTTCGTAAATATGAACGTCGCCGAAAGTATGAATAAAGTCTCCTGGTTTGTAGCCGGCGATTTTGGCAATTATCAAAGCCAACAAAGCATAACTGGCAATGTTAAAAGGAACACCCAAGAAAATGTCGGCGCTCCTCTGGTAAAGTTGCAAAGATAACTTCCCGTTGTTGACATTTAACTGATACATATTGTGACAGATTGGGAAATGGGAAGTGTCTTTATAATTCGCCATCGTGTATAGGTATTCGGGGTTCCAGGAAGTGACAATGGCATTATGACAAGCCGGGTCTTGAACGACTTCCTTAACTACCCATTTAAGCTGGTCGATGGTTTTTTTTGTCTTCGTTGGCCAACGCCTCCAAAGCTCACCGTAAATCCTAGGGAGATTCCCCCATTTCTCCGCGAACTTTCTGTCGGTATTTATTTTTTCAATGAATTCCTCCTTTAACATTTGAGATTTAACATTTAATATTTTGTATTTCCTAAACGGGTAGTCATCCCAGATATGGACATTGTTATCAACCAAATACTTAATGTTTGACTGCCCAGATAAAAACCAATAAAGTTCGTGGAGAACTCCCTTCCAGTAGACTTTTTTTGTCGTTAATAATGGAAAGCCCTGATTCAAATCAAACCTCATCTGTCTGCCGAAAACAGAGTACGAAGCATCGGTCGTGCCCCGGTCCACTTTGCGGACGCCATTTGTCATGATGTCCTTCATTAAATCCAGGTACTGAGATTCAGGATGTTGCATTTTCATATTTTATCATTTTTTATAAAACGGTAAATTTCTCCCAAAAGATATAAAGATCCTGTAACAACAATTATCTCTCTTCCCGTTTCCAGAGCCGATTTAAATGCCTGCTCGGGAAGGGTCTTAATTTGATAGTTTTCATAGTTCAACTGTTTTAAATTGTTGGCAATTACAACTGGTTTTTCGGAAAGGTGAATCAGGTCTTGATTGTCGACAAAAAAACTAGTGATTGTTATTTTTGAAGCTAAAGGTACAATATAATTGAGCATTTTTTTATAGTCTTTGCCTTTTTTAAAGGCGATTAGAAAATGAAAATTTTTATCTGGATATTTTGATTTTAAAGCCCTGGAAAAAGACTCCATTTTCAAAGGATTGTGGGCCCCATCCAAAACAACCGTTGTATCATTGATTTTTTTAATGTCAAACCTGCCGATAAAATGGGCAGTTTTGAAAACCGATTCGACTTTTTCTTTATCAATCTTAAATCTGTCTCTTTTGGCTAATAATTCCACTGTTTTTAAAGCCAAGCTGGCATTTTCTTTTTGATACTCTCCTATCAAACCAAGGTTTTTTGTAGGAGTTTGATTAATCAAACTCCTACCGACGAAGACAAAATTTGCCTGGTTTTTTTTGGCAACTTCGCTGATGACATTTTTCACTTCGTCTAATTGATCAACGACAATTACCTGACTTCTTTCATTAATAATCATCGCTTTCTGATAGGCGATTTCTTTCAGAGTGTTTCCCAAAATCTCCATGTGGTCAAAACCGATTTTTGTCAAAACCGCGACCTTGTCTTTGCGGTCAACGACATTAGTCGCATCGTACAGGCCGCCCAAACCCGTCTCAATGACTACGTAATCAACTTTTTTCTTCTCGAAAATATAAAACGCTAATCCAACCAATACCTCAAAATAACTCAAATCACCGTATTTGATTTTTCCTTTGCCCGCCGTAGTCTTGACGAAGGCGGGAACTTTTTCAATTGCTGATATAACTTTATTTAAATAAAGTACGAATTCTTTTTTACTTATTACTTTGTTATTTATTTGGAATCTTTCTCTTACATCTGTCAGATGAGGTGATAAATGAAGTCCGACTTTAAATCCGTGAGCTGCTAAAAGAGAACTTATTAAATAACAAGTAGAGCCTTTACCGGCTGTCCCGGCGACATGGATGACTTTCAACTTATTTTGAGGTGAGCTAAGAAGCCTGAGAAAATATCGCATTTTTTCTAAACCAAGAACTCCTTGAAAGATCTGTCTTGATCCTTGACGAACGTGAGAATTTAAATACTCTTCTGCTTGTTTGAAAGTTAAGATTCTCAATGTTTTGAAAAAGCGAAGATACAAAATTTTTTTCACTTTCGGGGTGTAGGGGTCCCCGCTGTGATAAAAAATTTTAGTATCGAGCTTTAAATTATATCTGCTTTTCTCTTTTTTTTGTCGTTACTCTACCCCCTTGCCATTGACCTTTGTACTGTGCCCCTCCTCCGTCAACCCATTCAAACTGGGCATGAGCAAATCGGCAACCTAATTCCATAGTGATAGGAATATTCCCCGCATTGTGTGCGGCAAAAGTTACTTTTCCATGATAACCCGGAGCAACATTACCGGTTCTTATTATTAAACCTGATCTGAACGTAGTTGTTCTTGGTTTGAAGTTAACAGTAATGTTTAGAGGAATGTTAAAAGTCTCAATTGATGACATCAAAACAAATTCTCCTGGCTTTATTTTGTAAGAAGTTACTTTATTAAAATTATATTTAGCCACTGTTTTAATATTTGGAGTTTCTCTATGAGTCACTCCTAAGAAAGCTCTGCCTCCATCAAGTTTATGAATCTCGCCCAAACGGATATCAAATCCTGCGCCTTCTGGAGTGGTTAGTTCTCTTTTATCAAGATTTTCCACCAGCTTTTTTGTTTTAACTAACTGTAATAGTTTTTTCGGTCCTAAAATCATAGTCGATTAAATATTAACAAAAAATCTTGAAAATTGTTGACAATATAGTCTGCTTTTTCAACAACTACTGGTCTATCTATATTTTCTGTAAATGCAAAAAATTTATCAGCGACGCCGAGTTTTTTTATTTCCCAATCTGTGTATCCGTCTCCGACTACAAATACCTGGCCTTTTAAATTTAACTCTTTTATCTGCTTGACTTTGCCTTTCTCCTGGGCTAAAAGGCTCTTTTTGTCATAAGTTAATCCATTTCCATTCTCAACAAAACGGTTTGCCAGAACGTGAGATTTTTTTATTCCGAATTCTTTGATAACCGGCCAGATATAATCAAAAAAACCTCCGGAAATAACATAAATTCTCTCATGATTGAGTCTAAAAAAATCCTTATTGATGAGAATTGATTTAGTAATCTTTTCTTTTAAAATACCTATTAATTCCCTTATATTTTCTCTTTTTGGAGCGAATAACTTTAGCCTTCTCCCGATTGATTGATCAAAAGGAATCTTTCCTGACATTCCTTGATTTGTAATTTTTGCAATAGTACTTAAAATTCTTGCTTTATTTTTAACACCTTTAAGAGAAATATCAGCCAATCTTTCTAAAGCCTCAATCTGAACAAACGTACTGTCAAAATCGATAATTAAATAAAAATTTTTCATGTTGCATGTAAAAGCTCAACTGATAAAACCAAAAGAAGAAGATTTAACTATGCGGAGAAAAGTTGTTTAAAGGATTAGTTCGTGGATTCATAGTTTTTCTAGTTTGAAATTGCCATCTTCATTAAATATTACACTATAAATGGGTAAGTCAGAGGCTAATCTTTTTGCCGTTTCCATTAAGTGATTCTCTGACATATCAGATAATGCTTCATAGAGCCAATCTTCATCTTCGCCGTTATAAAACTTGACCGCCTTGTTTTTAATCAATGCTTTGGATAGTACCCTATGCCTTTCGTCAACCAAGCTTTGGTGGTAGATAAAAACTTCGACCATTTTTTTTCCCTGGTCGGTTTCCAAATGAGCTTGGGGCAAAACTCCCCAATCGCCTTTGACCATAAGCACGGCTCCCTCGATATGCTCACCTTCAAGTACAATTGGCTGATCTATATTTAAGTTTTTTTTGATTGAATCGATTTCTTTTTCACTAAGAGAGTAAGCTTTAGGATCCAAATTGATCTGCTTCCAATGACCGCATCCACCAGCCAGAAGTTTCGGATCGGCATGACCATCTGTGTGCAACCTAAAATTTGAAACGCCACCGATCAAACCAACTAAGCTCTTCAAGGCTTTGCCAAGATCAACGTCAAAACCATATGAGTTTCCCGTTGCCATGATTAAAGCTAATTCACCTAAATCTGCTCCTGGAAATGCCAACGCTGGAAGATTTGTTTCGTTAGGATATCGTCCGTCAATACAACGGCTTAAGAATTTTGTTTTCGGGTCCACTCTGTAACGGTTTTCCCTAACCAAATGACCAACTAGTTCTAAAGAAAGAATAACTTTATTCATATAACAGTAGATTATACAAAAAATTATTTTTCTTATATTAGATTTAGCCTTGCAGATCCCTACCTCCACCTTCTGCTTCCATATCTAAAATCCTTCTACCTCCATAAAGCGCCATAGCATTTGCAAGAGCGAGTCCAGTCAAAGCAATTGCTTTTAAAGATATTGGTAAGAAAGAATTTAAGGTTTCATAGATAGCAATTGGATTTACACCAACAAGAAAAGATTCTAACATATTCATGAGACCTGGCCTTTTAAGTTCTTCTGCTTGGTACGCTCCATTCTCTATAGCTCTGAAAGCAGCATTTGCTACTCCACTTCCAGTAGACACTAAAAGTTGAGTTTCAATTTCTGGCGCTGTATTATTTAATACAAACAACGATAAACCAGACCTCAAACCAACTTGGAGCATGTCTCCTCTTAACTGTTTTAAATTTGCCTTGAATCCTTTTTCTTTTCTCATATTATTTAATCTCTAAAAATCCAGACTCCTAAAATAATCAATCCGCTATAGATTAAAAACTTTTCAAAAATTTCTGTCATAGTTTATTTCTTCATATAAGGTGCCGCTGAACCTATTTTCTCAACTTCTACCCTAAATCTCGTTCCGTACATTTTATTTAAAGTATCTAATTGTCGTTTGGCTAAAAAAATTTCACCTTGATGTTCGGAGAGATAATCTGATCCTAAAACAACTCTCATATATCCACAGTTTTCATGAGCCATAAGAGTTCCATCTAGAACACCAGCCTCTGCTCGAACCCTTACGAATCTCATTAATGCATTCTCATTAGTATTTTGTACTCTTTCTCTATTTAAGAAAATTAATCCTCCTGGCGGATTTGCCGAACCTTTTTGGGTTAATTTATCTACGCAACCAACCGACGTAATCGTTGGATCGTCAATCCAAGTTTGCAACTGTTCTCGTGCCTTTACTGTTTCTTCAAAAATATGGGCGGCAAATTCTTCATAAGGTCGAACTGATTTGTTTTCCGTCATAGTATTAAAAAAACTAATAACGGAACGTATTATAGGTCTAGATACTATTTCAAGCTTGACTCTAAAATGACAGAAACCTGACAAAAATGTTGAGAAAATTTATGGATTATGTTATAATTCTGACAATTAAGTCATCTATGAAAAAAGTAATTAATTCATTGACCGAAGAGACTCTGGAAAATGACGCAAGAAGATGGTTAAATATTGTCCGATATAACGAATCAGGAACAATAATCCAATTACAAAACGATGCTATTTACCGCGTATCACAATTAATTAACGACAAAAAAATATTAAAAAAAACCCTCGGCCCATATTATAGAAAGTACTTACTAGCCTATATTTCTTTGAGTGAAAACCACCTACTCGAATCTATAAATAAAAAATTATTGAAACTAATAAAAAGTAAAAAAATTGGTTTACTTCCAGATGAAGACAGCATTGATGAATTGCTCGATGTAATCGAAAAAAAAGGCTTGGATATTGGTCTTTTCATCGATTATGGAACAAATGTATTCTTGAATGAATCTGACCATAAGCAGCTTTTTGAACTTGAATCAATCATTAGACGGCATAAAAATTTATCAATAATCTTCTTTTCGGAGATTGACATAACCGAAGGAAAATATAATAAACTTGTCAACCAATGTTCATCAATATTTACTCACATCATTAAGTATCCGCTTTATAACGAAAAAGACTCTAACCAATTCATCAACTATAACGAAAATTTATGGAAAGTGAAGTTTCCCGAGAATATAAGAAAAGAAATCATAAAGAATTGTGGAGGCTACCTTTGGTTGGTACGTCAAGCACTAAGGCTACTGAGAGATGATAGAAATTTAAGACTAGAACAAATTTTCCAACATGAATTAATGGTTAAAAAATTAGATGTGATTTGGCAAAAACTGACGGAAAAAGAAAGAGACGTAATAAGAAAAATTCACAGTAAAAACTTAAATGAGGAATTAAAAAATAGTCATTCATATTTATACCTTAAATCTATACGGATGATAAATGATAACTCGTTAGGTATTCCTTTACTTAAATATGTCATAGAAAAAGAGAAAAAAGCTAATCAGTTAATAATAAGAGAAGACTCAATCTTCTTAAATGACAAGGATATTTCATACCAGTTAACCAAAAGTGAACTAAGAATCATCAGGTTTTTGGTAAAGAATAAAAATATTTTAGTTACGCGAAATCAAATTGCTGAAAAAATCTGGGGAGTGAATTGGGAGCACGATTATTCCGACTGGGCAATCGATCGTTTAATATATAGATTGAGGTTAAAATTAAAAAAATTGGGTTATGACGAGAGTCTTATCAAGACTTATAAATCAAGAGGAGTTAGATTTGGGTAAAGACGCTAAAATAGGGATATCAATCGTCATATCGGTCTTTTCAGCTTCTTTAAACTCCAAGTCAGAATAAGTACAATGCCTTGTTTCAACAATGTATGCTTCTTGGATATCTAAAAGTTCAACGGCAAACCTTTCCTGACCTGTCAAATCAGCCGCCTGAAAAACTCTATCCATATCTTCTATGTCACCTTCAATAATAAGAGCATCTTCTTGGTATATAGGTCTTTCAAAAAGTGGAATATTATTTACTGTAATAACCTGACCACTCTTATAAGTAAATCTATCACCCAGAAATTTTTTTAATTCTTCTCTAGGCATTTTCCTATTAATTGAATATCCTTCGTTTAGTCCTAATACGATTCGGAATCTTCTTTCGGCCGCTGGTTTGTCTTTTGCAGATTCTTTTAATTTCATAGCCTTTTCAATATTTGATACGGTTTCCTCATATTCTTCTGGTGTCCCTAAACTGTATTTTTTGGACCTCGGATATCGACTCATATGATAAGTAAAGCTCGACCCAGCCTCGTAAAATCTGTATCCGAATATTGGCTTACCCATTCGCTCAGATTCTTCAAGTAAATGTTGTTTTAAATTATAACTATCAATTACATTTACCTCCAAATCTGATCCCCAGGCTTTCTCTCTGGGCAGTTCTCTAAAAACCGGCATGCTGAGTAACGCAGACATAAGCTCAATGTCAGACTTCCCTTCCTTAAAAAATAAAGGTACCCTTTGATCTTTTCGTATAAGCTCCATCACTTCTGTGATGTTTTGATCAACCATATCTGTGATATTTTCAGAGTCTATTTTCTCTGGTTTTCCTGATTTTTCACTCTCATTTTTTGTTTCTATCAATCTATCTAAAAAACTTCTAAATCCGAAACTTCTCTCCATTTTTTGCGCAATCTCTGTTAATGCCTGCCATATCTCTTCATTTTGACCCATTACGAAATGTCTGTTAAAGCCAGTCATTCTTAAAAAGGAAATCAAAAATGGAAAGTCGAGAATCCATGCCTGCATTAAACCCAACTCCATTTCTTCCCTGTTTGCCGTTGCCACCCTCTCCGGCTTAAACAATTTAGCTAGATTTTGGAATGTTGCTTCAAATTCCCAAGTATAGGGATAAGATAAATAACGATCTTTTGTCATGATATTTAATGAATTCATCATTCCATCCCGCAAAGACCTACCCAAAATTGTAGCGACAAAACTATGATCGTAATTTTCACCAGTATTCATAATATGAAGGCGCATTCCTGCGGGCATATCCGGTAACGTTAATGCTCTAGCAAAGCTATTGTCTAATTTAACAACAAAACCTGTCCTATCTAAAATTTTCACATCCTCTGGCTCCAACCAAGTTGGAGAACTTTTTTTATTCCCAGCGACTAAAAAAATCCCCGAGGCTCTCATCTGACTTAATAAGGCTCCTGAAATCCCAGTCCTTGAATCTTCTTTAACTGTGGTTTTATCAACAATCGAAGGCATAAATTCCATAGCAGCTACCCGATAATCAATCTCATCTCCAGTACTATCGTTGACAATGGTAGTTGTATAGACAATATCACGATATGGTAAAGTAGACTTTTGCTTGATCCGGCCGGATGAAAAAGTACAGATGAGTTTTTTCGATTTCAACCTATAACCTGGAGGAAGATCTATATCTGCTTCGTTTATTTCACCAACTTCGAATTTTTCAACTTCATCACCTGTTAAATTATTTATATTTATGATTTTTTCTCCCAATGTTTCCTTTAAAATTCCCAGTTTGATAAATTCATCAAATACCATTTGATACATATCAGTCGGAAAAACGGCGAAATCCAAATCAGCTCCCTGACGGAGTTTCATTAGTTTGGATAGTAGGTCTCTATTCTCCAAACCATTAGTGATTACAGCGTCAACTAAGTCCGAACTCAAGGTAGATGTATCAACCCCGTTTTGTCTATTCATCATTATCGACCCAATTGACCCCTTAGCCATTAAAAACCTGACGAATCTCAAACTATCCCACCAATCATATAAAAACTTTTCTGCTGTTCTCGGGTCTTTAATCTTTTCTGCTTCTTTCTTAATTCTTTCAGAAACCTGTCTGTAAATAGGTTTTTTTCTATCAGTATTTGGACTATCTCTTGGATCTACCCATTCCTCTAGCCAAACTAATATTGTTTGATTTACTTTCGACAGTTTCTCAATCAATGGAGAACCTTCTTTTAAATTGGTAAGACCAAGTCGGACAAATGAAGATAGGTCGAGCGATACATGGTGAGTTAAATCAGACTTTTTCATGTCTAGACGGTCCGAATGATGACTTGAGTGTCGATCGTAAAACAAACTATCAACATTGAGACCGCCTTGAATCGAGGGTAACTTTATACGGAAAAGTGAATAATAGTTTCTTGTGATTCCCGATTTAGGATGTTTTGGTGGTAATAGATCTGGATCATCTAAACCAGAAGGTTCATATCTATTTTGCTGTTTTGATTTAGTTGATTTATTTTCAACCATATAGTCTTTATTGTAGCTAAAAGTGTTAAAATATCCTATGAATAAAGTCTTTGTTTACGACCCGACGGCTTCGGATAAGCTTAGTTCTGTGCGCGGCGTCGGACGCTACCTCCAAATTCTCAAAGAGAACTTCCCCGATTGGATTTTTACAAATAAACTCGTTAACCCGTTGACTCGTAACTCGTCAACAGTTTTTATCAACCCTTTTTTCAACTTCTTACAAAAACCTTTGACCATGAAACGAATTGCCCAAAAACAAATCGCCGTCATACATGATTTAATTCCTCTTAAATATTCTAGCCATTTTCCCGCCGGAGTCAGAGGAAAGTTTAATATTTTTTTAAACAATTTTGCCCTAAAAAATTACGACCTGATAATTACAGATTCTGAATCATCAAAAAAAGACATAATAGATATCTTGAGGCTTCCTAAAGGGAAAATTAAGGTAATCTATCCATGTTTACCGCGAGTATTCAGTATCCAGTATCCAGTATCCAGTATGAAGAAAAAAAATACTCAAGACTCTATACTCGATACTGGATACTGTTTGTATATCGGTGATGCTACCTGGAATAAAAACTTAGTTAATTTAGCCCGCGCAATCAAAATCATCAATGTCACCTGCGTTTTTGTCGGTAAGGTCTTTGAAAAACTTAATGGTGAATTCTCTAATCCATGGCAAAAAGAATTCAAACAGTTTGTTGAGGAAACAAGAGACGATAGACGGTTCATTTTCAGGGGTTTTATTCCCGATTCCGAGTTGATCAAACTTTACCAACAAGCAAGTCTAAACGCACTACCATCACGCGATGAAGGATTTGGGTTTTCTTACTTAGAAGCAGCCAAATTTTCCTGCCCGTCAGTCTTATCAGACATTCCTGTTTTAAAGGAAATCTCAAGCGGAAATGCTTTGTTTATTGACCCGCAAAATCCCCATGACATTGCCGATAAAATCGGTGAAATTTATTTCAATAAAGAAGTAAAAAGCTCTCTGGGAAACAAGGCTTTTGAAAGAAGTAAATTCTTTTCTCCTGATAAATTCAAGAGAGAATTTTTGAAAGTTGTTCTTTAAAAGCGAGACGACAAATTTTTTGCGATTTGAGAGGTGCACAGCGAAGCGAGCACGCTCACTGAGACATAAAAATTTCGGCGTCGAGCTTTATTAAATATTGAATAATCTTATGGCATTTTCTGTTGTTATTTTCACTACTTCTTGCTTCGTAATCCCTCTTAATTTAGCCACAAATTCGGCAATATATGCAATGTTCTTCGGTTCATTCGGAAACTTCCTGAAAGGCGAAAGATAAGGTGAATCCGTTTCCAAAACCAACATCTCCAAAGGAACTTTTTTGATAAATTCTTGTTTCTGTTTCCAGTAAACTAAGTCGCCGTCAACTCCGATAAACATCTTGTGTCCGCGGGCAAATTCTAAAAGCTCTTCATCCGGCTCGCAACAATGAAAAACCACCCGACCTTCCAACTTCTTTTCCCAAACCTTTTCCAATATTTCCAATACGTCTTTTTTTGCCTCGCGATTATGAACAATCAGCGCTTTTTCATATTTAATCGCTAGTTTTACCTGTTCGATAAAAAACTCTTTTTGTAAATCGACAAACTCCTCGTCGACTTTATAATCCTTATGTTTTGTTTTTTCGTAGTAGTGTCGATCGATGCCAACTTCGCCTATGGCAACAACTTTTTGATTAGTTAATAGTTTAGAAAGCGAAGGCAATAAATTTTTTTCACTTTCGGGGCGTAGGGGCCCCCGCTGTGACAAAAAATTTCGTTGCCGAGCATTATATATTTTAAATACATGATGGGGATGAATTCCAACCGCCGCATAAACACCTTCATACTTCTCGGCAATTTCTATAGCTTTTTTTGACGTCGGCAGATCAGTCCCAGGAATAACAATATGGTTAACGCCTGTCTCTTTTGCAAATCTAATCAAGTTTTCCACCCTTCCTTCAAAAGCCTGAAAATTCAAATGACAGTGAGTGTCAAACATAGACTATATTATATGATATATTTAAATCATGACCATCTTCATCGGCGCCGACCACCGAGGATTTGAGTTAAAAAATGCTATTCTAGAGTACCTTCATGAAAAAAATATCCGTATTGAAGACCTCGGCCCTTATGAGTTAGCTCCTCTTGACGATGCAATCGACTATTCCCAGAAAGTCGCTCAAGCTGTCCTGCAAAACCCTGAGAACTATTTGGGAATTGTTATCTGCGGATCAGGATGCGCCGTGGCCATGGCGGCCAATCGATTCAAAGGAATTAGGTCTGGAGTGGCGATGAATCCAAGCCAGTCCGCCCACCTTAGAGAAAATGACCACGTCAATATTTTAGCCCTGGCTTCCGATTATACACCGACTGAAGAGGCCCATAAGGTCGTTGATGCTTTTTTATCAGCAGCTCCTAAGATGGACGAAAAATACCTGCGCCGGGTCGAGAAACTGGACAAGGCATGAGTTCATCAAGTCTTTCAAGTTCTTCAAGTTTGTCAAGATAATTAGATCAAAGCGTTTTAATTAATCCTGAAATAATCCGAGCAATTTCAAACGATTTATTATTTAGATCTTGGAAAATTCTATCATCAATATAATTCAGGCTTTTGGCAACGTATAACATCGATCTGACTTCTCCGGAAGACCCTTTAGCAATAGATAAGAAATTCTTAAATTCACGATTGCTCATTCTTTCAAATCCTTCGGCAATGTTATTCATAATAGAAATAACGGCTCTTTGAATTTGATCTTTAAAATTAAAGTCCCGGCAGTTTTTAAACTCTCTATAGATTAATAGAGTCAATTCTTTAGACTTATTCCAAGCAATAATATCTTCGAATTTTATAAATTTCATAATTTTGATTTCTTTCCTGATGAACTTGATAAACTTTATAACCTGAAAAACTTTTTTAGTCAATGGACTATATACTACAAAACCACTTATATAGACCATCTTGACAATATAACCCTCACAAAGTCTTTAAGACTTATATTTTACTTTGTATATCGCTAAACTCTTCTTACAATAGAGCTCTAAAAAACATTGTCTGTTGGTTATAGTCTATAGACAAGCTTCTTACATTTTCTTATTCTTTTCACCAACATGCGCGGCAACTTTTTTTATGACCGTTTGGGTCAGTGTATTTTTAAGATCAGGGAGAAAAAACAGCTTTCTCAAGAACAGGTTGCCTTTCGCTGTGACGTCGACCGCACTTATATTTCCCGCATTGAAAAAGGTCATGCGAATCCAACTGTTAAGATCCTTCAAAAGATTGCCACGGCTCTGAAAGTAAGACTTTGGAGACTACTTAAAAACTTATAGGTTCTAAACATCTTCCCTTTTGATAAGATTTAAGTATGAATGAAAGATTTAAACCTGAACTGTCTGGCGATGAATCCGCTATCCGCGAACCGATAAGAAGAAAAGATAAGCACCCAAAAAACTATCCATGGAGTCAAGTAGATCGAGCTCTAAAAAAACCTTCTAAACCTTGGGATCCTCGAATAAACAGACCTCATTCAGATAGGCCCCATAGCAAAGTTAAGAATCCTGACCACAAACAAAAACAAATAAAAAAGGTTCTTGCTTCTTTGGAAAAATTTAACTATCCAACTGAACCAGTGTACGGACAAGGTAGAGGCGGAAGGTTAGATACTTTAATGCAAAGACTTGAAAAAAGAATAAAAGACCCCTCCCAGACTAAAAAAACAGAAGGAAACAATATTGGAGTTGAGCCTTATTTGGAATTAACAAAAGGACTAGAACAAAGATATGTCATTAGAAGAAATAGGCTACAAGCAAGAAAAAATAGATTTAATAAAATACAAGAAAAGATCACAGAGACAAAAAGAAGACTCTACCAACAAAATAGACAGTATCTGAAAACCAAAGGATTACTTGCTAATGTCATCAAATCGAGTATTGAGTCGAGATTTTTATCTTTAGAGAAAAAAATCGAAGCGGCTATGTCAAAACTCGACACTAATCCAGTAAATTTATTACTCAAAAGAAATGATGATTCGATAACAAAACTTCCTATCCAGCTTAGTCTTCCAATCTCAGATATGCCCGGTATTAAAAGCTCACTCGGAAAAACATTATCGATTGATCCTGAGCATCCAAATGAAGAGGTATTTTTAGACAGATTATTTACTACAGATAATAATACTAATATAAGTCAAATTGTTCGTTTAGCTCATTCTTTATATCCGCAGATTAAAGAAAAAGACTTCAGATTTTTTTATCCGGCGCCTCTCAGAGACCTTACTCCTGAAGAATCTAAAAAAGCTTCTCCTATTCAACCGAGGTTAAAACGACTTGATGATTCTGATCAGTACAGGCAGGACGCTCAAACGAGCAGACAGGTTTTTAGACAGTTTGAGCAAGGCTTTGAAGAAGTTCCTATAGTATTAGTAAAAGACCGTGTCGGCAATGTCCTTCTTGAGTTGACTTTTTCTTACATTTCAGCTCAAAAACTGGGTTTAATCAACTTAAGAATGCCTGAACAAAGAAATAAAGAAGAATTATTAAGAAGATCTGACAGATGGATGGGTAATTTCCAGTTGAATTGACTAATTACTATAAGTATATTATAATTAAAACTAAATATGCCTTCTCAAGAGGTTGAGGGAAAAAGAAAACGCGTTCGAAGAGTTGTTAATAGCGCAATAGGAATAGCCTTAGCAGCGAGTCAAGTTGGAACAGTAATAGCTGCAGCAAAAGGTTACGATTCTCCAAATCCTTCTACTACAAATGCGAGTCAAATTGATCAAGAAAGATCATCTCAAAAAGCAAAAAGACCTCATGGCGGAATAAAAATCCAAGGACCAACTATTGGTTTAGGCCAAATTTCAAACACAGGCGTTTCGGAAAGAGGAGGAACCACTGGAAACAAAACCATCGGTAGAGGTTCTCATCCTAATATTTCTCCAGATTCAAGAACGCCTTATAATTTAGGATCGAGAATCGCCATGGATGCAAACTTGAGAGTTAGTAATCCCAGTGCAATCAATTTGGGAGTATCAATAGATATTAATAAAGAAATACAAAGAGAAAAAGAAAAAGAAGGGCTTTATAAAATGATTGCGCTAATTGAAAAAGTCGCCCCTGATGAAGCTGTAAAACTTATAAAACAACTTACCTCAGAAAAAACATCGATTACAGCTTTAGAAAATCAAGCTAGAAAAATTGTCAATGACAATGTCGCCAATTTGATTTCAATTGTTCCTATTGAAGATCTGGCAAAGATCGGCCAACTTGACTTTATTTCAGTTAGCCAAGACTCACCTTTGACTTCGATATTAGCTGATTTTGAAGGTTTGAATATAAACAAGGACCTCAAAGCCACCTATGATCTTGTTGTTGAAGAAGTAACAGGCGCCCTAAACAACCACGAGCAAGTTGTCAACTGGGGTGATTTTGGTACAAAACTACTTAAAGGCCTTGGTCTTGCCGGGGCTACCCTCACTATCTTTACTCAACTGTTTGAAAACATGCCTGGAATTATTGCCTCTGTCCAACAAGCTCAAGAAAAAGCTGGTAAAAAGAAAGTTCCAACAAAATTAATTATTGCTGGAGCATTATTTACTTTAGCCTGTTTATCTACTCTTGTTCCTGTAGTATATAACGCGACACAAACTCCTGATTCGCCGGCAACAGTTACAGTCTCACCAACATCAACAGAAATAGGAACTTCACCAACTGCCATGCCTCAAGCAGAAGTAGTAAATATAAACAATTTTATTATCGACCTTGCCCATAATACTCCGGGTTTAGCCGTCAGTTCGGAAAATCCAAGCCTTTCTGAAACAGATAAAGCGTTGATTATGCAATACCAAAATGCACCTGATATCAAAAATTCTTCTGTGACTGGATTTGATAGTAGAATCACTACAGAAGTATTTAGTGTCAATTTACAAGACGGAATTAGTTTCCAGTCTGCCCTTTCCACTTTAACATACATGCAAAACGGCAAAGAAAGCGGCCAGTCAATTTTTTATCAATATAGAGATTCTGATGGAACAATCAAAACATATTTATTGAATCTTATAAATACTCAAACTATTGACGGAAAAATTGTCAGAACTTTTGCTGCTTTACCTGGACTTTATACAGGCGGAGCCGGGTTAGAAAATGTTATTATCGGAGTCTATAACAACGAAACTGCTGTAGATCCAGACGCTGTCTTATTTAGAATGCTCTCTAGTAACAATGGTGAACTACAGGTTCTACCTCTCTACGGCGAAGCAGAAATAATCCAACAAATCGCTCATAAAGTAAATGCATTAATCATTGTTCCCACCCAAACTGAGACACCTATAATTACTGATCCGAATAAAGCGCCTGAAAACCTTCCTCTTGAAGAGGATTTAGGAGGAACCCTTTTTGCTTGGGGAGGTGGACACAACGACATCCCAGTCGCCAGATTTGATGAGATAACTGGTAAATGGGAAGAAATAAAAACAGTTGAATTAAGTAAAGTTTTCCCCAAATCCCGAACAGAAATTAATGCTTTACCTACTATTACTGTCAATGACATTGACAGCGGGTCAACATCAAGATCAACTCTTGAAAGTCTCGATGACTCGGAAATTAGTAATATTATCCCAGCTACTTGGTCAAGGACTCTATTCCCAAATATTGGAGCCGAATCGATTTCCGCGGATTTAACAAGTTTTTCAAGCGATATTGATCTTAACAGTGCTTTATATAGTAAATCTGTTAGATACGCTAGAGCCGTTGATGAAACAGGAAACACCTTGGGAGTAGCAGCTGTTGTAATTTTTATAAATACTGACGGATCAAGAGTAGCTTTGACAACTTTAGTAGATACCCAGTCTTGGGTACTAGATGACTTTACATCTGCTTGTATGGGTCAGGGTATTGTTTGGCCTAGTGGAAGTAATGGAGTCGAAAGAATCCATTCTCCAATTCCTGCATTCAATTATTTACCTGATAGACTTGATAAATTGGGTAGCCCTTTAATATTTGATATATTAGATCAATACGGCCTTGAACCACAATTAGAGTTGTTTGCCGAGAAAATAACAAACGGAAGTCCAATCCCCAAGTCAGCCAGTACCTTGCCCATGGTTGTAACTTGTCAGGCTGATGATAGAACTAGATAATCGCCAAAATAGTGTTGCATTTTAAATTTTACTCTGCTTATAATGAATTTTAATGGACAAAAGATTGAAAACTCTCATTTTTATTTTATTGGCCATCTTCTTATTTTATTTTGGTGCTGATTTATTAATGTCATCACTTGGAAAAGGGTATATCTATTACATTAAAGGTAAACCTGTATTAATTCTTGGTATTGCTAAAAATTTACCTGAAAACTTAAGAGTCCCTTACCCTCTAGAGGTTCAGGCAAGTTTTAAAGATTCAGTAACTGTGAAAACAGAAGTTGGAGATTTTGCTTATAGAGAGCCCAAATATGAAAGAGCTATGAAAGTGATCGAAATTGTTGGAAATACAATTACTGGTAAGGATATTGAAACCGGCGAAACAGTCAAATACCTTTGGACCAAAAATAGCGGCTATTCATGTAATAAAGGAGATTATGTACAAATAGGCAATCAAATAATTGATCCATCGCTACATCCTGAAAACATGAAGTTTTTCTTTTTTGGGACCGGATGGAGAGGAATTCTTGGCAATGTAGGTTTAACTTTTTTAAAAGAAGACTTGAATACAGGAGATGGTGCAAAGGTTTATTTAATCTCAGAAAATAAAGATAATGAGGGAAGGTCCGAAATTCTCAATCTCATGCTTTTTACAAGTAAAGAAAACTGCGTCCAGACATTTTATGAACCAATGGAAAATTTAAGAAATAAATAATGAAAATAACAACTAAATTTAATAAATTAATAATTTTAATAATATTTGTTCTTACAATGGCGACATGGATGAATGACGTAAGCGCAAAAATAATGATGGATGGTGTCGTTGTTAAACCACCTCCACCAAAGCCAATAACTGGAAAAACAGTATCACAAGAAACATCAGGAACTTCAGGTCAAGATATAACTGTTTATGTCCCAAGCCAAGAAACAATTAAAAATTGCAGTAACGGCGGCTGTACACCTAATCAAATAGTAAGTTACTATGCTGTTTCATCAGGAAGAGGAGGTAATACCACTGCAGGTGGAGTTGTTTGGAATACAGGAACAACTGGTGCGGCAATGAATACATATATGAATGGTTATTCAGGATTTTACCAAGCACCAAATGGTAATTATTATCCTGTTGGTGCCGTCACTCCTCCGAGAGTCGGAAGTGAAGGTGGAGGGGCAATACCAGGCGGCCCTACACCTACAGACGGTCCGTCGCCCACTCCAATGCCTGCGGTGATTCCAGGACCTTGGACAAAACTTAAAGATAGTTCGTTTTTCACAAATGACCTTCTCTGGAGTCAGATACCAGCTTCTCCTGTTGCCTATGACGCCGATGACAACTCCCAAGCTTATTTTATTATTGGCGAGGCCGGGATAGTAGGCGCTTATCCAGAAATATTTATCACCGGTTTAAATTCAGGCGCTAAAGTAAGCTCTCACGATTGGGGTAGTATATATGAATCTTTGCCTCAGAAGTTATCACCAGCTGATTTTACTTCATATGTAAGAGGTCGAAAAGAGATGAAAGAAATAGATAATCTTGATCAGATTGATCGAGATGGAATATTTATATTTAATCCTTTATTAAATAATACCGAAAACCTTGAATTCGCATCAATACCAAGTCTCGATTTGACAGAAGTACCTGCGAAAATGAATCAATATAATGTAGTTTTGATTCACGAAGGTACAGTAAATATTAACGTTACCGGAGCTTTCAACCCAACCAAATCAGTAGCGATTATTGCTCCCGATGTCAATATTGCTTCAACGGTAACCGAAGTCAAAAGTATAATAGTATCCAAAAGAACTAATTTAGGTGATACGACAGATCAAGGACTGAAGATCATCGGAAGCTTAAACGTCAGCACCGTATATACTAATAATAGAAAATGGAGCAATACAAATCGACCATCATTATTTATTGTCTCAAAGCCCGAGATGAATTTAGATCTATTACCTTATCTGTCAATCGCCAACTATGATTGGCAGCAGTTACAATAATAGAATTAATTTATTATGAAAACTAAAAAAGGACAAATATTACTGATCACAGTCATGGTCTTAGCGACGATTCTCACTGTCGTCTTGGCTGTTACTTTTCAATCGTCAAACGATACAAAGACAACCAAATTGGAAGAGGAGTCTCAAAAAGCTCTGGCTGCCGCCGAATCAGCCGCCGAATCAGCCATCAAAGCAAATTCAAACGTAACAATTGGAGAAGGGTTATTATCTTCACTTATTGGAATGACGGGTGGAGCGACAGTCTCGACTGTTATGACCAATACTTTTTCCACGCCGATCATAAACCGTGACGCCGCTTATACTTTTTACATGGCTGATTATAATATTACGACTAATACTTTTGGTGCTTCGACTAATGAAGGTGTGACAGTCTGTTTTGACGCTAACTCAATTTCTGATCCAGCTCTTGAGCTTACCTTAATAAAGTCTTCTGGCTTGAAAAGATATGTGGTTGACCCCAAAAGTGCCATTACCAATGCTTCTCCAAGTTCTGGAGCCTGCGGTGTAAACTCAAACTATGAATATTCTTTTGCGATTCCAGGCGCAGATGTCGGCAACGACAGCAAACTGCTCTATGTCCGAGTGTTATATTCTCCCACCAAGTTAATATTAACAAGGGCTTCCAATCTACCCATTCAAGGAAAAACCGCCAATTCAGAAGTCATGACAAGTACTGGTGTCTCCAAAAAAGTTACCCTCTTTCAATCTTACCCCCAGATTCCGACCGAGTTCTTCACCACTTCTTATTGATATGATTTTAAAGATCTATACAGACGGTGGATCAAAAGGTAATCCCGGACCAGCATCAATTGGATTTGTTTTTTATCAGGGCGAAAAAATAGTCTTTAAACACAAAGAAAGCATTGGCATTGCCACAAACAACGACGCCGAATATACAGCATTAATAAGGGCGCTTGAGAACGTTAAACGTTACACGTTAAACATTACACAAATTAATTGCTATTCAGATTCTCGCCTCATGGTTAATCAAGTCAATGGTATGTTTAAAGTTAAAAACGCCAGAATCAAAGAATATATTTTAAAAATCAGGATACTGGAACAGGAAATCAGCCTCCCTATCTTCTATCGCCTTATCCCCCGTGAGCAAAATACTGTAGCCGATAGTCTTGTCAATGCAGTTTAACTTGATATTTATTTTCGCTATTTCTCTCAATTACTCCAGCTATTTCCATAACAGATAAAATATTGAGAATTTCTCTCACAGGTTTTTTTAAAAATAAACTTATATCGTCAACTATTAATGAACCTTTTTCGATTAAACAGAAAATTTCCTTTTCTTCTATTGTTAATTTAGAGATTAAATCTTCTTTTTTCTTCGGAGTGATTTTAATATTAAATTCTTCATAAATATCGTTGACCGAAGTCACTAGTTTGGCGCCTTGCTTCAACAAAAGATTTGGAGCAACCGACATAGTTGAGGTAATGGGACTGGGCGGCGCAAAGACATCTTTTCCCTGCTCGGCCGCGTGTTTTGCCGTAATCAAAGATCCTGAATCTTCAAGCCCTTCAACTATCATCACCCCTTTTGATAAGCCGGAAATAATTCTGTTTCTGGATATAAATAGACCTTTTATAACAAACTGTCCAGGCGGAAACTCCGATATAATTGCTCCGCCTGAATTGATGATTTTATAGTACAGATTGCGATTAACAGCCGGATAGATAACGTCAACTCCACATCCTAAGACAGCAATGGTTTTCCCGCCTGCCTGAAGGCACGCTTGGTGCGCTACTGTATCAATTCCCATCGCCATGCCGGAAACGATTGTAAACCCCGCGCTGGCCAGTTCATAAGCGAATTTACGCGCTACCTGAATGCCGTAGTTCGTCGGGTTCCTGGTACCAACGATAGCAAATAATATCGAAAGCGAAGATGTCAATTTTTTTTCGACTTGGGAGGTGCGCAGCGGAGCGAGCACGCCCACGGAGTTAAAAAAATTCGACATCGAGCTTTTAATATATATACAAATTGGGCTATCGGAGATGTTCCTTAATGATTCAGGATAATCTTTATCTACAAGACACAAAACTTTAATATTTTTTTTCTTCAATTCCTCCATCTTCTTCACCGGGTCAAAATTAGCTCTAAATTCAACAAACTTATGACCAATTATCAAACCAATTACCTTGCTTATCTCTTGTTCTTGAGCTATGTAGGCAGTCTTTACGTCGCCGAAATATTTAATCAAAGCTTTCAACCTCATCGGGCCGATTCCCAAAAAGTGGGAAAAGCCGAGATAATATAATAAGTTTGTCAAGTTTTTCAAGTTTATAAAATTATAAAGATTTCTTGATGAACTTGATAAACTTTATCACTTGATGAACTCTTTTGTCTGTAGTGTATAGTCAACATTATAAGCTCTTTAGCCCTTTACTGCGCGAAGATTCTCTCCATAGCAACTATGCCTTTCCAGAACATTCCCTCGTCAAAATTTTCATTGGGTGAATGAATATTACAGTCGGCCAAAGTAAAACCCGTTAGAATAAGCGGTTTTTTAAACATGTATGATAAGGTCGCCGCCGCCCCGATTGACCCGCCGCTCCTTGTAAAAAGAGATTCTCTTCCGAAAATATCCTTAAAAATTTTGTCGGTTATCTCAACATAACGATTATCTATATTAGTATAAAAAGGTTCTAGTTTGCCTAAGGTCTTTAAAGAGAATCTGACTCCTCCTGGTATATTTTTCTTGACAAAATCATTGACGAGTTTCTCGACGTTATCAGGCGTCTGATTCTCAATCAGACGGAAAGAAAACTTAGCGCGAGCCGAGGCAGGAATGATTGTTTTAACGCCCTCACCAACATATCCACCGATAATGCCATTCAGATCAAATGAGGGATAGATTTTCGTTGACAACCAAGGATATTTCTTGTCGACCGTAAAAGTAGTAAAGACTTCTGCCTCTTTTTTTAATTCTTTATCGACTTGCTTTTTTTTCAATAAGTTTTCCCACTCTTTTTTTGTCGGTTTTCTCAAACTGTTATAGAACCCGGGAATGAGAATCTTACCAGTTTCCTGATCTTTAATTTTTGACAATAACCCTGTCAAAACATTGATCGGGTTATAGACCCTATTGCCATAAACGCCGGAATGAAGATCTTTTTTACCGGTAATAAGCTCCAATTCAAAAGCTATCAGTCCACGCAATCCGAAAAATATCTCTGGCTGATCACTCGTTTCCATGCCAAAATCCATTACATAAAAGACGTCGATTTCTTTAAGCAAAGGATCTTTTTTAATCAATTCCTCAAAATTGCCGCTTCCCACTTCTTCTTCTCCTTCAAAAATAAAAATCAGATTATTGGTTAACTTATTTTTGTCTATCAAATTGCCAAATGCGGCAATCGTCTGGATAAGATGACCTTTATCGTCAGCCGTTCCTCTGCCGAGGATTTTCCCGTTATTAATAGTTAGTTTAAAAGGTGCGGTTTTCCATTGGTCGACCGGATCTTCGGGTTGAACGTCGTAATGGGCATAGACTCCGATCGTCTTGACGCCTGATGAAACTGTCTTCCTGGCAATAATCAAAGGTGGACAGTTTTCTTTTTGATATAGATTGACATGACAACCTAATCTTAACAGTTCTTTTTTGATAAAATCAGCTGCTTCCAAGATTTCTTTATGTCGTTTGCTATCTGCGGAGACCGACTGAATAGAAACTATATCGGAAAATAATTTAAGAACTTGATTGTTCACAACTCCAATTATAAGTGTTAGAATTATATTTATGCAAATCTGTCCTTCTATGCCTGAACCTTCTATGTCATCTTTAGCTTCAACTATTAATCGCCTTTCCCCTTTTTATAATTATTTTCAAATCGACATAGGCGATGGAATCTATGTTAGTAACCGTACAGTGCAACTTGATGAAATTATGGAGAATTTTAAAACCTTTAACAATTACGAACATTTAAAGTTTGACTTTCATCTTATGGTAAACGATTTTAAAAAAGATATTGCTAAACTTAACCACCTCAAAAAATCAATCAATATAAATAATATTTTCATCCACTATTCGGCGATTACTGATTTTTCATTAAAAATATCAGAATTATCCTTAATTCCTATAGGACTAACTCTCAACCCCGAAGATCAAGTAGATAGTTTAGTTAGTCATTACGACCTAAAAGAAGTACCATCGATCCAAATAATGTCAGTTAAGCCTGGAGTTCAAGGAAACCCTTTCTTACCTTATACGTTGAAAAAGATTGAACAATTAAGACTCCTAGGTTATAGGTCTAAAGTTTATCTTGATGGAGCAGTTAACGATAAGACTCTCCCCTTTATAAATCAGCAGAAGTATAAACCCGACGTTATCTGCCCAGGGAGCTACTTAGCAAAAACTGATAGACTAAAAGAACATGTTGATTATTTGTTAAAATATACCCATGGCTAAAATAAAAAACATTAGGGCAATTGAGATTCTTGACTCGCGCGGAAAACCAACTTTAAGAACTTTTGTTTTTCTTGACGACGGAACAGTCGCTTCTTCTTCTATCCCATCAGGTGCCTCAACCGGATCTCACGAAGCCGTCGAGTTGAGAGATAACGATTCCAAAAGATATCATGGTTTGGGGGTTTTAAAAGCCGTCAATAATGTCAATGAAATAATTGCCAAAAAGTTGGTCGGCCAGCCGCTTGACAAACTTGATGAACTTGACAAACTTATGATTGACTTGGACGGTAGCGAAAACAAATCCGTTCTCGGCGCTAATGCTATTTTGTCAGTTTCCCAGGCTCTGATTAAAGCGGCTGCCCAATCCCTTAAAAAACCTCTTTGGCAGTTTATTAACGAATATTATTTCGAGGCTAAGCCAAGATTCCCCAGGATGATGTTCAACGTTATAAACGGCGGAAAACACGCCGACTGGAATTTCGACATCCAGGAATTTATTATCATTCCCCAGCGCCAACTGGCTTCCGAATCTATTAAGGTCGGTTCGGAAATCTATCATAGCATTCAAAAAAATCTTAAAGAAAAAAAATTGTCAATTCTAGTCGGTGACGAAGGCGGGTTCTCCCCGATTCTAAACTCAAATGAAGAAGCCTTCCAGCTTATAATCGAATCGGCTAAAAACATCGGTTATGAAAATGGAAAAGACTTTAAATTAGCTATAGACGGCGCCGCTTCTGAATTTTTTAGCAACGGAAAATATATCTTAAAAAAAGACAATAAAGAGATCACTGGTGACGAACTGATTAAATATTATTTGGAGATTGAAAACAAATATGGAATTTATTCATTTGAAGATGTTTTTCAGGAAGATGACTGGGAAAACTGGACAAAATTCAAAACGCAACTAAACCAAAATGAATTATTAGTCGGAGATGACCTTTTTTGCACCAATACAAAACGGATGGGGATCGGTTTTGAAAAAAAATCTGCTAATGCCACAATAATAAAACCAAACCAAATCGGAACGATTAAAGAAACTGTAGACGCTATAAAATTAGCCAAACAATATAATTGGTTAGTCGCCGTCTCCCACCGATCGGGTGAAACCGAAGACTCATTCATAGCTGATTTAGCTTATGCCGCCGGAGCAGATTTTCTTAAAACTGGGTCGCTTTCAAGGAGCGAAAGACTGGCAAAATATAATCGGTTGATTGAAATAGAAAACAATTTATGAACACCCTTGTCATTATTCGTCACGGTCTAACCGAGTGGTCTAACCGATTTACCGGCTGGACCGATATTGATATTGCACCGGAAGGCATTGAAATGACTAGAAAATACGCCGTCCGTCTTAAAGAAAAAAACTACAAATTCGACATCGGGTTTACCTCGGTTTTGAAAAGAGGAATCAGGACTTTGGAAATCGCCTTAAAAACAATCGGCCAGGAAAATGTTCCCATAATTCGCGACTGGCATTTAAACGAGAGAAACTACGGTGATCTTCAGGGACAGAATAAGGCAGAAGCGGTAAAAAAATACGGAGAAGATCAAGTTAAGCTCTGGAGAAGAAGTTATGACGTCGCACCACCAAAGGGTGAGTCACTGAAAGATACCTATAATCGATCTATCCCTTATTTTCAAAATACGATATTAGCGGAGATCAAAAAGGGAAAAACCGTTATTCTCTCCGGCCATCATAACTCCCTTCGTGCCATCATCAAATATTTAGATGATATCTCAGACGCTGACATAGTCAATCTCAATGTTCCTTACTGCATTCCCTTAGTCTATGAATTTGACGAGAATCTAAAACCTATAAAACATTATTATCTGGCAGACGACCAAGAGGTCAAACAAGTAATAGAATCTATTAAAAATCAGACTAAATCCTTATAAAGTAGTATAATACCAATATGGAAGATAGATCAATCCTACGCAATCTTTCTATTAATGTTTTGATCAAAAAAGCCCTCTCCAATAAAGAAGTTGTCCAAGCAAAATCCGGCGCTTTAGTTGTCTACACGGGCAAATACACCGGTCGCTCCCCCAACGACAAATTTATAGTCGATACTCCAAAAGTCCATAACCAGATCAACTGGGGTAAGGTTAACGTGCCGATTTCTCCGGAAAAATATGAAAAACTTTATAAAAAAATTTCCGGATTTTTTTCTACACAAAAAGAAATCTATGTTGTCGACGCCGAAGTCGGGGCTCAAAAAAAACATTCAATAAAACTTCGTGTCTATTGCCAATATGCTTATCAAGCACTATTTGCGATGCATTTGTTCCGCCGGCCAAAACAAACTGAATTAAAAAATTTTAAACCCGACCTGACTTTATACTGTGCACCTTCTGTCCAGGCTGATCCAAAAACCGACGGCACTAATTCAGAAGCCTTTATCGTCCTTAATGTCGACAAAAAAACTATTATTATCGGCGCCAGCAAATATGCCGGAGAAATAAAAAAATCTGTCTTTACTTATATGAATTATTTGCTTCCCCAAAAACAGGTTTTTCCAATGCACTGCAGTGCCAACATAGAGCGAGACGGCAAGACAACCGCTCTATTTTTTGGGCTTTCCGGAACAGGTAAGACTACCCTTTCGGCCGATCCAGATAGACGTCTAATAGGTGATGACGAACACGGCTGGTCACCCCAAGGTGTTTTTAACTTTGAAGGCGGATGTTATGCAAAATGTATCAGAATTAAGAAAGAATCGGAGCCCCAAATCTGGTCGGCAATCCACCGCCGGGGAGCCTTGGTGGAAAACGTTGTTTTAAAAGCAAACGGCGACTTTGATTTTGATTCTGATAAATTTACTGAAAACACTCGGGCAGTCTATCCTTTGGAATTTATAAAAAACTCCGTGCCGACAGGTGTCGGCAAACAACCAAAATACGTAATTTTCCTGACAGCAGACGCGACCGGAGTCCTTCCTCCAGTTGCTCATCTTACTTTGAACCAAGCTGCTTACCATTTCTTATCCGGCTACACTTCAAAGTTGGCCGGGACAGAACGAGGTATAGTTGAACCGAAACCGACTTTTTCTGCTTACTTCGGCGGACCGTTTATGCCTCTCAAACCAATGGTCTATCTTAATCTTCTAAAAAAATACTTGAAAAAAAATGAAACAAAGGTATTTTTGGTCAATACAGGTTGGATCGGTGGCGGTTATGGGATCGGATCAAGAATTCCAATAAAGGAAACAAGAAGCATCGTTTCGGCGATTTTATCGGGGAAACTCGATTCGGTTGAATGCCGAAATGACGAAATATTTAATCTCTATGTTCCTTTTACCGTCCCTGGGGTGGAGGCAAAGATTCTTGACCCGTCAACTTCTTGGTCAGACAAAAAAAAGTATTTACAAACGGCTAAAAATTTAAGTAAATTATTTATAGACAATATGAAAAAGTATCCAGGTATCTATCAATCAATTATTAATTCAGGACCAAAAATATGAAAATTTCCAAAAGAGCTCAAAACATTAATCCCTCACTTACTTTATCAATTACAGCCAAGGCGAAAGAGATGAAAAAGCAGGGATTGGACGTCGTATCCTTTGGCGCGGGAGAACCTGATTTTGATACGATGGCCCATATCAAAGACGCGGCCAAACAAGCGATTGACGAAGGCTTCACTAAATATACTGCCACCTCGGGCATACCCCCTTTAAAAGAAGCCATCTGCGTTAAACTGCGACGGGACAACTGGCTGGATTTTGAACCGAAGGAAATCTTGGTTTCCACTGGCGCAAAACAAGCTCTATTTAACATTATTCTAACTTTGGTTGAAGAAGGTAATGAAGTTATTATTCCTGTCCCTTATTGGGTATCTTACGATGAGATTGTTAAATTCGCCGGCGGAAAGTCGGTTTTTTTGAAAACTAATAATTTTAAAATCGATCCGCAGATGTTGGAAAAAGCCATTACTCCAAAAACAAAAATGTTAATCTTAAACTCACCTTCCAATCCAACCGGCGTAGTCTATGAAGAAAAAGAATTAAAACTAATCGCCCAAATTTGCATAAAACATAACATTATAGTTTTGAGCGATGAAATCTATGAAAAGATTACTTATGGGAAAAAACACCATAGTATCGCTTCTATTAATGATAAGATCAAAAAATTAACTATTGTTATTAACGGAGTTTCCAAAACCTATGCTATGACTGGCTGGCGGATTGGTTATGCTGCAGGACCAGAGGAAGTTATCAAGGCCGCAACAAGAATCCAAGATCATTCCACCTCCAACGCCTCCTCGATCAGTCAAAAGGCAGCCCTATCGGCTCTTACCGGGCCACAGGATCACATTGCCAAGATGGCTTGGGAGTATAAAAGAAGGCGCGATTTTATGGTGGAACGCCTCAATCGAATCAAGGGAATTTACGCGAGCAGACCAGATGGAGCTTTCTATGTCTTTGCCAATATTTCCGACTTTTACGGAGACCAAATCCAAGGGTCCTTGGATTTTTGTACGCGCTTGCTTGAAGAAGCTTATGTGGCTGTGATTCCCGGTGTCGCCTTTGGCGACGATAGATTTATCCGCCTGAGTTATGCCACGGGAATGGAACATATCAAGCGCGGCCTCGACCGAATGGAAAAATTCTGCGAGAAGATTAAAAAGTAAAGAATCAACGTCCTAAGAGTTTCAAAAGATCTCTCAGATCAAGCTTGCCATCGGAGTTGTAATCAAAAGGAAGCATGGATCTAAATTGAGCCAAATTATCACGGCTTTTGAAGACAATATAGGTCTGTCTAGGAAGATAGCCCGGTCTTAAGATAACCGCACGGTAAAGCTCGTCAATGGCAACATTTTGGATGTTTTTAATTATTCCGACACCATTTATTATCTTTACTCCTTTCTTTTTAAAAACCAGTCTCTCGTCGGAGTCGAATAATTGGATCTCAAAATTGTCTCCTTTTCCTTTTCCAAAAGGCCAAAAATTAACTTTAACTCTCAAATCCGGCAAAGGCAAAATCTTGTACCGCCAAGGCTTCGACTGGAGAACAACCTGATTGTCTTTTGTCAGTAAAAATTTTATTTCTTCCCAATCTTTTTCCTCTATTGTTTTTAGACTGAAATCAATTGATTTTTCTTCAAACGGTTTAATATCTTTGATGTCTGAAATTAAAAAATTGGTCGGCTTGTTTCCCTCGAAGCTCACTACTCCCAATTCATAACCATCATCTGTATCCCAGATCGCCTGACCTTTATCTATCAATGAAATTCTGAAATTATATTTAGACTGAACTACCAACTCCTTTGGAAGATTAAAGCTGATTTCTCCTTTTTGGAGTTGTTCGGGTTCACCTTTGATCTTTTCCATTGATTGGACTGTAAAATACTGCTGAAAAAAATCATTTGATTGATACTTCTTCCAGGAAAACTCCAAAAAAGGCTGCCCTTGATAATCAAGAACAAATGGGGTGACTGCCCTGACTCGACTATCCTGTTCCCATTGTTGGAAAGCGATTCTAAAATCTTCGGCGACTGTACTCTCATTCCCCCTTTTCCAACCAGTTTCAGTAATAAAAACCGACAGTTCTTTATCTATTCCCAAACTCTTCAACATTCCTAATTCCCAATCGTAAGTCCTTATCGTACCGCGGCCGTAGTCCCAAGGTGACCCGGAAAATCCAGGATTCGGATAGGAGTGAGATGACCAACCATCAATATAGTCAAAGATTGTCGGGGTTTGATTAATCAAACCCTTAACAAAAATTTCCTCATCCTCTAACCCAGGCCACCAGGAAGGAGCTGAAGCGTCAAACCCGGCGAGCAAGACAAAAAAATCCGGGCTTTTTTCCTTTAAGGCTTTAGCAAAAGAAAAAGCTACTTTAGCATAACTCTTTTCATCAACCTCTCCTCCCCATTCCGACCCATGATTCGGTTCGTTAAAGATAATTATGTAACGGTCTTGCACCACCCAGTTAAGAGAATCTAAAAACTCTACCCAGCCTTTGGCGTCTTCGGGTTCAGGCCGTCTCCAGTTCTCTCCTTCAGGTTGAGTAGCAACACGGATAATTGGGATTAAGTGTAGCTCTCGCAACTGGTCAAAAATATTCTGCCATTTTTCTTTATTCCTATCATTCTCTTGAATTACTAGGGTGATATAACCCCATTTGCCGCCGTTGGCATTGACCAGCTCAGCCGCGGCTTCAATATCTTGAGGGTGGGGCTGGGCGAGATGAATGCCATAGATGTTATTAGGCTGAGCAGCCAATATGGAAATTGGGAAAAACAATAATGAAAGTAAAATAATTAGAAATTTATTCATTGAAAATTACCTTATCTCAACTTTCACTCCTGCCTTTTTAAGAAGTTCTATACCTTCTTTATCGTGGTGCTCCATTTTACAGACAACTTTGACGATTCCGGCATTGATGAGCATCTTGGCACAACTGGAGCAGGGATTAGTTGTTGAATAAAGAATCGCTCCTTTTGTCGATACACTTAAATAGGCAGCCTGGATGATAGCGTTTTGCTCGGCGTGGATGCAGACACAACTTTCCTCATATTCATAGCTTGTTATCTCACCGTTGTCCCGTTTTTTACAACGTACGCAACCTCCTTCAGAACAGTTTTTAATTCCATGAGGAGTGCCGTTATAACCAGTGGTAATAATACGAAAATCTCTGACAATTACAGTTCCGACTTGGCGCCTGGTACAATCAGCCCTATCCTTTACCACTTCTGCTAGTTTCATAAAGTACTCATCCCAGCTTGGTTTTTTCATGATTTTATTTTATCAACAATTAGTTTTTGCAGGCGACCAAATTCAATCTTTTTTTTAGCCTCTCTCATCACCATGCCAACTAAGAAATTGGTTACATTGGTTTTGCCTGATCTGTAGTCGACGACCGCTTTCTGATTGTCTTTCAAAACCTTTTCTATAATAATATTCAAGCTCTCGTCGCTGACATCATCAACGCTTGTTAGTTTTTTGAATTCCTCGATTGTTTTTACTTTTTTGTGGACCATGGCATTGACGAGTTTTTCAACCGACAATTTCTCTTTGTGACACTGTTTAAAAAGCCCGTCGAGTTTTCGTGATTCATCGGCCGTCTCAAAAAGAAGTTCAACCAACTCTTGTTTAAGAGAATATTCTTTCTGCCATCTTTTAAAAAGCCCGTCTAATGTTTCAGGAAGCGATGAATTTATCTCACCAAGCCATCTTTTGTCTATATTGATCGGTGGCAGATCCGGATCAGGAAAATATCTATAATCAGCCGCTTCTTCTTTGGTTCTTTGAGTATAAGTAATGTTTTTTTCGGCGTTAAATCCTCTTGTCTCTTGAACCGGAGTTTCACCTTTTTCCAATATCTCCTGCTGTCTTTCGACTTCATATTCAATTCCCCTTTCCAAGTATCTAAACGAGTTAATATTTTTTAATTCCACTTTATAATTTGGTAATTTATCATTTGAATTTGATTTGTTATTTGATATTTGTGATTTGATATTTTGTAATGATATATTCGCTTCCAATCTCATTTCGCCGCTTTCCATATCGCAGTCGGAAATATCTAGATAACGGATTATCTGACGAAGGCGCTTGGCATATTCTTTAGCCTGGGCCGAAGAGTAGATTTCCGGCTCAGTGACAATCTCAACTAAAGGAGTACCGCTTCGATTAAAGTCTATCAGACTAACTTTCTTTCCATTGACAGTATCATGAATCAGTTTTCCCGTATCTTCTTCCAGGTGAACACGGGTAATTCCTACCGGCCCAAACGATGTTTGCACCTTGCCTTGATAACAGAAAGGCAGGTCATATTGGGAAATTTGATAACCTTTAGGTAAATCTGGATAAAAATAATGTTTTCTGTCAAATTTGGAAAGAGAATTTATTTTGCATCCCAACGCCAATCCTAGTTTAATTGTCCACTCAATAGCTTGCTTGTTAGCAACAGGTAAAGCCCCAGGAAGTCCAAGACAAACTGGACAGGTATATATATTTGGTTTTTCTGCATTAGGGTCGTTTTTACAACTACAAAACATACCAGACTTTGTTTTGAGCTGGACATGAGTTTCCATTCCTATAATCACTTGATAGTTTTTCATATTTTTACCCAAGGATTCCAACCGGACGCCTGTTCGTATGCCCAGGCGGCTTGTAACACTTTTTCTTCCTGGAAGTAGTCTCCCATTATATTTAAACCTAAATAAAGATTAGTTTTCTCGTCACGAAAACAAGGGACAGAAATCCCTGTAATCCCGGCCAAAGAACTTGGTTCAACCAACATATCTTGAAGCTCTCCAAACATTGGATCGTCGGATAATGATCCCAGAGGTAGAGCATAGCTTGGCGAAGGGGATGAAATCAATAGATCATATTCTTGGAAAAGTTCTTTAAAATTTTTTATGTAAAGACTGCGGACTTTCTGGGCAAAATTATAGTATTTATCAGAATAACCCTTTGATAAAGAAAAAGTACCAAGCATAATCCTGTTTTTCGCTTCATGACCAAAATGACTTCTGTCTTGGCCGTACCTGATCCCGTCGTAGCGGGAAAGATTACTTGAGACCTCGCCCCGCTGAACTACAGTATAGACACCGATGGCGTGTTCGTGAGTCAATATCTTACCTTTTTCCAATTCGCTGGAAATCCCTACCTGTTCAACTTTTGCTCCCAGATTTTCAAAAACTCGTCCTGCCTCCTCAACTGCTTTTGCGACAGGTGTGGCTTTAATATTAGGATGGTCAATATAACAGATGCCGATTTTTAGATCTTTTGCCCCTTTTTTTAAATCCTTTCCACAATCGGGAATTGGCAAAGACGAAGTTGTTCCGTCATTACTGTCTTGTCCGGCTATATAGTTCAACAAGAAGGCAGCGTCCTCAACAGTTTTTGTGATAGGTCCTGGAGAATCAAGAGATGAACCCATCGCCACTACACCATAACGACTCGTTCTTCCATAAGTTGGTTTTAATCCGACCACGCCAGACCAGGCAGCCGGTTGACGGATTGATCCAGCTGTTTCACTGCCGATCGCAGCGATGGTCATATCAGCAGCAACAGCGGCGGCCGACCCTCCTGACGAACCTCCAGGCAGATATTTTGGGTTTCTCGGGTTTTTTGTTGGACCATAATCTGAAGTTTCCGTTGAAGATCCGTGTGCCCAGGCGTCCATGTTTGTCTTACCTATGACCACGCCGCCAGAATTCTTAATTCTTTTAGTCACGGTTGACTCGTAAGGAGGCATAAATCCGTCCAAAACCTTAGAAGACGCCGTTGTGGCCAATCCGATTGTCAAAAAATTGTCCTTAACGGCAATCGGCAAACCTCTTAATGGTTTATTTGACTCTTTTTTTGCCTTTTCTAGAGCATCTTTGTCAATCTTCAAGTAGACATTTAAGTCTTTATTTTTCTCATTAATCGCCGCCAAAGTATCTACGTAAATCTCGTCAAGAGAGATCTCTTTTTTATCCAAAAGTTCTATGGCTTTTTTTAATGTTAATTCGTTTGTTTTCATTTTGGAATTTTTAGAGGGTGAAGATACTAAATTTTTTTCACTTTCGGGGTAGGGGCCCCGCTGTGATAAAAAATCTTGGTATCGAACCCTAACTAATCTTCTGCCAGAATTTGATCTACCACAAAATAACCATTGTATTTTTTCTTTGTGTTACTCAATGCCTGATCCTGACTCAACATCTTTTTCTCATCAACTTTATCTTCGCGAAGAACGTTTTCCAACCCAGTTACCTGGTGCGTCGGCTCAACGTTTTTGACGTCGACTTTAAAAAGTTTATCCACGACATCGAGTGTTTTGCTAAATCCCTTAGCAAATTCTCCCTCTTCTTTTTCAGAAATGGGAATTTTTGCCAACTTAGACATGTGTTTTACCAAGTTGGGAGATATTTTTGTCATGGGTTTATTTTACAACAATCCTCAGGAAGTTTTATAGCCGATTTTTCGAAGGAATCCCTTTCTTTCGTCTGTCTCTTTTTCATTTTCAACGCCAACAGGGGAGTTGCCGTCGACGACTCCCAAGATAGATCGACCGAGTTTTGTTTCAGCGATAATCACCTCGACTGGGTTGGCAGTAGCACAGTAGATATTAACGACTTCAGACAGGTTTTTTATCCGATTTAGGACATTAACCGGGAAAGTATTCTTCAAAAATATAAATAGAGAATGGCCGGCACCGATTTTTTTGGCGTTTTTCACGGCTAAATTAACCATTTCCTCGTCTGTTCCGGCTTTTCTGATCTTTTTTGGGCCCGAGGCTTCGCAAAAGGCTAACCCGAACTTTATCCCCGGCACCGCTTCGACCAAAGTTTCAAAGCAATCCTCTACCGTCTTAATAAAATGCGATTGAGCCAAAATAAAATTAATTTCTGCAGGCTTTTCAATAGAAATATTCAAAAATTTCATTTATTTATTCTACTAAATAAAAACTCTTGCCAGTAACCAAAATAAAACTCCAGCAAATCCCCATAATGGCAAACAAAGCCAACTTGTATACCCCATCCATGAATATCGATGATATGTCCAGAGCCTCTGACCGACTATTTTGTGATAGAAAAAACCAATCAACCATTCCATAACAGTCCCAAAAAATGAAAAAGTTAAAAATACTAAAGCGAGTTTAGAACTATTTCTTTGAAGAATAACTATGGTCGCCAATAACGGAAATAATAGCAAGTATATATATTTGCTGAAAGAGAAATGGTGTTCTTTGAACTTCTTTTTAGTCAAACGAAAATATAAAACCTCTGTAATTTCTTCCAAAATAACCCCGCCAACAACCATTAATAAAAATATCAAAAAATCAGAAAGCGCTTTCATGATTATTTTTTATTTTCTATCGTCAAAAAAGAATTCATAATACGACATTATGGCTAAGGACATTAAAATAAAGTAAAAGAAAAACTCTTCAATTGGAATAAAAAAATTAAAAAAAGGTATTTGACCAATATAGGTGGGACTTGTAAATTTCCAATGACCGAGACTAAGAGCGGTGAACTCATTTAAAGTTGCTAAACAGAAGAAATATGCGCTAATTTTCAAGAATTTTGAAATAAGTAAATGAAATTTAAGTAAAAAACTTAAGGTCGGTATAGCTAAAATAATCAAACCTATCCAAAGGTATGGAAAATCAAATAATAACACGTTGCCATTTTGGATAATCTGAAAAATAAATATTACAAAAATAAATAAAATAAAAAAGCCTATTTTTTTTGTTTTTTCTATATCTAATAGATATTTGCTTTTATCGATAAAATGTTCATAGAGCATTAAACACAAGTAAGTTGAACCTATACCCCAGAAGAAATTTTCTATTGGTATAACATTAAATACTCTATATGAAAAAACACTGTGAGGAATTGTCCAAGCATTTCCAGCCTCAAAGATATAATCGCTTATTATTCCTATAGGCACATACATCAATAAAGTAAATGCCGTAACTTTTTTAATAGCGTTTGGGGTTCTTAAAGAAAAATAAATTGCTGGTATGACAAAAAAAAGAACCGTTGAAACGAAGTAATTAGCTTTGAAAAATAAAGAAAAAAGGGTGGCAAAAATTGGAGATAAAACTAAAAAAATAATGTCTATCTTCTTAGATAAAAGACTGTACTTCTTCTTGGCCATATTTTATTATAAAGGATTGCCTTGCTTATCCCTACCATCAACCCAGTTATAGCGTTCTACAAAACATAAATAGAAACCAAAAGGATCAACTATCCGAAAATCTTTTCTTGTTGCTGCTCGAAAGTTTTTTTTCTCAAGCGGTCGGACAATTTGATTCCTGTATTTTTTTCCACCTGTTTGAAAAATTTTTCAATTCCGTCAACTGGAATGGTTATTTCAACTTGATATCCTCTTGGAGTTGACTTGGGAAACCGTTTGAAATAGTGCTAACTATAGACGGTTTCGTCGCCACCGAAAAAATTTAAAATACTCTCCCCTTTTCTCATTACCAAAAATCTGGCGCTCGGGTCGCCGTTTTTCCTTTCCCAAACCACGGCAAATCCAAAACCGGAATAAAATTTTTTGGCTAAGGCAAAGCTGGGAACATGAAATTCAACGCTCACGTCAGTCGTTAGTTTTTTCATGTCGGGGCGGCGGGACTTGAACCCACGATCTTCAGACCCCCAGCCTGACGCTTTGGCCATCTAAGCTACGCCCCGTATTTATTCTAATTTTATCAAAGTGGTATAATAAATACCTATGAAAATCGGATTTATCGGGCTTGGTTTGATGGGCAACTTGATGGCAAAAAATATTCTCAAGTCCAGGTTTGACCTGACCGTCTATAACCGCACTCCCGCAAAAACGGCAGAATTCAAAAAACTCGGCGTCAAAGTCGCTCCGTCTCCCAAAGAATTGGGGAAATGCGCCAACGTCATCATCACAATGGTCACGTCCGGTAAGGATGTACAAGAGGTTCTTTTTGGGAAAAACGGCGTCGTCGAATCGGGCAACAAAAATTTGACCATCGTTGACATGGGGACGATCGGCCCAAGCTTCGCGAAAAATATTGCCGCAAAGCTCCACCACTATAATATACATTATATAGACGCGCCTGTAACCGGTTCTACTCCAAAAGCCAAGACTGGCGAGTTGACGATTTTTGTTGGAGGAAAAAAAGAAGTCTTTGAAAAAATCAAGCCTGTCCTTCTCTCTATGGGCAAGACACTCCACTATATGGGGTCGACTGGGTCGGGACAGATTATAAAACTTATAAACAACCAGGTCATTGCCACGACGGTTCAGGCTGTAATCGAAGGTATGCTTTTGGCAGACGCGATGAAGTTGAGCCGGAAAAGGGCCGGCGAAGTCCTAAAAACAGTCCCGGCATTTTCTTTTTATATGAACTTAAAAATACCAACCTATGTCGACAATAAATTTCCCCTTCTTTTCTCAACCGCCAATATGAAAAAAGATCTCGAATTGGCTTATGAAGAAATGAAAAAAGGCAAAAAAAATCTTCCCGTTCTAATAAAACTGGTCTCTCTTTATAAAAAAGCGACTAAAAAAGGATTGGCAAACGAAGATTTTGCTTCAATTATTAAGGCCTTAGACTAATATGTAGGCCCATACAACCGAAGCGGTTGTACGCGGCCCTACACGACAATATAAAATTACTCCAAAATTAACTTTTTTATTAATTTTAATTTTCTCTGATAGTCAATATTATCTTCGACAAATTTCTTATAACTAGTCGGGTTATTAATAGAAATTTCTTTTAAATAATTATTCAATACTTGTTTATTCAGATAAAATTTGTATGAGGAATATACCCAATCCTCCGGTCTATCTACTAAATACTTTGTTACGGGATTAAGATGAGTATAGCGGCTTACGTGTAATAACTGTTCGCTTGTTTTTATATGAATTATTCGAAAGTTCGACTGCCAAAGTGGACCTTTTCTTTCAAGTTTAGTATTAAAAAATCTGGTATAGCTATTTTCTACGTCATTTATATATTTTGATAGTCGATTATTCAATAAGGTTTTTATCAACAAATGATAGTGATCATCCATAATACAATAGGCAAGAATTTTAACAACTTGATTTTTGTCTTCTCGTAATAAAATCGGAGAAAAAACATTTTTTCTTAGAAAAACTGATAAACTTGTATCATAATTAGTGCTATTGTAGTAATCTAAACAGGTAAGAAATCTCTCTTTATTCGAATCGTTCGTAAAAATTCCATAGTTAGCAATGCTTTTGTTGCATATATGATAAAAATATCCTTCCTTAAATGTTCTTTTCTTAAACATAAACAGATTATTTACTAAAAATTAAATTTTGTCTATAGACTATAGTCAACATTTATATAGTTTTGGCCTTTTATAAGGCTTTATCTTGCCACATATACAACCGGTCCAGTTGTATGGGTAATAATTACACTTCGGGGTGTATGATATTTTTATATGAATGACCAGAATAAATCGGAAGAGAAAAAATACAACTATAGAATAGATCCTGTCTGCGGGGCAGGTACTGTTAAAGTGGATAAAGACGAGAAGAAAAAAGACCAATACTCTAACTGGGGTTGGGTTTGAGGATTAGTAACCTAACTGTTTCAATCTTTCCAAAATGTCGACTTTTTCGTCCTGCTTAAGCAAGCTCACCTTAGATGCTTTGGCCAGTTCTTCTTTCATCCCCTTTATAGTTTCCTGTTTAGAAGGATCGTCAATGAGATTATCTTTCTCTTCTGGATCAGCTATTAAATCGTAAAATTCAGAAGCGTCTTTTTCAGGGAGGCAGCCGTCTGTGACAAGATTATATATATACTTATACTTCTTATTTGTGACGGCAAGCTTCAAATTCTTTCCGTAGCTCAAGCGGGCAAAAACAGACTTATCTTCAACAAATTCCTGCGGTTGGACCTTACCTGTCAAGCTTTGCAATAAATTGAACACTATAGAGTTATCTACTAAACCCTTAACTGTTTCTTTCTCTTGTTTTTTCGGATCTTTGACAATCAAAACTGATTTTGTGTCGGAGTTATAAAGGGTTTTACTCAAGCCAAAATATCTCGGGTCAAAATTCTCTCCTTTATCACTATAAATCACTATTAAAGTATTTTTTTCCAATCCTGCTTCCTTTATATATTTAACTAACTTTCCTATTTTGCTGTCTATTTTGCTTATGTTCTGATCGTATTCTTTAATCTTTTCTTCAACGTCTACCTCTGTCCAATAATCATTAGGACAGTTAAATAATTTTTCTTCAAAAAGAACTTGGTTGTCATCTTTTTGACCAAGATTGAAGTCAACCCAGAGAAAAAAACTCTTCTTTTCCGATGTTTTTACTTTTTCTATCGCTTTATCCATGTCGAGTGAATCGTTTTTTTCTAAAACAAATTCATCGAAACCAGTCTTGAAGATTTCCTTCTGTAGTTTAGGATTACTGACAAAAGCGAACGTATTATAACCATTCTTTTTAAAGGACGTTGTCAGATTAGTATATTCACTATTTTTTTTTGTGTCAAAATCTTCAATAAATTTTAAAACCGAGAGTTCATTGCCTACAATGTAGTTATTTCCGGTAAAAAGGCTGTAATAAGACCCGACTGATGACGGATATATTGAATAAAAATTAGAAAAAACCGTCGAACTTTCGGCAAGATTATCAATATTTGGAGAAGTCTTTTGCTTATAACCATAAGCTCCTAAATGGTCTGGTCTGAGCGAATCAACTGATATAAAAACTACGTTGTAATTCTGATTGGCAGTGATTAATAAAACCAATGCTGAAAAGAAGGCTAGAATCATCAGTAATAGATCTGATACAAGTACTTTGATCTTTCTCATGTTAATAATCAACATCATACCAGCAATTTTTATATTGTTCAAGTTATTGGTGATATAATTTAGTTCATGACTTTTTCTATCATTCTTTTGATTTTTCTTGTCTGGAAAACTCTTGATACATGGACTCTATTTTTAGCGCCTAAAGTAATTCCTTATCTAGGTTTTTTCCCATACGGGAGAGAGCTTTACGACTTTGGCCTACCCCATCTATCTTCAGCCCTGGCTAATTTCGACGGAATACACTACCTCTTAATTGCCCATCGGGGTAATTATGTAACCTGGGAACAGGCATATTTTCCTCTCTATCCATTATTAATGAGGTTTTTAACGCCTGTTTTTTTTAATAATGAACTAATAACAGGAATGATTATTTCCAGTGTTTCTTTTTTTATCGGACTAATGATTTTTCTTAAATTATTCAGGTCAAAATTTTGGCTTTTAATCTTTCTTCTTGTATTTCCAACTTCATTCTTTTTTAGTGCTATCTACACCGAAGGACTTTTCTTCTTGCTACTGACTTTAACTTTGTTTTTTTTGAAAAAAGAAAACTATCAAGTAGTTATTTTGCTGGCAATTTTATCTGCACTGACAAAGTTGGTTGGAGTGTTTTTAATTATACCGATTATCTTTCATTTAGTCGGAAAGCCCCAATTTCGCCGAGAGTTGAAATGGAAAAATCTGATACTCGTCCTCTCCCCCTTTATCGGTCTAGGAATATACTGCCTCTATTTGATAAAAACAACCGGTAATCCATTGATGTTTATCACGTCCCAACCTGTCTTCGGAGCCAACCGCTCAACTAATCTTATTTTTTTGCCTCAAGTCATCTGGAGATATTTGAAAATTTTCATCACCGCTAGCCACACTTGGCAGTACTATGTTTCTATATTTGAATTTTTAGTATTTGGTTTTGTTTTAACGATTCTAATTATTGATCTATTTAAACATTTAAAATTTACTGAAAATTTCAAATTGAAAATTGAAAACTATGACAGGTTGGGTCTGAATATATTCTCCTTCGCTAACATTCTTCTCCCCACCTTAACTGGTACTCTATCGTCTGTCCCCCGCTACGCACTCTTTTCTTTGTCTCTATTTATTTTTCTTTCAGAAATAAGAAACAAATGGATTAAAATAGTCATTGCCGTTGTTTTCTTAGCTTTTCACATTTTTGCTCTTGGTTTTTTTGGACAAGGATATTTTATTTCCTAATATGAATAAACTTTCTTTTTTTCATAAAGGCGACTCACGGGGAATGGGATTCTCTTACGAGAACAATCGTTTATCCGAAATCTCTTTTTTTGCTTTTTTGATTTTAGTCGGTTTTTTCCTCGCTGCTTTGGTTTTAAAACTCTTCCAACTAACCATAGTTAAAGGACAATACTATCTAAATCTTTCCGAAGGCAACCGCATCAGAGAATTTTTAATTGAACCCAAAAGAGGAGAGATTCTTGATAGAAAAGGCTACACCATTGTAAAAAATCTCGACCCTGATATTGAGTCCGACATAAACCAAATCAAAAAAGACAACAACCGCATTGTCTCCAAAAGGATCTATGAAACACCAGAAGCCGTCGCTCCACTCATCGGCTATCGTCAACTGGCTGACAAAAATGATTTAAAACTAGACAACTGTCTTTATAAACTAAAATCCGGCGATAAAGTCGGTAAAAAAGGTGTAGAAAAAATATTTGACTGTACTTTAAAAGGTCAACCTGGTAAAAAATTAATTGAAACTGACGCTCAAGGAAATTTTTTAAGGACTTTAACTGTTATTCCTCCTACCAACGGTCAAAACATTCAATTATCAATAGATTGGGAACTGCAAAAAAAAGCCTTTGAACTTTTAGAAGGAAAAAGAGGTGCCATAGTTGCTACTGTTCCTAAAACAGGGGAAATACTAGCCCTTGCTTCTTCCCCCTCTTTCAGCCCGCAGGACTTTGAAAACGGAAATAATATTAATATTAACAAATACTTCAAAGACAAAGACCAGCCTCTATTTAACCGCACTACAGAAGCTACTTATCCTCCTGGATCTATTTTTAAGCTCATGACGGCGACGGCGGCATTGGAGGAAAAAGCAATAGATGAACAAACCCAAGTGGAAGATAAAGGTATTCTCACGGCCGGGTCTCTTACTTTTGGCAACTGGTACTATCTTCAATATGGAAAAACCGATGGTATGGTTGATATTATTAAGGCCATTAAAAGATCAAACGACATTTTCTTTTATACTATTGGCGAGAAAACCGGGGTAGATGCGGTAAAAAAATGGTCAGAATTATTTGGATTGGGTAGAAAAACTAATATAGGTTTAGAAGAAACCGAAGGTATCATTCCTTCGACCTTTTGGAAAGAACAAACTTTGAAAGACAGATGGTATACAGGAGATACTTATAATTTTTCTATCGGACAAGGATATATCGGTGTCACCCCTTTACAAATTGCCGTGATGACAAGCGCTATAACTAATAACGGATCTATCTGTCAACCAAAACTACTAAAAGGAGAAGCTCCTAACTGCCACAAACTCCCTGTTTCCCAAAAAACTCTTGACCTCCTCCATGAAGGCATGAGACAAGCTTGCTCAACTGGAGGAACCGGTTGGCCTCTTTTTGATTTCAAAACTAAAAAAGGCCCAATCCAGACAGCTTGCAAAACAGGAACAGCCGAGTCGCATGCTAAATCAGGTCTACCTCACGCCTGGATCGCCGCTTATGCTCCAGACAAAAACCCCGAGATTAACCTGACTATTATAGTCGAAGAAGGCGGTCAAGGATCAGACGTTGCCGGTCCTATCGCCAAAGAACTATTTACCACTTATTTTGACAGGAGCCAATAGTTAAAACTTCTCAAAGAAGATCTGTTCTTGGGGAATATTTTTTGCCAACAAAAACAACCTCAGAGATTCTGTGATGTCTTTTCTCCCACACAGATAGTAATCAGTATTCAGAATTTCGTATTTGGTATCGAGTATAAATTTATCAAAACAACTATCAATGCGACCCAAAGAAAAATACTTCCGGCTATCTTCTGGAATGATTTCTAAGTTTTGCTCACGAGACAAGCAAATTTTTGGATTATATTTTTTTAACTCCTCAAAAAGATACAGGCTTTGATAACTCTTTAAACCCCAATAAATTTGATAACGATCAACTGGCAAATTGAAGCTCTGTAAAATGCTAAAAACCGGTGCAATCCCACTACCAGTTACTAAAAAAAACTTTTCTCGGTCGTTTTGTCGTAAAACAAATTGGCCAAGTGGTCCTTGAAATTCGACTTTGTCGCTGACTTTTAAATTTAAAAAATAAGTAGAAGCTAATCCTCCTGGAATTATTTCTACCAACAGTTGAAATTGGTCTTTTATTTTATTTGAAGAAAAAATTGAGTACAACCTAGGAGCGTATGCATTTCCTTTGGGGACCTTTAAAATAATATATTGACCGGGAAGAAAATCGATTGTTTGAGGATCTGTAAGTTTGAAATTAAAAATAAAAATGTTTTCTCTTGGTTTCTTAATCTCACTCAGTATAGTTTCAAAATTAGTTAACATATAAAGAAAGCTATAACCTAGCTCTTTGATTTATCTCTGCCTCCACTAACTCTCTTGGTCGGCCGAATTTTAACCGCGAAAGCTGAATGATTGCTTGAGAAACTTTTTCATTGGCAGCTTCTTTAAACTTCTTCAGATCCTTGGTCAAGTCGACGGAAAAAGGCGGGACTGGTTCGTTATCTACGATTGTCTTCATATATACATGAAATCGTTCAATATTTATCAAGTCTGACTCGCCAAAAACAGGCTGATATTCGCGCTGCAGGTAAGAAGCATCAGTGACTCCAACTCGGAAAGAAACCAAACTACCAACGTTGCCGAAAACAGCATTTTTTACCTCTTCTTCCATCTGGCCTATAAATTGATTGGCAACAGTTAAGTTGAGATGATATTTTCTCGCCTCAGACAAAATTGTCGCAAAGTCGGGTGTGGCAAAATTTTGGAACTCGTCGACGTAAAGAAAAAAATCGCGCCTCTTTTCTTCGGGAATCTCCTGCCGGCTCATCGCCGCCACTAGTACTTTAGGAATAAGAACCAACCCCAAAAACGAAGAGTTTTCTTCACCCAGTTTTCCTTTGGATAGATTAATAAGGAGAATTTTCCCTTCATCCATACAGCGCCTGAAATCAAAGGCAGAAACTGATTGGCCGATGATATTTCTCATAGTCTTATTTGTGACAAAGCGACCAAACTTAGAAACAATGTAATCGAGAACTTCCGACTTATGGAAATCAGAGGTTTGGGCGATTTGGTCTGTCCAATAACGTCTGACAATCGGGTCTTGAACCTTGGGTAGAAGTTCTTGGACGTATTTTGGGTCTGTCAAAACACGGACTACTTCGACAAAAGTAGCACCAGTATCGCTCATCACTGTCAACATGGCGTTACGAACTGCGTGTTCAAAACGCGGGCCGATAATTCCTGTGCGCTGCGGGTCATAAAGTTTGTACATAAGATTAATGATCGCAGTTGTTAAAAAGTGTTTTTGATCTTCTGTCTTGGCTTCAAGAAGGTTTAATCCCATCGGTCGCTCTGTATCTGATGGGTCAAAATAAATAACATCTTCTGCCCTTTCTGGGGGAATAAATTTGACAATATTGTCAATCAAGTCTCCGTGGGGATCTATCACGCAAACGCCGTGACCGGCTTTGATGTCTTGGATTGCCATATCTTCAAGTAGAACTGATTTTCCCGTACCGGTTTTACCGATGATATAGACATGGCGACGGCGGTCTTCTTCTCCTATATAAACCGGTCGTTTGACACCACGATAGTAACCGTGACCTACAAAAGTTCCTTTGTCTTGGGGCACTTCAGAAGGAACTGGCGCTGTCTTCGCTTTTAGCCATTGGATATGAGGTGTTTCTATAGTTTTGTTTGGAAAATGAAAAAGACTCGCTAATTCATCTGTTGAAAGAATCGAGATTGATTTGAAAAAAGGCAGATCGACAACAGGAAAAAACTTATAAATAAAATTGACCATAAAACCGCCTTTAAAAAAGTTTTTTACTGAAGTAAAGTAGTTCAAGTCTGAATTAAACTGGGAAAATGCAGTTTTGATGTTTTTCATGTGTAAATCTGCCATCTCTTTTGTCGGCGAAGAAACGACAAACCTGATAGCTGTTTCAAATCCATTCCTTGAACTCTTGTCGTCAATCTTTTCTAAAACTTTAGGGTCAGTTTTGAAAGTGGCTTTTTCCGGATTAGCTTCATTTTTTTTGGTGGAAGAAACATATGATTTACCGGCTTTTTTCCATTTGCTAGCCGCTGGTCTAATAAGAACCTGAATTATTGCTCCCTCATTGTCGCCGATTTTAGAGACAGTTGAAGTAATCGCCGCCAAAGTATCTGTCGGTAGATCACGATAGGTTTTCACGGGAAGATATGGAGCTTCTTTAGTGACAATGGCTCCGAATGAAACCTTGCCTTCTTCGTTGAAAATATTCGGTTCGTCAACTTTCCTGACGTCGGCATTAGGATAGTAACTATAGATAGTTTTTTCCACCAAGTCGATAATTCTGTTTGGTGCGGAAACGTAAAACCTTATTTCTGATTTCCTACCGACGATTTCGAAAGATATCACGTCGTCGACGTCCAAAAAAGAAAACATTCCCGATTTTTTTAGACTGGAAAACGACGAAAACATCTGATCGGCCGCGTCAATTTTTATCTCGTTTTCTTTGGGAAGCTTTACTTCAACCGTGACCATTTCCAAAGAAATCTTTTCTCTCTTTTTCAAGCGCATGTAGATGACTACAAAGTAGATAAAAACCAAGGTAAGACCACCGGCCAAAAGGGCCGCCAAGGAAGCTAAACCGATTGTTATCATCCGATCAAAAATTATTTGGTAGGCTAATGGATCCATATTGAACCAATATAAAAGTATATAATAAAAACATGAATGACATGAAGGAAATCCTTAATAAATTAAGAGATGTGGGAAAAAATTTAAACGCACCTAAAAATAAGTCAAAAAAACAGCTGTTTTTCGTGTTTGCCATCTTTTTGACATTTTTTGTTTTTCTTGAAATCTTTTTTTCACAACAAATCTCACCGGTTTTTTTCGGACTTGTCAACAATGACAGAAAAGCTATTGTTGAATTTTTGAGAGAGATAAGGACTCTTCCCCAATTCTCAAAACAACTCAATTATTTTGAAAGTGTATTTGGTTCTTCTTTGAAAACAGAAGTTTTTTCAGTCGAAAAGGCTAGGGAAGAAAAAATAAAAAAACTTGAACAAATGTTAGAAAAAAACACGCAGTCACGGGATATTCTATATAGTCTTTATTTACTTTATAAAGAAAAAGGCGACAGCTTAACAGCCGGTAAATATTTACAATTGGCAAAACAAGTTGATCCGTTGGTAAAATAAACTTATATGTTAAAACAGGCTCATCTTTATATTAAAGGCGACGTCATAGGCGTTGGTTTCCGCGCCTGGACAAAGATTCAAGCAAAGATTACTGGAGTTACAGGCTGGGTAAGAAATAATGAAGAAGGTTTTGTCGAAGCAGTTGTCCAGGGAGAAGAAGACAAGGTTAGTTCGATGATTAAGTCAATAAAACAAGGGCCACCGGTTTCCCGGGTTGAAGACGTTGAAATCTATTGGCAGGACGCCAAAGAAATTTTCGAAGGCTTTGTAATCAGAAAGTAATTTGGTATAATATTTCTTACAAATGAGCCTAAACAAACCTTTTTTTTTACTTATTAACCTTATTGCCGCATAAAGGCGGAGGTTAATTCTAAAAAAAGAAAATTAACCCCGCCGCAGGGCGGGTTTTTTTGTTAGGGGGTGAATAATAATATATGCAAATAATAACGAGCGATCATCAAAAAGACGTTTTTCTTCGAGCCTCTATGGCAACACTTAATGCAATTGCATCAGCTCTTAGCAGTGAAGGTTTCAGAGTGGTTGGTGGGTTACTGCATAAAGATTTGCCTGAAGGAAACATCCACACCTCAAAACCAAAAGCAGCCTGGTTATCCCAAAATCCCCAGACTGTTAAATAAGTTTCTTTATTTTGAAGCTGAAAAAATTATTTCTAACGATTATTAAATGATCAATCAGCTCTATCCCTATTATTTTTCCAGCTTCAAGAATATTTTTAGTTATATTCAAATCATCTTCCGAAGGAGTTAATTCACCTGAAGGGTGATTGTGGCAAAGAATAATCTGGGCGGCGTGACGCTTAATAGCAATCTCAAATGTTTCTCTTGGGTGAATAAGATTGCTGTTTAACGTTCCAACTGAAATCGTGTCAACTCCGATGATTTTGTTCCTATTATCTAAAGAGATAACCAATAAATGTTCTTTATGGAAGTTGATAATTTTTGAGCGAACTATTTGATAGATGTCTTCTGGAGAAACTGGATTTTCGCCATCGCGGGAATGACGAACAACCTGCTGTAAAAAGTTCAGGCGCCTCGCCACTTCAAAGCAGGCTTTTAATTGACACGCTTTAGCTAGACCCAAACCTTTAATTATTCTTAAATCTTCAATCGAAGCTTCCTCAATTAATCGAAGTGACCCAAACTTTGATAATAGCTTTTGCGAAATCATCATCACAGGATTATCCTTTGTGCCACGACCAAAAATTAATGCCAAAAGCTCTTGTAGTGACAATGCTTCAACGCCATATTTAACTAATCGCTCTCGAGGACGCTCATCAACGGGTAAATCATGAAGATTAGACATCTTAGTCTTATTAAACTCATAAGATTTATTGGTTGTCTATAGACTATACGCTACAAAAAATGGGTTTTGGATTATTTAGAGGAGCAGTGTGGACCGGAGGGGATTTGAACCCCTAGTCTCTTCCATGCCATGGAAGCGCGATGGCCATTACGCTACCGGCCCAAGTCTCATTATTATAAAATATAAATAGTGATATTTAAAGACAGATTTGTCGCTGGTAAAAAATTAGCCAACCTTATCGTTGACAAAAATCTGAAAAACGCCGTAGTTATTTCCCTTCTCCGCGGTGGGGCTATAATTGGCCGGGAAATTTACCTAAAACTAAAGACTCTTCATCTCCCTTTAATTGTCGCAAAAATTCCTACCCCTTTTCAATCAGAGTTGGCAATCGGCGCTCTCTGTTTTGATTTTATCTATCTTGAGTCGCGGATAGTTAATTCGCTTAATATTGACAAACCAACTATTAAAAAACAAATCGGCATTGCCAAAAAGAAGTTTTTTCTATACGTAAAAAAATTCAATTTGAATAAATCAATATATAAAATTAAAAATAAAAATGTCATTATAGTCGACGACGGTATTGCTACTGGTTCAACCGTCAAAGCCTCTCTCTTATTTGTAAAGAGCCTCAACCCGAAAAGAATTATTTTAGCAAGTCCTGTAGGCCCGACTGACTTTGAAAACCCGGGTTTTGACGATCTTATTATTCTCTATCGCGATGCCAACTTTTCTTCTGTTTCCCAATTCTACAAGAATTTTCCTCAGGTTGAAGATGAGGAAATAAAAAGACTGCTATACTAAAATTATGGACCAGCATCCGATCCCGAGACAGATCACCACTTTTGAATTTAAATTGATTGGTTTTTTAACCATTAAGCAGTTTATTTATCTGGTGATTTTTGTCGCGTTGGGATTTGCTGTTTATGCCATAACCCCAATACCAATTTTGAACATTATTATGGGAGTATTGACGGGTGCAATCGGGGCTGCTTTTGCCTTTATTCCAATTAATGACAGACCAATGGAAGTCTGGATAAGAAACTTACTGAAAAGATTGACTTCACCAACTCAATATAGTTTTCATAAACAAAACAAGCCGATTAGTTTTTTACTGGACCTTTCATTCAGCAACAATCCCCACCAAATCACCAGTCATATTGATTCACAAAAAAAACTCAATAATTATATGTCAGGGAAAACAACCACAACCCCTACTAACAATAAAAAACAGTCGATCAATGATCTATTGATGAATCCATTATCCTTTCTCTCCCAAAAACCAAAAACTTCCCAACCAACTAAACCAACAGTTTCTACTCAACCCCAGACTCCGGCATCAAAAGCGCCAAACACTAAACATCCTTTTCTAACAGGTATGGTTAAGAATCATAAATTAACTCCCTTAGGCGGAATATTAATCTATGTTAAAAAAGAAACCATTAATGAACCAATCAGGATTCTAAAATCTAATATTCATGGAATTTTTTTGAGTTATAATCCCTTGCCTCCTGGTGAATATGTTTTCGAAAGCAAAGACCCGAAACAAAGTTACTTTTTTGATACAATGAAAGTTAAGGTCGAAAATGAAAATAATCAACCAATAGAAATTCATTCGAAAGAACTAATTTAATGCCTACCCAAAAACCAACCTCACCAGTTAAGGCTTCAACTCAATCTTTTATCGAGATTGAGGAAATTAAAGACGATATTGTTTTGATGAAGGATTTCTCCGCTTCGGTAGTTGTTGAGGTGGGCGCAGTTAACTTTTGGCTCCTCTCAACTGAGGAACAAAGTTCAATGATCTATTCTTACGCCGGACTTCTTAATTCTCTATCTTTTCCAGTCCAAATCTTGATTTTGTCTAAAAAGATGGACATTTCTTTATACTTGGATTATCTCGACGGTAAAATCAGCTCTCAGTCAAATGATCTTTTAAAATCACGCGTCTCCAGTTACAAGGAATTTATAAAAAACGTCGTCAAAAAAAACACTGTTTTGGAAAAAAGATTTTTCTTTATTGTTCCCTTCTCCCCCCTTGAACTTGGTATTTCCGGATCTAGCCCAGGATCTCTCAATAAAGAATATGTTATTTCAAGGGCTAAAACATCCCTTTATGCAAAACGAGATAATCTTATTCGTCTATTGTCAAAAATCGGACTGCAAGCTAGTATCCTGCAAAACCAGTCTTTAACCGAACTTTATTACAATTTATACAACCCGTCTTCGACTGGAAGAAGATTGGCTCCGGTTGAAAGCTACACTGACGTTGTTATGTCGCAAACTTAAAAAATGAACATATTTGACTTATTTTCCAAATCCAGTAGTAAACCAGGAACAAACGGCCCCAAACCAACGGGTGCAAACAGCATGGCTAATTTTTTAGCAGCCGGTTCTGTATCAACTAAAGACTTAGTTGCCCCTTCTTATATTGAAGTAGATTTTAATCATTTAAAAATTGACGAGAAATATTACCGGACTATGTATGTAGTTGGTTATCCCCGTTATGTTTCCGCCAACTGGCTTTATTCCCTTATTACCTTTGACCATCCTTTATACATCTCAATGTATATTTACCCAACCGAGTCAAAAAATGTCCTTGACGACCTAAAAAGAAAGATTGCCGAAATGGAAGCAACCATCGAAGGTGATATTAAGGCCGGCAAAGTGGTTGATCCAACTGTCCAAGTCGCCCTTGATGATGCCTTGGCTCTTCAGGCTGAATTGGCCAAAGGAGCGGAAAGATTTTTCCAGTTCGGCCTTTATATTACTATTCCAGCTGACACTCTCGACCAACTTAACCAACTGACTAAAGAAGTTGATTCGGTTTTATCGTCTCTTTTGATAGTCGCCCGCCAATCTACTTTGGAAATGGAGGAAGGTTTTAAATCAACCCTACCTCTTTTTTATGACAAACTTGCTGTCTGGCGCAATATGGATACAACTTCGCTTGCGACTACTTTCCCATTTGCAACAGCTTCACTCACCCGCAACGAAGGTATTATGTACGGCATGAATGAACACGACGGATCGTTGATTATTTTTGACCGTTTTACTTTGGAAAACGCCAACTCTGTCATCTTGGGAAAATCAGGAGGAGGAAAAAGTTTCTTGGTCAAACTCGAAGCTTCGAGACTCTTAATGATGGGAACAGACGTCATTATAATCGACCCGGAAAACGAATATGAAAAATTAACTAAGTCCATGGGTGGAGAGTTTGTGGTTTTTTCAAATTCTTCCCAATTTAAAATCAACCCATTTGATTTGGAGAAAACCAATGCTGGTCCAGACGAGCTTTCAAACAAAATTCTTGACCTACATTCGTTAATGAGAGTGATTATGGGCGAACTAACACCCTCACAAGACGCCTTGCTTGATCGAGCCTTAGTCCTAACCTATAAAGAAAAAGGAATAACCCAAGATATTGAAACTTTTAAAAATGAACCACCTCTTCTTGAAGATTTATTTAAGGTATTTATTGGAATGGAAACAGCTGAAGGAAAAGAGTTGGCCGACCGTCTAGAGAAGTTTGTTTCAGGATCAGCATCAGGAATTTTTAACCAAAGGTCTAACTTTGATATAAAAAATCCGTTTACTGTTTTTGGCATCCGCGACCTTGAAGAAAACTTGCGACCGGTTGCCATGTATGTTGTTCTGGACTACATTTGGAATCGTGTCAGACGAGACCCGAGAAGACGCGTTCTTGTTGTCGACGAAGCCTGGTATTTGATTAAGCAAAAAGATTCTGGAGCCTACCTGCATTCTTTCGCAAAAAGGGCAAGAAAGTATAAATTAGGACTGACAACAATCACCCAAGACGTCGAAGATTTCTTGGCCACAGACGAAGGAAAGGCAATCATAACAAACTCTTCTTTACAGATTATTCTAAAACAGTCAACTGCGGCAGTGGAAAAAATTGCCGAGACATTTTACTTAACTGGTGGAGAAAGACACTTTCTCCTTTCTGCTGGGGTTGGTGAAGGGCTTTTCTTTGCCGGACACTCCCACGTAGGCTTTAAAGTAGTTGCTTCAGAAGAAGAAAAGACTTTAATAGAATAGTTATCTATACATAACAGGTTTTTCTTTTTGAGGAAGAACCAAACTCATTCTTCTTTCTTTTAGAGAGACTCGCTCTATAAAGGCCTTTATTTTTTGTCCCATTTTAAGATCTTCATTTCCCGTCAACTTGGAAATATGGATAAGACCTTCCACTCCCGGTTCAAGACGGATAAAATAACCGTATTTTTCCTTACGGACAACCTCTCCTTCAACCTCTTTATCCTTAGGATACTTCTCTTCGATCTCTTTCCAAGGATCAAGAGTTAGTCTTTTTAAGGAAAGGTTCAATTTAAGGTCTTTTTCGTTTTTTTCGACGACATAAACGTCAATTATGTCTCCTACTGTGACATAACTTGCCGCATTGGAGACTTTTTCCCAGGAAATCTCGGAAATATGAATTAGACCTTCGACGCCTTCAACCTCACAGAAAACTCCAAACTCAGACGCACCCAAAACCTTGGCCTTATAGGTTTTTCCTTCTTTAATAGCGTCAAATTTCTTTTTTAGGTCTTTTTGGGAAATTTTTAGAACCGAGGCTTTTTGTGATACGACTAGTCGGTTTTTTTCTTTGTCAACCTCAAGTATCTTTACTTTAATTTTTTGGTGAACTAACTTCTCCGGGGCACTTATAAAAGGTTCTGTTAATTGGATTTTTGGAATAACCCCTCTTATTCCCATAAAATCAATGAAGACCCCACCCTTGCCATAGTCACCGCAAATTACCTCAATCTCTTCTTCTTTCTCTTTCTTCTCTGTTAAAATCTCCCACTTTCCTTTTTCAAAAAACTTTCTCAAAGAAACAACTGGAAAACCGTTTTTTGATTCCTCGCTTATAACTCTCACCAATATTTTATCTCCCTGCTTTAAATATGGTAGATATGTAGAAACTTCCCTAATCTCAAGCTCCCCTAAAAGAGCGTGGGCTTTAGCGCCGACGTCAAAAACAATTCCTTTTTTGGATAAAGAAACGATTTTAGCTTCGATCTCCTTGCCTTTTTTTAAGATAGTGGGTTGCTTTTTCTTGAGAAGAGCCTCCATGATGTTAATTGGGGCTTTGTCTTTTTCTTCTTTCTTTTTAGGCATCTCTGATTTTTCTCCTTTTTACCCGCCAAGGCGGGACAGATTTAATAATATACCAAACAACTAATTAATTCTCAACACGAAATAAAACAAGAGGTCTTGTGTTTTTTTGAACAATATGTTATATTATAGGGCGTTATGGATAATGCCTTATTACCATCTCTGGTTGAGAGGTTTATAAAAAATCTTGAAGCCCAAGCAAAATCATCTTTTACTATCATAGCCTATAAAAAAGATCTTGAACAGTTTGTCGGTTTTTTGACGGGAAAAGAGATCCAAGATATAAGAGAGGTAAAAAAAGATCAGATAAACGCCTTTATTGACAAACTTATTGTCGATTCTTACACTAAAAAATCAGCTTCAAGAAAACTCAATTCAATTCGCACTTTTTTCCGTTACCTAAAACAGGAGGGAATTATTGACCAAAACCCCTCTCTCGACGTCTCCCATCCAAAATACGTTCAATCACCGCCTCGCATTTTTACCAAACTTGAGTATCGCGCTTTAAGAGACTTTGCCAAAGAAGACATGCGCACCTATGCTCTAGTGGAGATCCTACTCCAAACCGGAATGAAAATTGGTGAGCTGTCTAATCTAAGAACAAACGACGTCAATGATTCAATGATTCATATCCGTGATTATGGTAAAACTACAGGAAGAGATATTCCTTTGAACAAGGCGGTTAAAAAAGCTGTTGATGATTATTTAAAAACTAGACCAAGCTCAAAAGACGATAGACTTTTCATCACTAGAACAGGGCACCCGCTTTTAATAAGAAACATTCGTCAGATTATTGCCCGCTGTTTTCGTGAGGTTGGCATTGAAAAAGCCACTGTTAATGACCTGAGAAATACATTTATTGCTCACCAATTAAAACAAGGGGCTTCGGTCGAATATATAGCTCGTTTGGTTGGTCACAAAAGACTTTCTTCTACAGAACGCTTCCTAAACTTAGTTAAAGAAGAGGTCCAAAAAAAAGAAGGTTTGGGCGAGCTTTAATCCCCATTGACAATCAGTGTGAATTTGTTTATTATTTGTGGACAAGTTATCCACAAATATAAAATATGTCTCTCTTAGGCTCTTTTTGGAATGAGTTTTTAACAAAATTTGAAACAAACAAAGATAAAAGCTCTGTTTTATACTCTGTTTTAAAACAAACCCACCTCGTCGAACTGACTGAAGAAAAGATTGTTGTCGGCTGTGACAATCAAGGGGTAAAAAAATTTCTTGACCCAAAACTAAGAGAAGTTGAAGAAAAAATTTATCTTAATTTTAAAAAAAAACTATCTTTAGAGTTTATAATAGCTCCAATTCAAAGAAAGAAGGTTGTTCCACCCCTACTCTCTTTTGAGCCCCCAGTTGAAGACTTGTTTATTAGATCCGGACTCAATAAAAAATATAGTTTTGAAAATTTTGCTGTTTCGCCGACAAATCAAGTGGCTTATGCAGCCGCCCAGGCAGTTGTTAATAATCTAGGAACAGCCTATAACCCACTTTTCCTTTACGGAGGTGTTGGGGTTGGAAAAACCCATTTAGCGCAAGCAGTGGCAAAAAAAATTCTTGAGGCGGAAAAAAACAAAAAAATCTATTTTTGCCCAGGTGATAATTTCACAAACGAACTCATTGAGTCAATTAGAGAAAAATCCACCCCAAGATTTAGAAGAAAATACCGTTATTTAGACCTTCTATTAATAGACGACATCCAATTCATTGCTGGAAAGATCCACGTCCAAGAAGAGTTTTTTCATACCTTTAATTCGATCGTTTCTAATGGGGGGCAGGTAATTTTGACCTCTGACAGGCCGCCAACTTCGATCAAAAACCTTGAAGATCGACTTCGTTCTCGATTTTCTGGTGGACTGACGGTTGACATCCAGTCGCCGGATTTTGAATTAAGAACGGCCATTCTCCTAATAAAAGCTAAAGAAAAAAACATTACCTTGGACATAGAGGCAGCAAAGATAATTGCCGAGAGAACGAGCGACTCAAGAACCTTAGAGGGTGTCCTTTTGTCCCTTTACGCAAAAATCCTTGGAAAAAAAGACCAGGTTGATCTGGAGTCTGTGGAAGAGTTTTTTTCTCAAAAAGAAGATGGTCAAGCAAAGCGAATTCTGCCTTCAGACATAATAAAAGCTGTCTGCGCTTATTATAACGTCAGACCCTCTCATTTAAAAAGCCGAGAAAGAACAGACTCTATTGCTCTGCCGCGCCAGGTAGCGATGTATTTAATCAGGAAACACCTTGGGTTGAAGTTGGTGGAGATAGCGGAGATTTTAAAGAGAAAAGATCACACAACGGTCCTTCACGCTGAAGAAAAGGTTTCTAATTTAATAATGAGGGATCAAAATTTTAAGAAAGACCTTGATAATATAATCCAAACCTTTGAAGTATCAACATGATGTCCACTCTATTTCCACAGTCTAAAAATCAGGTTTGTTTTGTCTTGAAAATCCCCGCCCTCTTTTATACACTTATACACACCGCCTATTATTACTATTAATATTAACAATGAAAATAGATATCAATAAGGAAGACTTTCTGAAAGAACTTATCCTTTCTTCAAAATTTACCTCTTCAAAACTTACTTCATCAACCTCTCTCCAAGGAGTCTATCTTAAAGGAGAAGAAAAAAAAATTCATTTTTATTCCACTAATTTAAATTTTTATTATCATGGTTCAATAAACGTCAAAGATACAGTTGAATTTAAGGTCGTTATTGAGCCTAAAAAAATCAGCGAGTTTATTTCACTCCTTCCCCCAGGAAAAATAGACATAGAAGTCAAAGAAAAATCAATTATTTTTTTGCAGGGAAAAACCAAGGGTGAATTTCCTCTTTTTTCAACAACAGACTTTCCTTTTCCTCCAAAGATTACATCGGAAAAGCGAAAGTTAAGAACTTCATTTTTAAAAGAAGCCCTTCCTTTATTGTTTTTTTCGGCCTCAACCGACGAAACAAGACCGGTTTTGACAGGCGTAAACTTCGTCGCAAATGACGGATCAACTCAAGTTGTCACAACAGATGGATTTCGACTTTCTCTTCTGAATTTAAAAAACGAAATTCCCCTATCTTCCATAATAGTTCCGGCTGGTTTTTTATCTGAGGTCAATAGATTAATTGACAAGGAGGAAGAGGTCTCTTTTAGTTTCCAAGAAGAAGAAAAACTACTAGTTTTCTATCTTAATGGTCGGGAGCTTTTTACAAGGCTAATTGAAGGAGAGTATCCGCCTTATGAAAAGGTAATTCCAGGAGAAAAGAAAACCACTATTGTTCTAAACAAGGAAGATTTTTTGAGAAACGTGAAATTAGTTTCAGTCTTTGCTAGAGATTTTTCAAATATCATTATTTTGGAAGCTAACAAAGAAGGGCTTAAATTGAGCCCAAAAACCGGACAAGGCGAAGACAATTCTGCTTTTCAAGAGGCGGAAATAACCGGGGACAGTCAAAAAATAGCCTTCAATTATAAATTTTTGGTTGATTTTTTAACCAATATTTCCTCAAAAAAGATTATTATAGAACTATTAAGATCCGACTCCCCAGCAGTTTTTAAAGGGGAGAAAAACGACAATTTTTTACACATAATCATGCCTGTAAGGATCCAGGAATAATATGGAAAACTTTGTTTTAGATACAAATCTTTTTTTTAACATGGAGGCAGGGTTGTCTTTGGGAAAAAAAACCGAAGAGGTGGTGATAAATCTAACAAAAACAATCAGCCAGTTGAAAAAAAATAAAACAGGTGTTTTTTTTATGCCACCAAAGGCAGTTGAAGAATTTTTAAGTTTTTTTGAAGATAAAGAGCAGTCTTTTCTAAAAGACTTTTTGTCTGTTATAAATGTTGAATCTCCTGACCTTGGGAAAATTTCTTTTCCAGGTACTGTTTTTTATAAATTAATCGAAGACATTAGACAAAGAAGCTATAGGGGGTTGAATGCGGCCGAGGAGGAAATCATAAAAGCCGCGACTGAATTTTCCGGAAAAAAAACAGAAGACAAAAAAGATTTCCAGATAAAGATAGGGGGATTTATCAAAAAGTTCAGAGAAAAGTATAGAAACGCCACTAGAACAGGATTTTTGGACAGCGTCACAGATTTTGAGCTGATTGTCCTGGCTAAGCAAAAAGATGGTTTTTTAGTGTCAACAGACGAGGGGGTTTTGAATTGGGGGCGTACTTTCGGGGTCAAAGAGATGCCTGCTTTAGTTTTTGCAAAACGACTTGAGTCTCTTCTTCATTCTCATCAGGAATAATTTTTGCTAAAAGATCAAGCATTTTGTCTGTTAGGGTTTTTTGTGGTTTTTCTTGGTAAACAAGGCGTTGAGAAAGAATTCCTATGAGTTTTTTTTTGATGTTTTCGTTGGGAACAACCATATAGGCATGGTAAAAGTAGGGCGCTTGGCTGACAATCGTTAAAGTGTAAAAACCAAACCTTTTTCCGAAGTAAAAATGAGAAAGAACCTCCCAACGTAAAGCAACTCCAGCCGCGTCTATTCCAAAAGTGGTTATTTTATTATCGACTTCGGGTGGCGGAGTAATAGTTAAAACGTAAAACAGAAAGACAAGGGCCCAAATCGGAATAAGGAGGATCTTGTCCCCGAAAAAAAACATTATTGCCGACAAAAGAAAGGCAACCGCCAAATAAAAACGCAGTATTAGTCCAGACTGTTTTTTATATGGTCTCAAGGGTGCCCTCCAAGAGAAAACTATTTGCGGATTCGTTTCCATATATATAAATATAACATAACTGACAATTTGTTGGTTTATTGAATTTTGGAGGCTTGCAATAGGGAAATATTATGATATAATAAATACTATATGGATAGTTTCAATAGAGTAATTTCTTTTGTTCTCGGTCTCGTTGTTGTCCTGGTTTTTTTTGCCGTGGTTACGGGTAGATTGAAGTTGCCAGGAAAACTTTCCACTCCTTTTAGTAAGGGCGCTACTCCTACCCCGACAAAATCAGTCAACCCGACACCGATTTCAACCGTAAAAATCGACGATCAAAAAGGCGGAAGCATCTTAGGAAACAACTACAAAGCTCAAATTACCCCGACAAAATCAGTCTCCAAGCCAGGTACAATTCCAGCCACAGGTCTTCCCACCTTATTTATCCCATCTTTGTTAGCCAGTGGTCTTGGTGGAATCTTCTTGAGAAAAACAGGTAAGAAATAACTATGGTCCGGTTGTTTCTCCAAAACCAGGAATCTTAAGAACGCCAGAAGCTATAAAATTGACAAGAAGAACGCTACTGAATGTAAAAACCAAACCTATAATAGCTCCGCTCACCAACCTTCTTCCATAGTTTAATCTTTCCGGCTCAGCCTGGGATGTGGCAATAATAAAACTACCATAGAGTAAGTATAGAAACGCAATTCCTCCTGCTGCGGAAAAAATAATATTCAATATTGACTGAACCACTGGTCCGGCCGAACCAGACTGTGTAAAACTCGATGATCCGCCCAAACAACCAAGAAAAGTGTTTTGGTGCCCAGGGTAAGGAGTCGGAGGCAAATTGGTTTCTTCATCAATCTTCAAGCTGTCCATGGCAGCTGGGTCAGGGTTGACATTAGGATAGAGACACTTTTGACAAGATGACCAGCTTTGAGGAGCAGGATTAGGCGGGCAGAAACCGCAAAGATCACAGGCGGCATAGCGCGATCCGGCTGCTTCCTGGCCAAAAACCGAGCCGGCTAAAGAAAAAAGGATAAATAAAATTATAAGCAAACGCTTCATATTAAGTTAAGTATAATGGTTATAATGAGAAAAATCCTCCTTTTTTTGTCAATAATTTTAGTCTTATTTTTTCCCTTTTTTATTAGGGCAGACGAGTTAGAAAACATTACCAAGGAAATAGAGTCTCTAAGAAAAGACTTGGCCGGAAAAGAAGCAAACTATCAACAGTTAAACATAAGACTAAATAATATTAAAACAAGAGTAGCCGTCCTTGAAGCAGAAATTGTTAAAAAAGAAGTCGAGGTTAAAAAAGGTGAAGAGGCTTTAGAATATCAAAAAACCCTTCTTAATGAAAGAGCCCGGTCATACTATAAAAACGTCAATAAAAGCTCGCTCAACCTATTGACGATTTTAACCTCATCTAATCTTTCAGAGTCATTGCGAGATTTCTTCTACCAAAAAGCCTTAGTTGATCAGGATAAAAACACGATTATTAAGGTGGTTTTATATATAAAGAACTTAGAGGATATCAAGGCTAATTTAGAGACGGAAAAAACTCAACTCTCAGCTTTAAAGGTTGAAATTGACGCCCAGTCAAAAATTCTTTCCGGCCAGATAAACCAAACAAGAAATCAAATTGCCCAGCTTTCGGCTCGGCAGCAGGACTTAATAGCTCAAAAACAAGCAAGCTTGGGTATTTCTCGTTCAGCCTCCTCGCTTGGCCGGTGTGACAGCGATCTAACAAACGGTCGAGACCCTGGCTTCTCTCCCCGTTTTGCCATGTTTACTTATGGAGTTCCAAACCGCGTCGGCCTTAATCAGTTTGGGGCCAAAGGAAGAGCTGAAGCAGGACAAAACTACGAAACTATTTTGAGGGCTTACTATAATCTTGATGAAATAAAGAAGGCAGATACAAACATACAGATAAGGGTTGACGGTCACAGTTCCTACAATCTAGAAGACTATGTTAGACGTATTTATGAGGTTCCTGAGTCGTGGCCCATAGAAGTTTTAAAGGCTCAGGCGATTGCTGCCCGTTCCTATGCGCTTGCTTACACAAATAACGGTTCAGGTTCGATTTGCGATTCTGAAAGTTGTCAGGTATTTCACGAGGAACCGAAAACCGGGGCTTGGGATCAGGCTGTTAGAGAAACAGATGGCTTGGTCATCTATCAGGGGGGGTCGCCTATCAAGGCGTGGTATTCCTCAACTCATGGTGGATACATTTTCTCCTCCGGTGAAATAGGTTGGTCGGGAACTTCTTGGACAAAACATGCTTCTGATTTTGAAGGCTCGGTTGGCAGTTTTTCTGACCTGGCCTCAAAAGCCTATGATCGGGACTCCCCTTGGTTTTACTGTGATTGGGGATCTCGGGGTGAATACAACAAGACTGCTTGGCTTAAACCGCAAGAGCTAGCTGATGTTGCCAATATTATTCTTCTTGTCAAGGCTGATTCTTCGACTCGAGATCACCTTTATCAACCAGACAAACCCAATCCAGCCGGGACAGATACTTGGGACTTTGAAAAAGTTAAATCAGAATTAAGATCAAGAGGTATAAACGCGTTTTCTTCAATAAGCGACGTAACTGTTAGTGCCGACTTTGGTTCGGGAAGAAGCTCCTCTGTCAATATTAATGGAGATGGTGGGTCTACTTCGTTTTCTGCTGGAGAATTTAAAGACTGGTTTAATCTTAGGGCTCCGGCCAACATACAAATAGTTGGTCCGCTTTTCAACGCCGAGAAAAGATAATTATTTTTTAGCTTTTGGAGAAAGAATCAGCTTTTTAAACCAGCCGCGTCTATATAAAATAGCAATTACTCCGTAGACGGCAATATCTAACCAATTGTCCTCAATTGTTTCATTAGTGGGTTTTTTTCCGTTTTCAAGAAGGTGTTTTAATCGGTTGATTTTGTCGCTAATTCTATACAACACACCTGTTTCGCCCGTATCTAATATATTATTTTTCCCATAGTCTTTATGTTTTTTTATAAATATTTTAAGAAGCTCTTCACAGACTTTTTCAAAAGACTCGTCTAGATATTTGGGTTTTTTTGTCATTAGCACTATATTGTATATTGTCAATTGGTAAAATATCAAGTAATATAATTTATATGAAAAAGGTTTTTTCTTTTGTTATCTCTTTCTTTATGTTTTTGATGCTGGCTCAAGCGAGTTTCGCGGTTACTTTTGATTTAATTGCTCCCTCAGGTGCTCTCGAACGTGGTCAAGACGTAAAATTTACTATCAATATTGATACAGAGACAAAATCGTATGCCTCGACAAAAATCGGCATGACCTATGATACTCAATATCTAGAATATGTTTCTGTCTCTGCTGGAAATACTTTTACTACGGTTTCCGCTGAACCGCTGGCCGGCGGAAAATTGGTTATTTCAGCCAGCTCAACAAGTGGTTATACTGGATCAGGCACTTTTGCCTACGTGACTTTTAAACTAATTGCCACCTCAGCTGGTTCAACGCAGCTTTGTGCCCTCTACAACCCGGAGACACCCACTCCGACTTCAGCGCCAACAACTCCGGTCCCAACCGCTCTACCTACCTCCGGAACCAACGGAAACTTTACCCAGGTGGCTCTGGGGTTAGTTTTTCTTGCCTTGGCAGGAACAGGCTTGGTTGTCTTTAAAAATCTTTAGAATATATGAAGAAATGGCAGGCGGCTTTAGTAATTTTTTTTGTCGTGGTTTTTTTGTGGCCGCTGGTTATTTCTGCCCAGGAGGCGACTACTTTAGTTTCTCCCAAGGCTTACGTATGTCCGCCAGAATTCGATCAGATTTACGAACAAAAAGCCAAGGGTGAAAAATGTACAAGCGACTACGAGGAATTTAAGAAAAATCCATCCCTCTATCATTTTTGGACCGATGACCAAGAAGTCACTGTCCAGGGTCGTGCAAAAGAGAGGGCGCGTCAATTTATCTACTGGGTGATGACTCACTCTTCAATAGACAATCACCCTGTTCTTATAAAAATCTGGACAACGGCGAGAAACCTTAGTTATTTTTTCGTTATCCTGACCGCTGCCCTATTGGGTTTAGGTATTATAATCGGTCAGAGAACAAATTTTGATACAGGAGTGAAGGTGTGGCCTTCGGTAATGAAGATTTTAACCGCCATTTTATATATTTCCTTTTCAGCGACAATTGTTATCACTATAGTTCAAATCTCCGACGTCTTGATGAAGTTTTTTATCGAAAATCTGGGAGGAAAAGATCTTTTCAATATTTATTTCTCCGGAATCAGCCAGGAGAGTAACTATACTTTTTACGGGATAAAAGACTTAAATCTTGGCGCCCAAGAATCACTCAAAACTCAACTTTATCTACTTAAATTAACCGAAATAAGCTATTACTTTATGGGTGGAATGCTAATTCTGAGAAAAATAATTCTTTGGTTTTTGCTCTTTGTTTCTCCATTTTTGGCTCTTCTTCTCTCTTTTGCTTTTTTGAAAAACGTTGGTTGGATTTGGATTGGCGTCTTTTTCCAATGGGTTTTTTACGGACCTTTAATGGCATTATTTTTAGGAGGATTGGCGTCGATTTGGAAAGGTGGGATTCCCTTTATTTTCGATTTTTCAAGGTCTGGTTCAGCTGCCGGCTATATCTATCCGACCGCCACAAATATTTTATGGGGGGGTCCGGCCCAAGAGCTAACATCCATAAATAATGTCAACTATATTGATCCTTATGTCGAGTATATTATTACTTTGATCATGCTTTGGGCTGTGACAGTCTTTCCTTGGTGGTTACTTCGCAATATGCGCGACTACTGTTGTGATGGCATCAATGCCATCAAGAACATATTAATGTCTAACTTGGGTCAAGGGAGAAATCCTGGGCCAACTCCGAGTCTAAGTCCAGTTAATATTGCCAGCAATATTGGCGCGGCTTTGAAAATTCCAAGAGAAGTTGATAGTTCAATTAAAACAAGGATAGAAACAGTCGAAGAAATCAAAAAAGCCAAAACAGAAGAAATCGTCCACTCACTTGATATCCAAGCAACGAAACTGACTGATGTTGCTAGGTTGGAAACAAGTAAAGAAGCCACTCAAAACATGAACTATTTAAAAAATCCAACCCAGGCGTCAACCGCGAGCGAAAGACAAAAGTACATGAATATTAGAGTTGAACTTTCTAGCCGTGCTGCTAAGGCTGACCCGTTGGCTGGAAGACTAGTTACCTCTGTATTTGCACCACCTTTTGAGCAGGTAAAAAACCGCCAAGCCATTATTACTTCCTTACCAAAGATGGTAGCTGTGACCCAAGTGGTTTCGGTCAAAGTAAAGCTTCCGACTGAAAAAGTCCAACAAATTTCTTCCTCAGTGGCGAACTATGTTTCGGGTAATTCGACTATAGTTACTGAACTTTCCAAGAAGACCCAAGTGGAAGTAGGGAAAGTTCAACAGATACTTAGCCTGTTCCATCAGTCAAGTAATGAGCCGCCAAGCGCGATTGTTCAAAAAATTTCCACAGAGGTTAAAGTTGATAAAACTAAGGTATTATCTGTAATAAAGGAGTTTTCTCTGGCTGTTAAATCAGACGTCAAGATCGCGGAAGCAGTAGCAACCGAGCAGAAACTGAAGCCCCAAGAGGTTAAAGACGTTGTCGCCGCCCAAGCGCCTTTGTTGAGTGAACCGGAAAAGAATATAGAACAGACAATCAGCATACCTCAAACCGTCCCAATTGACGAGTATGAACAGGTAAAGAAGATGTGGGCGTCCCAGTATGAAAAAGGTGAAGTTCCTGTGACGGAAAACATCAGAAGTAGAGATTCTTGGGTGGAAAAAGACATTATTGCCATTACAAATACTCTGAATAAATTGTTTTCAGGCAATCAAGAGTTGAAACAAGAAGGATTGGATGAAGTTGGTTATATTCTACCTGTTTTTATGGTGAACAGCTTGAATGGTGAACAGCTTGTAACCTATCTTAAAGCCAAAGTCGAGGCAGCCAAGTCGGTGAAGGAGCTTTTTGACAAGGAAAAGGAAATTACAGAAAAATTAAAGTCAAAGAGCGAAACAGTGGAAGTTTTCAAGCCAAAAAAGAAAGAAGCTGAGAAAACAATGGAATTAAAGGAAGAACTGAAAATGAAGAATTAAATTATTAATGGTTTTTTACTGAATTTAGTCAAAACTTCTACATCATCTTCTTTGACAAGGACAGTATCTTCTATTCTCATTCCCCAACTGTTTTCAAAATAGACGCCGGGTTCGACTGTTATTACCTGCCCTGGAAAAATTTGATCCCCTGATCTAGGTGCGATTTTTGGATATTCATGGACTTCCAAGCCGACGCCGTGGCCAGTGGAATGGTTATAGGAAAAAAGTGGAGAATGAGAAGTTAGAAGTTGACGGCAGTATAAGTCAGTGTCTTTTAGCATGGATGTTTTATTCATATTCAACTTCTCGATGGTTTTGGTTTGGGAATCAAGGAGGCTGTTATAAGCATTTATTATTTTAGTATTGGTTTTTCCGACGAATACCATTCTTGTGATATCTGACATATAGTCTTTGTATTTGGCGCCAAAGTCAATAAGGACAACTGAGCCATCACTGACTTTTTTATCTCCCTTACTTTTTGTGTCATAGTGGGCCAGGGCAGAATTTTCATCTATGGCAACAATAGGGTAAAAAGCCAGGTCGTAGCCTTTTTCTTTGAGCCAGAATTCCAATTTAAAGGCGATTTCCTTTTCGGTCTGGCCGACCTTGATTGTTTTGACGATTTCCGTCAAACATTCATCGCTTATTCGACAGGCTTTGCTTATTTTTTCTACCTCTTCTTTATCTTTTATTTCCCGCTGTTTGATGACTAGTCTTTCTGTTGGAACGAGTTTGACACCATTCAGGTATTGGTGAAAATTTTGAAACTCATTTAGTTTCAAATCATCCCCTTCGATTCCGATCAACATTATTTTTTCCTCGGAAATAATTTCCTGAAGATGTTTTATAAGTTCTTTTTCCGCTGTCAAAAGTCTTAAGTTTTTAGTTTGGGTACTTGAATAACGACTATCGGTAAAAACATAACTGTTTTTTGTAGTTATTAGAAGCCAGGCTTCCCTTTCTTCAGGTACGAGAGTTTTAAATCCCGATAGATAAAGAATGTTATAAAAATTACTCACCAAAAACGCATCAATATTTTTTTCTTTTAAGGTTTTTCTAAACTTCTCGAGGCGTTGTAGCATAATAAGTAATTATATATAATTTACAACTAATGAATAAAAATAGATATTTTTATCCTGTTTCTCTTTCGTCGACGCCGAAAAAATACCCCGTTCCTTTATTTTCCGATAAAAATCAGTTAGAAAAAGAACTGAACCGATTGGGCTTAAAAATCTCAATCGGAGGAGCTTTGAAAGGAGGTACGGTTTCTCAAGTCTATTCTGGACGATTAGATCATAAAAAAGTCGTCATTAAACATGTTGATAACCTTATTCCTTTTGATCCGACAGAATTTTTTATTGATAAAAACGGCTTAAAGACCGACGTCCAGGTTTTGAAAAAACTAGATAAATCAAAAAATATAAGAGTTCCCAAAGTTATTAAAGTATTTTTTGAAATCAATACAATAATTTTGGAAGATTTAAATGAGTCAGGTTTTTATTTATTAAACGACAAAATCATCTTGCGTGAGTTAGACGTTAATTCTGCCTTAACAATTGGAGAAAGTTTGGCTAATTTAGCATTAGAATCAAGGGAATGGGAGAAATTTATTACAAATGAGTCGGTCGAACAAAGCATTTATGAAAGAGGTTTGGAATTAAGATTAGCTTACCCAAATACTCAAACAGAATATCTTTTTTTGGAGAAAGAATTTGTTTCAAATAATCAATATTTTTGTTGGCCAGACGGACACCCGAAGAATATTCTTATCAACAAAAAAGGAGAGTGCGCTTTTATAGATTTTGGTCGAAGTCATTGGGGTGATCAACACTATATGCTGCCTAATTTTTTGGCGCATATCGTTATTTATTATTTGGCTGGTTATATCGAAAAGGAATTGACTAGAGATTATCTATTACAATGCATCAATACATTTAAAAAGATCGAGCCAGTTGATGAAAATATTTTTTGCCAGTATTTGGCAATGGAAGTTTTACATAGGGCAAATGGAAAATGGATTACAGGAATTGAAACGAAAGAGCAAAAATTGGCTCTACTTAAGTTTGGCTATACGGTTTTTGATGAGAAAATCGGCTCGGTTGATAAGTTATTAAAGCTTTTAAGTTAATGTAGACTTAATTAACTAGATTAATTGGCTCTCCTTTTATTACGGAAATAATACTGTCAACCCAAACCTTCATTTTTTGTTCTACTGTTTCCTTTGTATACCAATTATTTATAAATATTGGGAATACATTTCCCTCAAAGTCGCTGATGGTTTTTTCACTTGATAAGGCGCAACCATATACTTTCTTCTCTTTGACTTTTTGCAATAAATAGGCCATATCAACTACTTCCCCATTTATATTGGCGATTATAGAGGAGGTTGGCTTCATTAAATCAATTAACTTAGGGGAGACAAGTTTTTTGGTTTCATCATTTAGGACGGTCGAAGTGAAGATGAAATCGGCGGTTTTAAACAGTTCATCGAGCTCAACATATTCATAATTATCATTCCGAGCTTTTCTTGACCAGTAGATTACGTTCATCCCCAGTCTTTTTCCTAAATCGGCAATTCTCGATCCGATTCTTCCTAAACCAACAATTCCCATAGTTTTATTAGTTACTTCAAGTAAAAAGTTTTCCGGTTTGTATTCAAATTTTTTTTCTTTAAAAGTAACAGCATATCTTTTCGCAACAGCAAACATTGAAAAAATGGCTGACTCAGCGGCAACATTAGGCGGGTTAGGGACGTTGGTTAGATTGACATTGAGACTTCGAGCAAATTTTCCGTCAATCCAACTAAAGCTTGTCGTCGAAACACAGATTGCTTTTAAATCAGGGATATCTTTAATAAATTCGCTTGGAAACTTCCAAGCCATTGGTTCGGGAAAAGGACATAGTATTTTCTCGCCTTTTTCCTTGAGCATCTTAATATTTCTGATGTCGATCGGAGATTCTTCAAAAAAATAAACTTTGGCGTATTCCTCAAGTTTTTTTATTAATTCGTTCGGTAGATTGACTTTTGGAGCGACGAAGATTATCTTCATGGCTAAAATTATAGCAAATAGTTTGTTAGAATAATAATATGAAAAATCTGAAAAGGAAAATCCTTGTTTACATTTTTCTCTCCCTTTTGGCGATACCGGTTTTTTTCCTTTCTTTTCAGTATTTTTCCCGGGCGGCAGCAATCAAGGCCAATATTGTTGTCGATATCACAAAAACTTCCGGTCCTTTCCCAGCCCGTTGGAAAGCCTTAGCTCAAGGTGGTGAAGAGTCAGGGGTGAGAATGTTTGAAAACGTCATCCCCCAGGTTTCCGAGCTCTATCCAAGCTTAATAAGGATCGACCACATCTATGATTTTTATGAAGTTGTTTCGAGAGATTCTTCAGGTAATTTGAGTTTTAATTTCAACAAGCTCGATCAAACCGTCTGCGACATCTATCATACAGGCGCCAAACCGTTCTTTTCCCTTGGATATATGCCGCCGACGATGTCAGACGACGGATCCCTGGTCGGTAAACCAAAAAACTGGAGTGAGTGGAGTCTCCTTGTGCAAAAAACAGTCGAGCGATATAGCGGTCGGACAACAGTTCTGCCTTGTGGTGGTTTATTTGATTTTTGGCGGACAGACATTCATTATGAAGTCTGGAACGAACCAGACCTAGAGACTTTCGGTAAATGGAAGTACTTAGGAGGGAAAAGCTATCCAGAGCTCTATTTGTATTCAGCTAAAGGTGCCAATGCCGCCCAAAACGTCTTTCCTTACAAGCTCGGTGGTCCCGTGACAACAGCTATCTATAAAAATTGGATCCAAAAATTTCTGGATTTTGTCAGCGTTAACAATCTTAAACTTGATTTTATTAGCTGGCACCACTATTCGAAAAAAACCGACGATTATACAGATGACATCATCAAACTAAACAAATGGTTGTCGGAAAGTCCGCGTTACGACAGGTTTGAAAACCTGCCAAGGATAATCTCCGAATGGGGGTATGACAGCGAGAAAAATCCAATCGCCGATACAGAAGTAGGTGCTGCCCATACTTTGGCGTCAATCAGGAATTTTATAAATTCCAACTTATCCGCTGCCTTTTTGTTTGAAGTCAAAGATGGTCCGACTTTATCATGGGGGATTTTGAACCATGACGGCAGCAAAAAGCCCCGTTGGTATGCTTTACAGATGCTCAATTCTCTTAGTGGCAATCAGATTATTGTCGACGGCGAGGGTACTTATGTGACGGTTCTGGCGAGCAATAATAATAATAGAATCAGTTTAATTCTGACCAACTATGACCAAAGCGGAAGAAATACAGAAGCGGTTCCGGTAGTCTTCAAAAATCTGGAACCTGGAAAGTATAGTTTGACAAGGACTAATCTTAACGGTCAAAAGACTATTGACCTGAATCTTGAGCCTATAAATGGCGAAATCAGTCTGACGGGAGCCAAATCAATCATCATGTCGGCAAATTCTATTGTTAACCTTGAACTTACTTCTTCTCAAAGTATAAGGTAACAACAGATGTGACTGTTTGTGTGCCCTGTTCGACTATCGGCGCTCCTCCCCCTCCTCCCAAACCTTCGGCCATGGCTTTTCCAAAAAGTGGAACTGGCGTATTGGCGGAAGATTCGACTATATTGACGATTTTCCCAAGCTTGATCCCTAAATTTTTTGCCATTTTTTCAGCTTGTTCCTTGGCGTTGGTAATCGCTTTATCTCGGGCTTCCTCGCGGAAGATCTCGGGTTTATCGATTGAGAATCTGACTCCTTGGATCTGGTTGGCGCCGGCGCTTGTCACGGCTTCAATAACTGTTGAAACCATCTGGGTATCTCGGACTTTAACTTCGACCGTGGCATTCCCGTTATAACCGTTTATTGTATTGACGTTGTTGTCGTATCTGTAATTCGGGTAGACAGAATAATTCGAAGTTTTTATGTCGGCCTTTTCAATTCCTAAATCGCGTAAGGCATTGATGATTTTATTATTGATTGTGTTTATTGTGTCTTGGACTTCTTTGACCGTTCCCCGGTTGTCGACGGTAATTCCCGCATCCACATAGGCCGTATCAGGTGAGACCTCAACCTTACCTTCACCTACGACCGCCAGTTCGGTTGACTTACTTGTTGAGACAACTGTCAGAGGATAAGAAATGTCAAAATATTTAATGACAAAAAGAGCCGCCACCCCGACGACAACGGCGATAAGAAAATTCTTGGAGAAATTATCTGCTTTTTCCATAGAGAGTAATAAAATGTTTAATATTTTCAGTATATTAAAAAAATTAAAGAAAAGGATATGTTTTGATAAAATTAGCTTATGAGAGTTAGACAGGCAACTTTAAAAGACAAAGACCAAATATTTAAATTATTTGACGAACTAACAGACGAAGTAAATAAAAAAAGAGGTTATGCGACTGATACGAGAAGAACGGTTGAGATTGGTAGTCGGGTTTTTGAAGAAATAATAGAAAGAAAAGACACGATGATCTTCGTTGCTGAAGATGAATCAAGAAATCAACTTTTAGGATTAGTGACTTTTTATCTTCTTCCTAATATAAGACACGGTTGGCATAGAGGTCATGTTGAAGATATTGTTGTTACAAAGTCTTCGAGAAATCAAGGGGTGGGAAAAAAAATGTTTGCCGCTGTAAAAGAATATTGCCGAAAAAACAATATTAAAGTTATAAAACTAGATAGTGGTAATGAATTAACAAACGCTCATAGATTTTATGAGAAAGTAGGAGGGAAACATACAGAAAAAATGTTTCGTTTTGACCTTTGACGTTATGACAAATTTAAAAATCAAAAACTTTTTTGGAGAAAATTTAGACGTTTGGATTGAGGGAGAAGAAAAGTCTAATACCTCAATAATATTTATCCATGGGTTATCTGCCAATAAGCATTATGACTATTTTGATACGGCGGTCAAAGAATTAGGATCAACCCATCGGATTATCCGTTTTGATTTTTCGGGCTGCGGTGAAAGCGAAGGAAAATTGGAAGAAAAAGATATTAAGAAATGGTCGGATGATTTGCGCATCATTGTCGATTTTGTCAAAGAGAAATATAAGGGGAACATATATTTTGTTGCCCAATCAATGGGTTGTTTTGTTGCAGTTTTAGCTAACACAAGAGGAATTGAGAAAACTATTCTTACAGGAATACCCAACAGTAATACTGGGTTTATTGTTGACTTTATTGGTCGTAGATTGTCAAATAGGCCGGGCGGGAAATTGGACTATGAAGGAATTAGCATATTCCCGCGCTCGTCAGGAATGGTCCAAAAAATCGGTCCAAGTTTTTGGAAAGTATTAAAAGAATTTAGCCCGGTAGAGAAACTTAGAGATTTTTCCAAAAAGACAAAACTCTTGATCGTTCACGCCAAAAAGGACGAGATAGTCGGCGATCAATTTTTAAAAGAATATTCAGTTATTCCTGGAATAGAAATTATTTGGTTAGATGGCGACCACAGTTTCAGCGATCTTGAAAACAGAAAAAATCTTATTTTGAAAATAAAGGCATTTTTTAAGTAATATAGTTAGGTATAATAATTTTGTATGGAACCTTTGGTTTTAATTGCTGTTCGTTCGGTAGTCGTTTACATCTTCGTTATTTTCGCGATCAGAATATTTGGAAAAAAAGAACTTTCCCAGTTGTCAATTGTTGACTTGGTTTTTATTCTATTAATCAGCAACTCACTTCAGGCAGCCATGGTCGGTTCCGATACCACCCTTTTAGGAGGCTTGGTTGCGGGGATAAGTCTTTTTTCCGTCAACGCTTTATTGAAAAATCTAATTTTCCGTTCAAAGAAAATCAGCGAAACCATTCAAGGCAATCCGATTATGTTGGTATATCAAGGAGAAGTAATCCAAAAGCACTTGGATAAGGCCCAGATTTCCAGGGACGAGCTTGACGCCGCCATCCGTGAACACGGGGTAAAAGATATTTCCTTGGTTGACTTGGCTATTTTCGAAGTCGACGGAAATATCAGCGTTCTTTCCCATAACTTCACCAGAAAAACGAAAAAAAGACGTCTCCACAAATCCTTAAGCTTTACTAATTAACTCACACCGACAATTTTATTGCGCTGTAAATCATAACGGCTGCGGCTGTAAAACGAATCAAATACACTTTTAAAGTGTGTTTTTCTAACAATTTAGGAAGCAGCATGGAGAGAATAAAAACGAAAATCATCGAAAGTGGTATAGCCATGATTAAAGAAGTAATCCCTAAATTTTTACTGTAAGCAAAATTTGCCGAAGCGTTGGTTATCATCTGTAGAATTCCCATTGCAAGAACTGGAAGCAGTTGTTTTAGGCCAATATTTTTGACACTTTTGTTGAAAAAAACAACCGTCGGAGTAATAGCAAGAAGCGTTATTAAGCTCATCCATAGATTGGCCGTCCAAAGACCATTTTTCATCAGAGCAATTTTTATAAAAGCATTATTTATGGCTAGAAATAGCATTGCCAAAAGTCCAATCGCAATTGACGGCTTAAAAAACGATTTTAAATTCAATTTTTCATCAACTGAACTAAAAATTCCGCCAATAAGAATTGTAAAAAATAAAACAAATTGACTAAATGTTAACTTTTCTTGAAACAAAACAGAACCAAGGATAATTGCAAATACCAATCTAAAGTTAAAGAGAGGAGAGAATGTCGTTACGTCGATTTTGTACATTGATAGGATATATAAAGTGTTCCATCCAGCGGCAAATATACCAGCTAAAATTATCGGTGGCCAATCGTTCGGCAAAGCCGCCTGATAATAAAGAGCCGGAAAAACAGTAAAAATAAAAATTACAAAAGTCCAAATAAAGTTGAATAACCAGGGATTTTTAATAGAATATTTGCTGGTTAATTTGGAGACAATTATTATTAAAGCAGAAGCAATACAAGCGATCCAGGCAAAAGCATAAAAAGGCATATCGTAAAGTATATCACGCTAATAATTTTGGTGGAGATGGCGGGAATTGAACCCGCGTCCGAGAAAACACCGATATAAATTTTTAGTTGGGGTTAGATTGTTTTTACTCTTGCTTACCCGCTTAAACAATCAAATCGGAGTAAACAGTCAGTTAGGGTTTGTCGATCTTAAATACAACTGAATACTTTTTAAGACCTTATTCCGATTGGTTTTCCCCTCATAAGATTGAATCGGACAAAATCAAGTGAGAGGGCGATTAGTTAACGTAAGCAAAGTTCATATTTGCATATGATCTTGCCAACATAGCTTCTCGCAATTCTGACAATTGCTTATCAGTTATTTTTTCCGTTTAACGCAACAGGTGCGCCCCAACGATTTATAAAAGTGCAAATTTCCCGTCGATGCCTGGCATCCCCTTCGTCACTTCGTTCCTCAGGGTTATAACCCTCAAATTTTCATATATTCTTTAGCCTCTCTTTTTTCGTTTATAGCGATATCTCTTTTTTTCTCTAATTTTCTCTTTTCAATGTCTTTTCTGCCCTTGACCAAAGCGATTTCTAGCTTGATCAGAGGCCCTTTATTATAGCAGGAAACAGGGGCTAAAGTCAATCCTCCAGAAGCCATTTTTGTCTTCAACCTTAGCAGTTCTTTCTTGTGTAAAAGCAATTTTCTCGATCTTTTTGGATCGTAGTCCGGTAACCGGGCATATTCGTAGATAGGGATCTGGGCATTGATCAAATGAGGCCCGCTTTCCAATATTTTTACAAAGGAGTCGTCAAGATTGAGTCGACCAGACCTCACTGATTTCACTTCGGCTCCTGTCAGAACTATACCGGCTTCTACCCTCTCTATTCCCTGATATTCCCGGTTAAACTTTCGATTGATGATTTTCATGATCTTATTATAGCTCAAGATTTATACTAAAATATCTTTATGTCAGCCAAAACCAAAGTGATGGCCGGAATGATTATAGGTTCTAGTTTAGGCGGTTACCTACCTTCTTTATGGGGAGATAGCTTGTTTTCTTATTCCGGGCTGATTTTGAGTACAATCGGAGGTTTACTTGGAATTTATATCGGCTACAAACTCAGTCAATAAATTTGCATCTTGCAAAATAAAAAAACTTTCTCTATCATAAATTTATGAGTAAAAAAATCTTACTTTCTCTGTTTTTATTCTTAGCTTTGCCTTTATTTTTATTCTCTATTTCCGCTCAAGAAAAAAGCGAAAGATGGGTCTGTTTAAAAGCTGAAAGGGCTGAAGTTCATTCAGCTACGGTTTCGGTTGACCCGGGTTCAAAACTGCTTCCTGCTAGTAATACATATGTTTTTGAATGTCTGTCATCTTCTGACTGCACGAGCGGTAATGCCACAGTTGATCTGGAAGTTTTCGGAAAAAATAATCTAGGTGATATGCAGGGTAAATACGGTTATAACTTTGAGGGTTCGAGTTTAGCTTCCAATCCTGTTATGAGCGACGGCGCCGGCGAAGTACCTCCTTTTACTTGGCAAAGCTCGAGTGAAGGTCATGATAGGCGCTGGTTGGCGATGAACTATCTTGAACCAATCCCAGCAATGGGTCAAGGTGATGAATCAACGCAACAAATAGGCACTTTTAGTTTTGAAGAAGCTATTAATAAAGATAGCTGTGTTGCCTTGTCATGGGATCCTTACGGTCGGCTGTTTGATTCTTCGACTCTCGAGCCTGTATCAGGTGCCAGTGTTACTTTGCTCGTCAAACGGGGTGACGGTTCGTTTACTATGATGACTCCAGCTGACCTTTTGGGTGGAAACATAATCAATCCCCAAACAACTAAAGAAGATGGTGGTTTCAGTTTTGTCGTTCCCGACGGAACTTATAAATTATCAGTAGCTATTGGAAGTTATAGTTTCCCGGAGCAACTGGCAAATCTTCAATCTAATTATTACCGAATTTATTCCGATATTTATCCAAGCCAGACAGGCGAGGAGATAGTGCAAGCAGGAGTTATCCAACATCGTGATATTCCTTTAACACCCAAGTCAGCTTCACAGTCAAATGAAGCTAAGCTGATGGATAATTTTTACGACCTTGATAAGGTTACCTCGACGATATATGTTAAAGGTAGAGTGTCTCACCCTTTTGCTCAGATCAAAGCCTACAGTTTGAAACCCGATCCTGTCTTAAACGAGAATGTTCGTTACAGATTGTTGACGGAAGTTCCAGTCAAAGCCGATGCTTTGGGTTCATTCACTTTGAAAATTGACCAGTCAAAATTTGAACCGGATGAAAACTTCGGCGATATTACTGTTGAAAAAGTCGACTTAACCCAGTCGGCCAATTTAGTGCAAAAAATAAAAAACTGGTTTTTCGGGTTAATTGGACAGGTTGACGCCCAGGTAGTTTTGGCGTCCAATTTCCGCTTTGAACCCATTCCAAACTATCTTGAAGGATATGCCTATGATGCTCAAGGGAATGCCATTCCCAATGCTAAAGTTTCCGTCCTTCTTTCATTTTCCAATAAACCAGCTTACCAGTCAGAAGCCGATGAAAACGGCTATTTCAGAATTGGTTCCGAATTCCTACCCTCGATGCCTTACAGGGTTAAGTTCACCTCACCCACAGGACAGGTTACAGAGACAACCACTTCCAGATTCATTGTTCAAAACCAAAGTTTGATTGAAGATTCGCAAATCAAAGTCAATCAGTTCAAAAATGCCCAAGGTGAAGTGCTAACTCCGCCGCCTTCTAATGAATCAACAACACCCGAAGGACAGTCAAATGGAGTCATTAACCAAGGGGTCAAGGCTTTAACTTCTAGTAACACTCTGCCTTTTGTTTTGGCCTTGGTAGTTACCTTAGTTCTTGGAGGAGTGGCGGCCTTTGTTTACTTCAAGAAGAAAAGTCTTTAGAGCTTATTTCTTTTTGTCCTTTGCCTCCAGTTTTTTAATACCTTTTACTAGAAGATAGACGATTAAAGATATAATAAGAAAGTTGATCAAAGCACTGACAAAATCACCCCATTTAATTTTTGCTCCAGCGATTTCAAAATACATTGACTCCAGGCTTTTTGTTTTTGAAAAAATCAGTCCCAAAATAGGATTGATTATATCAGTGACTAAAGCTATGACAAGCTTTGTCACTGCGCCTGCCATGATAAAGCCAATGGCAAAGCCGACAATTATTCTCTCTCTCAAAAACTCAATGAATCCCTTCATAGTAAATTAATTATAATAGATCAATAATGGTATTTATCATTTTTGGACTAATAATAAGGTTGCTTCTAATTTTCTCTTTTTCTAGTTTTGATATTAATAACCACCTGAGCTGGTCGCAGGATCTTGTTAACCGGGGTTTCCCCGGATTCTACGAAACAATTTCAAAGGAAGTCTATTGTTGTCTTTATCCAAACTACCCACCGCTTATCCTTTATATTTTTTATCCGTTTTTTCTTCTCAAAAATGTTATTTTTAATCTTGGCTGGTGGCTAAATATTCATCTGTCGGTCTTTCCTTCTAATATTATTTTCTTTTTGGAAAAAAAGGAAATGGTGTTAGGTTTGATGAAATTACCGGCGATTATTTTTGATCTGGGACTTTTCTTTTTGCTCTTTTTGTTTGCCAAAAAAATCACACCTAAAAGTAAAAAAAACTGGTTATGGGTTTTTTACTTTATTCTTTTGAATCCGGTTTTTATCTATCTCTCTTCTCTCTGGGGACAGGTCGAATCGGTTAATTTATTTTTAATCTTTACTTCGGTTTATTTACTTTTATATTCGCGTCAGGCTATGTTAAGTCTGTTATTTTTTATTCTGGCTCTTTTGATAAAACCGACTGCTTTAATATTTTTACCTGTTTATCTGATTTACTTTTTGAAAAAGTTCGATATGAAAAAATTATTAACATCTTTTTTAGTCGGTAACGTAATTTTCTGGTTGATGTTTTTGCCTTTTTACAAAAGCGGCAATGTCTTGTTTTTTCCCTATCTGACTTATTGGCAGAAAATAATCAGTGGTCAGAGTATGCCGTTTGTCACCAATTCGGCCTTTAATTTCTGGTCTGTTTTTCCATTCCTATCTCATGTGAAAGACCAATCTTTGTTTCTGAATCTGTTTAGTTATCGGGTTCTTGGGGTGCTAATAACCATCATCTTGTATTTGTTTGTCATTTTAAGAAATATAAAAAAGATCAGGCAAGAAACTACCTTTTCTAAGGTTGCTTTTTTAACAGGTTTTTCTTTCATTATGTTTTTTACCCGGATGCACGAGAGATACTTTATCTATCTTCTGCCGTTTTTATTTTTGATTGTCCTAAAAGAAAAGAAATATTTGATCTGGTTGATTAGTTGTTCGATAATTTTTTTTCTCAACGTTTACTATTCCTGGTCTGTGCCATATGCTGATTTTATCGGCATATTAAAAAATAATTTTACAGTTTCTCTTATTTCCTCTCTGAATGTTTTCCTCTTTTTTAAACTTCTACTCAAAATGAATGGTTGACTCTTCGTAGATACGGAGGATTTTTTTCAGCAAGAATTTGTCTAGATCTTTATTGAGTTGGGTTATTGATTTTTTGTTGTCAAAAAAGGACAAGGAAATATTAACATTTAAACAGCGATCTTTTATAAAGTGCCGCGTGATTCCTGCCGGTACCAAAGCTCCTCCTCGAACGACTTCTATTATCTGCTGGGGTGTAAGTTTGGGAAAGACAACCATGAGATTGGCGTCTGGGTGGTCGTAGAAATTTAGATCGGGGTGTTCATAGAAAAAGAGTCTTATATTCCGTGATGTCATAGGAAAAGGAAGTATAGCCCGGTTTATTATGTCCTGATAAAAGGAAACTATATAGTTCATTCTTTTTATTTTTTCAATAAAATTTCCGGCCGTCATCACCAAAAAAGTGCCGGCTTTTTTATCGACCACAGTCACCAACCGGCCGAAGTCTTGCGCTTTTATATAACGGGGACCGATCTGGTTTATGTCGGCTTTTTTTATTATCAAGCTTTTGTCTTTTTTTATATGTTTGAAAAAATCTTCTCTTTTAGCTTTGAAAATATGGATCCATGAAGAAAGTTCAAACTCTTCCTGGTTGTTATAGTCTATGATTTGACAAAGAATATATTTGAAACCTAGTTTTTTAAAACAGTTAATCCGGTTCATGCCGTCGAGTTGAAGGAATTTATTATTTCCAAGTGAAGCGACTATAATTGGATCGGTGAAAAGATTGCTCTCTTTCAGTTTTTTGATTAAATTTAAACTTCTTGAAGGGTCAAATTCTTCATGAGTGATTATGTCTTTGATGGCGACAACTTCCAAATGAAATCGATCAGTTTTCATAAATTATTTTCCGGACAAAATTTTAATTATCTGTTCTATGACTTGTTTTGTGGCCAGGGTCAAAGCTTCTCCAGTCGAAGCGCCTATATGAGGTGTGAGAAGGACGTTATCAAGTTTTCTCCAAGGAGACATATCTTCAAGGGGTTCGTGCCAATAAACGTCCAGGGCGGCGCCTTTTATTTTTTTCTCGGACAAAATATTATAAAGATCTTTTTCGTCAACCACTTTGCCGCGAGAAAAATTAACAAGGTATGCTGATGGTTTCATCAAGGAAAGATATTTCTTATTAATTAATTTTTCGGTTTGAGCGTTGAGCGAAAGGTGGATTGTCACTATATCTGCAGTTTGAAAAAGTTTATTTAAAGAAGCGGTTTTTTTTCTCCGGCTGAAAATCAAAGTTTTGGCGCCGAAAGCATCCAGAATTCTTTTGACGATTTTTCCAATATTCCCATAACCGACAATACCGACAACTTTTCCTTGCAGTTCTTGTCCTTTCAACTCTTTTTTAAGCCAGAGGCCTGTTCTCATTGATGAATGACCTTTTTCCAGCAGACGAAGCAGGGAAAGAATTGAGGCGATTGTTATTTCGGCGACGGCATTGGCATTGGCTCCTGGTGCATTGACGATCTTAATCTTATTTTTGCCGGCCGAATCTGTATCTATATTGTCCAAACCACTGCCAACCCGGCCGATGACCCTGAGATTCTTTCCGGCTTCGATCATTTCTTTTGTTACCTTGGTTCGGCTTCTCACCATTAACCCCTGATATTTAGAAATAATTCCCAATAGGTCTTCCGGTGTAATTTCCGGTTTATAGTCGAAAACAAAGGATTTTTTTTTAAAAGAATCAAGTACTTTTTGGTCGATTTTATCGGCGATTAAGACTTGACTCATATTTCTTTTAAAGATTTTTTAAAGGCAGTAATAACCTGATCGAGGTCTTTTTTATTGACAAATCCCATATGGGCAACACGGACGATTTTTCCTTTCAAACCACCCATGCCTCCGGCGATAACTGTCTGATATTTTTCCCGCAAGAGTTTTCTCCAGGCAGATTCATCTACTTGTTCCGGCGGCCAGATGGAAGTTACAGTCGGAGAGGCATTTTTTTCGTCAACAACAAGTTTTAATCCGATTTTTTTTAATTGCTGGCGAAAATAGTCCCGAAGAGCCAGATGTTTTTTAAAGATGTTTTCTTTTCTTTGTTTGTTCATTAATACCAGGGCTTTTTCAAGACTGTATAAAACCGAAACTGCCGGTGTCGCCGGTGTTTGATTTTTCTGGGCAAATTTTTCGTACAAAGACAGATCAAAATAAAATTTTGGCATTTTAGAAAGTAGGTGTCTCGCCCAGGCTTCTTTGGAAACGGCAACCATGGCGATTCCAGGGCTGGCCATCCAGGCTTTTTGGGAGGCTGTGATCAAAACGTCAATTTTGAGGCGGTCCATCGGTAGGTCGACAGCTCCGAGGGCGCTGACTGAATCGACCAAGAGTAAGGGTTGGCTCGGATGGTTCTTGACCAAGGGCGCGATGCTGAATAAATCGTTTAAGACTCCGGTTCCGGTTTCGTTGTGGGTGATGAAAACTCCGGCGAGTTTTTTCGTTTTTTTCAAAGTTTGTCGGACTACTTCTTTATCAACACCTGTGCCTTCAGGGAACTTGATTTGATTTACTTTCAATCCATATCTGCGGCCGATTTCACTCCAACGGTTTCCGAATTCTCCGCAGGTAAAATAGATTACTTCGTCTCCGGGCGAGAAAAAATTGACGACCCCTGTTTCCAACCCTCCTGTCCCTGAGGCGGTTAGAAGATAAATTGGATTTTCGGTTTGAAAGAAATACTGCAGATTCATAACGATGTTTTTATGGATGACTTCGTAACCTTTGCCCCGGTGGCTGATTACTTGTTTATTCAATGAAGAGATGACTTGAGGCGGAAGTGGTGTTGGCCCTGGAATCCTAAGGTTCACCATAGTTTTTTAAATCATACTTAGTGTCAATGAATTTGTCAACTTTTGTTAGAATATTAAATATGCAGATTATTGCTGATTTACAGCTTCATTCACGATACTCACGCGCCGTCTCCCCCAACATGACTTTAGATGAAATCTCTCGTTGGTCAAAAGTCAAAGGAATCCAGTTGGTCGCAACCGGCGACTGGACTCACCCGCTGTGGTTTAGGTCAATAAAAGAAAAGCTAAAAGAATCTTCTTCTGGGATTTTTACATTGAAAGATAAGCCCGGAGAAACTCAATTTTTACTGTCTACGGAAATTTCTAGTATCTATTCCCAAGGTGGTCAGGTCCGCCGGGTTCACAATCTGATTTTTTCCCCGTCAATTGAAACCTGTGAAAAAATCATCAAAGAGTTAAATAGTCGGGGATGCAATCTGATGGCAGACGGCCGGCCGATTATTGGAGTATCATCTGTTGATTTGCTTAAACTGGCTTTAAATATAGACGAGAGAATTCTTTTTATCCCCGCCCACGCCTGGACTCCCTGGTTTGCCGTTTTTGGATCGAAATCAGGATTCGATTCATTGCAGGAGTGCTTTGGAGACTATGCTAAATATATTTATGCAGTTGAAACCGGATTGTCTTCTGACCCGATTATGAACTGGCAGGTGAAAGAATTGAAGGACCGGTCGATCGTTTCCTTTTCCGATGCTCACTCAGGACCCAAGCTTGGTAGAGAGGCAACTGTGTTTGTGCCAAATTTAAATGATAAATCACAAATTACAAATGAATTTCAAATTTCAAATTTCAAATTTCAAGATATAGCAGACGCGATCAAGAAAAACCCAGACGGAAAATTAAAAATCGGTTATACAATTGAATTTTTTCCCGAGGAGGGAAAGTATCATTGGTCAGGTCATAGAGTTTGTAATATTCGCTACAACGCTCGGGAAATCAAGGAAAAAGGATCTGTCTGCCCTGTTTGTCATAAACCATTGACTGTCGGCGTGGAGAATCGCGTCCTTGACCTGTCTGAAAAACTTCTCGGTCCGGAAGACCTTTTGTTTATAAAAAATAAGGTCGGTTTGACCTTTGTCTATGATAAGGAAAAAACCAGGAGACCTTTTGTATCTATGATTCCTTTTCTTGAAGTTTTACTTGAGCTAAACAACCACTCGCCGACCAAAGCACAAAGAGAGTATGAAAGGTTCACGACTAATTTGGGGACTGAATTTGATATTTTACTTCGCAAGGATTATGAAGAGATAGGAAAGTTTGGCGGGGAGAAATTGCGTCAGGCGATTGAAATAATAAGGGAAAGAAAGGTGTTTGTTGATCCGGGATACGACGGGGTTTTCGGAAAGGTGAAGATCTTTAATGAAGCAAATGAAGAAGTTAAAGAAAAAAAACAAACCCAACAAACCTTATTTTAGAATAATTAATAAAATACTTTTTTTATTATTTATTTTTTTATTATCGACGCAGTTGGGGAAGCATTTTTTCCCTTCCTTTTCTTATCTCAATGGAGTTAGGGTGGACTATCTTTCCCCTACTTTATATCTGACGGACATTTTAGTTGTTTTACTTTTTTTTCTTAATTTCAATACTGTTGTTGATTTTTTCAAAAACAAAAAAGTTTTAATCGGGCTGAGTCTATTGTTTATCAATGCTGTACTCGCAAAAAATCAGCCCGTAGCTCTTTATCAATTGATAAGGATTGTTGAATTCCTGATTATTTTTTCCCTAAGCAGCATTTTATTCAAAGTCATCAAGGAAAAGACAATTTTGGTAGTTTTGTTATTAACTTCAAGTTTCCAATTCCTTTTGGTCGTATTGCAGTTGGTCTATAGACAGTCGATCCAGGGAGTATTTTACTGGTTTGGGGAAAGACTTTTTAACCTCTCGACTCCTGGGATTGCCAAAGCAAGTCTAAAAGGTATAGAATTTCTCCGTCCTTACGGAACTTTTTCCCACCCGAATTCACTGGCAGGATTTTTCCTTCTTTTATATTTTTATGTCCTTGTCGACAGGAAGTTTGAAAAATATTTTTTACTGAAATCTTTGTGTCTTTTTATTTTTAGCGTTTTGATTCTCCTTTCCTTCTCAAAAGTAGCCATTCTAACTTATTTAATACTAAATACTTTTTATTTCATGCGTAATACTAAAGTCACCTGCCGGATCTGTTGGTTGTCGCGGATTATTATCCCAATAATTATTTCCTTTCTTTTCCTCCAGGCGGTAACAGATCCTTTGACACTTGAAAAAAGGATAGGTTTGTTCAAAAATTCGCTTGAGATCATTTCCCAGCACCCGGTTTTAGGTGTCGGAATAGGGAATTATCTCATTGCTCAATCGGTTTTTGCTTCAAAGTATTTTCTATTTTTTAACCAACCGGTTCATAATATCTTTCTTTTGTTTATTGCAGAGACGGGTATTTTAGGCGGAGCAGTAATTATCAGCTTTCTTTTCAAGCCTGTTTATCGGATTATTAAAAACAACCCTTATATAATTTTTGTTGTTTTTTTGACAGGTTTTTTTGACCATTATTGGTTGACTCTGATGCAGAATTGGTTGGTTTTGGCTTTGGTTTATGGAAGTGTCTCTAGTTCTTTCTTTATTTCAAGATTTAATTTGAGGAGCTGATTAAGAGGTTCCTGCAATCCTTCGGGAAGAGTTTTGATCATTTCACCTATTAGTTCGGCGTGTTTAGCATTGGATAATTTTAAGGTTTCGACAAAGCTCGACGGCGGCTGCCCACCTTGTTTTTTAACTTCTTTTAAAAGTCCGGGAATTTTGGAAAAATATTTTTCAGCCTTGGAAAAGGTTGTAATAGCGGGTTGGCTTTTGCCTTTTTTGGCTAAGGCCATTGCCATGGCAGCTCTTTTATCAGAGTACAAAAGGTAGACTTGGGCCTTTTTTATATTATCCCGAGTGAGAAATTCAGTGATGCGATCGCGGACGATTTTCAAAAAGTATAAAGGATGGTCTGGCAGAATCCCCGGGTAAGGAAGGTCATAGATGACTTTTTCTTGGGGAGTGCTTATACTGGCTCCAGATGACTCCATGACAAAGTACGCCATAGCCGGAAGAATGACCAGGATTAAGAATATCAGGATAGCTCGACCAAATTTCTTCATAAAACAGTTTAATTATATAAAAATCATGCTAAAAAAACAACCCCGAACCACATTGGGTTCGGGACTGTTGGATTGTTATTAAGATCCGTTTACTTAACCATTCTTTTCAAGCTTTTACCAGCGGTAAAGCCTGGAGTTTTGGTGGCTGGGATTTGGATCTCAGCACCAGTTTGTGGATTGCGGCCTTTTCTGGCAGCTCTCCTTCTTACCATAAAGGTACCAAAACCAGTAACAACTACTTTTTCTCCTCTTTTCATGGCGTCAGCCATTGTGGAAAAGACTGTTGAGACTGCATCTTTGGCGGCTTTTGCGGTAAGATTAGCTTTTTTTGCAACTTGGGCAACTAAATCTGCTTTTGTCATGTATGTGTCACCTCCTTTGAAAGACTATAAATATTAATTGAAATGAATTAACAACAACAGAATATTACTTTTTAGGCTTCCTGTCAATCCATATTTAAAACATCTTATTATAACAATCTGTATCAATTTAAGGGCTTCATGACGGGGAGAAATGATCGAAGCTTTTGTCTTTTAGTTTATTTTTATCCAAGAAAACACCCGACCCTTTGTAAACTTTTCCAATCAAAATTAATTTGTCATTTGTCTTTTGTGATTTACCATTTTGTGTCAATAATACTTGATAATCTTCTCCTCCTTTTAGGGCAAAATCAATTGGATTAAATCGATATTTTTTACAAAATAATTTTAATTCTCTGGATAAAGGAATTTTTTCAGAGTTGATAATTATTTTTTTTTGGCTTGAATTAGCAAGGTGATAAATGTCAGAAGATAAACCGTCACTGACGTCGATCGAGCTCGTTGCATTTTGGCTCAAGTATTTTGCGTGATTTAAATTAATTACTGGTTTAAGATGTTTTTCAATTAATATTTTCTCAAAGCTTTCGTAAGGCTTTTTTTTCATCGTTAAAAGTTTCAGCCCGGCGCGTGAGTCACCGATTGGACCGGTTAAATAAACATTGTCTCCTGGTTTGGCTTGTCGTCTCCCGATAAATTTTTTTGTTTCTCCTATCATGAAAACGTCGAGTCCGAGTTTTTCAGAACCCGTTATGTTTCCGCCGACAACCTGGCAGTCGTAGTACTGACAGGCTTTTTTAATCTGCCGCGAAATCGGTTCGACAAGCGTAATTTTATTTTTAGGAAGAAGAAGAGAAACGAGGGCATATTTTGGTTTCCCTCCCGAAGCGACGATGTCGGAAACATTAACGCTTATTGCTTTCCAACCGAGAAATTCCTGCGGAAAATAATTCAGGAAATGTCTGCCTTCGAGAAGAATATCATTGGTTAACAGTAAAGTTTTGTCGCCAATTTTAATCGGAGCCGTATCGTCTCCGATGAGGTCGTTCTTTAAAATAGATTTTATTTTGTCGATTAATTGGAATTCGTTCATTGGTTAATATTGCGGGGCCTGTCTCGTGTCTTTTCCCGTCGGTGCTCGCTTCGGTCAATATACCTCGACTGCGCGCCGCCGGGATCCCTAGACCCTCGACACCCGCAGCTTTTTAACTAAATTTTTGTTGTTGCCTCTGCTCGCGTTTCCCTAATAATTGTTACCTTGATTTGGCCTGGGAAGACGTCGAATTTCGATTCCAACTCTTCTCTTATTTTCTCAGCCATCACTGTCGCCTCATCGTCTGTTATCTCGTCGGGGCGGACAACCACTCGAAGTTCCCGTCCTGCCTGCAAAGCATAGGCTTCGCGGACGCCTTTTTTGGCCTTGGCAACTTCTTCGATAGTTTTGATTCTTTTCAGATATTCCTCAAAGTCTTCGTGTCTGGCGCCTGGTCTTCCTCCTGAAACAGCATCTGAGATGTAGACTATAATAGCTTCGATTGATGGAAATGGGATATCCTCGTGGTGGGCGGCGACGCAGCCGACAACGGTTTGCGGAAAGCGGTGCTTATTCAAAAGTTCTACTCCCAGGTCAACATGGGATCCTTCTTTGTCAGTGACGACTTTACCTATATCGTGTAATAAGCAACCCAATTTGACGACATTGACGTCTGCTCCCAGTTCGTGAGCCAAGGCAATACCGATTTTGGTTTCCTCAAGGGTATGGACGATCATGTTTTGACCGTAAGAATAACGATATTTGAATCTTCCCAGAGTTTGGGTGATTTCAGAGGGGAGGTTGAAGACTCCTACCCGATGGGCTAAATCTTCTCCGGCTTTGAAAATATCTTTGTCAACGTCTTCCTTGGTTTTTTTGACTATTTCCTCAATTCGTTGCGGTTGGATTCGACCGTCTTTAATGAGTTTTTCTAAAGACAAACGGGCAATTTCCCGTCTGGCGGCGTCAAATGAAGAGAGTCGAATTACCCCTTCTTCTTCCAGATCGACGTCTACGCCGGTTGCGATCTCAAAGGCGCGAATATTTCGTCCGTCCTTACCAATGATTCTTCCTTTAAAATCTTCACTTGGAAGGTTAATCACTGACAAGGTATATTCGGCAGTGTAATCAACTGCGCCATAGCGCATCGCGTCGACTAAAATACTTTTAGCTTTGTCGTCGGCAGTTGACTTGATTTCCTCTTCGGCGGCTTTTATTTTTTTCGCGATTTCTTCTTTGAGTTTATCTTCCCAACCGCGAAGCAGTAAATCTTTAGCCTCGTCCTTGGTCATCTTAGCGATTTTTTCTAATTTTGCGAGCATTTCGGTTTTCTTTTCCTCGAGTTCTTTTTTCAATTTTTCATAGAAGTTTTTTGTATCGAGAGCTGACTGTTTTTCCCGATTAGCGAAATTTTCTTTTTCTTCAAGTTGCTCTTCGCGCTTGGAAAGTCTTTTTTCAACTTCGAGAGCGGCCGTGGCCGTCTCTCCGGCTTTTCTTTCGGATTCTACTTTGAACTTTAGAGCCTCATTACGGGCTTTAATAATAATTTCTTCGGCCTGAATTTTGGCCGTATTCAATAAATTTTCCCGATCCTGTTTTATAGAAAGGAACTTTTTAAAAAATTTCTGAAGCATATGATTTATGGAAGCTTGAAGAGGAAAATGTTGTTATGCCACAATACCGCGGTCTGCGGTTTGATGGGAAGTTAGATATAAACTTTTTAACAACATTTTTTAAATTATTAACTTAAATAATTCTTCAAGCAATTTCTAATATCACCTATTTTACTCCATTTATTTGAAAACTACAACTTGTTTTTTACCAAATAATAATTATTTTTCATTTTTATTACCAGATAGATTATAAATGGTAGTGGAACAATACCGGTCCAGAAAAAGATCCATTTTGGATGAGCAACTTCTGCCAAAGGCCCAGAAACAGCAACAATCACCGAATATACTACTCCTAACAATAGATTCAATGCAGATAGTGCAGTAGCACGGTGGCGCGAATCAAAAACTTCATTGGTTAATTTATTCAATAAATTAAATCTTAGGGTTGAGGAAAACATTAAGAAAACAATTGCTAAAATATTTATTAGTGGATTTGGTATTAGGGCTAAGAGGGCGCCGAGTCCCATGATAATAGGATGAATCCAAGCCCCTTGTTTTTTAGTAAATGAAAATATTTTTACTGCCACAAATCCTATTATTAAAGCATTAAAAGCTCTGATCGACGATAAAATAATTCCCTGTGTGCTTTCACTGAAACCAAGACTATTAATGAAGATCAAATTTAAGTAAGTCATCCAAGACCAAGAAATTCCAGCGACGAACATAAAATAAACAGACAGGTGTTTTATATATGTATTTTTAAATAATTCTTTCAGACCGTCTTTGGTTTTATTTATATAAGCAGACCATGAATATTTAATTGTATCGATGTGGGGTTCTCTCATATTTAGATAAACAAGAGAACTTAAAGCAATGCTTATACCGGTCAAAAGAAATGGCAGTGTTTGAAAAACTGAATACAGGAATCCTCCAGAAAGGGTGGCAATTATTAATCCTGTTTGGGTAAAAATTCCTTCTCTTGCGGCTATTTTTACATATTCATCTTCTCGACCGCCTTCTTTTAATGTGTCATAAATCAAAGCTGTGTTTGCGCCGGACATGGCGCTTTCTCCAATAGCTCTAATAAGTGTTCCGACAATTATCCAAAAGCTACTAGGATAAAGAACGATAATAAACAATCCTAGCGCGTCGAGAATTCCGCCAATCGCGCAGCTGATTTTTCTTCCCCAAAGATCGGCAAAAACTCCAGTGGGCAACTCCATAAGAAACATTAAGATATATCTTGCGCTTGCCAATAACCCCATTTGAGTTAAGGTAAGATATTGATTTTGAAAGGAGATATAAACGGGAATTAAGAAAAAAAGATTGTTTAGAAATTCAGTAAGGTAGTAATAAAGAATATTTCGGTTGACCCAGTGTTTAGAATTCATAATTGATTAGATATTCTAATCTTGTTCATTAAGCTTTTCAAACGATCTCTTGACAAGTTCGTAAGAAAATCCTCGGCTCAAAAGAAAGCGGGCGGCTTTTTCGAAGCGCTTTTGAGAAGTCAGGCTTTTATATCGGGGCCAACGTTTTGACAAAATTTGCAAAGCCAGCTTTTCTTCGTCGACTTCGTTTTCAGAAAAATATTTTTCAATCAGTTCGTCTGCAATTCCCTTTAGTTTCAGTTCACGAATCAATAACTTTTTTCCTTTTGGTTTTAAAGCAGTGCGATCGCGAACAAAAAGGTCGATAAACTTTTTATCATCAATCAAATTTTCTTCTTTTAATTCTTCAATAACTTTTTCGGCGTCATCGCGGGACCAGTGGGTTTTGGCCACTTTTTTATAAAGATAGTTGCGTATTTCCTTTTCGGATCTAGGGCGGAATTTGAGAAAGAAATAAGCTTTGTTCAAAAGCGCCAGCAGGTCATCATTCATTTCTTATGCAAAATTTGTTTCATCAACTGTTCTCTCAATTTTTCATTTTTTGCAATTACCTGCTTGACCTCTTCTTTTCCTTGGCCTAACAATTTTTCGCCGATTCTAAAAAATGACCCGGATTTAGTGATGATTCCGGAAGCAATTGCTGCGTCGACAAAACCTTCTTCACGGTCTATCCCGGAAGCTGTGATGACAACTTCCGCTTCCTTAAAAGGTGGGGCTACTTTATTTTTTACCACTTTGACTCTGATTCTCGCTCCATAGACCTGGTTATTTTTTTTCAAAGTTTCAATTTTCCTGACGTCCATTCTGATTGAACAATAAAATTTCAATGCCAGTCCTCCCGGGGTTGTTTCGGGGTTGCCAAACATAATACCGATTTTTAAGCGGATCTGATTTGTGAAAATCACGGTGGTTTTTGATTTCGAAACGATTCCGGTCAACTTTCTTAGGGCTTGGGACATTAATCTGGCTTGCAGCCCCATCTGTGAATCTCCCATTTCTCCTTCGATTTCGTTTTTTGGGACAAGAGCGGCGACCGAATCAATGACAACCAGATCAACTCCACCGGAGCGGATCAAGGTCTCGGCAATCTCAAGAGCTTGTTCTCCTGTGTCAGGTTGGGAGACTAAAAGGTCGTCAAGTTTGACGCCGATTTTTTTAGCCCACTCTGGATCAAAAGCGTGTTCGGCATCTATAAAAGCGGCTGTTCCGCCTTTTTTTTGTGCTTCGCCTATTATTGACAGACAGACTGTGGTTTTTCCAGCTGCCTCAGGTCCGTAAATTTCAATTATTCTTCCCCGGGGAATTCCGCCGACTCCGAGGGCAGTGTCAAGATTAAAAATTCCTGTCGGAATGACTTCAACTGGCACGACCGGTGCCTGGCCAAGTCTCATGATTGACCCGCGGCCGAACTGTTTTTGAATCTGCTCGATCGCCAAAGTGACAGCCTGTCTTTTGTGAGAATCCTGTGTTTTCATATTTATCTTCGCTTTCTCTTTATGAACTTTATAACTTTAGGACAGGATACTATCCTGTCCCTACTTTGTCAACGGACTATAACCTACAAAATATAGATCAGGCCAACGACAATCGTTCCCCAAAGTCCAATTGTGACAATAAGGGGGATATCTGTAGTGATAAGTTTTTCAGGCCTTTCTCCCTCTTCTCTTTCATAAAGCAGTTGAGCATAACGGGCAATTCCGTAGACGACCAGAGGAATTGTTAACATCATCCATTTTCTCGCCTCAAATCCTGGAAAGTTATTAGAAATCCAATTAGAAAATAAAGTTCGGATTTCCGGCGGTTTTTCCACATAGGTATAAAAGGCATAAGCGAGGATTGTAGCGGCGGCAAAAGTCTGCGTCAAAAAATCTAAGAAATGTTCTTTATATAGATTGAGAGACTCGCGTGTTTCACCGCCATGGGTGACGAGCTCGGCATGCCTTTTTATGGTTGCCATAAAAAGAGATATAAAGAAAATTGTCAGAATCAACCAGATAGGAATGTGATATCCGGAAGCGACTTCTCCAGCAAAGGTGCGGATCATGAAAGAAAAAGAAATCGTGAATATATCAATGGTCGGATATTTTTTTAGGTAGAGGGAATAAAAAAAATGAAGAAGGATAAAAAGCAGACTTAGGAAAAAAAACGGTAGGGAAAAAAATAAACTCAAGATTAAAGATCCTAAAGTTAAAACAAAGACGAGAAAGCTGGCCTGTTGCAGGGAAATTTCTCCAGATGCGATCGGTCTGTATCTCTTGATTTTGTGTTTCCGATCGAAGGGAAAGTCTATAATATCGTTTAAAACATAGGAGGTCGATGACAAAAGGCAGAAGATGAAAAATGCGTAAAGCGTATTTAGGAAAATCGGCAGATCAAAAAGCTTTCCGGAAAAAATAATTGCGGTAAAAACAACCAAATTTTTTACCCATTGACTGACTCGTAAAGCACGGAACAAAACGAAAAGCCTCTTTTTCATTATGATAGAATTATATAATAAAATGAGGTAATATAATACTTCCATGATTAATCTAGACGATCAAGAAAAACTCAAGAATTTAGACAAAAAAAATACCTACGGATCGGTTGAAGAGCTTTCAAAACAATGTGTTCATGCTTTCGAAGACGCAAAAAAAATTAAGGTAGACGATTCTTATAAGGGTATAAATAAAATTGTTATGACTGGTATGGGCGGATCAGGTTTAGGGGCAAGAATAATTGATGGAATTTTTGGGCTTGAACTTAAATTTCCTTTTTTTCATTTACATGACTATGATTTGCCTTCATGGGTAGATGAAAAAACCCTTGTGGTATGTTCGGCTTTTTCAGGTGAAACAGAAGAACCGGTTCAGACTGCGCATCAAGCTCTAAAGAAAGGTTGTAAATGGATGACGATAGGTTCTGGTGGGACAATAATAGAATTGGCAAAAAAATACAAAGTACCTTACTATCATATTATTCCGACTTATAACCCATCAAAACAACCGCGAATGGCGATTGGTTATTCTGTTGTTGGTCAGTTAATGTTGGTTGCAAAAACCGGTGCCATAAAATTTTCAAAAGGAGAAATCGATCTTCTAGTTAAATCAATGAGTAAAGTAGTTGATGATTCTAAGATGTCTGTAAAAATAGATGACAATCAAGCAAAACAAACTGCTTTAAAAATGTATAAGAAAAATGTGATTTTCGTTGCTTCCCGTCATTTGGTTGGCGCTGCTCACACAACGAAAAACCAATTAAATGAAAACTCTAAAAATTTCTCAACGATTTTTGAAATTCCCGAATTAAATCATCATTTAATGGAAGGATTAAGATATCCTGAATCAAATAAAAAAGACATGATATTTTATTTTGCCGAATCGGACCTTTATCCTGAAAGAATTATAAAAAGATACAAAATTACCGAGGATGTTGTCAACCAAAACGGAGTTGGCTATGTTACTTATAAACCGAAATCATCAGATCCCCTAGCTCAAGTATTTGAATACCTCCAATTTGGAGGATATGTTTCTTTTTACCTTTCTATGTTGAATGGCTTGGACCCGGCTCCGATTCCTTGGGTTGATTATTTTAAAGTTAAATTGGGTCAATCATTGGGTCAATGGAAATGAGTTAGTTTTATTAATTGGCTTTGTTTCTGGGAATGCTGTGTAAATCAGCAGCTGTGCCGCAACGGTAACCCCTTCGGGGAAGCCCGAGACCACCAAAGCCTTATCAGGTGCCGCCTGGTACCTGACCCCGTGCAGGGACGATTTATGTTGGCTACCCATAAGCTTGAAGGTGACTTTTTAAAAAAATATTCTGTTAATCCCCGCGAGTCTTCATATCTTAAAAAATTATCAAAAAAAGAGAGAGAGTTGACTTTTAAGAAAAATCTCGACTCATATGTCAACCATGTCTTGGAAGATAATGTTGTTTCCACTCCTTATAGTTATCAATTGGATCAAAATAGTAGGATTATTGTCTATCCGACAGGAGCCGAAGTGTCTTTCGACGAAAGGGAAAGGGGCGGTTTATACAAAAAAGGTCTAACAGATTCTTTGATAAATTCAATCAACCACCCGGGTAGACTGTCTTTTCTCTATAGCCCGCCCGGGGTCACAAGCTTTGACAATAACCCTGACAATCCTTATACGAAAATAGGCAAATATAAAGACGGCCAACTCTATGTTATGTATTTTGACGGCGTCAAAATCAACGCCGTCGCCGTCAGCATTTCGGAAAGCGGAGAAACTTTTGTCAAGGAAGTTTTAGGGAGTTTATATGAAGAGGCATTGGTAAAACCGACTGAAATAGAGACAATCTCTCATTTTATTTCTCATTCTTTTTTGAGTGGTATAACCATAGATCAGTTTTTGGATTTTCATGGTCACCATGGTTTGGACAGAGTAATTTACAGAAACAACAAAGATTACGAATTCAGCCTTTGGGAGACACTTGATCTTTTGAGAAAATCTTTTACAGGGAATCTTGGTGTATTACGGGGAACGTCTTTTGGCGCCTCCTCCCTCGAAGATAAAAATCTTGACGAAGATTTTATTATTGAAACTTACAAAAAACTGATTGTCGAATATATGATAAATAACGGTTTGAAATCTTTGAAACTGGGAGGGAGTTGTGGAGCGGAGGAAAAATTTTCAATCGAACAGGTGATAAACAGATTTGATAATTTTTTTAATAATTTTTCGTCTTTGGACCGAATGCTCAAACAAAAAATGCCCAAGGAATTGGAGGAAAAGGAAAATAAAAAAGAAGGAGAAGAGGCTTGCGTTACCTGTCCGTATTGCGGAAACAAAGAGGAAAATAGAAAGACCGCGGTCGGATATATCTGTGGAAACAACGGTTGTGCTTCCAACAAAAAGAACTAATTTTATATCATAAACGAAGTTTTATTCTTTCCAAAAGATAAGGAAATTTTTTGAATTTCTTGTACGTGGTAATATTAAAGTGCCCGGCGTTTTTGACTAAAATAAGTTTTGCGTTTAGATTTTGGGCGAGTTCTTTTCCCTCGGTTACTGGTATGACATCGTTCATCGATTGAAATATCTCGAAATATGAACTTCGATTTCTAATTTTGTCCCACTCAAATGACTTATTATGAAATGAATCTATGATTGTTGGATCAGAACTCCAGAGGCTAGTCTTCCAATAAATCCACGGTGCAACAAGATAGGTTGCCTTAACTTGGACGGGGTATTTCATAAAAAATCTATAAAGAAATACATTTCCCCGACTGTGGGCGACAAAAATTGTTTCCTCATTAATATAATTCATATACTGTTCCATTTTTTTTAACCACTCATTTATTCTGTGGTCGTGTTTCGTATTAGAATGAATCGGAAATTTTGGGACAATAACATTGCAGTTTAGTTCTTCCAGTTCACTTTTGAGCCAAGGGAACCAATTTTCTTCAGGATGACCATATGAACCATGGATAATAAAAATGTTTCTCATAAAAAGTTTTTTTTAACCCAGTCAATAATTACTTTTACTAGCTGTTTTTCATAACCTAGATAGCTATGAGAAGCGTCTTTAATAATTTTAACTTCAGCCCGTGATTTTTCTTTGATTAGTCTTGTGGCAGTTTCAACAGATGGTTTCATGTAAATATCTTTTGACCCGAAAATTACCAATAAAGGCTCTTTGACTTCAGAGATGATTTTCCAATTTAGAGAGTCGGGATTATGATAAGGGGTTAATGTTCCTTTTCCGTAATCAGTTAAATAACCATAATACATCTGGGCTGAAGTCATATAACTAACAGGAGAAAACTCTTTTGACAGTATCTCATTACCTTTGCCTTTTTTAACCATCTCTTTAATTTTGTTGTTTATTTCTTTGTATTTTTTTTCGCCTAGCGCATAAAACATTAATCCGTCATCATTCTGCGGAGAAAGATGGATTTGCCCGATTACCCTTTTATCCTTTTTTACATGTTGATAATAAAGATTTTTTTGAGAAAGGCTGTGACCTTGAAGAATAATCTTTTTTACACCTCGTTTGACAAGAAATTCTATCCAGGCTTTTATGTCCAAAAGACAGTCTTCGAACTTTTCAAAACCACCGCCGATTTGCGTCCATTCGACTTTTCCATCCTTGTGTTTTCTAATATCGGCAAAAACATCGTGTCCCCTATTATTTGCGGTTAAGAAAGAAATTCCATTCGTTGCTAATCTTTTTCCCTCCGTGTCAACGAATTTATGAGTATAAAAATCTCCGGCTGTGCCGTGAAAATGGAGGACAGCCAGGTCGCTTTTTTGATCTATGAAAAAGCCCGCCAATTCCAAGCCATCCAAAGTAATTGTTTTTACTAATTCTCCTTTCATATTTTTATAAACTATATCATTGCTGCGACCTGTTTGCCCAATTTTACAGCATAGTTGGTTCCTCTGTCATAAGGGTAAGTCATGTCGAGGTTGGCGATATAAAAATTTTTCAAAGGCGTTTTAAAATCAGGTTTATTTTTTACAAAATCTTTGTCAAAAATTGGTTGGGCAAAAGAACCCTTGAAATTGTAAGTATTTAGTATTTTGTATTTAGTATTTAGTATTTTTAAATAAGGCAAAACGAATTTAAGTAATTCCTCTTTGGTTAGAGCGAATAACCTGTCATCTCTTTTTAAATACCAACCTAAATAAGCAATGTGGCTTCCGCCGTAGTGTTTTTTGTCAATAAAATTCGTGTGCTGGATAATACCCATGATTGGAATCTGTGGAGCGGAAACATTAAGCCAGTAAGTTTTTTTAAGAAGCGGTTGATTTGTTTCCAGTATCAAAGTCAAGGCGTGGAGATATTTTAATTTGGAAAATCTCTCCAAATATTTTTTTGGAAAGAGGTTACTAGTTAGTTTTACCATTACAGGCGTCGGCAAGGTGGAAATGACAACGTCAAAAATTTGGCCGTTAATTAGATACTTCGCTCCCCGCTTTTTTATCTCCTTTATTTCATAACCCGTTAACACGTTAACTCGTAAACTCCTTGACTCTTTAACTAAATGGTTAATGAATGTTTGAAATCCTCCCTCAATGTATCCGAGATTTTTTGTCCTTTTTGTAATTCTAGCCCAGATAAAAGAAGCCAAAATAATTCCCGCATAATCCCCGAACTTTTTCCGAAAAAGTTCTTGCCACAGTCTTTTCCACACAATTTTGCCCATGGTTTTTTTAATAAACTCTTTTGCGGTGATTTTCTCGAATAAAGACAGAAATGGCGTAAATTTCAAAAAAGCCAGGACAAAACCGGCACGGAATTTATTGAATAGGTTAAGATGGGGAAGTTTGAGAAAGTCTAGGGGTGTATCCATGGGGTGGATACCTAAATCTCCAAAAATAGAGGCTGTTTCTGGTGTCTTGAAAAATATCTTGTTAAATCCCGTTTCCTTGGCAAAATTTATAATATCGTAGTCGTTGGCAAAGAGATGGTGATAAGCTCTTTCCAGGTGCCAGTTCCAGTTCGGTTGCTTGAAACCGACGGCCAATCCTCCCAGTACAGGACTTTTTTCAAAAAGAGTCACTTTATTTTTTTTCTTGGTCAGCGTGTAGGCTGCTGTTAATCCTGTAATTCCTCCTCCTAAAACCGCTATTTTCATATATGTATTATTATAGTCTATAATAATTCCCGCATAATTACCGAAAGATTACCGCAGAAATTACTAACTTTGCAGTCTCTGTCTTTCAATCAAGATGGTTTCGATAAAAATGGTCGCCGGCACGGCTAGTAAAACGCCCAAAACACCGGCCAGCTTGCTGCCTATAATGAGAGCCATTAGAGTAATGATAGGGTGGAGGCCGACGACTTTTTTCATAACAATAGGAACAAGGAGGTTGTTTTCCAACTGCTGGACAATAATATATATAGCAATACTTGAAAGTCCTAATTTGTAAGAAGTTGAAAAACCAATTAATGCCGCTGGAACAGTTGATATTATTGGTCCAAGCGTCGGGACAACTTCAAGAAGTCCGGCGAGAACTGATAGAGCCAGGGCGTACTTCATCCCGATAAATGTTAAACCGATATAAGTGAGAATGCCGACGATCGACATCAAAATTATTTCTCCCCAAAACCAGACGCCGGCTCTTTTTTGGGCCCTTTCGACAATCAAATTGATTCTTTTAGCTTCGACGTCGTCATAAAAATTAACCAGAACACTTTCGATAAAATTTTTTTCCAAAAGAAGATAGAAGCCAAAAAAAAGCGTTGAAGTAACAAAGATAGCATTGGAAAATAGACCTTTGACCAAGCTGACAGCTTCATTGGCTAAGTTCGGAAGATTTTGAGCTAGTGTACTAAAGTCAAGGTATGGCGAAACTTGGGGAAGAGTTGTTTTAACAATTCCGGGAAAATTTTTAAAAAGATGGCCAACTTCATTAACTAAAGGAGGAAGAACTAAGGCGAACAAATTAGCAATAGTAAATAGAAACAAAATATAAACAATAAAAGCTGATAGACCACGGTGGAGTTTCCTCTTTTCTAAAAAATCAACGATAGGCTTTAGGGCTCCACTAATAATAAAAGCAATAAATAGAGAGAAGATAAGTTCTCTTATTTGCCAGAGGATACTTAGTCCCAAAAGAAAAAAGACGGTAAAAATTACTGTTTTTGACGAAATCTCTATTTTTTGCGATTTCATAAATTCAATTATACACGATTATCCTTTGGCGAGGGCTAAAACATAGACTTTTTCTGCTCCGGCTTTTTTGAGAGTTTTGGCCGCCTCCCTGACAGTTGAACCGCTTGTGACAACGTCGTCAACAAGAATGATCCTGGACTTCGGGATTAGATCAATTTGAGAGCGAGGGTTTATTTTAAATGCGCCTCTTAGATTTTGGTAACGCTCTTTTTTTGTTTTCAGCTCCGCCTGATTTTTTGTCTCTTTCACTCTTATTAGAAAATCAACCAGAGGAAGTTTGACAAACTTTTGAAAAAATTTCGTCAAAAATAAGGCTTGATTGAAGCCCCGTTCTCTGATTTTTTTCTCAGTCAAAGGAATGGGCTGAAAATAGATAGGATTAGCGAGCTTATTGTAGAAGGCCAAATTCCTGATTGTCTCCGGTTTAATGGCTTTAAAGAATTCCCGACCGGTTTCTGTTGCTAATCTATATTTGATATTTTTAATGACTTTTTTCAAAATACGGTTGTAATGAAAAATAGAGGCGACTCCGTCAATGTTAAACTTATTTAAACAAATCGGGTGGGTTAGACCGTTCAGGCTGGCCTTTTTACAATAGAAGCAGATTGGATGATCGACTGTCCAAAGGTCGTTCCGGCAACGGGGGCAAAAGTAGGTCCCGGGGAGGCTACAGCCCACGCAGAACTTAGGAAAAAAAAGGTCTACAAAAGACATAATCTCATTATAAGTGTTCACAAAATTTTGGGATGTTGTCTTTTTGAAAAATCTGAAAAATCGTTTGAGGCTAAAGTTTTAAGTTGATATAGTTTTTATATATTTTGACCTCTTGAAATCCTACCATTAGTGTTTTAAATTGTAAATTACGCTAATTATATGTTTTGTATATTTTGCAAGAATAACGATACCGAAGTCATCGAGACCCGGTTGTCCGAAGACGGAGGAGCGATAAGAAGAAGAAGACAGTGTCCGAAGTGCGAAAAGCGGTTTACGACTTATGAACGGGTGGAAGAGCTACCCATTCTGGTCATAAAAAGAGATGGTCGAAGGGAGCGGTTTGATAGGGAGAAGTTAAGGCGCGGGATGGTCATCCCTTGCGAAAAGACCACGGTTTCGGCCGAACAGATAGAAACGCTTATGAACGAGGTAGAGTCTGACCTCAAGGAAAAAGACACGACTGAGGTTGAAAGTAAGGAAATAGGCAATTTAGTTGCGAAAAAATTAAAAAAATTAGATAAAATTGCCTACATCAGATTTGCGAGCGTTTTTAAAAGGTTTGTTGACTTGGAAGATTTTGAAACAGAGTTAAAAAAATTAGCCTAAAAATATGAAATTAACAGGAATATCGGAAAAAGTTTTTTTGGATAGATATTCATTAAAGGATAAAACAGGTAAACCTCTGGAAAAGAAACCAGAGGAGATGTGGTCGAGGATTGCCAAGGCAGCGGCCGCAGTAGAAAAAAAATCAAAACAAAAAAAATGGGGAAAAGAATTCTATTCGGTTTTGAAAGACTTCAAATACGTTCCAGGTGGAAGGATTCTGTCCGGGGCAGGAACAGGTTTCGCCGTTTCCTTCTACAACTGTTTTGTCATTCCCTCTCCCAAGGATTCGCGCGGCGGAATCTTGGAAACACTCAAACAGATGATTGAGATTATGGCTCGCGGAGGCGGCGTTGGAATTAATCTTTCCTCTCTTCGTCCAAGAGGCGCTCGGGTGAAAAAGGTCAATGGTTTTTCCTCGGGTCCATGCAACTGGGCTGAACTTTTCTCAGTCGCTACAAAAGACATCATTCAACAGGGTGGAACAAGGCGGGGTGCTTTGATGCTCATGCTTTGGGACTGGCACCCTGACATAGAGGAGTTCATCACGGTCAAACAGGATCTAAGCAGAATTAACGGCGCCAATCTTTCTCTCTGCGTTTCCGACACTTTTATGGAGGCGGTTGAAAAAGACGCCGATTGGCCTTTGGTTTTTCCTGATTTTAAGGATCCAGAATATGATGAAAAATGGACAGGCGACCTTGAAGCTTGGAAAAAAATGGGTAAGAAGATAATTGTTCAAAAGATCGTCAAGGCGAGAAAGATTTGGGATCTTATTGCTGAGGCAGCCTGGAAGTCAGCTGAGCCGGGTGTGGTTTTTCTCGAGAGATACAATAAACTATATAATAACTACTATTGGAACAAAGTAATCTGCGTCAACCCCTGCGGCGAAGAAGGTTTACCTGCTTGGGGAGTGTGTAACCTTGGTTCGATTAATCTTTCTTCCTTAGTCAAAGGTTCAGATATAGATAAAAAAGGCAGTTTTGATTTCAATGCTTTGAAAAAAATCGTCAGGTCGGCTGTCCGTTTCCAAGACAATGTTGTTGACATGGATCCTTATGTTTTTCCGGGAATCCGCAAGACCCAGTTTGAAGGCGAGAGAAGAATCGGGTTGGGGACGATGGGTTTGGGTGATACTTTGATCAAACTCCATCTGCGCTACGGGTCGCCGGAATCTCTTGAATTTATTGACAAGGTTTACAAAATTATCCGCGACGAAGCCTACCTGGCCTCCTCGATCTTCGGAAAAGAAAAGGGGAATTTCCCCAAGTACGACAAGAAACTGTTTTTAGAGGGAAAGTTCGTCAGCCAGCTTTCGGACAACGTCAAGAAATCAATCAAGAAAAACGGAATAAGGAATTCTTTACTTTTAATGCAGGCACCGACAGGATCGACTTCTTTGATGGCTGAGACAACAAGCGGAATAGAGCCTGTTTATGAGTTTGAATTCAACCGTCACGACAGGCTAGGTGATCATGTCATCCGCCACTATCTCTATGACGCTTGGTATAAAAAACACGAGAAAGACGTCAAGGCGGGAAAGATGAAAAGACCAGATTGGTTTGTTTCTGCCAACGACCTAACGCCGGAAGATCACGTTACAGTCCAGGCCGTCATCCAAAAATACGTCGACGCCTCAATTTCAAAGACTGTCAATGCTCCAAAAACCCACACAGTTGAGGACGTCAAGAAACTCTATACTTTGGCTTATAAGCTTGGTTGTAAGGGAATCGCTTATATGAGGGATGGTTCAAGGCCTGGCGTTCTCGAAAGGAAAGAAGAAAAGAAAGAGGAAGTAAAAGTAGTTGTTCCGCCTTCATATACTGTCAAACCGAGACCGATGGTCGTCCGGGGCGCCACTTATAAAATTCAGACCCCAGTTGGTATGGCCTTCATCACCCTCAATACAAATGGCGGCGATCCACCCGAGCCTTTGGAAATGTTTATCACAGTCGGCAAAGCCGGATCAGATGTTTATGCTATGGCAGAAGGATTGGGAAGAATGGTGTCGGTGGCTTTGCGTTTTTCCTCCCATCTTCCGGTGGCCGAGCGGGTCCAGGAAATCATCAATCAGCTTTCGGGAATCGGCGGCGCCAGATCAAGCGGATTCGGCAAAGATAGGATAAGAAGTCTGCCAGATGCCGTCGCCAAAGTTCTTTCTATGCACTATGGCTTAAACGGCGAGGCGAAAAAGACAAACGGCAACGGACTATTACACGAAGCAGTCCAGGAAACACCTAAACTTGTTACGTCGATGACCCAGCCAAGTCTGATCCAGCCTTCAGTCGCCCCTTCAACTTCGTTTGACATCTGTCCGAGCTGCGGAGAGGTCAGCTTGGTCCACGAAGAAGGCTGCAAGAAATGCTATGGCTGCGGATATTCTGAATGTTAATATGCCTATCTACACAAAAACCGGTGACAAGGGAACCACTTCGCTTTATGGTGGAAAGCGCGTCTCCAAATCTGATTTCCAAATAGAAGCCTATGGATCAATCGACGAACTATCGAGTTTTACAGGACTGGTGGAAACTAAAGTAAAAAATAAATTAGATAAGAAGTTTTTGATTGATCTGCAAAAGGATTTCTATAAAATCATGGCTTCCTTGTCCGGAGCAAAGATCGACCTGGATTTTCTCGAGGAAAAGATTATTGGCTTTGAAAAAACAATGAACTCGATTGACAAAAAACTTCCCAGATTGACAAGGTTCATTATCCCGGGTGGAACAGAAATTGCCTCCTGGTTTCATATTCTTCGTGTCGTCTGCCGCCGGGCGGAAAGAAAAGTCATAAAACATTCTCAAAAAGAACTACAAGTAATTAAATACTTAAATCGCCTGTCCGATACTTTTTTTGTCATTGCCCGCAAGTATGGACAAAAAAACGAAGTTGTTTTATAATCTCTAAGCTATGTTTTCCAAATTTAAAAAACCAATCGTCTTAATCGTTTTGGCCTTTATTCTGGTTGCGGCCGGCGTCTTCACCTATAAAACTTTTTTTGCCAAAAAAGCAACCGTCTCGGAGCAGATCACTGTATTTTTGAAAACCGACACAGGCGACCAGTATTTGGAATTGAGAACCAAAAAGGGAAATACAGCTTTGCAGTTGACTCAGGAAAGAATGGATGTCGACGTGCGCGGCGAAGGAAAAAACGCCTATGTGACTGGCATAAACGGCAGGGAAGCCGACTCAAAGAAAAAAGAATACTGGGCGTTTTATGTCAACGGCAAGCCGGCTGAAGTCGGGGCAGGAAGTTATATATTAAAACAAGGTGACAAGATCGAATGGAAAATCGAAAATTACTGAAAAAAATAATTTCCTACGGTTTAATAATTTTGCTGGCTGTATTTGCCAGGTTGATTCCCCATTCTCCGAACTTTGCTCCGATTGGAGGACTGGCTCTATTTTCCGGATCGAAGTTTAAAAAAAATATTGCTTTATTAATTCCACTGTTCGCGATGTTGATTTCCGATCTATTTTTAGGATTTCATAACACAATAGTTTATGTCTATGTCAGTTTTATTATTACTGTTTTGATAGGGAGAATGATAAAAAATAATAACTGGCAGTCTTTGGCGTTGGCCAGTTTGACATCCTCGGTTTTGTTTTTTTTAATTACAAACTTCGGCGTCTGGGCAGCTGCCGGATCTATGTACCCGAAAACTATTGATGGTTTATGGCAAAGTTATTTGCTGGGCCTGCCGTTTTTCAGAAATACTTTACTGTCTGATTTTTTCTACACTTTTTCCTTTTTCTACTCACATAGATTTTTGTCCAACTTTCTTCTTAAAAAACCTTCCTTACTCGGTTAATTATTCAATTTTTTACCTTCTCTATTCATTAATTATATTGTCTTGACAAATAAAATTTGAAGTCTTATAATCTCCCCAAATATGGGAAAAGAGTTGTTCGTCGCTCTAGCTAAAAGAGAGTCTTTTTCTAGTTCGAGGTCAGAGACAATTACCGCTCCATTAAGAAAAGAGACAAGAGTTGGTCGTTTTCTCGACCGGGTTAATCAACTTTCCATAGATAGATACTTTCATAATAGAAATCCTGAATTTTTGGAATATAGGCGAGAGATAGAAGCGGGTTTGACACAGGATAAAATCAAAAGGGTCCTTTTTGATCAGGATATGAAAGGCACAAAGCCTGGAACAGCTAATTTCGATAGGTTGATAGCCGTTTCTTCCTTGAGAGAGCAGATAAAAAGACAGATGATTAGGGAAGTTTTGCAAAAAGGTGAAAATAGATTACGACTTTCTGAACCGGAAAAGATCGTTCTTTTGGCTAACTGTGATCTGGCCGACCAGATGGATTTGTTTTACCGAAGGTGGAGTCAAAACGAAGCCAAAAATCCCCTTTCAAAAAAGTTGAAGAAAATGTCGCCAAAAGAGAGAACCAAATTTCTTGAAAAAAAAGGTGTCCGTACTCCAGAGACAAATTATTTATATTTAGATTTGATTGAAAATCCTCCAGGGAGCGGTAAGATAGAAAAAGTGCCTTACTCGGTCGGATACGGCGAACAGGTTGGTAAGATTGTCAAAACCATAAATCAAATGTGTGTTGATTTGGGAAAAGTAAAGACAGGAAAAAAGAGCGCCAAAAATTTGGCGACGTACTACAGAAGTTATGCGAAAGCCCTCGCTTCAACCAATTTAGACAAGCAAGAAAAACTTTGGAAAAAAGTGGATGAAAACTGGCTAGCGGTCCGGGGAAGGATGCAACCTATTCACATGATGGAATCATATGTCGACCCGGCTGGGTTGAGGGTTGACCCCGATCTGTCTTTAATGTTTCTTGACGATCGTTATCAAAAATTGACTAACCGGGCGAAAAATACCCAGGTAAAAATGGTCGATTGGTTAATCGAAGAACTGGGTGACAAAAAATCCGCCCTTAAATCGGAGAAATCAATGAGGATGGCTTTGGTCGGCATGTACAATCCTTCGGTCATCGCGGGAAGACGTCATACTTTCCGTCCGGCTGGACAAAATATCCCAAACAGGGAAGACGTCAGGTTGCAGGGAGTAAAAATATTTCTGGATGTCGAAACAATGAAACAGAGATGGCAGGAAGAAAAAAAACTATTGAGTAAGATTTTTGGTTCCAAACGAGCAGAGAAATTGTTCAATGAGGGGAAAATGATTGATATAGGGATGAGTGTTTTGGTGGCTGGACACGAAGTCGCCCACAATCTGTTTATTGTTAGAGGAACTAGAAAGGCTATGGGCGAGAGCGCTTATAACAATCTGGAGGAGCATAAGTCTAGTCATGCGATCACAGCTGCCGCTGGAGAAATTCTTTCACCGGAAGATCAAAAACAGCTGCTTCTTTATCTTTTTGCCTCGAGTCTGCGTAGTTTTTCCCTCAAAGGCGACGAATCAAGAAAGCCATATTACTATGATGCCGTTGTCTGTATGAACTTAATGAACTTCGCCGGTATCGTAAGAAATAACAATGGGAAGATTGAGTTTAATTTTTCAGAGCCAAATATGAGAATATTTTTTGGACAAGCAAGACAGCTTCTTACAGGTCCTTTAGCAGAAACTTATGATAAAAAAGATCCTAAAATGGCAGAAGCATATATTAAGACTTATTTTAAAGAAAGCAAATTAGTCAACGATTTAGTGAAAAGAGTTAGTAAACAAAAATAACTTCTTTTTAAATTTTTTCTATCATATTAACTAAAGCTTTACCAAGTTTATCGTTGGCTTTAGCTGCCATTGCTCTGACTTCGGGATCGAGTGAAGGCTCCAGGATTTCGAATTCTTGGGGATAACGAAATCTCAACTCCTCAACAGATATAGGTGATTTTCTATTTGGGTTCTTGGGGTCATATAATTCTACCCGGTCTGTAATGACAGTAATACCCATAAATTTTCCAATTCGGTTTGAGTCGCCTTTGTTTCCAGAGTTGTTAGCGCCGCTTAGATGTACTTTTTCCGGTCCATATGACATGCCGATTGCCTGGACGTTGTTTATAATCAATAGATGCGCTAGTCCGGGATCTTCAAAGGCGGCAGGAATACTGGCATAATAAAGCGAAGGGACTTCAGTCCCGGGCGATACTTCCGCCATACTCTTAATAAAAGCGTCATTTAAATTCTGGTCGCCATCCTGTAAAGCAAAGAAATGTCCTTTACTAGCTTGATAGTGTCCCATATGTTCCATATTATATCCCCAGCTTATGTCTGCTCCGATCACTCCGATAATCGGTAGCCTATCTTTATTAAAAGGTTTTTTCCCTTTACGGCGCATCGGGTGATTAAATCCTCCGGAAGCCGTACATAGAATGACGTTTTCCGCGCCGATTTTTTCAACAACACTTAAAGCCGCCGACGCCACTTCCATCTGTTCCAAAGATCCTTCATCTGTCATGACCCCGTTTACAGGTACTTCCATTGCCGAAGTTCGGCCAACCGAAATGCCAACTTTTTTCCCCTGCGGAGTGGTGCCGACGACTATTTTTTTATGATGGGCGGGATTGGATCCCTCCGGTAGACCGATGTCGGAAAAATTTATTTCTTCGGGATTAGATAGTTGAAAGGCGTCGAGCGCTCCTTCCATACCGGAGCCTAGAGTGATAAATGAATCGAAAGGGCCATTAAAAGGAAGTCTTTCTTTTAACCTATCTGCTATTTGATCAATCCACTTTATATATTGATGACTTCTTTCCTTGGGGAGAATAAAAGGTTTGGCGGCTTTGGCTTCTGCCATAATTTGAGCTATTATATAACCTAAACCAAATAACTGCAAGAATTGATTTCTAACACAAAAATTAATACCAAGTACTACAATATGGTCGTGGGAGAACTATTTTTACCACGCGTGGAAGGCGTTGGCAAAAAGTGGAATAGACTTCATGACGTCCATAAGGGGACTGTCGTTGTTAAAGCCAAATCACCAAGGGTCCCCAGGATAATTCAGGGATTAGTCGAAACAGGCGATAAGCGTTATCTTCCTTTGGTTAGTTTGTCGGCAAACGAAATTGATCCTGCGACTCTTCCTCACGTCACCATGGAAGCGCTTGGAAAAATACTTGCCGATGCCGCCTATGAAAAAAACAAGTTGGTAACCGCGCGAAAAAAGAAAACCTCGATTAGAACAGCGCCTGTAAAAGAAGCAGCTTACAGACCGATTAAAAAAATGAAATCTCCTTTTGAACAAAAGAAACAAGTGGAGATGAGAAAATTAAATGACATAATCAGAGGTGTTTTGGGTGAAACATGGACTTATGAACAACTTTTCTTATTGATTTACGGTTTTGGATATTCGTTGACCGAACCTAGTTTCGCGTCAGAAGTTCCATTCCGTCCTCTTAGACCTGAAAAACTTAAAGGCATGAAACCCGGAGAGGCAAGGATAATCAGAAAGAAACACCGCGAGCGTATGATTCTTCAAGGAAACATCTACCATAGATAATATTTCAATAGTGTAAAATAGAGCCTTATGACAGAGAGATTCAATCCGATGTCAATCGGATGGGCTTTGGCGGCTGTTGGCCCAAAAAAAAGCGAAGAAATAATCAGGCTGACTAATTTTGACAGTCGGGCAGTATGGAAAAGAAGGCCCTACGCCCATGAACTGGCGCTTGTCCGAGCAGGATTTGGATTAATTGAAAGGGAGGGGAAAATTGACAAAAAGTTTATCGATAACATGATTTTTGTTTTGGAATGGATAAAAGACCTGACACCTGAACAGCCGCCTTTAATAAATAAAATTAAAGGCAGGGTCGGACCGATGTTTTTGGACGAAGAAAGCAAACGGATAATTTCTGTCGAGATTAATAATTTAAGAAGAAACGACAGGTTTGCTTCTGTTGGATTAAGTATGACTTTGACGTACTTTTACAGAGAACTAGAAGATTTTCGGATCTTACAAAGCGGCAGCAGTCCGACAGAACCGCTTCATTTTGCCTAAATTTTGTTTATCCTATCTTGACAAGACAAAGATCTTTAATTAAAATCCTATCAGCCATAATGGGAGTCGATATATTTACAGTCAAATCCACACTTGAGGTGCTTGGACCACATAGAAGAGAAGTGGTGGAGCCGATCAGGAAAGAATTTTCAACGAGAGGAAAGCTTTGGTTAAAAGAACCATACTCTCACGAATATGCTTTGGCCTACATATATTTTGGCCTGGAAGAGCGAGAGGAAAAATTCACTCCTGAAGACCAAAATTTTTTGACAATCGTATTTAAATGGATTAAGGATTTAGACATGAAGAGATTTCCTAAACAAGAATGGATCCCCGACCGACCCGGTCCTTTATTTCTAAGAGGTAATGAGAAAGGAATTATTGATGAACATCTCGACCATTTGAAACAGAATGATTTTCTCAACCATCCGGAATATAAGGAAGCTTTGATAAATAGTTTGCGATATTTTACCAGAAGTCTTGTCGCCGAAAAAATCCTCGCTCCCGACTACGACATTTTCAACTCTCTTCAAAACCAACCCGCTTAATTTTGAAGCTATTTTGTAGACTATCCGCTACATAAGTGCTACAATTCTTCTCATATGGTTAATGTTCTTAAGCCGACGTTAAAAAAAATGAAAATTAAGAACAGCGAAATTGAAGATTTACTTGGCGCAAAAAAAGTTAACTTTCCTAAATATACGACTCAAATATTAAACTTAGCTAATAGAAATTCACAAGGTACTACTCCTAAGGTGGTCGGACAAATGAGTGAACTAATAAAACAATTTAGTGGAAAAGAATTAAATGAATGGGAAGAATGGTATAAGAAAAAATATCCAGAATCAATTAAAAATGCGACAGATAAAGCTATACCGATGGTTAAAAAATTAAAAGAAGCAATTGCCAAAATAGACGATAAATTAATAAAAGAGTGGGTTGAAGATCTAATTATTGTTAAAACATTTAGTGGACTAAAATTTCAAGAAGCTATATTAAAAAAAATATCTAAGCATTTAAGTAAACCTTATCGTTTATCCAACCCAAAAGAAGAAGCTAAGGGAATTGATGGATATATAGGTAAAATACCAGTAAGCATTAAACCTGATTCATTTAAACATGAAAATAATTTGAATGAAGAGATTGATTTTAAAATAATTTTTTATTCTAAAAAAAAAGACGGTTTAACTATTGAATTTAATCTTGATTAAGTTTATTTATAACTAACTTCATAAATATTATTTTTTAATTTTTCAATTTGAGCTATTTTATTTAGTACTATTTCTTCTTCTGGATTAGATACTACTGAAAAACCATATTTTTTGTTCCTATGTTTGAATTCTTTTCCTTTCCGTTTATTCAAAAATTCTTCGTGTTCTTTAATTCTTTTATCTATTGCTTTATTAGAAATATTAATTACATTATTAAAAGTTTTGTTTATAATGTTCGAAAAATCCTTTTCAATTTCAATACCGACACTATTTCTTTCAGAAACCATTGCAGCCAACGATGTTGTACCTGTGCCTAAAAATGGATCTAATATAGTATCTCCTTTTACTGAATACATATTTATTAATCTGTAGACTAATTCAAACGGAAAAGCGGCGCTTCTTTTTCTCGTTTCTTTATCTAATAATTTTTGATTAGTTCCTTTTATATCAAACCAAATATCAGAAAACCATAAATTTCTTTCTTCCCAAAAAAAAGAGCTTTCCCTTCTATTTAGTTTTTGATCTTTTGTCTTAAATAATCTTTTACTATTTTTTCTAAATATTAAAATATATTCATGCTCTAGTGTTACATATGCACCAACAGGAAGCATTCCAGAGCCCATAAATTTATTAGGAGCATTAGTTTGTTTTCTCCATATTATTGCAGGCAAGATTTCAAAGCCAATGCCAAAACAATAATTAATTATTCTTGAATGATTAGGATAAAGTTGAAAGTTACTATTTAAAGTTCTCGTTGCGTCACCAATATTAATACATGCAATAGCGCCGGGTTTTAAGACTCTATATAACTCGCTCCATACTTTGTCAAGTTCCTTGTGCATTAATTGAAAAGCACTTTTTCCATCATTTTGTTCTAATTTCTTTTCCATCATTTTGTTTTGTTTATTAAACATTTTGTCCCACATACTTATCATTGGATAAGGAGGAGATGTGACAACTAAATCAACGCTGTTAGATTTTAAATAATCCATTTTTCTAGCGTCTTTATAAAGAATGCTATGGTTTGTATTTTTATTATTCATAGTTTATGCAGTATATAATTTATATACTAAAAACACTATTTTTTCTACACTAGTTCTCATAACATATTCAATATAAATAAACCTGAAAATTCTTTATAATCTCACTGCAATATTAGACTGGAATTATTACCCTTTTTCTCTTGCAAAGCTTCAAAAAAGGAGTATAACTGTCTCAAAAATATGGAAGATAAAATTACATATAGGAATTTATTAATGAAAATGAAGAAAATTAAAAAGAATTTAATAAAGTTGAAACATTGGAAAAATAGCGCAAGGTTTGATTTGAACATTAATTTACTTGAAGAATTAACATTATCATTTGAAAATAACAGTTTACCCTACTTTTTAAATCAAAAAAATAAAAATGGTGAATGTATCTTTATGTTAAAAGAAGTAAGGGAATTTGTTTCTGTTTTCGAAATTCTATTTTTGTATTTTGAAAAATTAGATAAAGAAAGCACTCAAGAATTAAATAATAAAATTGAGCATATACTAAGTGGGCCACAATTCACTTCAAAGGAAACTTTTATTAACAGCAAATCGAGAGACTATTTATTTGAAATAGTAATGGCAGCTGAATTTTTTAAACTTGGCGCAGAAATACAATTCAGGGTACATCCAGATGTATTGTTAAAAACAGCTAATGATTATATGGTTGAATGTAAGAGAATATTATTTGGTGATAACGAATTTAAAAGATTAACTGGATTATCGTTAGAGGCCTGTAAACAATTATTCAATTCTAAAAAAAATACAGGAATAAAAATGGGAATAATTGCTTTAGATATAAGTTCAATTTTTGAACAAGGTAGATTTTTACTAAAAGCTAAAAATGAAAGAGAAGTCTTCTATAGGGTTCAGACAGATATGCAAAATTTACATGTAATTTTATTACATAATAATAGAATTCTAGATTATGCTAATAGAGGTTTATTAACTGCATCCGTTTTGTATACATCAGTTGTTACTGACATAGGAAATAAAGAACTATCTTGGGCAAATCAAAAATCAATTCTAGCTTTTTCGGGTCAAAATCCTAATAGAGCAAGAAAATTCTTAAATGATTTTTATAAACAAAGCAATGCTGACGATCTTGATAAAGTTTTGACTTATTAAAATAAAAATATTCCTACCTCTAAAATGTAAAGTGTTCTATTTCTACCTCTTAGGTATAAAACTTTAAATTTTATCTTACTAATGAGTAAGATATCTTATATTTGCTTGTAGAAATGCAAACATATTTAAAGAACCTTTTCTTACTAATTCCGGTTGGGAAAGTTCTTGACTAGCTATTTCAATAATATTATTCTTTGTAGCTCTTTTTCCTTGTAATCGATACTGATAAAAAGAACTCATAATCCAAGACAAAAATCTTAATTTCTCATCGGATCTCGCGACATCAAACTTTTCGGGTTTAGATGGATTATAAGGATCGACGATTAGTATTTCCGAAGGAGAGTTCTTTACAACTACAACGGCATGGGTAATAAGTTTTCCGGTTGCGTCTTTCATGTCTGAAGCGGTTAAGGAAGGAATGATTGACCCTTTTTTTTTAGAAAAATGGGTAGAAATATTTTGCAGAATTGGTGATTGATCCAATATAACGCTTATGTCATTCACCATTTCATCAACATGAATATGTTCTTCAGTCGGGAAATAACTTTTCATCCTGAATCCATATTCTTGTGCGAGTTCTTGAAAGTCAGACGTTTGAAGAGGGATTCTTGTCATCATAACTCTATCGACCAGTTTTTTGCCTACTTGAGGATCTATTGGAACTCCAGCTAACTTTAACCAGTTGAAAGCGCTGACAGCACTACATGTTACCTGAATGTGTGAAGGCTGTCTCATAAGATCTCCATATGGAAATCTTCCGTTTTCCGCCATATTACAGTCTAAATATTAGCACAAATTTTTTAAAAGGTCTCAAGGACAAACGCTTTAATTAATTAAAGTCAACCGTTTGACTTCTCCTAGTTATTTTGAAAAAATAGAAGCATGATTGGTGGAGAAGGAGCGCCGGTACCAGTAAAGCCGACTCCGATAAAAAAATCAGGAGGGGAAGCGATCCCTCTTACATCGGATCAAGCTGTTAAAGTAGTTGATAGTATAGAAAAAAAAGGAGTGACACCATTCACTCCTCAGGAACTAGACCAGTTAGTGAAAAGCCTTCCTCCAGAGACTCCGATGTCAGAAGTTCTGGAGATTTTGAAAAAAACAAGGAAGAAAAATAAAGCATAATATCTTTTTCTAAGTCAGTTGATAAAATCATTGTAATTTTTATTGAATTTTAAGGGGGAAAATAGTAAAATAGGTTGCTATATGGCTAATATTCTAACTGAATGGTTAAGGAGAAAACCGGAAATAATTAGGGTTCCGGAAGAAAGGAGTCCGGGGTACAGGAAATGGATAGAAAACGGGGCGAAAAGACTTCGCAAGGAACTTCCTTTTAAAGGGCCGGCTGACGTCTCCATTACTCTTGGTTCAGGTATATCGGCTGATTCGTTATTGAGTTTCATGGATTTGAGGGATGTCCGTCATATTTCCTATGAGGATATCGGCCTTCCGATTGGGTTCAACCAGAATCATAAAAAAGAAATCATCGCCGGAATCACTCCCGAGGGAAAAAAAGTCATACTTGTCAACGGCAGGACTCACGCCTATGAACTGCCAGAAGGCGGATTAAAAACCCGGACCTGGGGAAATCTGGAAAGAATGGAGTTGGCGACAGGATATATCGCGATGCTCAATGAAATCGGAGTCGAAAATATGATTCTGACCTGCGCCGCCGGAGGAATCAACCACCCGATGAAGGACGGCGACCCGAAACCCTTTGACCCAGACAAACTGCCGGTAATTAGCTTGATAGGTGCTGACTTGAACGACGCCTATCCTTCGCCGAATCTCGGCCACTATAAATCTAGAAAAAAAGACTTCTTTGGTTTGAAAGATGCCGACCAGGATCTGATGGCGATGTTTGGTCAGAGCATGATTGACACCGGAGAAAAAGGAGAAATTCCAGTTGTCTATTACATCACCAGTAAATCGACGCCAAACTTCGAGGACAAGGGCGTCGTCTATGATGCGGCCTTTAAAGGTGGGGATGTAGTCGGCATGTCTTTTTCCTATGAAAAAGAGTTCATCAGCGGTATGGACAAGATCGGCCGGTTCATGGGCATCGCCGTCGTCACCAACCCGGTGGAACTGGTTTATACCAATCCGTCTCCATTCAGGACAATGCCATCGATATCGATCAATGAAATAAGACAGCATAAACCGCAGGAATTTAAACTCGCCTTTCATGCTTCCGATGAAGAAGTTAGGAAGATGGGTAAACTCGCCAACGAAAGGCTGGGAAAAGGTTTGACGCAGATGGTCAAAATCTTATAAATAGCAAATGTAGTTTTTCCACCTTTGAGGTGTAAAAGTTTAATTAACTTCAAAATTTGATTTAGGTCCTTGTATTGACTTTTTTTGAAAGAATATGTAGAATCTGACCTAAATATGGCAGCCAGACCAGGTCCGGAGCAAGTCTTATCCCTAAGATCTTCTTCATTAAGACAAGAACTTATTGATTATTCAAAAAATAGAGAATTGAAAGCACAGTTGATGACAGAGCTCAATTTTGGCAATTTTGTAGAAAAAACCAAAAGAGGTGAACCTTTAACTCAAAGAGAACTATTCGGTTTTGTCACAAAAGCGACTTATGACAATCTTCCTGATATTCATTTGACCGCTTGGCTGATGGCGGTGACGATGAGAAAACCTCCCCTTCAACCTCTGACGAAAGAGGAGATAACCAATCTTACCTTGGCAATGGCGGCTTCCGGCGACATACTCAATCTCGACGAATTCGGCATCGTCACCGATAAACATTCATCAGGTGGTGTCGGCGACAAAACCACTTTGGTCGTTGCTCCGATCGTTGCCGCGACGGGAATAACCGTCGCAAAAATGTCCGGAAGAGGGTTGGGTCATACGGGCGGGACTTTAGACAAGTTGGAATCGATCCCGACTCCAGGTGGTATGGTCCCGGGAATGAGGGTAAATCTTTCGGAAAACCAGTTCAAAAAACAGGCAGAGGAAATAGGAATAGTTGTGACCGGCCAGACCGGGACAATGGCTCCAGCTGATAAAAAAATCTATGCGGTGAGGGATGCAACATGGACCGTCGACAGCATACCTTTGATAGCCGCATCGATCATGAGCAAAAAAATCGCCAGTGGTTCAAACCATCTGGTGCTCGACGTAAAAGTCGGCGAGGGCGCTTTTATGAAAACTTTAGAGGACGCCCGCGAGCTGGCCAAAACCATGGTCGAAATCGGGGAAATGGTCGGCATGACAGTCGTTGCCGAGATAACCAACATGAACCAACCGCTAGGAGAAGCCGTAGGCAATGCATTGGAAGTATTCGAAGCAATCAATACATTAAAGGGTCGTGGCCCGGATGATTTCCGAGAGCACTGCATAGAAACGGCAGCCAGAATGATTTTGATTTCCGGAAAAGCGGAGAATATGGATGAGGCAATTACAATTGCTCAAAGAACAATCGATGAGGGAACAGCTCTTGAAAAGTTCAGACAGATGGTCAAAGCTCAGGGAGGCGACGAAAGAGTGATAGACGACCCGAAAGTATTAATGGGAAATGTCAAGGTGACTCCAGTCTACTTCGAAGGCGATGACGGGTATATAAGTAACGTAAATCCGATGGAAATCGGTCTGGCTGTTAAAAAACTTGGCGGAGGAAGGGAGCTACCCGAAGATAACATTGATCATTCCGTTGGTATGATAGTTAAGGCCAAGGTTGGTAAACCGATTAAAAAAGGCGATTTACTAGGTTATATCTATTCGAGTTCTTCTCAAAAACCAGAGGAGGCAATTAATTCATTAATAAAATCCGTTACGACTAGTTCTCAACCAGTTGAAATTCCCAAAGTCACTTTGGAAACTTATCCTCCACAAATTTAAAAATCTCCAAAATCTTAATTTGGGTTTTTATTGAATTTCCGATAGAAAAATAGTAGAATAGATTGTTATATGGCTATATCTTCGGAAGAATTCAGAAAACAAATTGCCGAACAGTTGGAGATCTCCGGATCAGAGGATATCGGGTTATTGGCGATCGCCCTTAAACAGTTCAATTTTGCCGGCCGGGAAGATAAGGAATTGAGTAGGGACATGAAATTATATAGAGAATTTGCCAATGCCAACGGCATGTCTTTTATGGAGTTATATCTTTTAAACGAAATCTTCACTGCCCTTGACGGCCAAGACAGAAAAGAATTTTTACTTGATCCTGAACAGTTTATTCCCAACTTCTCACTTCTTGGTGAGTTTGGTCGAGCACTTGAAGGATATGATGAAAATGAATTAGTCCGTCTAAATCATATTATAGAAGTCAAACCAGAAGAGAGCGAGTTATTAATGCCATTATTAGAAGGAGATGAAAAAGATCTTGGTCTGGCTGTAATAAATTCTTTACCACCTAAATCAGAAAAATTAAAAGATGTAATAATTCCTTATTTGTCAGCAGCCGCCCACAGGTCAACTACGGCGATTGCCACCGAAAGATTTACAGTAGTGGGGACGTCGCCGTCTTTTAAAATAGCGCCGGTCGGGGCTGTTTATGAAATAGTAATAGGAGGTTCTTCGGAAACATTCATCAATAAATTTCTGATCCCGCATTCTTCCCAGATGCTGACGATAAGCTATTTAAAAGAAAGAGCCAAAAAATAAAATGTGTAGCATATAAATTTGTTAAACTTTCATAGTTATGTCTCAACGTCGTAGACATTCAAAACAATTTATCGGGAAAAGAGGCGGAGGTGGGGAAAGAGAAGGAGGAAGAGTGCCTGAGGAAAAAAGTGACTTACTTCACTTGGGATTTTCATGCAACTTGTGTATGCACCACAGGACAGTTCTTATTCATCTTAATACCGGTAATACCGCTGATTTCAAGTCGGGTCTGCACCCGGAGAAAGGAGATCAGCACGTCAAATATAGAATCATTATTCTTCCCTCTGCGACGCAGGACGATATTTTTAAAGCAGTCGGCGAGGCGCACCGGTTGACGGTTCACCCGAATTCTCCAAGAGTTGATGTGGTTAATGTAATGAACTAAATTAAAGGATATATTGTTACTGACAAAAATTCTTCCTCCCAATACTTCTTGATTAGCCATAAGTTTCCGATTATACTTTACTATAGGATCTTTTTCAATTTCAAAGAACAAACTTCAAAATGACACATTCTCAAGCAATAGTGGAAAGCTAATCAAGGGACAAAAATTCTACTATAATGAAATTATGACAAATAATTTTACCGCGATTACGGAATTGGTGGAGAAACACAAAAAAAGCCAGGTCAGTTTGCCCAAAGAGGCGGAACCTTTGGCTGCGGAAAAATTTGAGATAAAAGAAGTCGTTGAACATAAAGTAGAGGACGAGGTTAGACCTTACGTTTCTCCTCGCCAGGATACGATCGAACTGCCACCTGATTTGAAAAAAATGGGCCTTCACGCTACCTCATCAACCCAATTTTCTTCGTACCAGAATATTAAATTACCTTTGAGTGACGAAAAAATAGTGGTCGGCATGCACGCTCCTGTAACTTCGTCAATCAGATGGTTGGCGGCATTTGCAATCTATCTTTTAGCAAGAGTTCATTTAGGGTTGAAAGTAGTTCATGGCAAGGTCATTCGGGTTTTACGGTCTTGATTTCTGCCAAAAATCCTTCTTTTCCCATGGCTCCGATAAACTGGTGGGCGGCCTGGCCGTCTTTAAAAATCATGAAAGTCGGAATCGAAAAAATTTGGTAAGTTGACGTCAGCTCCGGATTTTGGTCGACGTTGACTTTGAGAAATTTTATATCAGTCAGTTCTTTAGAAAGCTCTTCGACTATCGGTTCAGTCAATTTGCAAGGTCCACACCAGTCAGCGTAAAAATCGACAAAGACCAAACCTTTCTGGTCTAGGACTTCTTTTTGAAAACCGTTTTTGTCTGTGTGGGCGACTGCCATAGCAGAAAAAATATTAGAACAATTCCTTTTCAATTTCAACCGTATTTGATATCGGATAAATTAAGCTGTTTCGACAGTCTAAATATCTATTTTTGTAGCATATAGTCAGTTGACAACAAATGAGTATAACGTATAACGTAGAGCGTATAACGTTTCAGAAAAATTATTTACGTTACACGCTACACGTTATACAAATAATGTTAGCCAAAGTTTTGTCTGGTACCAACATCGGTTTGGACGGCGTCATGATCACAGTCGAGGTAGACGTGGCAGAGCGCGGATTCCCAGGGTTTACAATTGTTGGCCTTCCCGACAAATCAGTCGACGAAGCCAAAGAGCGGGTAAGGGCGGCGATAATAAACACTTCCTTTGAAATGCCCGACACTCGTTTGACAGTTAACCTGGCTCCGGCCGACATCCACAAGATAGGCTCTGGTTTTGATCTGCCGATTGCCGTTGGAATTTTGGCAGCTGCCGGAATGATAAAAAAAGAGTCTTTAAAAAATAGTCTATTTCTCGGTGAGCTATCTCTTGAAGGCGAGGTAAGAAGAGTACCGGGAGTTTTACCAATTGCGCTTTCTGCTGTTTCGAAAAAAATCGAACGGATTTTTCTTCCTTTAGGTAATGTCAGTGAGGCCAGCTTGGTTGAACAAATAGAGATCTATCCGATGAAAAATATGGGAGAGCTTATTTTACACCTCAACGGTGAAATTCTTATTCCTCCAACTCCAGGGATAGAATTTAAGCAGAACATGAATTATGAAGACTGTTATTTATTTGAAAATATTAAAGGTCAGGAAACAGCCAAAAGGGCCTGCGAAATAGCTGCTGCCGGATTTCATAATTTACTTTTGAAAGGGCCGCCCGGAACAGGGAAGACGCTTTTGTCGCGGGCATTTTCCACAATTTTGCCTCCTCTTGAAAAAGATGAGATTCTGGAAATCACAAAAATCTATTCTGTCGCCGGACTTTTAAAAAACAGTTTCTATATCTCCAGCCGGCCGTTTCGTTCGCCCCACCACACTACGTCCCGAATCGGGTTGGTTGGTGGAGGAAGCAATCCGACGCCAGGAGAGATTTCCTTGGCCCACCGGGGAGTGCTTTTTTTGGACGAGTTTTCAGAATTTCCAAGGACAGTGATAGAATCGCTTCGACAGCCAATGGAGGACGGGTTAATCACAATTTCCCGCGCCCAGGGAAGTTTAACTTTTCCAAGTAGATTTTTGCTTTTGGCCGCGTCCAATCCTTGTCCATGCGGTTACCTAGGGCACCCAAAAAAATCCTGCCGTTGTCTGCCCGGCGCGATTTTGAAATACAAAAAAAGACTGTCCGGCCCGCTTTTGGATAGGATTGATCTTCATATAGACGTACCGCCGGTTGAGGAAAGTGACTTGATATCTGATTCTTTATCAGAGTCGAGTGAAATAATAAGAAGTCGGGTGGTTAAGGCGAGGATAAAACAGAAGCAAAGATTTAAGGGTTTAAAAATTTATACTAATTCCGAAATGGGTCCGTCAGAGATAAAAAAGTTTACTCGATTAGATAGTGTGGCGCTTGAACTTTTGAAAAAGGCGATATCGCGCTTATCCCTTTCGGCCAGGAGTTATTTCAAAACCATAAAGATCGCCCAGACGATTACAGATCTATCAGGGAAAGAAGTCGTCGGGTCAGAGGCAGTCGCCGAGGCCTTGCAGTATCGCTCCCATGACGATTAAGATCCCTTGACAAGGCTAAAAACTTTCTCTATACTTTTTTTAATAATATGTTAACTTTCATAAATCTCATGGCTTTAAGCGTTTATGCCGACGACACTTATGCTCCGGTTAAGTTGGGTTTCACAGTTCCAAGATTTGACGAAGCACTTACTTTTATAATCAGAATGTTTTTCGTCGTTGCCGGTTTGATTGCTTTGATCTATCTTCTTTTGGGTGCCTTGGCTTGGATTACTTCGGGTGGTAACAAGGAAAATGTCGACAAGGCAAGAGAAAAAATTCAAGCCGCTTTGATCGGAATCATTCTTATCTTTGTTGTTTTGGCAATCGTTGGCGTTTTTGAAAATATTCTCTTCCCGGCCGATTCGGGACTCGGCATTACCAAACCGATCAAATTCCCCGAATTAATTAAATAAATGCAACTCGATCCTTGGGGTAGCTGTGTTGTTGACGGCGTTCCTACCTTAAAATGCTTTGAGGTTGTCTTCGGAAATATCCTAGTCATGGCATCTGCCTTCATAGTTCTAGTTCTTTTTATAATGTTTGTCATGGGGAGTTTCCGTTATCTGACTTCTTTTGGTAACGCAGAAAAAGTCAAGCAAGCCCAAGGAACTTTAAGATATGCCCTTTTGGGATTTATTTTGTTTATCTCGACTTTTTTGATATTGAAGATAATCGATATTCTCTTTTTGGGGGGACAGAATAAAATCTTCCAGTTTAATTTAGAAGCTCCTTAATTTTATTTTCCTGGTGTGACAAAGATTACCTTGACTCCTTCTTCTTCAGGTATAGGCGAGGCCATTTTATTTCTTTCTTTGATGAAATTAAAAATGACAAAAACCAGAAGGGCTAGACCGATGGCAATTAAGACGACTCCGATCTTTTTCATAGATTTATTTTTTCCCTGATTAAATATCTGGGACGGTTTTGGACTTCCTTGTATATTTTACCAATATATTCGCCTATGATGCCAATCGTAATCAGTTGGATCCCGCCTAGAAACATGACGGCGACAAAGATGCCGATCCAACCCGTAACAAATGATTCGGGGTAAAAAATCTTTTTCAAGACCTCGTAAATTATTCCCAAAAATCCAAGGGAGGCGCAAATAAATCCAAAATAAGATGCCAGCCTTAAAGGCTTGGTTGAAAAAGACATAATGCCGTCGAGGGCGAAATTGAGCATTTTGAAAAAACCATAGTGGGTTTTCCCTGTCAGTCTCCTATCTCTTCGGAAATAGACATAGTCTGTTGGAAAACCAGACCAGGCGACCAATCCTCGCAAGAAGCTCGGTTTCTCTTTTAAGTTATTTAGATATTCCACAACTTTTTTATCAACGAGTCTGAAATCACCGACTTCATTGGGAATGGGAGTGTCAGAAAGAAAGTTGATCAGTTTATAGAATAAAGTAGCGGTGCCAATTTTAAAAAAATCTTCTCCTTGGCGTTCGTTCCTTTTTGCGTAGACAATCTTGGCGCCCATTTGCCATTTTTCAACCATTTTGACGATTATTTCCGGGGGATCTTGGAGGTCGGCGTCTATGGTGACAACGGCGTCGCCTCGGGCAGTTTCGTATCCGGCCGAAAGAGCCATCTGGTGGCCGAAATTTCGATAAAAGCTAAGAAGTTTTATCTGCAGATTTTTTTGACCGGTCTTTTTTATAAATGCTGCGGTTTTATCGGTTGATCCGTCGTCCACAAAAATTATTTCATATTGGTATTTTTTTATAACAGGAAGAAGGCGGTCGAGGAGCGGTTTGACATTATCTTGTTCGTTGTAGACCGGAATGATGACGGACAGTAAGAAATTATCCATGGATTATATTATAATATATAACCGATTGATATTTACGGGGTAGTGTACGGCCGCACAGGAGGCTCATAATCTCCTAGACCGTGGTTCGACTCCCGGCCCCGTAACAAACTTATTTAAAAAACACTTCACGCCATTGGATGTAAATCGGTGCCGGCGTTGGCGTAATTCTGATTGGTCTTGGTGTTGGTGAGGGAATGATCAGGGCGACTTCATTTTCTTTGAGAAGATTGAGTTTGTTTCTGATGGTTTTTTCAACCTCATCACTGCTTTTTTTCTTGACTATCTCTGTTTTCAATTCAATAGATCGTTTTTTTTCTTCGTCCAACTCCTGTTTTGTCTGTCTATAAAAGGATAGCTTATTTTGGTAGTTAAAAACATTGGGTATGAGAGAGGAGAAAAGAAAGATTATGAGCAAGGCAAAAAAGAGTTTTTTAATGACTACCATAAGCGGATAAGACTTTCATGATTCTTTGCGGATCGGCTTTTGATTTCAAGAGTTTCATGCAAATGCCTATGATGGCCTTGGGGTTTTGGTCATAGATCTGCTTATTCTCTGTGACGATTTTATCAACTTCTTTTTTCAGTTCTTCATCGGTTATTTCCGCCGGAAGATATACGGAAACTATTTCCAGTTGTTTTTTGTTTTCCGCAACCAAGTCAGTCCGGCCCCCTTTTGTAAAGGCCTCGATTGACTCGTTTAATTCTTTGGCAAATTTCTTGAGAACAAAGAGAGTTTCCTCGTCGTTTAGGTCCGTTTTTTTGTCGATTTCCTTGTTTTTAATTTGCGCTATAATAAAGCGGAGGACAGAAAGCTTTTCCTTGTCACCGGTTTTCAGGGCGGCCAGGGAATCGTCTTGTAATTTTTGCCTCAACATATAATAATTATAGCCTATGGGAAAAAGAACGCACAAGGACATTTTGGAACTGATAAGAAGTTTTCAGAACTTCCTCGACAAAAAACCTTCCCTAACCAAGATGTATGAGGAAATCCAGATGATGAAGTTCAAAGTCAGACCGATTCAAGGAGATTTATCCGCCGTCAATCTGAAAAATGAAAAATTCATCACCACCTTGTGGAGCCTGGGTAAGCTCGACGAATTTTTTCAAAAAGAATTCTACCAACTGGGCGAGAAAAACAAAGATCTCTTTAAAAAAGTTTTTGACAGCATCTATGAACGTTATCAAAATGACCTCAATCGTGTTTCCTTACTTTGGGAAAGAACTCCTACCAAAGAAAGCTTTCTTGAGGTGGAGATATATAAAGAAAGATTAGGGAGAAAAATCAACTAATGAAAAAATTTCCAATTGTTCTCGATCTGGAAACCAAATACAGCTTCCGTGATTTTGACGATCCGCAGAAACTGGGTATTACAGTCGTCGGAATTTACGATTACAAAGATTCACAACAAAAAATATTCGAGGAAAAGGAATTAAACAAACTGTTTCCCATCTTAGAGGCCGCCTCATACATAATCGGTTACAACGTCGTTAACTTTGACATTCCTGTTCTTCAAGCTTATTATCCTGGTAAGGTTGAGGTCTTTCAGGCCTTTGACATTCTTGATTATATTAAGCAGAAAATCGGCCGAAGGATTTCCCTTAACGAAGTCATTGGCGCCACTCTGGGTAAGAAAAAAACCGGCCATGGTTTGCAGGCGATCGACCTTTACAACGAAGGAAAAATTGATGAACTGAAAAAATACTGCCTGGACGACGTTATGTTGACAAAGGAACTTTTCGAGTACGGGGTGAAAAACATGGAGATTTTTTATTTGACTCCCAACGGAAAACTCGCCATCGAAGTCGACTGGAAAAAATATCTGGAAAGCCAGGAAGCAAAAGATATGCCGCTGACTCTGCCGTTTTGATATAATATTTTTTATGAAACTCATTCTCTCACTTCTTCTTATCATAGTGGTTACTTTTATTGGAGCTTTTTTTTATTTGCGCCAGCCGAAAAATCTCGGAGTCACCTATACCCAGGCTGATTTGAAATCAATTTACGGAAAGTTAAAGGTTACCTTTGAACCTTTGCCAACGAACGCCGGAACGGAGAAAACTTTGATTGTATCGGGAAGCCATCCTGTCGACGCCAATTTTTCAAGCCAAGAGTTGACCGCCGCCGTTGACAACCGCAGAAAAAACTACATTTATTTTCCGTTTCGCAATGTCCAGATCCGTGTCAATCCTGACGGTTCAGTCGAAGGAGCGGGCACGGTGAATTTTCAGGACGCAGTTAATTATTTAGTGGCGCTTGGAGTTTCCTACCAAGATATTGCCAAGGCGGCCGCCAAATTCAAAGTTCCCAACGCCGACCTGCCAGTTTATCTGAAAGTATCAGGGTCGATTCTCAATAATCTCGGCCACCTATCTGTTGAGTCCGCCAGCATCGTCAATATTCCAGTTCCGCAGGGGTTGGTTAATCAGTATGGTCCGGCCATAAATGATTTGGTCGAGTCGGTTATAAAAGATCGTCAACCAAGCTACAACATTGAAAAGCTCGAAGTCGTTAATGGCAAGGTTCACTTCAAAGGCACCTCTCCAGATAAAGAACAAGCAGTAAGAAGTCTATAAACCTTTTTTAGATTTTTTATGATGGGTGAAGCTTTGTTGTCTTCTTAGTTGAGAAGCATCGTATTTGGCTTTTTGGGTTTTGTTGGCTTTTTCAACTATTTTTTGGCATTCAGGATCAGGACAGGCTGTTTCCGTTGTTGTGATTGTTGAGTATCCGATTTTTTCTTTCCAAGTTTTTACGAAGACTCTTTCCTTGCCGCATCTGGAGCATGGATTACTATATTTTTTATCTGCCATTTTTTAAATTAAGAAGCTGTTAGATAAAGAAGTTAACAATTTCTTTATTCTATAGAGAGTATACCATTAATCCAAGATTAAATCCACTCTGCCATCATTTATTTTTGAACCAATGGCAATGTAAATGCAAATGTTGAACCTTTACCAGGTTCGCTTGTTTCAAGCGCAACTTCACCATGCATCAGTTGGGCAATTTTTTTGGAAATATAAAGGCCTAAACCAGTGCTTTTAGCCGAGGACTGATTTCGAGCTCCGCCGATTTGAAAGAATCGTTTGAATAAAAGATTTTGTGATTCTTTTGGGATTCCGTTTCCTGTATCGGAAATTCTTGTTATTAAAGAAGTATCTGTAACCTGATGAGTTATCGTTATTCCTCCTTGAATAGTATATTTAATGCTGTTACTTATCAAATTCGTCAGGACTTCTTTTGATTTTATCGGGTCAGCAAAAACGTTTCTGACTTCGCCCTCGATGGATTCGTGGCGTATATAAAGTTTGCGTTCCTTGGCAAGAAGGGAAATTTCCCGAACAACCTCATCGGTGAGCGTTACCATATTAAGTGATTTGCTGTTGACGGCCAGCCGTCCCTGGTCAATCCGCGATACGTTCAAAAAGTCATTAACGAGGTTTACTAAATATTCTATGGAATCATTGGTTTTTTTCAAATACTCGATAATCTTTTCCCGGCCGAGCGTATCAAACTGCTGTAATAACAGAGATACGCTCATGCGGATACCGGTGAGAGGTGTTCGTAATTCGTGGGCTGCCGCAGAAAAAAAAGCTTTCTCTTCCTGAATCTTTGAAACATTTTGACTGTTGTCGGCAAAGATAAAGACAGTCGTTTTGACAATATTGTCGGATATAAGAGGGGTAATTGTTCCGAGTACGGGGATTTTTCTGTGCTGGGTGACTATTTCCGCATTGCCCGGAAGGGTTTGGTTCTTGCCGGAAAGCGCCGCTTCAAAAAGCGAATAATCCCGTGTTTCATTAATCAGGAAATGCAATGCCTGTTGATAAAGTTTGTTTATTGCCGGTGAAATTTCCAAAAATTTTTCGGCGTAGGTGTTGACAAGCTGAATTGTGCGATTTTGATCTATGCAAATGACTCCTTCGTTCATTTGGGAAACTATCTGACCGGCATAAGTTTCATATTGGTTCTTTTCCTTTGACTGTCCGAGTATCTGGACATCTTTATCAAGTTCCGTCTGAACTTTTCCGAGTAAAGCCTCCAGTTCATGGACTTTCTTTTCCGACTGATTTTTACTGTTTAGTCTTTGGAAATATAAGATGAAAGCCCCAATCACGGCTAAAATTAAAAGAAGAAGTAGAATAAAAAGAAGAATACTCATACCATTATGATATCAGAATTTATTGAGATAAAGAAATTTTTTTGGCCTCAATTTGTCTAAGTATTCGTTCTGCTCTTGAAAATCCTATCTTGAATTTTTTTTGGATAAAGTAGGCGAGAGGGAAGTCGAATTTATTGAGATAATCAAAAACTTTAGGCAAAAGGGGGTCTTCTGTTTCTCTATCCGTTTTATTGTTTTCGATCTTCATACTTAAAAAAGTATAACAGCTCCCGGGATATAAGCTTAATAGTAGTGATTTATAATTACTGATATAATTTTTTTATGAATGAAATCATTCATACCGTTGTTTTAATATTGCATGTTCTTGGTACTTCAATTATCATCGGCGGATTATTTGCTTCGCTTTTGATATTGGTTAAAGAAAAAATCGCTCAGGAAAATTTGGAGTATCTCAAAGTTTTGTGGAAATTTTTAACTTTGGCGATTGGAGTCCAGATAATTACCGGGATTTACATGGTCGTGGTGGAGTGGAGTGAGTTTGGAAAAAATCCATTGCTTTGGTTAAAGGTTGGCCTTTTAGTCGTAGACGGTTTTTTTGGAGGAAAAACGTTAGGGGACAGGATTAAAGCCATTACTGAAAAAGACAGATATATTACTATTTCAAATAGTCGAAGATTGATTTGGATTTCATTGCTGATTTTTGTTACGATTGCAACTCTTGGGGTCTTTCTTGCTGAGAACGGTTCTTTGAATAGTTCGAAATCTTTATAATCAAAATACATCCCTAGCTCACTGCTTTTTTCACGAGCGCGGCAATTTTTGATTCTTCAGCGGCAGTCAACTTTATGATGGCGAAGGATGTTGACCACATGGCGCCTTCATCTAGATGAGCCGCGTCATTAAAACCGAGAGTCGAGTATCGGTACTTGAATTTCGATGCGTTTTGGAAAAAACAGACAACTTTGCCGTCGCGGTTTGCATACGCGGGCATACCATACCAGGTTTTAGGTGAGAGAGTTGGTGCGTTGGCTTTAACTATTTCATGAAGCCGTTTTGCCATGGTACGGTCTGGTTCCGGCATCTTTGCGATCGCCTTAAGAACGTCGCTCTCGCCTTGAGCTTTATTCTTGCTTGATCTTGATTCCGCTGCCAGTTCTCTGGCCCGTTCTTTCATCGCCGCTTTCTCCTCGTCCGAGAATCCCGTAGTTTTCTTAGTTGTTTTTGTCATGGTTATTTTATTTTTCTATATGGCTCATACTTTTTAAAGTGGGGTAACGATGATTGTTCGATCACTAAAGTTTACGCTGGAAAAGAAAGCTGCATATTTTGCTGTAAAAGTATTTTGACCATTTGTTAATCCGTTGATAATATAGGTCGCACTCCCCTTAAAAGGTTTCCTGGACATAAGCATTCTGGTAGGGCTGGCAGTGATCGATGAGGCTCCTGTCACTTCAAACATCATTCGTCCTTCACCGTCAGCTGTCGGCGTCCCTGCTGGTTGGATTCCGGCTGTTAAAGTTACCATAGCGCGACCTGAAGTAATATTCACCGTCACACTCGGTCCGGGACTGGATTCAAATGACTCATCAAAGAGTTCACAGTCACTACATTCGTTAAGAGGCATCGCGCTTCCAAAGACAGTCGAAGATACCGGTGAAGGTGCGGAACTTGAAGTTATACTTTCTATCTGATTTTGCAAATTCTCGATTGCCGCCCATACCTGATCCCAGGGATTTCCATCAGAAGCAGCGCTGATTAGTCCAGGTGCAAGAGATATCACTGCGGCAATCACAATCACGAGGAGCAACTTTCTCATACTTTTATGGTACCAGTTAAAAAATAAGCGTCAAGTGGTAGAATGGTAATTCAATGAAAAAAACATTTTTATTAATCTTAATCCTTATTTTAGCCGGAGGACTCTTTTTGGTTTTTAAAAAAGATCCTGAAATTGTTATTAGACAACCCGCCTATGACAACATCACTAGTGCTCCAAGTCCGTTACCAACTCCTGTGCAAACCACTTATCTATTAAAACCCATCCCACCAAAAAAAATATTAAATAATGACTATCATGTCTTTCAAACTTTTAACAACTGCGGACCGGCCGCTTTATCAATGGCATTGTCGTATTACGGAATCAATAAAGGCCAAGAAGAATTAGGAGTAGATCTTCGACCCTACCAAAACTCCCAAGGTGACAATGATGATAAATCAGTTACTCTTGATGAATTAGAAGAGAAATCAAAAGAATTTGGTTTCATACCCTATCACCGTCCTAATGGCAACGCTGACCTGATAAAACTTTTTATTAATTATGAAATTCCCGTAATCACAAGAACCCTCCTGACTGCAGATCAGGACATCGGCCACTACCGTGTTGTCAAAGGATATGATAACGAGACTAATGAATTTATCCAGGACGACTCTCTTCAGGGAAAAAATTTAAAATACTCCTACGAGGAGTTTGATATTCTCTGGAAACAGTTTAATTACGAATATCTTGCTTTGGTTCCACCCGAAAAACAAAAAATTGCCGAAAGTATTTTGAAAGAAGATAAAAATGAAAAAATTGCCTGGGAAAATGCGGTTCAGAAAGCACGGGACCAATTGGAAAACAACCCGGATGATCTCTATGCCAGTTTCAACCTCTCGGTCGCTCTTTATAATATTGGTAACTATCAAGAGTCAGTTTTAGAATTTGAAAAAGTGGAAAACGTATTGGCTTTTAGAACATTATGGTATCAGATCGAACCCATAAAGGCATATTTTGAATTAGGCAATTACCAAAAAGTGTTTGAACTAACTGATAAAATTTTTAATAACCAAAATCGAGCTTTTTCAGAATTATATATTTTACGAGGCGAGATATATAATAAGCAAGGAAATAGTGAAGCCGCAAAAAACGAATTTGAAAAAGCTCTTTTTTATAATAAAAATCTAAAGTCTTTTCCCAACTAACTATAAATCACATTAATTAGCTCCCCCAAGTTCAGGTAATTAGAATATGTTTCTTTTAAATTTTTTTATGCAAGTTTTTTAGAGTTGATGGTGAAGACGAAGTAGGTGAGGGCTGAGAAAAATCCTACCCCTGATAAAAAGTACCAGGCCGGAATTGTCAGACGATGTCCGAGGATAAAGGAAAGATTCATATAAGAATTGGCAATCGGCCAATAGATAACAACAGATGTTAAAACGACTTTTTCAACTAATTCTTTCTTTAAATTATTTTTGTTAAAAAATTTGATAGCTAATTTTGTAAATCCCAGAACAATTAAATGCATAATAATAATTAATCCTGGAATATAAATAAAGTAAAGTATCGGATATTTTTCAACCAAAAAAGCAATCATTAAGTTTGCTTCTCGCCCATTCATTTTGGTAATTGCAAAATAAGAAACTACGCTGTCAAAAATAAAGAAGAGTATCAATAAAGACCAAGCGGTTTTCTTTGAAAAAACATTAGGAAACGATTTCATAATTTTAGTATATAAAGCAAGAGAAACTATTTTTTAAGTTGAACGGAGTAACATTTCCTTTAACCAGTTTTATTTTTTTCCAATTCCTTAATTCGTTCTTTAAGTTTAACCATATTAAGTTCCCTTCCTACCATAAATCCGTTAATTTTTTGTAGTTCGTCGTTGCGTATTTCAAGCTCTTTTTCTTTTTTTTCAAGTTGTTTTTTTGCCTCCATTTTCGCTGTCGCGTCTATAGAATAAAAAAGAAGCAAATTCACTTTACCATTTTCCCCTTTAATTGGGGAAATAATTCCTTGACACCAACCGTGACTTGATCCTTCGGGCGTATGCTCCATTAACACTTCTGATGCCGTGCCTCCCAAGCCTTGTTTGAATGCTTCCAAAACCTGCGGTTGATATTCCTTTTTCACAGTTGCGACCCAATCCCATTTTGATATATCATCTGTGTCTTTAATGAAATGTTCTTTTCTGCCTCCTTTATTTATAAAAATTAATTTTCCGTCACCATCAAAGACTTTGATGCAAATAGGAGTGTCGTCGATCATTTGTTTGTAGCGGCTCAAACTATCTTTTAGTTTTTCCTCATCAGAATTAAATAAAGGTATGTCCATATTTTTTTATTTATTAATTAATTATAACTAATAAATTTCAAGAATATTCTTGTACTTTTAATGTACTCCCACCTCTGAGGTGAAAAAATACCCCTATGAGACAAAGTGAAGCGCAAATAGATGATCCTGATAAACCACTGGTATAAGAATAACGGTCGTATCAACTGTTCCTCCGGTTTTTTTCTTCCAGGTGACTTTAAAGGATGAGGCTGTCTTCTTTTCCATTACCTTTTGATAGGACGATACCAGAGTTTCCTGGCTTTTTCCGTCGACAAATACCGATGGAAATGCACCTTTCACGTCGACTTTCATCCATTCATCAGCCGACGAATACCCTAAAAGTTGGGCGAATTTTTCGTTACATGCCCTGCTATCATCGTCCAGAAATACGTACATTGCCTGATCCGAGGAATCAAAGACCTCCTTTTGACTCTCGACAAATCCTTTTACCAAATCCGAATGATCGTTGTGATTATGCATATTAAAATTAAATACTTATTTCTAATACTAACATTGTAGTAGTTAAAATAGAACTGTCAAGATGATTTTAATTTGGTTCCTTAAGTATTCCCACCTCTGAGGTGTAAAATGCGATTTATTATATCCTTAAAAAGGATAGAAGTTTGAACATCAAAATTGCCGGCCAAAAAACAGCTTTTCCGATTCCAATAAGTATTGCTCCGAAAGTATTGGATCCTTGGAGAAAATAAAATAAAGCGCCTATAACTCCTAACCCGTAAATTGCGTTACCACCTCCGTGGTTGTGGTGATGGTGATCCTTGTAGACTATTTTTTCATGAAAGTGTTCCTTCACTTCTTCATCTTTCTTCATATACGTATTATATATATTAATTTATTCTTTATCACTTAATATACTTACTCCATCAATCTATTTTTTTGTTTTTTTACTTATTTGACAAGGTAACTTTATAAAGTTATATTAAAGGTGTGGATCTTGAAGATATTAAAAAATACTTTGGTTATCTGATGATCGTCGGAGGATTATTTGTTGTTATTTTTTTAATTTATACTACTTTTCTCATCAGTCGTTATGCTCTTAAAAAACCGCAGAATATAAAAAAAAGTTATGCAGAAGAAGAAGCAGTAACACCAATTCCCTCACCAACAGCAATTCAAAGAATTAGAATAGAATAAATTATTTTTTAGATTTCATTTATTCACTAAACTCTTCATTTATTATTAACCAGTTAACATATAAAGCATAGAGCTGATAATGGACAATACCAGACTAAAAAGTAAAGCTGATATAAAACCGTCAACTTTAAATCCTGGGACAATAGCGTCGACAATTAAAATTACTAAAGCATTTAAAACGAATGTAAATAAGCCAAGTGTCATAATGTTTACAGGTAAAGTGAGTATGATGAGAATTGGTTTTATAAATGTATTAACAACTGCGAGTACAACATATACGACAATTGCCGTAAAAAAATCGCTAATTGCTACTCCCGGTATTATCCGACCGGTTACAAAAACTGCGACCCCGTTAATTATTAAATTGATTAGTGTTTGCATATCATTTTTTTCGCACCTTTTATTTAATATTTCATCTTTTAAAAAAGAAAAAGGTTAAAAATATGTAATAAATTTGTAATAAATGAAGCTAGACTATGAAATTAGTCTAAATCTAAATTAGGCCGGAGAAAAGCAGAAATAAAATAATAGCAGTGATAACTGCATCTTTTTTCTTTCCATCAATAAAAAGCTGAAGGGGTTGATAAAAAAACAGGAACGCCATTACAACTACAGAAAGAGTAAGTACTGATAAAAATGTGATTGGAGCGAAAAAAGTATCGGGCTTATTTTTTAAAGGTTGAGTTACGAAAGTCATGACAGAAACAACGAGGATGATGTACAATGATGCGCTAACAGCATTTATAATCGGATTCTTAGACATATGTTAATAATAATGCGCACACACAGCAAATGTAGAGAGATTTTGTGAATTGGTATTCAGACCGGAATTTATACCGGCAACTGCCCACGCGCCTACACCAAAGGGGATATTTGTATACAGTTCCATCATGTGGTCGCCTCCAGTTGGAGGACTTACATCGTAGCCCCCTCCAATTACAGTATCACCTGAATTACAAAACGCTTGCACATACCCCGATGTCCCAGGCGCAACTGTTCTAACGTTTGAAAAAACTTGATAGTACGAAATAGTTGACCCAGCCGGACCTTGTATTCCTTGTGGTCCAGTCGGCCCAGTTGGACCGGGAATTAGTTGGATGTTAGTTATCTGACTTTGTAAGTTTATAATTTGATCTCTAATTTCTGTTATTGCCAGCCAAACATCGTCCCACGGTCCGGCTGCCTGAGTTTTAGTAGAAAAAAGAATAAGAATAAGGATTACAAAAAGTGCCCCGAGAAATATTTTAATTTTTCTAAACATAGAAACTCCATTTATAATTTATAATATATTTCACGTCGTCTTATCCTTCTACTTCAACTTGAAAACCACCGTAGGCCATTCTCTTCATGTCAAAAGGTACCGACATATCTTTGTTTCCTTCCATCTGTTTGTTCATTTCTTCCATCACTTTAGCATTGACTTCATCGCGATGTTTTTTTGACTTAAAAATGATAAATGAAAACCATACCGTCTTATCGCTTTTTGCTCCAGTCATTTCAGTGAACGCACGTGTCTTTTCGCCGCCCATTTCTTGTGGAACCAAGTCATTACCACGGCATTCATAGTATTCAAGCGCGCCATGCTTCATCCAGGTATCACGACCGCCTTCAGCCATTTTTTTGTATTCCTCGGTTTTGTCTTTTGGAACTACAAGCACAAATCCGTCGACATATTTAGCCATATTAATTACCTCTTTAATTTATAATAAAAAACTGGTCTAATATAAATCGTTCTCATACTAAAATGGTATCAGTTATTTTTAAACTTTCAAGTTTATAAGAAAGCTATTGGAGTGTTCTCCTTAATAGACTATATGAGAACTTAGTCTATCCAGAATTAAGTCTCACCGGCAATAATACATTTTCAGTTATAATTAAAAGAGAAAAAAATGAAAATATCCACACTTATCATTGTCACCGTAATCACAGTCTTGCTGATATTTAGCGGGTATACAGTTTTCCGTCAAAATTCTGTTAATCCAAACGATGCCGCCGAAAAAAATAAACCTCTTATAGCTGAAAATAGTCACTATGTGGAATACTCAAAGGCAGCGTATAACCAGGCTTGGGATAAACGCCGAGTGCTCTTTTTTTACGCTTCCTGGTGTCCAATCTGCAAACCGGCCGACGAGAGTTTTAAACAGAACGTCAGTCGGATTCCTGAAGACGTTTTTCTAATACGAGTTAACTACAATGATCCAGATACTGATCAAGCAGAAAAAAACTTAGCCAGAAAATATGGGGTCGTCTACCAACATACTTTTGTTCAAATTGATCAAAACGAAAACGTCGTCACCAAATGGAATGGCGGAGAGATTGACGAACTGCTTTCAGAAATAAAATTTACCGAAAAAAAAGCGGCTTTTGCTATTTTTACCAATGGCACTTTCCGGATTTTTACGGCAGCCATGTACCATAATCTTTCTCCAAACGCTTTCATTACAGCTGGAAATCCTAACATCATTACTATCACCAAGCCGGAAATAACTTGGCAGGAGTTTTTTTCTACTCTGCCGTTCAGTCTGACCAGTGAGTGTTTAACAACAGGCACCAACGAAACGTTTTGCAGTAATGGAGATAACGAGCTGAAATTTTATCTCAATGGGGAGTTGTTACCAACAGTGTTGGGTCAGGAAATAATGAATGGTGACAAATTGTTGGTTACTTTCGGCAACGACTCGGAAAAAACTTTGCAGGACCAAATGGCCAGGGTCTCCAATCCACTAGAGTAAAATTCCCCTTAAAAATGCTCCACGTCGCTGAAACAATTAGAACGAGTTTTTTTAGATAATCATTCTCTCTATCTAACCCCAGGAATTTAATTTATTGAACAATTTTGTTTCAATTATTCTCCAACTCATCGCCTCTTTACTTACCCAGAATAAAGAAGCTAAATCTTTCACATTTTTAGTTGTGGAAATAGCCGTCTTTAAAACAGACAAAGGCATTATTAGTTCCGCTGCAAATTGGTCAGCCTCAGCTTCTGCTGGATCTTTTGATCCTAAATTATTTTTACGACATGATGTAGTATGGCCTAACATAATGTGTGCGATTTCATGTGCAACTGTAAATCTGTTTCTCTTAACTGGATGACTTGCATTGTAACAAATATAATATTTGCCTTTATAACTTATTTGTAGGCCAGATATTTCATCCTCAAATTCCTTCCCCTCAATCGAAAGATCTGGAACATATTTTGCTACATTTCTAAGGAGTACGGGAGCTGATGTTATGTGCGAGTCTGATAACAACTGTCTTGCTAATTTTCTTGCTAAGTTTAAATTTGGCTTTGAATTTAAATCGTCGTCCATTGTAATTACTTTTCTTTATCTCCTGTGCTTTTAATATAACTAATATATGATTCTATTTGCCCTATTGCTTTCGGATTTTTACTTAAATCTTTATCTGCTCTGAGAGCAATATTTATTGATGGTGCTTGCTCTTTTCCTTTTATTAAAAATTCTAAAGGTGTCTTTAATATGTTGGCTATTTCAGTTAATACGTCAAGGGAAACAGCTCTTTCCCCACTTTCATATAGTGAAATAGCTGTTGCTGTTAATGGTTTTGAAAGTTTTTCTCCAAGTTGGGCTTGAGTCAGTTTTACAGCCTCACGAGAGTCTCTAAGTCTTTTTCCAATAGCTTTATAGTCAATGGTAGGCTCTGATTGGTTCATATGAGTATTATACATCATGTTAATATTATTTTTCAAGTTGACAATAATTTAACTATCTGATAAACTGTATTTTCAGATAGTTTATTATAAGTTTGCCATCTGGAAGGAGGTGGTAAAAAATGGTCTACTCAATCAGCTACGATCTTAACCGTCCTGGTCAAGACTATGACGATCTGTACCGCGCAATCAAAGGGTTAGGTAATTGGTGTCATCCCTTAGACAGCACCTGGTTTGTTGTTTGCAATTTAACGGCTACTCAAATCCGCGATAGGCTTAAATCAGCATCGGATTATACTGATGGAATCTTAATCACAACTGCATCCGCACCAGCAGCATGGAACGGTTTGTCACAAGAGGTATCAGATTGGCTTAATAATAACCTCTAGTCTTGTCTTTATCGGGGGCGGAAAGGTTGGGTAAGCTTTTCTGCCCCTTACCCTTCAATTAGTTTAAATTTTACCTTTACGACGATTATCGTCTTTACATAGCATTTGACAATTCTCGGTTATAGTTTTTCCACCTTCAACCCAAGGTTTTATATGATCTGCTTCCATTTCTCCTATTTCGAAATGTTTTTTACATTTTATACAAATACCTTTTTGTTTCTCATAAGCTTCTCTTTTTTGCTTATCAGTAAAAGCACGGATGTTTAAAAATCTCTCATCTCTAGTCAAAATATAAGGATAAATTCCAGATTTTTTTGTTACATCTTCATCCTGCATTAGCTCTATAATCTCTGTCTCTAGTTTATTAGGATCTAATTTTTTATCTTTGAGATGGTTATATAATTCTCCCCACAACACACTATTCATTTCATGACGATAGTTGGTAAAAGTTTTTCGAACCCACTCTATAACATCTTGAAAATATTCCCATAACTTTTCAGCATTTTTATCATGTTGATGTTTCGCCATATAGTCTTCTATCCTCCCATCATTGATCCATGATAGTACAGTTTCTAAATACTCTTGTCTTATAGGTGATCCGTTTAATAATTGTCCACCATCACTAGCTAAGAGATAGGCTGCGCAGTTTGATTTACTAAATTTTAGTTTAGCGTCACTTAACCATGGTCCTGTGTAAACAGCATTTCGTATTTCTTGATCTGTTAATTTTTCACCAGCAATGTTAATGATTCTAAACCAGTTTAATCTCTCTTTGTCTGTCCCTTCACAGAAATAAATCATTAACTCATAATTTAAAATTACATCCTGATCTTCTTTGGTCAAATTATGAAAATATAGATCGTTCAGTGAAAAATCACCGTTAACATATTGTCCAATACTAATAGTACGCTGTTGACCATCCAATACTTCATATCCACCATCTTCTCTTATCATCCAATACATCACATTCAGTGGGAAGTTATTTTTAATTGTTTCTATCACAGCGTTACGTTGTTTTTCCTTATAAACAAATTCTCGTTGATATTTTGGTCGAATATTCAATTTACCTGAATAAGCTGTCACCCCTTCTTCAGCACTATCTTTATAGTTTTTAATTACTTCACGAATTTTTATTTTTTGTAGACTAATTTTCATTAAAGTTTTTTTATAATTATCCTCATATAAGGAATAATGGCTTTTCCATTGTTATTATAATAACCTAAAACTGGATGATCTTCTTTTATTGACCCTGTACCCCCAGTTTTATAGTAATTATCAACAAATTTTTTATTCAATCCTTTTGGCGTTAATTGTCTATAAAGATTACCTTGCCCTTGGCCAACAATTTTAAATTGTTCTGGATTATATTTGTCTATAAAAGTAACTGGTACACCCATAAAGCCATTGTAATCATAAGGAATATCACTATATCTATCAACATTAATTGCATTGTAATTATCATATGTTGGATATTCTTCTTTGGTATACCTTTTATAAAGGTCTAATTTTTCATGACGTTTAGTAGTATCAAGATTTGTAAACCACATAATACTTCCCATACTAAAATACTTAACACCGTTTTTAATTTTTATTCTTGATTCTGTTTGTATATCGTAGTCCTTAGGAACTTGGAACCATTTTGTACCGCCATTATCATATCCTAACCACAACTTATTTTCTTTAATCAGTTTAAAAATTTCTTTATATGTAATAGCATTCTGATTACCAAGAATTAAAAATTTCTTTTTATACTCTATAAGTTGTGATACATATTCACGAAACATAGAAAAAGGAGGATTTGTAACAACTATGTCGGCTTCTTTAAGTAACTTAATACATTCATTACTACGAAAGTCTCCGTCACTAATCATTTTAGTTAAAAATTCCTCAGAATCAGGTATTCGATTTCCATTTTTATCGCCGGTATATTCTAGTTTATATGGTGGTTCTTGAGTAAATAAATTTGCTTCTTTATAATGAGTAGCAATTAACTTCTTGAGTCCTAAGTGCTCAAAATTCATACTAAAATATTTGACAAAGTTACTTTCTTTCGGATCATCACAATTACAAAATATTACTTTTTCTCGGAATTGTCCTTTATAGTGTTTTAGTTCGTTTTCAATATCGGTTAACTGTGTATAAAACTCATCTTTTTTTGCGTGACTAGCTTTGTGTAAATTTTTATTAGATGAATTCTTTTTCATAAGTTATTTTTATTATACTCCTTTGTAAGAATTTTGTTAAAATAAGCCTCATAATATGCTAATTCAACTTTTTGCGATATTTCAAGTATCGCAGATTCCCATCCCGGCTCTTCCTCGATTATTATTTGAGTTTCAAGAGCCTTTTGATAAGGACTTAGCAATGAAAGATTGACAATATGGGAGAGAGGAAAAATTGGATTATAAATAATTAAGTATTATTTAAGGATTCTCTAATCATTTGTCTTAAACTACTTTTTCCTTTCTCTGTTTTGAAATATTTTTCACGTCGCATGGCGTCAACTTTGGAAAGATGAGCCTCATAATAAATTAGTTTTAATGGACGACGAGGGTTTGTCGAAGTGTTTTTACCAGAAGAGTGTTCTTTTATTCTTTCTTTTAGGTTAGAAGAATAACCAATATAAAACTGGTTATCTTTGAGACTTAACAAAACGTAAGTGTAGAAAAACATATCACGCAGGGTTAAATTAATAGTGCCCTAAACCACGTTGGGTTTAGGGCCATGAACCCTACGTGGTTCATGGCTCCCCCGACTGGACTCGAACCAGTAACCTTGTCGTTAACAGCGACCTGCTCTACCGATTGAGCTACAGGGGATGTAAATGTGCACATATATTTTACCAAAAAAACGCCTGTATTTTCAGGTAGATATTAGTCATAGGAAAAGAATTCATTATTTCTTAAACGCTTTTGGTATTTTCCCTCCTTTTGTCTGGACCAGATGGAAGTTATTCCCATCGATGTCGACAAATGAACTGACAAAACCATAACCTTCGATATGTTGAATGTCTCCGACCATCTTCACTTTTTTGTTTCGTAATCTTTTTGTTTCGGTCTCGATATCTCTTACTTCAAAATTCACTAGGAAGCGTTCAGAATCCTCACTTTTTCCTTTTATTTTTGGATTATCGATAATATAAAAACTGCTGTTTTTCATTTCAAATTGATAAAGATCTATATTTGTTCCCATAACGGCTTCAAATGTCAGTTTTAAATCAACCGTATCCCGATAAAAATAAGCCAGTTTTTTAGCATCTTTGGAAAATAACATGACGCTTTCAATACTAGTCTTCATATTTTTTCACCTCCTTTCTTGTATTTGATTTTATTATACATTTTACTGATATAATTTTAGTATAAGTTAATTTTCTTACAATTGAGATCGGTTTTAAATGATATTATCTAAACTTATGGATAAAACTATTCTTTCAGATGAAGACAAGATGAGCGAGGAATCTTTCCGCCTCCTTTTTGAAAATATGCTGGACGGTTTTGCCTATTGCAAGATGATTTATGATGACCAGGGTAATCCAGAAGACTTTATCTACCTTGACGTTAACAAAGCTTTTGAAAAACTGACAGGGCTAAAAGACGTCGTCGGTAAAGCTGTAACGATTGTCGTACCCGAAATTAAGAAAACCAATCCAGAACTATTAACTATCTATGGTCGAGTGGCGCAAAGCGGCAAACCCGAACATTTTGAGACGTATGTTGATCCGTTGAAAATACATTTTTCAGTTTCTGTATACAGTCCCAAAAAAGGTTTTTTTGTGGCTGTTTTTGACAATATCAACGAACAGAAGTTTGCAGAAAAGAAACTTAAGGACAAAATAACCGAATTGGAAAAATTCAATAGCGTGACGGTTGACAGGGAGTTGAAGATGATTGAATTAAAGAATAAAATAAAAGAACTTGAAACCAAACTTCAAGAAAAAACTATTTAACCATCGCTTTTGCCTTTAACTCTTTCGGCATCTTTTCAATAGCATAGCGCAAGGCTGTCCGCGGCATCTTCTTTTTATTTTTCATCACGTAGTCGAATACCTGATTTTGATGAGATTGACTGGCGGCCTTAAGCATCCAGCCGTAACCTTTTTGCACCAAGTCTTCATTGTCCTGTAAGAGGGTATCGCTGATTTGAAAAATTTCCTTTAGAAATCTCCCGTGTCTGGCGGGGAGGATCAGAGTCACCGCCGAGGCCCGGCGCATCCAAAGATTTTTCGACTTCGCCCAATTTTTCAATCGATTTATATGTCCGGGAAATCTTTCAATGAGGGCGGCGACAGCATGGTTACAAAGCGTATCGCACTCGGCCCAGTTGTCAATATATCTGTCAATCCAATTTTCAAAAACATCTATATCATTCGATTCAAATTGTTTATTAATCCAGTAGGCCCAATTGGCTGCAATCATGGCTTCTTCCATATAGCCTGATTTTAAAAAGTCTTCGCAGAGGTGGAAGATTTCCTTTTTATCTAGATTTTTTATTTTCGGAAAATATTCTTTGGCGATTTTTTCAGTTTTTGGCATAGTCAGACCGTAGAATTTCACTTCTTCCTTGAAATATCTCGTCTGACCTTCTTTGACCTTTTCATCAGCCTGGTTTTTTAGTATTTGACGAATACGAGATACAATACTATTCATTTAAATATTTTACACCTTAAGATTAGACTGTATAAACAATTAAGCGTATAATTCCAATATGGGAATTTTGATGGGACTGGCGACGATGGCAGGTTGGGGAATAGCAATATTCTTTGAAGCCGTTGCCAACAGAAAAACGACAAATTTTATCGTCCTTTTCTGGATGGAGCTTTTTGGTTTGCTTCTCGGTTCGTTTTATCTTTTCTATAACTTTTCTACTTTTGATTTCTCTCTTATATATAAAAATATTATTCAAATTACTATTATTGCTTTGTTGCAGATGTTTGCCTATCTATCTTTTTATAAAGGATTAAAGATCGGTCAGGTATCACTTGTTAGTTCCATTGCTGCCTCCTGGGGACTTTTAACAGCACTATTAGGAATAATATTCTTAAAAGAGGTTTTAAAAATTAACCAAACATTGGCAATTATTTTTATTATTTCCGGGATTATTTTATCTTCTATAAATATTGAAGACTTAATTACTAACAAAAAAATAAAGCTTTTAATCGGAGTTAGAGAAGGATTGATGGCGATGTTTGGTTGGGGAACATCTTTATTTTTATTGGCGTCTTTAACAAAAACAATGGGATGGTTTTTACCGGCAATCAGTTTCCGTTTTTTTCTTTTAATATTTCTGTTTGTTTATATGCTTTTTGCAAAAAAAGAGTTTGTTCAAAAGAAATCTAAATTTCCGTTATGGTTGCTTATACTGATAGGAGTTTTTGACATGGGAGCTTTTTTTACTTTTTCTTTGGGAACTTCCGGATCTTTAGCATCGATCGTGGCTCCGATCGGTAGCGCCTATGCTTTAGTAACCATCATCTTGGCGAAAATATTTTTTAAAGAAAAAATCAAACCTAACCAATACTTTGGTATTGCCGGCATTCTCACCGGGCTAATCTTAATTTCTTTATGACGAGTGAAAATTATTATAAAAGATTTAAAGTGGTAATTGGTACGCCTTTATGGAGATTATATTTACGTTGGGTTTATCAAAAAGGCATTGATGATTTAGAAAAACTTAATTTACAACCTAATTTTTCTAAGAAAGATTTCACCTGTCTTCTTTGCGGAGTCGGTAATGAGACGACTGCTGATGAATTTATTAAATTTATTCTCAAAAAAAACAACAATCCAAGAATAATTATTATTGATATTGGAAAATATCAAATTGAAGCTGTTAAGAAACTTGTTAATGATAAATATAAAACTTTGCGAATAACTATTAAACAAATTGACGTTTTAAAATTAACAACTTTTATAAAAGAAAAAAGTATTGATTGGATAGAGACCGATGGATTTTTAGAATATTTTGATAAACAATCTTTAAACCAATTAATTGATATTTGGGAGAAAACTCTAAGGCTAACGGGTTTTATTACTTTTAGAGATTGTTTTAATAATAACCCTATAGATAGATTTATTGATAAAGTAAGAATCCAAGTAGCAAAAAAGTGGTTGAGTGTTATTACTTATTCCCATAGTAAAACAGAAATGGCAGATCTTTATAAATTAAAAGGATTTAGATTTATTACAAAACCGACGATCATTCCTACATTCTTAAGATATACGGCAGTTAGAAATAACCCATATAAATTATAAATGGTCTTCCTCGTCGGTGACGGCTTCGGTTTTGGTTTTGTGGACTGTGCCATCTTTATGGTGGGGAGGGGAATAGACCGTATACAGTTTGAGTTTTTCAGTCGGCGACATATTAATGATATTATGTTGGGTTCCGGCCGGGACGACAATCGCGTCTCCTTCTTTTACTGACTTTTCCTCACCGTTCATAATTACTTTTCCTTCGCCTTTTTCTATTCTTAAAAATTGGTCTGTAATTTCATGGATTTCCATTCCGATGTCTTCATTGGGCAAAAGACTCATTACAACCAACTGTTCGTGTTGTCCCGTATATACGACTTGGCGGAAATAATTGTTTTCTTCGGTTATTTTTTCAATATTGTCTACATATCCTATCATCGTTATCACCTCCTACGTATCTTATACATTATTCCGGTTTGAAATTGAATTGCAATTAACTGCGATAATTTTTATACTAGTTAATCTGTATGATGAAATATTCCCAACTAACCGATACAGTAGTGATGATCTCGCCTGACCAATTTGGCTTTAATCCCCAGACTGCCGTAACCAATGTTTTCCAGCATCACTTAAGTCTCTCCGAAAAAGAAGTCAGAGACAAGGCAATGAAAGAGTTCAGAAACATGGTGGAAGTGTTAAAGATGGAGAAGGTGAGGGTCCTGGTCTTGGGGAGCCGGGTGGGGGTTGTCACTCCCGACGCGGTTTTTCCAAATAATTGGTTTTCCCATCATCAGGATGGGAGACTGGTTTTGTACCCGATGTTGGCAGAAAATCGGCGTCGGGAAAGACAATTTTTTAACCTAAAAAACCTCTTATCGGACGTCAAAATCAATCATATAAAAGAAGTTGATTTTTCAAGCGACGAAAAAAAAGGTTTGATTTTGGAGGGAACAGGAAGTTTGGTATTGGACAGGGAAAATCAAATGGCTTTTGCTATGGAATCGCCGCGGACGACAAAGAGAGAGTTTGACCGTTGGTGTTTGAATATGGGATTTGAAGGAATTTTTTTCCATGCTCAAGACAGCGCCAATATTCCTGTTTATCACACCAATATAATTATGAGTATAGGGAGGGAGTTTGTCGTCATCTGCCTCGAGTCTATTAAATCGCAAACGGAAAAACTTCTCATAATTAAAAAACTGACTGCGGCGGGGAAAAAAATAATCCCCATATCCTTAAAACAGATGTATAAGTTTTGCGCCAATATCTTGCAATTGGTTTCAACAAATGGTTCATCTATCATAGTAATGTCAAGGACAGTTTTCGAAGCTTTGACTTCGGGTCAAAAAACGTCACTTGAAAAATACGGAAAATTAGTCGTTGTTGATATCCCGACGATTGAAGCTGTAGGTGGCGGTAGCGCCAGGTGTATGTTGGCGGAAATTTTTAAATAGTTATAAATTAAATTTTATTACTATGAAAGCAGTACAAATTTCCCAGTATGGAGGATCGGAAATGCTCAAATTAAATAATGGTTTGGATAAACCGGTTTTGAAAGAAAACCAAGTCTTAGTCGAAGTCTATGCGGCGTCAATAAATCCTTTTGATTTTTTTGTTATTGGTGGTTTTTCAAAGGATTATATTAAACAAGATTTTCCTTTAACAATAGGCGGTGATTTTTCAGGCAAGATAAAAGAAGTTGGTAAAGAAGTTTCTGGTTTTAAAATTGGCGATGAGGTTTTCGGAACGGCGATAATTTTATCAGGTGGTTCAGGCGCGTTTGCAGAGTTTGCTACTGTCAATCCAGGGAGGATGAGTTTGCGTCCTAAAAATATAGATTTCATTCAATCGGCATCTTTGCCTTTGGTTGGTTCAAGCGCCGTCCAGGCGCTTGAGGAAGAAATCAAACTCAAGTCCGGCGAAAAAATCCTGGTTCACGGCGGTGCCGGAGGAATAGGTAGTATAGCTATACAACTGGCCAAATTTATTGGCGCTCACGTGGCAACTACTGTTTCGGAACAAGACAGGGAGTTTGTTAAAAATTTAGGGGCGGATGAAATAATCGAATATAAAACGGAAAAATTTGAAGAAAAGTTAAAAGACTATGACGCGGTCTACGACACTATTGGTGGAAACGTCATGGAACGATCATTCAAGGTTTTGAAAAAAGGAGGGAGGTTGGCGTCGATGAAAGGCCAACCCAGTCCTGATTTGGCTAGTCAGTATGGAGTCACAGCCATTGCCGTCAATACTAAAAATAGCACCATCCATATGGATCGTGTCAGGGAATTAGTTGAGAAAATGGTTATAAAACCGCAGGTGGATAAAGTTTTCCCCTTGGAAGAAACCAGCACTGCCTTTATCTATAAAATGCAAAATCATCCAAAAGGGAAAGTGGTCATAAAAATAAAATGAGTTTTTTAAAAGAAAAAGTTTATAAAATCTGCCGGAGTATTCCAAAAGGGAAAGTGGCTACCTATGGTCAGCTGGCCCGTTTATCGGGAAATCCAAAAGCGGCCCGGGCAGTCGGCTATTTCATGCGGACAAATCCTGACGCTCCAGATACTCCTTGCCATAGAGTGGTCGCTTCAGACGGTTCCTTGACTGGTTATTCGGGAGAAGGCGGGATCGAAAAGAAAAAAGAAATGCTTATAAAAGAAGGCGTTTATTTTAAAGGCGGCAAGGTTGATCTAAAAGTCTCCCAGTTTATTCAACTACGATAGTTCCTGTTTGTGAGGCATCTAAATGATTGTGATAGCCGTAGGTGCCAGGAGTGTCAAACTTTAGCGAGTGAGTTTTTCCATCTTGAAAAGGACCGAGATTTAAAGGTGGATAGTTGGTGTGGGTGGGATGGGGGTCTGAGCTGACCGTGGCATTCTTGCCGCTATTGTTAGTCCAAGTGACTGTTGTTCCTGCTTTTATTGTCAGAACTGCTGGAATATAACCATCGGCTGTGAGGGTGACACTAACTTCTTTTTCAACCATTGCTTCGGGAGTCGAGGGAGCTGTTTCCGAAACAGCTTGCGTCGGAGTGACAGCTGAAGGTAAATAGTCATTCGCGCCTTTTTTACCAAGGGCAAAATAATATACTAATCCGTAGACTAGGACGCCGATAATAAGGTAGATAGTAATCCATTGCCAAAGAGGTTTTTTATTATATTCGTCCATAATTGTAAGAAATTAATACCTTTAGAGTATAAGTTTTAAATTTATTTGTCAAGAGGATTTTAGACCTCCGAAGGCGATCCGGTCGATGACGGTTTTTTTTGACTTTATCATCAAGGCCGGGGCGACAACGTACTCTCCCCACCTATTGTTGATTTCATCAACTGCCTTGGAAACTTTTCTTTTTTTGTCGATTTCGTCTTCAAACAAACCCGGAGTCAAATCATTTACCGGCGCCAAACTGAAACAGGTAACCGCTATTTTTCTGACGATTTTTTCCTCCGGTTGCTGTGAGAAAATCATCATTACTTTTTTGAATAACTCCTGGGTTGTAAAGGAGGGTTCATTGAATTTTTTTCCTTTATGCCAAAAACTCCAGTCGTCATAAAGTAGGCAGAGATGGATTCCTAGGGCCGTTTGGTCGGCCTCGCGCAACCGCCGCCCCATTTTTTCTGTAAGCATCATAATAAGGGAAGAGAGTTTTTCCCGGTTGCTGGTTTTTTGTCCGAGAGAATATTCCTGACCGAAACTTTTTCTATCAGATTGAAAGTCGTCGACTTCGAAGCCGCGCAGTCTTAAGTACCAGTAGTGACCGGCGATGCTTTTGAAAACGATTTTTCTTAAAAAATTATCTTCCGCTTCCAAAAACTCCAATGGAGTAAAAATTCCGGCGGCATTGAGGCGAGCTTGATAACGGAAGTTGATTCCATTAAGGTCAACTAACTTCAATGACGAAAAAATTGATGGTAAGTTTTTGTAATCTATGACATCAAGGCCGTCTGGTTTGTGAAGTGAGGAGGCGAGTTTGGCAAGAAATCGGTTGGTGGCGATGCCGATGTTGCAGGAAATCCATTCTCCGATTTCTTCCCGAAACCTTTTTTTTATTTCCTGCCCGATTTCGACAAGAGTTTTTTTCCTATAGTCGTCCATTTCGGAGAAGTCCATTACCAACTCGTCGATTGATTTTGGGACGACTTGCGGTGAATAACATTCACAGATTCTTTTGAACTTTGAGTGGACGTCGCGAACAAGGAGAGGATCATTTTCACGAACAATGACGTCGGGACAGATAACTTTTGCCTCTTTTACTCTCATGCCAGTTTTTATTCCCAATTTTTTTGCTTCAATTGAAGGAGCGAGGATGCAGCCTCCGAGAGTCGGGTAAGCGGCGATCACAATTGGTTTTCCCCTAAGATGGGGGTTGGCTTGCTGTTCAACCGTGGCAAAACAGGAATTCAAATCAATATGCATGATCTTAGGATCATTCTGATTAAGTTGAATTGCCATCGCTGACCTCCTCTAAAACCCAGTTGAGATTTTCCGTATCAAATTTAAGACGGAAGTCTAGATTTCCGTCGCTGACATGAAAGATATGAAATAGATTCCGGCCCTCCCTTATTTTGTGGTGGTAGGCGACTTTTTTTATGAAATAGTCGCGCAAGCGCCAACGCATTTTATAAGGAGCAACTTTATTTTCTTCATGATTATATGAAGAGATTACGCTCACTTTTTCAAAAATCGTTTCCAACATGAAACTATTGTAGTGAACGATTGTTTACTTTGTCAAGGGGAATATATTATTGTCCTTGTTCCGGTTCCTGTTGCTGTTGTTGTTTCATCATTTCGTTTATATAGTTCTGGTAATCCTGATTATTAGTATTTTCTTGAGGAGCCTGTGGTGATCCTTGCATAAACTGTTTTTGCAGGGCACTCATATCTTGAAAATTGACGTCGGTTGGGACGGCAAACATTGAATCGGCGACGACTTCCGGCTTGCAGGCATCCTTATATTTTTCAATCGTTTCCAATACTGATTCCTCCTGTTTGGTACCTGATTTATTTTTTCCCGATTCCTCGACCGTCGGGAAAGGTGTTACATCTTTTGGTTCTTCAAGAGTATAGGTGAATCCGGTTTTGCTTGTGTCGCTCCACATATGCATTTTTTTATCTTTCATGACGATATTATTTGGTTGATCAGTGTCTTTTCCCGCTTGCATCATTACCCGGACTGCACCGCCTTTAATATAAGTAGTTGTTTCTACTCCGTCCTCATCTTTATAAACGCATTTGAGACTAATCGATTTAGATAGAGCATCCTTAATTGAAGTGAAAACGCCTCCGCCTGCTTTATTACCCGATCCGACTGGAGCCTTGGGCATCATGCCGCGCGAAGTTAGATAAAAATAACCGCCAACACCTAAAAGAGCTAGAACTACGATCACAATCAATACGTTTTTCATAGAACTATTATGAAAATAGTAATAGCTAAATACTAAAGGCTTTTTTGATAAAATTCAAGTAGTGAAAACAAAAATAAATAAATATATCTTCACCGAAGATATAAACTATTTAAAAACGGACAAAATTTCTATTTGGGGAAAAGGGGATTTAAAGACATTGAATATTTTATCCAAGTCGGAAATTAAAGGTATTTGGTTAAATCTGGCTGCGGGAGACGGTCGGTACAATAATATATTACTTAATAAGGCAGACAAGGTGGTCGCGGCTGACATAGACGGAGGCGCCCTAAAAAAACTTTATAAAAATACTCCAAAAGATCTTCAGTCAAAGCTTGAGACGAAGATTCTAAATATGACAGAACGATTTTCTTTTGGAGATAATTATTTCGATGGCATTTTTTGCACAGGTACTCTTTATTTGTTTCCAAAGGAAATTCTTAAGAAAATTTTTAAAGAAATAAGCCGAGTTTTGAAAAAAAACGGTTTTTTAATCTTTGATTTCGCTACAGACAGGAAAAAGGTTCGTCTTGACGGCAGAAAAATAACCGACAAAAGAATTGTTTACAAGATTGAAAGCGCCGGGGAAATGATAAAAGATCTTTTGCCGAATTATAGCCATGAAATAATCAGATCAAAAGTTCCTGAAGAATTAATCAAAATAGGAAAAAGGCAGTATCTTTTTTCCTGTAATTTTTTACTGGTTAAGGGAGTTAAACTGAAATAGTTTTTTTCCTGAAGATTATAAAAACCGCCAGGGCGATAAATGCCATAAGACTTCCGTAATAAAAAGTGAAGGACGGACTTATTTTATACCAAATCAATCCGCCGATTGAGGACGCTAGAAAAGCGCCGACTGCCATAAGGGTTTGATGCAGTCCGAAATAACTTCCGGACTCTTTTTTATCTATAAATTCAGAGACATAGGCTTTAGAAACACTGTCGGTAAAGGCGATGTAGATTCCGTAAATTGGAAATATAAACCAAACGAATATCGGATCTTTAATCAGTCCCAAAGCAAGGTAAACCGCGGAAAAAACTAGCAACCCGGCGGCAAAGACTTTTTTTGCGCCGATCTTGTCAGCCAGTTTACCGGCCGGCGCGGCAAAAATGGCTTGGGAAATATTATAAAGAACATAGGTCAAAGTAACGAGGATGGAAGTCAACCCCAACCCTTTGGCGCGAAGAATTAAAAAAGCGTCGGAGCTGTTGCCTAAAGCAAAGATAAAGTTCACCAAGAGAAATAATTTTAAATGGGGGTTGATTGAACGAAAATCTATTTTCACAAAATGTCTCTTTTCATCGGTTTTTGCTAAGGGTTTTTCTTTGACGTTGAATACCAAAAGAATCAAGGCAAAAACAGAGGGAATAAAGGCGAGAAAAAAAACCAGACGCATATTTTCTTTCAGAAGATATAAAAATATTAAGCCGAGGATCGGTCCGAAAACAGCTCCCAGACTATCCAGTGCCCGGTGGAATCCGAAAATAAAACCCCTGTTTCCGGCAGTGGTGTTCTCAAGAAGGATGCTGTCCCGCGGTGCCGTTCTTAATCCTTTGCCAGTCCTGTCAATAAAGCGGGCAAAGAGAACCAGCGGCCATGATTGGGCAAGCCCGATTAAAATTTTTGAAACGGCCCCGAAAGAATAACCTAAGGTGACAAAAATTTTCCGTCTTTGAAAATAATCGGAAAGAGCTCCGAAAACATATTTTCCTCCGGCAGCAGTAGCTTCAGCGATGCCTTCGATCAATCCTATAACCGGAATTGATGTTTTTAAAACTGTTGTTAGAAAGATCGGGACAATAGGATAGATCATTTCCGCCGCCAGATCGTTGAAGAAGCTGACTATACCGAGGACAACTACATTTCGAGGGATTTTTTTCATTATGTTTTATTATAATATACATTATGATTTTCCTTTCTTTAAAAACTTACAAAGAAGCGACAGGTGACAGCGTTATTAAACTTCTTTCTTCGGTAAAAAAAGTATCTTTGGAAACAGGAGTTCCTATCATTCCAGTTGCGCAGACAGTTGATCTTTATAGAATCAGAAAAGAGTTAAATCTTGAGATTTGGGCCCAGCACGTTGATCCTATTGATCCAGGCCGCCATATGGGTTTCATCTCTCCTTACAGCGTCAAGGAATTTGGAGCGAGCGGTGTCATTATTAACCATGCCGAACATCCGGTTCCGGAGGATGTCATCAAAAAAACAGTAGAGAAATCCAAAGAATACGGGCTCAAGACGCTTGTTTTATGTCAGTCGATCGAATTGGCAAAGCAGGTTGAGGAGTGGAATCCAGACTATATTGGTTATGAAAAAGGCGAGTTGATTGCCGGCCCTGTCTCCATGGTTGAAATGGAGGAAAAAAACATTGAATATCTGGCAGGCGCTTTAAAGAAACCTCTGATAGTCGGCGCTGGCATAGCCAACGGCGACCACGTCAAAAAAGCCGTTAAATTGGGCGGCAAAGGAGTAATCCTTGCCTCTGCCTTTGTTAAAGCGGAAAATCCTGAAGCGAAACTTCGTGAATTAGCCGAAGGATTCAAAATATGAGACCGGGCATAGACTTCATAGGTGTTTCAGTTTCTTTCTACTGTCATGACGGGCAAGGTAATTTTTTATTCCATAAAAGAAGCGACAAATGCAGGGATGAAATAGGGCGTTGGGATTTCGGTGGCGGAAGAGTAGAAATAGGAGAGACTCTGGAAAAGGCGGTTCTGCGCGAGGTCAAAGAAGAATATGGAGTTGTCGGAACTATTGAAAAACAGCTGCCAGCCCACTCTCTTTTGCGGAAAGAGAACAGAACCAAAACTCATTGGTTGATAATAACCTTTATTGTCAAAGTTGACAGAAAAAAAGTCATTCTAGGAGTTCCCCGTAAGATGACAGAACTTGGTTGGTTTAAATTAAATAGTCTTCCTAAGCCTTTGCACACAGGCGCCCAATACACATTGAGTCATTATCCAGACGAATTCAAAAAATACCTATAAGTTATACTTAGATTAAAGAAATATGATTTTAAAAAATAAAACCGCCATTGTCACAGGAGCCAGCGATGGACTTGGAAGAGAAGTTGTTTCAAAACTAGGGGAGCAGGGAGTTAATCTAGCCTTAGTTGCCAGAAGAAAAGAGAAGCTTGAAGACGTAAAGAAACATATAAAAGGAGTAAAAGTTGAAGTTTACCCATGCGACATCAGAAATTTATCTGAAATAAAAACGACCGTCAATAAAATTTCTCGAGACTTTAAGGCAGTTGATATTTTGATCAATAACGCCGGAATCTGGCAAAAGAAGATGCCGATAGAAGAAATCGAAGAACAAGTTGTTGAGGATGTGATTGCGACGAACCTGATTGGATTGATTCATATGACAAGACTCATTGTTCCGATTCTGAAAAAACAAAAAAAAGCGGCCTTGATAAATATTTCTTCGAAGTCGGGGATCAATACCCCGCCGACCCAGTCGGTTTATGTAGCGGCCAAATGGGGTGTAAGGGGATTCACAGAGGTTGTCAAAGAAGAGTTGAGGGGGACAGGTATTAAGGTAGCCGGGGTTTACCAAGCCGGAGTGAAAACAGATTTATTTTTTAAAACCGGAGAAAAATTCGCCCCTGGAGTATTTGAAAATTTCATGGAACCGAAAGATTTGGCCGACATAATTGTTTTTATGCTTTCCCAACCCCCAAAAATTTGGTTGGAAGAAGTGAGGGTTAACTATAAATAAGATTAAAGTTCAAGAATCGGTTCTTCGCCGTCAGGGACTTTGAATTTGTCTTGATCAAAAAGCTTGATTTTTTTAGGAGTCAGTTTATACATTCTGCCTTTGTATAAACCTTTTTTCATATTTTCAAAACTTATGTCTGGCCTTTGGATGTTTAAAAAGTCCTTCCAAAGTCTTAAGGCATAGTTGATTTTATTAATTCCAGAAACGCGCTCGACAGTGCCATAGATCTGTAAACCTTTTTTGGCGTCTGACGGTTTTTGCTGGGAATCGACGATCGCCGCGGCGACTTTTTTATTTTTTTCCATCTGTCGTCCGTGAATGGTCGTTGGAGTGCTGATGAAATAAATATTCAAGTCCTTATCGAACGAATAGTAGACGCTAGCAATCCAGGGATGTTCTCCATAAGTCGCCAAGACCATCAATTTTTTATCATCCAAAAATTCAAGGACGTCTTTTTTAGTCAGGACAAGATATTTTTTCATATTTAAATTATACCGTATAATTATAAAATGAATAAAATTTATCCCGGAAAACTCAAATCTGGTGACGAAGTAAGAGTGATTGCGCCTTCGAGGTCATTATCTATTATTGGAAGAGAAATTCAGGAAATCGCTAATGAAAGATTTTCCGAGTTGGGTTTGAACCTGACATTCGGTAAACACGTTAAAGAAACTGATGAATTTAATTCTTCTTCAATTCAATCAAGAATTGAAGATCTGCATGAAGCTTTCTCAGATAAAAATGTCAAAGCCGTTATTACAGTCATTGGTGGATTTAACTCCAATCAGCTTCTAAGATATATTGATTGGAATTTAATCAAAGACAATCCGAAGATTTTTTTGGGTTACTCCGACATAACCGCGCTCAATAATTCCATATTTTCTAAAACAGGCTTGGTAACTTATTCAGGTCCCCACTATTCGACATTCGGGCAAAAATTAGATTTTGATTACGCTTTAGAATATTTTAAAAAATGTTTAATGTCCGATGATCCTTTTGAAATTTCCGCCAGTAAAGAATGGAGCGACGACTTATGGTTTATCGATCAAAATAATAGAAAGTTGGTAGGTAACCCAGGATTTCTTGTCGTCAATAAAGGAAATGCCGAGGGAACTATACTTGGTGCCAACCTTTGTACCTTTAATTTGCTTCAAGCAACAGAATATTTTCCCAATCTTGAAAACTCTATACTATTTCTTGAAGACGACGCCGGATCTTTACCCCATTTCTTTGATAGGGATTTGCAATCGGTTATTCATTTGCCAGATTTTAAAAAGGTAAAAGGTTTGGTGATTGGCCGGTTTCAAAAGGAAAGCAAGATGACAAACGAGTTATTAATAAAAATTCTTAAGACAAAAAAAGAATTAGAGGATCTTCCAATTGTTGCCAATATTGACTTTGGTCACACAGACCCAAAAACTACTTTTCCGGTTGGAGGCGAAGTAAAAATTATTGCTGAAGAAAATAAAACAAAAATAGAAATACTAAAACATTAAAGGAACAAGAAGGAAAAAAAAGCCGCCGAGGCGCCCAAAAGGGCACCGCCGACTACATCAGAAGTCCAGTGTTCTCCTAAGCTGACGCGGGAAACCAACATCACTCCGTTGAATATAATCAGCAAGCCGATCAAAAAAACTTTGGAAGGGTTTTTTAATTTTGATTTCATGATTAAATAAAAAAATATCACCGAAATAAACACCGTCCTCAAGCTATGGCCCGAAGGATATGACGAACCTGTCTGGACATAAGAGGAAGGAAAGAGAAAGCCCAGGTTATAGCGGAAAAACATAAAAGGCGGTCCTGGATGGTGGACAAAAGCTTTGCCGATGATCTCGAAGACGTGGGCTCCTATAAAAGGAATAAAAACAAAAAAAGACAAAATCTTTTTTCTCAAAAGGGCGATAAAAAAAATCAAACCTCCCAGGATTTCAAAACTGCCGACAAGGCTGAAACTGGACAGGAAGGAATCGAATCTTACGGGTAGATTATCCTGAAGTCTTACGGTGATGTCGAAATCAATCACGTTAAAGACATCCTCTTTTACCAAGAACGTAAAAACTACAAACGCGGCCAAAAATAAAAAGCTAACGACAATCCAGACTAACTTCTTTTTCATTAATTAAATATATCACTTAAGATTATATTATTGATATAATTAAGATTATCGCGGCGTACCAACAAAGTGAATAGCCGCGATACAATTAAGGAAGATCGAAGGGATTAAACCAATAGGTTTCGTCCCAAGACTACGGAGTGTAGTTCAGATGGCCAGAACGTACGCTTTGGGAGCGTAAGGTCGCGAGTTCAAGTCTCGCCACTCCGACATAATGAAACTTTCAAAAAACATCGCCTTCCTTTTTTTTGTTTCGGTTTGGATATTAAGAATCATAAAAATCGGTTTTATCATAGATCATGGAATATTGAGCGACTTTAATTTGTTTTACCAGGCGGTCAATCATTTGTTTGGACCCGACCAGAATTTGAATTTGGTTATAAAATCGTCATATGGTCCACCTTTTATCTACCTGCCTTTTTTAATATTCATCAATATGCCTTTCAAGGTGGCGGAGATATCTATTACTTTAGTTAGCATTATTGGTTATTTATTTGCTTTCTATTATCTTTGGAAAAGTTACTATAAAGAAACGACGGCGTTATTTTGGTTGTTGTTAGGAGTAATGTCTTTTTCATTTCCAATTTCATACTCTCTTGGCATGGGTAATCCTATAGGGATAGTAACTTTAGGAGTTTATAGTTTATTTGTCTTAAAAGACAATTTTTGGAAAAGATTTTTATTCGTGATTTCTTCTCTCCTTAAGATTTTTCCAATTTCGGTTCTGTCCTATTTTGTTTTTAATAAGTTAAACAAGAAAGAACTTTTTTACAGTCTTATGTCTTTATTGACAGGATTGTTGCTTAGTATAGTTTTACTTCCAAAAAATATCTGGTTTGAGTATCTAATCTGGTTAAATAAAATTAACCCGATTAATAAGGAGATTATTAACCCTTCTATATATAACCAGTCCTATTCTTCGACAGTTTCCCGATTTTTAAAAATCACCGATCTTCCGCCTTTCTATTACCATTTTTTTATTTTTGTCCTAATCGCTGTAGTTGTTTACTATATATGGTTATCGAAAAAAAGGATCAAGGTTGAGCCTTTGGATGCCTCGGTATTTATTCTAAGTTTTTCACTCCTCATCCATCCTTATCCTTGGCAGTACTATTTTGCAGTCCTTTTACCTTATTTGGTTTTGAAAGTGGCGTCTAAAAACTATATCTTTTTAATACCTTTAATACTCATGAGCATCGATGGAAATAGATTTTTTTGGTCAGGATTGCTTAAATATTTTTTTGACAGTGCTCAATTTTTTTCCACCTTAATACTTTTCTTTATGATTTTGTTTTCTTATCTTTATAAGATAAAGGTGAGGACATATAAATTATGAAAAAGATATTCATAGTTGCCGCGGTTATATTAACTACAGTAATCTTATTTATGTTTTTAAATAAGAAATCTTCTTTTATAGAATACAAACTCAATGGCAAAATCTATAAACTTTTGCCGGCTAAGAGCAGTTCGGAGTGGGAAAGGGGACTGATGAATTATCGGAGTAAAAAAGAATTGAAAGGCGCCGACGGAATGATTTTTATCTTTCCAAACAAAAACTTTCGAACTTTTTGGAACGAGAATACTTATTTAGATCTTGATATTTATTGGTTGAATGACGACAAGGTCGTCGGTAAAAGTTTTCTTCCTTCGATAGAAAAAAGTAGAGAAGCTGTTACAGTTGATTCGTTAAAAGCGGTTAATAAAGTAATAGAAATAATCCGTTGATTATTTTTTAAGGGCTTCGATTCCGGGAAGGGTTCCTTTCTCAATGTATTCGAGCATGGCGCCGCCGCCAGTTGACACATGGGAAATTTTTTCCAAATATTCTTTTTTAGAGATTGCCGCCAGAGTGTCGCCGCCGCCGACTATTGAAGTCGCTTCGTCATTACGGGTGATCGAATAATAAATAAAATCGGTTCCTCTTCTGAAAACGGGGTTTTCAAAATAACCTACTGGTCCGTTCCAGATAATGGTTCCTGCCTTGGCAATAATGCCGCCGATTTGAGCTTTTGTTTCCGGTCCGATATCGAAGATAGATTTTTTAGGAGGAATATTATTAATCTTTACCACTTCGCTTGTCTTGTCGTCTTTTGTTGTCGCCACGACGGCGTCAACGGGTAAAACTATGAAAGCCCGGTTATTTTTTGCCAGAGAAAGGAGTTTTCTTGCTTGTTGGACGGCTTCGTATTCGCAAAAACTGGCGCCTATCTCATATCCTTGCGCACAGACAAAAGTATTGGCCAGTCCACCGCCGATAATAAGATAGTCGACCATTTTAATCAATTTATTGACCAGGCCGATTTTTGTTGATACTTTGGCTCCGCCTATAATGGCAACGATCGGTTTTTTTGGGTTTTTTGTGACGCGGTCAAGCATTTCCAACTCTTTTTTCAACAAAAGTCCGCCATAACCTGGAATGAATTTTGGCGGGCCAATGACTGAAGTATCAGTTCTGTGACTGACGGCAAAACCGTCGTTGACATAAGCATCAGCTAAAGCCGATAATTGTTTGGCAAACAAAGTGGAATAATCTTTTTCCTTCGGATAAAAACGGATGTTTTCCAGAACCAGAATCTCGTTTATTTTTTGTCCTTTAAATATTTTTTGGTCGCAGGTAAGAAAATCATCGACCAAAATTATTTTATAATCGGGTAAATATTCCTGCAATCTAATGACCACCGGTTTCAGAGAGTGTTTTGGGTCTCTGGTTTTTGGTCTGTTAAGTTTCGCAACACAGATTAATCTATTATTATTTTTTAATAAGTATTTTAAAGTAGGAAGATTTTGTTTAATTCGGATATCGTTGGCAATTGAGTAGTCGGGATTTAGAGAAACGTCGAAGTCAACTCTGACGAGTATTTGTTTATTTTTGATTTCCGCCTCGTCGATGTAGGTGACTTTAGACATAATCGGATAATCTTTCCACCAAATCAACTAATCTTGTCGAATAGCCCCATTCATTATCATACCAGCCAAAGACTTTTATTAAAGTTCCGTTGACGACCTTGGTATAGTTGGCATCAAAAACGCAAGAGTAAGAAGAAGTAATAAAGTCGGAAGAAACAAGGACTTTATCTTCATAACCCAAAATTCCTTTCATCGTCGACTGGGAAGCCTCTCTGAATTTTCTATTTACTTCCTCGGCAGAGGTAGATTTTTCAACAATGGCAGAAATATCGGTGATTGAACCAGTAGCAACAGGAACGCGGAGTGCCATCCCGTCAACCTTACCTTTTAAATCGGGAATAACTTTTGCGACGGCTTTGGCGGCGCCTGTTGTCGAAGGGACAATATTAGTAAAAGCCGAACGAGAACGAGCCTCATTTTTATTGGCGTCGTCGAGCATGCTTTGGCTAATAGTGACAGCATGAACTGTGGTTAAAAAACCAGAGACAACTTTAAAATTATCATTTATAACTTTGAACATAGGCGCGGCGCAGTTGGTCGTGCATGAGCACATAGAGATAACGTGATTATTTTTAAAATCAAAAACATCGTCGTTAATACCTAAAGCTAGGTGAGGGGTTTCTTCGTCTTTGGCGGGAGCCGACAAAATAACTTTTTTGACACTTCCTCTCAAGTGTTTTTCAAGGTCAGGTTTTTTTGGGAAAGCGCCTGTGGCATCGACAACCACATCAACTCCATATTTTTCCCAAGGGATATTTTCAGGCTTATCGTTTAGAAGTGTTGGAATTTTTTTTCCATCGACATCTATTCCATCAATTACATCTTTGACTTCTTTTGAAAATCTTCGATAAACAGAGTCGTGTTGAAGTAAGTAGGCCATCATTGAAGTGGGAGTTTTTCTTGTATTGATTGCAACGATATTAAAGTTATTTCTTGACAAAGCAATCCTTGTAAAAGCCCTACCAATCCGCCCAAAGCCGTTTAGACCGACCTTGATTTTTTTCATTATATTTTTATTTTACCTGATGCAAATGATGATGAGTAGTCAAATAACGGATAGTTTTGGATTGGGCGCGCATAACAATAGAATGGGTAATAAGTTTATTTTCTTTAAAGACTACTCCTTGAAGAAGTGGGCCATCAATGACGCCGGTTGCTGTAAATGTTAGCTGGTTGCCGTGGGCTATATCATCGGCAGTGAAAATTTTTTTCAGATTTTTTATTCCCATGGCTTTGATTTTTCCAATATCGGATTCTTTCTTGGGTCGAAATCGACTTAACATTTCTCCTCCTAAAATTTTTAGGGCAACGGCTGCCAACACAGATTCGGTAGATCCACCTGACCCCATCAAAAGATCGATTCCGGACTCAGGGATGCAAGTGGCAATCGCGGCCGCGACGTCTCCATCAGTAATCAGCCTGACTCGTGCACCGACTGCGCGGGCTTCGGTCATAATCGGATAATTTCTTTCTCTGTCAAGCATCATTATCGTAATTTCCCTAACGTCTTTTCCGATTGCTTTGGCGGCTTTTTTAATGTTTCCTGTAACAGAATCTTCCAGGTCAATGACTTTCCCGGCTTTCGGACCGGTAGCCAATTTATCCATATAAGTGTCAGGGGCGTGAAGAAGACTTTTAGGAGAGCCTGCGGCAATCACGGCCATAGCATTAAATCTTCCGTGGGCGACGCTGTCTGTACATTCAAGAGGATCAATTGCCAGATCCATTTCCGGACCGCGTCCAGTGCCGACTTTTTCTCCTGTATAGAGCATAGGCGCTTCGTCTTTTTCACCTTCTCCAATGACGACCGTGCCTTTGAAATCAACGTAGTTAAATCTTTTTCTCATTTCGTCAACAGCAGCACCGTCGGCTTTGTTTTTTTCTCCTCTTCCGACCCAGCGAGCGGCAGCGATTGCGGCTGCTTCTGTCACTCTAACGAATTCAAGAGCAAGATTTCTATCCATAATGATTGTCTATAATGTACAAATTTAGGAATCTTTTGTCAACTTGCTTTTGTTTTTTGTTAATTATAGAATGTTTTAATTATTTGTTATTCAATCTTATATGACAGATCAAACAATGGGAAAAAGCTTAGCTCAAGTAGCTAAAGAATTAGTTGCTCCGAAGAAAGGTATTTTGGCAGCTGATGAAAGTACAGGAACTATGAAAAAAAGACTCGACGCTATTGGTGTCGAATCGACACCTGTAAACCGTTCTTTATGGAGGGAGATTATGGCAACTTCTGCTGGTTTTGATTCGGCTATAAGTGGAGTGATATTGTTTGATGAAACACTTCGTAATCCTTTGCCTAACGGTCAGATGATTTCCGATCTACTCAAATCAAAAAATGTTCATCCAGGTATCAAAGTAGACAAGGGAACGATCAAGTTTAACGCCGAAGAAGAAACCTTTACTTTAGGTTTAGACGGTTTAACAGAACGTTTGATTGAATATAAAGGACTCGGAGCTACTTTTGCTAAATGGAGAGCCGTTTATAAGGTAGGAAACAGTATCCCTTCAGAAGCGGCGGTCATGTCTAATTCCATTGGTTTGGCCGAATATGCTTTACTAGTTCAAAAGGCGGGATTAGTTCCTATTGTGGAACCAGAAGTTTTGGTATTGGAAGGTGATCATGATATAAGTCTAAGTAGAAAGGTGACGGAAAAAGTTTTAAAAGATGTTTTTTATTGGTTGGAGAAATTTGGGGTTAAACTCGATTCTATGTTGCTTAAACCAAATATGGTTCTACCAGGAAAAAAATGTCCGACTCAAGCGACAGCAGAAGAAATCGCCAAAGAGACGGTAACTGTATTAAGAGCGACTGTTCCGAGTCAAGTCCCGGGAATTGTCTTTTTATCAGGTGGTTTGACACCCGATCAATCAACAGAATATTTGAAAAAAATGAACACAATGTTTAAAGATCTACCTTGGCAGTTGAGTTATTCGTTTGGACGGGCACTACAGCAGGAAGGTTTGCAAGCCTGGGGTGGGAAAAAAGAAAATCTCAAGGCTGCCCAGGATGCATTTTTAGCAAGAGCAAAAAAAGTCTCTGAGGCTAGGGAATAGGGTCATAGCCGCCTTTATTCCAAGGGTGGCAGCGGATGATTCTTTTTAATCCAAAAAAAGATCCTTTTATAACTCCAAATTTTTCTATTGCTTGATAAGTGTAAAAAGAGCAAGTAGGTGTAAATCTACAGGCGGAATCGGTTAGATACAACTGTTTTAAGATTGAACTTCGAAGTAAACGACTTTTCTGATAGAGCTTAATTAGTTTTAAAACGAGCTTTTTCATTGTTATAATTCTACTATGAACATAGGTTTAATTTACATCGTCGTCTCGGAATTTTTTTGGGCAGGAGAATTATTATTGGTGAGAAAGTTTTTTCCCAATGCCAATCCGATATTTATGACGGCAATGACATCTCTGGCGGCATCGGTTATTTATCTTCCGACAATTTTTATATATAAGCAAAAATTCAGCATTTTTGAGTGGTTTATCATTGGGATTCTTGGGCTGTTTTCTTTTGGCATTGCTCAAATATTCTATATTAAAGGAATCCAGTTGGGGCCGAGTGCTTTTTCGATTGCCATAGCGACATTGACCTTGCCATTTCTTTCGGTTTTAATGAGTCTAATTTTTTTTAAAGAGCCGATTACTTTAAAAATCATAATCGGATCTATATTAATGATAGTAGGATTCCTTTTTATTTCTTCAACATAAAATAAATGAAAATAACCGTTCTGACATTATTTCCCAAAATGATATCTGGTTTTTTTGAGGAAAGCATTATCAAGCGGGCAGTTGAAAAAAAACTGGTTGAAATAGAATTAGTTAATCTGCGTGACTTTGCCATTGATGAATACGGGACAGTTGACGACAGACCGTATGGCGGAGGCGCGGGGATGGTTTTGAGAGTGGACGTGATTCATAAGGCACTCTCAAAAATTACAAATGACAAATTACAAATGACAAATAAAATTAAAAATTCAAAATTAAAAATAGTTTTGACTTCACCGCGCGGAAAAGTTTTTGATCAAGGTAAAGCCCAGGAATATTCAAAACTTGAGCATTTAATTATTATTGCAGGACATTATGAAGGCGTGGATGAAAGAGTTAATGAGTTTATCGATGAAGAAGTGTCAATCGGTGACTATGTTTTAACCGGAGGAGAAATTCCTGTAGCAGTAATCGTCGATTCGGTGGTTCGGCTTATTTCCGGAGTTTTGAAAAAAGAAGAGGCGGTTAGAAATGAAACGTTTGATATCGATGGAAAAAAATTATTAGAATATCCGCATTATACAAGGCCGGAAAATTTTGAAGGTTTAAAAGTTCCAGATGTACTATTGAGTGGAAATCACAAAGAGATCGAAGAGTGGCGTTTGAACAAGGCAGAGGAAATAACGAAAAAAAACCGCCCAGATCTTCTTGACAGAAAAAAATAAGGAGTCTACAATCTAACTATTACTAGTTTAATAATAGTTCTTATGAAAGCAATGAAATTGGAAGCAAAAAAATTCTCGGAAAATTTATATTCGATGAAAGGTATATCCAAAAAAACCGTCGAAGAGCACTTAAAACTTTATCAAGGATATATAAATAAATATAATGAAATCCAGGAAAAGCTGGCTACCTTAACAGACGATGATTACGCAAAAGCCAACCAAGTATATTCGATGGTGCGTGAACTTAAAGTAGAACTTTCGTTTGCTTGGGGAGGAGTTGTAAACCATGAGATTTACTTTGGTCATCTAGGTGGAAAGGGTGGAGCTCCGAGCGAAAAATTATTAGCCCAGATCGAAAAAGATTTTGACAGCTTTGAAATGTATAAAAAAGACTTGAAAGCTACCGGTATAAGCGCGCGAGGATGGGTGTGGACAGGATGGAATTGGAGAGAGGAAAGATTGGTAAATTATCTCGGGGATTCTCAGAATACTTTTCCAATGTGGGAGGTTGAACCAATCTTAGCTCTTGATACATATGAACACGCATACTTTATTGATTATGGTGTAAATAGAGGAAATTATATCGACGCTTTTCTTGAAAATATAAACTGGGGGGAGGTTGAAGAATCTTATAAGAGTTATATGGAGTATAAATAAAGTAATAATAGAAAGCGTTCATATTATATAATCTTCATTATGACAAGAACGAGGATTGCTCCTTCACCAACAGGTCAGGACGTTCATGTTGGTAGTATTGCTGCTGCTTTAATGAACTTTGCTTGGGCCAAAAAAAATAACGGCCAGTTCATTATAAGAATCGAAGACACTGATAGAACAAGATTGGTTAAAGGCGGCGAAGAAAAAATGCTTGATACTTTTGATAGAATTGGATTAAAGGCCGACGAATCTCCTAAAGTAGGTGGACCCTATGCTCCTTATCGTCAGTCTGAAAGACTGGAAATCTATAAAAAGCATGCGGAGGAACTTGTCGTGAAAGGAAAAGCTTATTATTGTATTTGTGCTCCAGACAGGCTGACAAAAATGAGGGAAGTGCAGCAGGCGAAAAAGCAGATTCCCAAATATGACCGTCAGTGTTTCCTGAATCAGGAAGAGATAGTAAAAAAAATTATGGATAACAAACTACCCTATGTTATAAGGCTTTTGATTCCAGAGGGTAAGATTGAGTTTGAGGACGTTGTCCGGGGAAAAATAACCATCGATAATAGCAATCTTGATGACCAGGTACTTTTGAAATCAGACGGTTTTCCTACTTATCATTTGGGAGTAGTTGTCGATGACCACTTAATGAAAATAACTCATATTATTAGGGGGGAAGAATGGTTACCGTCGACTCCAAAACACATCATTTTATATCAGGCTTTTGAGTGGGATCTACCTGTTTTTGCCCATATATCTTTACTACGAAATCCAGACAAATCAAAACTGTCAAAAAGAAAAAATCCGGTTTGGACTTCTTGGTATTTGGATCAAGGGATTTTTTCCGAAGCCCTCCTTAATTATCTGGCCTTGATGGGTTGGAGTCATCCGGAAGGAAAAGAAATTTTTTCCCTTGACGAGTATATAAAAGTATTTGACATTAAAGACATCCAAAAAACTGCTCCGGTTTTTGACCCGGTCAAACTGGAATGGATGAACGGAGTGTACTTAAGAAAGTATCCAGTATCCAGTATAAAGTATTTAGTATTGGAATTTTATAAAAAACAAAAGATTAATTTGCCAGAAGAAATTGTTGAAAAAACAATTCCATTAATCAAAGAAAGAATTAAAAAACTTTCCGACTATCTTCCGCTTTGCGAATTTTTCTTTAAAAAACCTAATATTTATGAAGTTGATCTAAGTAATAAAAAAGAATTATTAAAACAAATAAAAGATGAATTAGAAAAAATATCCGACTGGAAAGCAAATAATATCGGTGAATCAATGCAAGGTTTAGTAAAGAATCTGGGGATTAAGGCCGGAGAATTTTTTATGATTATTCGTATCTCCATGAGCGGTAAAAAAATCTCGCCACCCTTAAATGAGTCTATGGAGATTCTTGGGAAAGAAGAATGTTTGAAGAGACTTTAGTAGTAAACTTCCTGCCAGTGCGGATCAGTCTCAACAGTCAAATCAAGATAGACTTTTTTATTTATAGCCAAAGCGATTTCTTTTCGAGCATAACTGCCTATTTCTTTAATTTTATGACCGTCTGAACCAATGACCATTTTTTTGTAGCGATCATCAGTTGTCAAAATCCGCGCTTTAATATAAGTAAGGTTGTTTTTCCTTTCAATGATCTGGTCGACAATTACCATTGTCCTGTAAGGAATCTCCTCACCCATCATTAGAAAGATTTTTTCTCTAATAAGTTCGCTTATAAAAATTTTACTGTCAAAATTTAAGACAGGGTATATCAAGTCATCGGGAATTTCCTCGCTCTTTTCTCTTTCCGGGAGTATTTCAAATATTTTGTCCAAAAGGGGTCTAGTATGGGAATTGTTGAGGCCTGATATTTGATAAACTAGGGAAAATTCATCCTCGAGAAATTTATATTGGGGTAAATATGACTTTTCTTGTAAGTCGACCTTATTAATAACCAGTATTTTTGGTTTATTTATTTTTCTAACCATTCCTAAGACGCGCGACTCTTCATAGTCTCGTTTTCTCGTATGATCGATCATATAAATGATAAGATCGACTTCCTCATTGAGAGTCTGAAGAGTTTTTTTATTAATATTTTCCGAGAGATGATCCTCGGTTTTGCCCATAATTCCAGGCGTATCGACAAAAATTATCTTTCCGCGGTCGTCGCTGTAAACAGCCTTAATAGAGAACCGAGTCGTTTGCGGTTTGGGAGAAGTTATAGCGACTTTCTGACCAATAAGGTTATTGACAAACGTTGATTTACCTACGTTAGGTCGGCCCAAAAGTAGCACTTTACCTGTTTTCATGGGATAATTTTAACACAAGACATATGGAAACTTCCGACAAAGAAATAATAATAAAGATAAAACAGGGCGAAATAGACTATTTCACCTATCTTGTCAAAAGATACTCCTCTTCGATTTACAGATTTATTGGTTTAAAAATAAAGAAAAAAGAAGATATTGAGGATTTGGTTCAAAACACTTTTATTTCTTTTTATAGAGCGATTGACAAGTTTAATGAAGAGAAACCTGTCAAGCCTTATCTCTATCAGATAGTTCAAAATGAATTGAAAATGTTTTATCGAAGATATAAACCTATTATGCCTTTAAAAGAAGAGATAATTATTGAAGAAGTAGAAGCAGAACCATTAGATGATCGTGACTTGGTAGCGCTGACAGGTATGGAGAAAAGAATATTAATTTTAACGGGTGAAGGTTTTACAAATGAGGAAATCGCCAAAAAATTCAAAAAGCCGTTGAATACGGTAAAATCTATAATTAGAAGGGCGAGGATTAAATTAAAAATTAAGAATGAAAAATGAAGAGTAATAAAAAACTAGAGAAAAAAATAATTGATAAAGTATATCGTTTAGAGGCGAAAAAAACCGCCGGTTATGTTTTATTAAGATTATTTCTTGGGTTGTTTTTTATTCTTTTCGTATTTTTTTTATCTAGTGCTTTGATTGATATATTAAATGAGCAAAACTCATTCGACCTTCTTGATTTTTACAGGGATGATCTTGAAGTGATAAAAAGATATTTCATCTCAAACATTTCTGATTTCTACAGGGAATTACCCCAGCCTTTAACTTTTATTTTATTAGCTAGTATACTGGTAGTATTAGTTTTAACTGGATTTTTAATTAAAAACTTTAATAAAATTAAAAACAGATTAATTTCCCTTTATAAATTTTACATAAACAAAACAAAATGAAAAAAATCGGATGGATGATTGTTTTAATTTTGATTGTTTTTGGTTTGTACTATTTGATACAGGGTAAAAAAACTAGTATTTCGGAGACGACAGACAAAAATTCAAAAATAAGCCAGATTTCAGATGCAGAAAAAGAAGAAGTCTCGTCCAATCTTTCTTTAGAGATAGTCAGTCCGCGAGATAAGGTGATAGTCTCTTCGGCCGTGATAAAAATTGAAGGTAAAACTGCATCTAACGCTGAGGTTTTTGTTAATGAAAAAGAATTAAAAGCGGATATTTTGGGAAATTTTTCTTCTGACTATGAATTATTTGAAGGAGAGAACAATATTTTTGTTTCGGCAAATGATACCCAGGGTAATTATGCGGAAAAATCCATTACTGTCTATTTGGAAACGACGCAATAATTAAGGCAACTTTTTTAGTGGTTAGTGCATATATATAAGTAGAAATGTTAAACATTAAATTTCAAAGATCAAATATGAAAAAAGCGTTTTTAGGTTTGATTATTATTTTTACGTTCTTATTAACGGCGACAGTATCTTTTGCTGAAACCAATTTTGGAAAAGAACTACGAAATGTAATTAAAGATACAGTCCAAGAAGGGGAAGATGAAGGCTTGAGTCCAAAGGCGATCAAGCAGGAAGTGAAAGAAAATATTAGAGAACAAGTACAGGAGCGAAAAGAAAATATTCTCGACCAGGTGAAAAACTTTATCAAGAAAAATCTTAGATTTGACGTGCGGATTATTTGTACGATCGATTCTATCGATACAACCAATAAGACTTTGTCCGTAAACTGTGATGACAGTAAATCATATACGGTTAACGTTACAGAAAAGACAAGATTTGTGAGAAAGTTCGGTGGAAAAAGTGATTTTTCAGAGCTTACAGTCGGAGACACAATTAATGTTTTCGGTAAATTCACCGATGACACTAAAGTAACAGTTGACGCCAGACTGATAAGAGATCTTTCCATCCAAAAAAGATGGGGAGTTTTCTTCGGAAATGTCACTGTCAAAAACAGCGACAATTTTGTTATAAGTACGATTCAGAGAGGTGAATTGACAGTATACTTTGACTTGGAGACTAAACTCCTCAACCATAACAAAGAAGAAATAGGCTATGGCGATATAGAAGTTGGAAGCAGAGTCAGGACAAAAGGCGTTTGGAACAAAACATTAAATCAAATAAAAGAAGTTGACGAAGTAAGGGTTTTTCCATCAACACCAACGCCTACATTAACGCCTACACCGACGAGTATCTAACGATTTTTGCGAAAAAAGGAGTATAATATTTGAGTAAAAATAACACGCGTTATTGAAGCGTGTTATTTTTGTTTATATGGAAATTAGAAATATAGCCATTATCGCTCACGTCGACCACGGTAAAACTACCTTAGTCGATGCCATGTTGAAACAAACCCATACTTTTCGTGACAACCAAAAAGAAATGGGAGAGACTCTAATCATGGATTCAAATGATCTGGAAAGGGAAAAGGGGATAACTATTCTTGCCAAAAACACAGCTGTTTTTTATAAAGATACAAAGATTAATATCATTGATACTCCCGGGCATGCTGATTTCGGTGGTGAAGTAGAGAGGACTATAAATATGGCCAGCGGAGCGATCCTTCTTGTCGACGCAGCCGAAGGTCCGCTTCCCCAAACTAAGTTTGTTTTAAAAAAAGCTTTACAGTCTCATCTCAAAATAATTCTCATCATAAATAAAATTGATAAAAAAGACGCCAGACCGGACGAGGTATTAAGCGATGTTGAGAGTTTATTTTTAGAGTTGGCCGAACACGAAAGGCATCTTCATTTTACGACTCTATACGCTGTCGGACGGGACGGGAAAGTTTTTTTAGATCTTCCCGACCGTTACTCGTCTGATCTACCCGGTGACTTGTCGCCGCTTTTTGAAACTATATTGAATGAAGTTCCCAATGTCGCCAAAGATAAAGATAAGCCATTCCAAATGTTGATTTCAACATTGGATTGGGATAACTATGTCGGCAGACTTTGTATTGGAAAGATAACCCAGGGGACTTTAAATAAGAATCAAAATATTTCTTTAGTTCAAGAAGGTAAAGTAATAGGTTCTTATAAAGCACAGAAACTATATACATATGAAGGCCTGCAAAAAAAAGAGGTAGATCAAGTTACATCAGGCGACGTAGTTGCCATTGCCGGAATAGCAGAGCTGAATATTGGTCAGACTGTTACTGACCCTTCAAATCCTGTCAGCCTTCCTTCAATTAAAGTTGAAGAACCGACTATAAAAATAACCATTGGTTCAAACACTTCACCTTTTGCCGGGAGAGAAGGAAAGCTTGGAACATCCCGTCAGATAAAAGAAAGATTAATGAAGGAAAAACAGACAAACTTGGGTTTAAAGATCGAACAGGATTCGACAGGCGCGAACTTCACCGTCTCTGGTCGTGGGGAACTACACCTTTCCGTTCTTATTGAAACAATGAGAAGGGAAGGATTTGAACTCCAAGTTTCCAAACCCCAAGTTATTTACAAAAAAATTAATGGCGTAATGAGTGAACCATATGAAGAAGTCACGATCGACTGCGAAAAAAAATTTATGGGAGAGTTAACAGAGGAATTTGGAAAAAGAAAGGGCGAGATGCTCGACATGGTTACTTCAGGTAATAATATAAGACTTAAATATAAAATATCGGATAATAATTTACTTGGAATAAGAAGTATTCTTATGACTAAAACCCGTGGCACAGCCATTATGAGTACATACCTTTTGGGCTATCTACCTAAAGGTTCAAAAATAGACTCTATCCGTAACGGAGCTTTAGTGGCTGTAAAACCAGGGGAGGCGATGACTTACGGCTTGGTAAATGCTCAGGATAGGGGCATACTTTTTGTTGGACCTAATACCCAAATATATGAAGGAATGGTCGTCGGAGTGGGGACAAGGGAATTTGACGTTGAAATAAATGTCTGCAAGGAAAAAAAACTAACCAACAATCGCTCGGCCGGAGAAGGAACATCAATTCCATTGACGCCGGCAACTGAAATGAGTCTCGAACAATGTCTTGATTTTATTGCCGAAGACGAATATTTAGAAGTAACTCCACTCAACTTGAGAATCCGCAAAAAAATTCTTTCTATTACCCAAAGAAGAGTTCACAGCAGAAATGAAAAAAGCCAAGCTTCAATAAATTAAATCTCAATTCTAGAGAAGAGAAAGCTGCCGATGTATAATGTGACTAAAGTAAGTATTCCTAAAATTGTCAGGTCGGTTAAAAGTCCGAATTGGGCAATATTAGATAAAGAGCTTCGTAAAGCATCGACTCCATATGTCAAAGGGTCGAATCTGGCGACTATTGCTAAAAATCCTGTTCCCTGTAGGGGAAATAAAGAACCTGATAGGAAAAAAAGAGGTAAGACCAAAAAATTCATAATGAGTTGAAATCCTTGCATGTCATCCAAAACTGAAGCAATCGCCGTACCTAAAGCCGTAAATAAAAGGGAAGTTAAAAACATTACGATCAATACTAGAGGCAACATTAATAAATTATATGGTTTGAAACCAACGAGAAGGGTGAGGGCAAATATGATTATACCTTGAATTGTGGCTATAGTTGCGCCCCCTAAAGTACGACCTAGTATGATTTCAAAACGAGAAACAGGAGCGACCAAGGTTTCCTTTAAAAACCCAAACTGCCTATCCCAAATAAGTTCGATTCCGGAAAAAATCGCCGTAAAAAGAATTCCTTGAGCAATTACTCCCGGCGCTAAAAAGTCAATATAGTTTCCTCCACCGGCTTTTTTGAAGATCGGACCGAGTCCGAATCCTAATGCGACCAAAAAAAGAAGCGGTTGTCCTATCGAGCCGATTATTCTTGACTTGGACCTTGAATATCTTTTCAACTGTCTAAGCCAAAGGATATAGATTGTATTCATATTAATGTTTTCCTCCGCCTCTCCACATTCTTCTCATCATTCTCATGTGGTCCTGGTTCGTGAATTCTTCTTCTCTGATTTCGTGTCCTGTTAAGCTTAAAAATGCTTCTTCAAGAGTTTTTGTTTTTGTTTGTTTTTTTAATTCATTAACAGTTCCTTTGGCAACAATTTTTCCATGGTCGATGACGCAGATTCTTTCGGCGATTTTTTCCGCTTCTTCCATATAATGGGTGGTGAAAAAAACCGTAATGCCTTCTTTTTTATTTAGGTTTTTGACATATTCCCAAAGGTGGGATCGAGTTTGCGGGTCGAGTCCAAGGCTTGGCTCGTCCAGAAAAAAAACTTTCGGGTGGTGCAGGAGTCCGCGAGCAATCTCAAGTCTCCTCCTCATGCCTCCGGAAAAAGTTTTTACCAAACTATCTTTTCTGTCCCAAAGATCGACTATTCTTAACAATTCTTCTATTCTAGTCGTCATAAGGTTTTTGCTTAACCCGTATAAAACTCCGTGAAACTCCATATTCTCATAAGCTGTTAATTCGTCATCCAATGATGGGTCTTGAAAAACGATTCCAAAAGATTTTCTTACCTGGTTTTGATTTATTACTGGGTTGTATCCGTTGACAAATATCTTGCCTGTTGTTGGATGGAGGAGAGTTGTAAGCATTTTTATAGTAGTTGTTTTACCGGCGCCGTTTGGTCCCAAAAAAGCGAAAATTTCTCCTTTTTTCACCTCAAAAGAAATATTATTGACGGCGACAAAATCACCGAATTTTTTGCTCAAGGATTTAACTTCAATAGCGTTAGTCATAGTTTGAAAAAAACATTATACTCCTTTTTTTATTCTTTTCCGTGTAAGAAAGTAATCAAGAAATACATCAATATTATTCCGGCGATAAAAGGTATTACTTGCGCCCATTTTTTTTGTTTTTTGTAGTCAATATGAAGGTGGGGAATAAGGTCGGCGCCGGCAATGTAGATAAAAATTCCCGAGGAAAAAGAGAGGGAGAGCGGTAGGCTTCCTTTTAGTGATTCCAAAAAGTAAAAACTTAAGATGCCTCCGGCGATTGCCGGAATTGCCGAAAGAAGATTAAAAACCAAAGCTTTTGTTTTGTCTAATCCAGAGTGAATAAGAACGCCAAAGTCGGCAATCTCCTGGGGGATCTCGTGGAAGGCGATCGCGAGCGTAGTTACGATACCCAGACTCGGGCTAGCAATGAAAGACGAAGCAATAACAATTCCATCAATAAAGTTATGAATACCGTCACCAACCAAGACTAGAAATAAAGTCGGCTTTATGTTGTGGTTACCGCTGTGGTGATGGTACCAAAGGAGGAATCTTTCCAGGAAAAAAGAAAAGAGCATACCGATGAAAGCAGGAAGAAAAACATTAAAATCCTTTCCGGCTTCATCTGAATGTTCCAATGCTTCAGGAAACAAATCGACAAAGACCGTTGTCAAAATCACGCCGGCGGCAAAGGCGACGAGATAGGGAATAACTGATTTAGTAAAGAATTTTTTTCTTAGCAAAAAAATTCCCCCGATAAGGGATATTAAACTGACAACGACGTTAGCAGTGATAATTTGCAATAAGATATTCATTGGCAATTAGGACAAAGGCCGAAAAATTCTAATTTATGTTCTTTAATTAAAAAACTAGATTTATTTTTTACTTTATCCAACAGATTATCTTCTTTCATTTCAATGTTTTCTACGTCTCCACAGTTTTCACAAACCAAATGGTGGTGGTGTTTATTGTTTTTCATCAGTTCGTATCTTTTTTTTCCATCGCCGAATTCTGTTTCTTCAATAATATTTATTTTTTTCATCAGTTCAAGTGTTCGGTAGATTGAAGTAAGATCAATTTTGTTTTTGAGGTAGAAATTGATTTCAGCGGCCGAGACTGGTTTGGAAAAATGATTTAGAGCTTTAAAAATCAGTTTTCTAGGTTTGGTATATCTTATTCCGATTTTTGTCATTCTATATTATTGCAAATGATTTGCAATATGTCAAGACTTTCTTTTTCAGCCGTTTTTCAGTTGATAGTCTATAATTGGCTTCATGAGAATACTCGTTGTCGAAGATGAACACAGAATTGCTAATTTAATAAAAAAAGGATTAGAACAAGAAAGCTATGCTGTTGACGTTGCTTATAATGGAGATGACGGATACGATCTGGCGTCAACCGAAGAATACGATACTATAATTCTTGACCTGATGCTTCCGGGGCTCGATGGAATAAAGATTACAGAAAATCTTCGTAAAGAAAAAATCCATACTCCGATTTTGATTTTAACTGCCAAAGGCCAGATTCAAGATAAAGTCAAAGGATTAGATAGCGGGGCCGACGATTATTTAACAAAGCCATTTTCTTTTGAAGAGTTATTAGCGAGAGTCAGGGCTCTGATGCGAAGACCAAAAACCGCAGTCACTGAAAACTTGGTCGCCTCGGATCTAACTCTTAATTCCAAAACTTTTGAAGTCAAAAGAGGAGGAAAATCAATAGAACTATCGAGTAAAGAATTTTCTCTTCTCGAATACTTAATGAGAAATAAGTCAAGAATACTGACCAAAGACCAAATCATTTCCCATGTTTGGGATTATGACGCCGACATTTTGCCAAACACGATCGAAGTTTATATAAAGAATTTGAGGAATAAAGTCGATGTAGGTTTTAAAAAGAAATTAATTAATACGGTTAGAGGATTTGGATATAAGATAGAATAATATGTTTAAACAAGCTCGAATAAAATTGACTCTTTGGTATTTATTGATAATAATGTTTGTCAGCATTTTTTTTAGCCTGGTGATTCACCGAGGGTTGATTGCGGAGGTCAATAGAGTTACTCGGATGGAGCAACTTCGGTTTGAGAGAGGTTCATTTGACTATCGGGTCTTTCACCCAGCCTTTTTGGATCCGGAAATAATTGAAGAAATCAAAAGAAGGATCACCTTTGGTTTAATAACCATCAATGGAATAATTTTTGTCAGTGCTGGCGCTTTGGGATATTTTTTGGCTGGAAAAACCTTAAGACCGATTCAAGAAATGGTCAATGAACAGAACCGTTTTATTTCAGACGCATCACATGAGCTGCGCACTCCCCTGACGTCTTTGAAAACCTCGATCGAAGTCGGACTGAGAGACAAAGATATCGACTTAGAAAGCGCGAAAAAATTAATCAACGAGAATCTTTTGGAAATCAATAAACTGCAATCTTTGTCAGAAAATTTGCTTCAACTTACCCAATATAAAAGCGGAGACAACCATTTAAAATTTGAAAAAGTTCCTGTGAAAAAAATAATCAATGAAGTTTTCAAGAAAATCGAGATAATTGCCAAAGAAAAAAAAATAGAAATTAGAAATAAAGCCGGAAACTATTTTGTCAGAGGAAACAAATATAGCTTGACGGATCTTTTTATTATTCTTTTGGATAACGCTGTCAAATATAGTCGAGCCAAATCCGAAGTTATTATTTCTACTAAAAAAAATAATAAAACTGTTTCTATTTTTTTCAAAGACAAAGGGATGGGGATTGCGGAAAAAGATCTGCCTCATGTTTTTGATAGATTTTATCGAGCGGATAAGGCTCGGGGGAGAGACGGGTATGGACTGGGGTTGGCGATTGCCAAGAAGATTGTTGAAAGTCATGGTGGGGAAATAAAAATAGAGAGTAAGTTAGAAGAAGGAACGACAGTAAAAGTTTCTTTGCCGATTTTCAGTTAGATTTAAGATTTAGTTCTTAAAATAAGACTCGGAAACGTAATTTTTATCACACGAGAGTCTTTCCCTCGCCTAAAGGCGGGGCCCCTCTCGAAAGTGAAAAAATCACATTGCCTCGTCTTTTAAAAGCGAAGATACCAAATTTATTTGCGCTTTTGGGGTGTAGGGGCTCCCACTGCGTCAAAAAATTTCGGTATCGAGCTTTATAAATATGAATAAAATAAAAAATTGGTTTATAAAACTTTCTTTAATTAAAAAAATAATTATCATAGTTATTGTTCTATCTCTTGGTTTTTTTGGCTATTCAAAAATTTCTTCTTCATCAAAAAATAAAGTTTCTTACGAAACTACTAAAGCCGAAAAAGGAAACTTGGTTGTTGCTGTCACCGGGTCGGGGACGGTGTCTTCGAATAACAACAGCAACGTGACGACTCAAGCCACCGGCGTTGTTAAGACTTTATATGTCAAAGACGGTGACGTCGTCAATACGGGTGATAAAATTCTTGAGATCGATCTTGATCTTGAGGGTCAACAAAAAAATGCCCAGGCCTGGGCTTCTTATCAAGGGGCACAAAATTCACTCCAATCTGCCAAAGACTTTTTATATACCGCTCAGGCAGAACTTTATACTAAGTGGCAGACTTATTTCGATCTATCCGAAAGTGATAAATATATGGGGAGTGACGACAAGCCGAAGACAGAAGAAAGAAATAATAATAAGGAATTTTTGATTACCCAAGACAACTGGTTGGCGGCCGAGGCTAATTTTAAACTAAAAGAAAAAGCCGTTGATCAGGCGCGAACATCTTTGACCGCTGCTTGGTATTCTTATCAACAATCATCACCAATTATCTACGCGCCGATTTCCGGAACGGTTTCCGGTCTGTCTTTGCAGGTTGGATCGGTAATCAATTCCCAGTCGAGTTCAAATACAACAGCAACGACCAATAAGATTGCCGGTGTGAGAACAGACGCCATGCCGATGATTGCAATTAATTTGACCGAGATTGACGTACCAAAAATCAAAGTCGGGGACAAAGCGACAATTACTTTTGACGCTTTTTCCGACAAAACATACACCGGAAAAGTTATTAGTTTAGATTTGATTGGAACGATTGCATCAGGTGTGACTTCTTATCCGACGGTAATTTTGCTCGACACGAAATCCGATCAAATTCTACCCAATATGGCGACATCGGCTAACATCATTACCGACACAAAAGACGACGTTTTACTGATTCCAACTTCTGCCGTAACGACGGAAAACGGAACCTCAATAGTTCAAGTCATGAAAAACGGCAAACCGCAGACAGTCGAAGTTGAAGTAGGACTGTCATCCGACGAGCAAATAGAAATTACTTCAGGATTAAAAGAGGGTGATATTGTTGTTACTTCAACCACTCAATCGGAGGCAACGTCCGGTTCTTCTACAAACAGGTCGACTTCGCCGTTCGGAACATTCGGTGGCGGAGGTAATTTAAGAATCGCCCGCTAACCATGATAAAAGTCAAAGACATTTCAAAAATTTATCAAACCGGAACAGTTGAAACAGCTGCCCTTGCCAATATTTCGTTTGAGATAAAAAAAGGCGATTATGTGGCGATTATGGGTCCTTCGGGATCTGGTAAATCAACTTTAATGCACATTATCGGGATATTAGATAGTCCGACAAAAGGAGAATATTTTTTGGACGGGCAAAAAGTCAGCCAGCTTTCCGAAGACGAAGCGGCTGAGGTTCGCAACCACAAGATCGGTTTTATATTCCAGGCCTTCAATCTTTTGCCGAGGACAACCGCTCTCCAAAATGTCATACTCCCGATGAGATATGCCAATATTTCCGTTGAAGAAAGAGTAGAGAAAGCAAAAAAATATCTGACGATGGTCGGGTTGGGAGACAGAATGAATCATACTTCAAACCAGCTGTCCGGGGGACAACAGCAACGGGTGGCAATCGCGCGGGGTCTGGCAATGAATCCGGCAATTCTTCTCGCTGACGAGCCGACCGGCAATATCGCCTCGGCTCAAGCAGAGGAAATTATGAAAATTTTTGAGAAGTTAAATCAGGACGGCCATACCATTGTCATGATTACTCACGAGGCTGACATCGCCGATCACGCCAAAAGAGTTATTCACCTAAAAGATGGAAAGATTATTAAAGACGAGAGAAATGGTAAGAAAATAAAAAAATAAATATGGAAGATTTAATCGAAACCATTAAAGAAAGTTTTGGAACATTGACGCTGAACAAAATGCGCACGGGTCTGGCGATTCTTGGCATTGTCATCGGCATCGGCAGTGTTATTGCCCTAATTTCTTTAGGTCAAGCGAGTCAAAAATCAATTCAAAACAGTATCCAGTCTTTAGGAAGTAATCTTTTGACAGTGATGCCAGGAGGACAGAGAAGTGGAGCCATCCAGGGTCCATCAGGTGGCGGAACAACCCTGACTTTGGCTGATGCCAAGGCAATCGAGTCGACTTCAAAAATTACCACCATCAATTCCGTTTCTCCTGAACTGTCTCAACGCAGTCAGGTGACCGCTGGCAGAAACAACACTAATACTTCGATTCTTGGTGTCTATCCGCAATATTCAACGATAAGGAAGGTTGATATAGCAAACGGAGTTTTTATCAGTCAAAGTGACGTCGACAACGTGAGAAAGGTTGCCGTCTTGGGGCCGCAGGTCGTCGAAGACCTTTTTGGGGAGGGGTCGACCAATGTCGTTGGCCAGACTATTCGAGTCGGTGGACAGCAACTCAAGGTAATAGGAGTGACAGTTTCAAAAGGAGGTAGCGGTTTCCAAAACCAGGACGATCGGATCTATGTTCCCTTGTCAACAGCGCAGAAGCAGTTGTTTGGTGTTAACTATCTGTCGTCAATAGCTGTTGAGGCAAAAAACGCCAATGTGATGATCGATGCCCAAAACGAAATCGGCTATTTTCTCTTGGAAAAACATAAATTAAGTGATCCGGCCAATGCCGATTTCTCAATTTTTTCTCAAAATGATATTTTAAATACAGCGTCGCAAGTGACAGGAACATTCACCGCTCTTCTTGGAGGGATTGCGGCGATTTCACTTTTAGTTGGAGGAATAGGAATCATGAATATAATGTTGGTGACGGTGACAGAAAGAACAAGAGAGATAGGCTTAAGAAAAGCCTTGGGAGCCAAGAAAAAAACTATCATTACCCAGTTTTTGACAGAAGCAATCATTCTCACTTTCACAGGAGGGATATTAGGGATGGTTATAGGGGTAATTATTTCTTATATTTTAGCGATCGTTATGAGTTTACCGTTTACGATTTCTTTTTCGGCTATAGGGTTGGCAATCGGAGTATCAGGAGCAATAGGCATTATTTTCGGTTGGTATCCTGCGCAAAAAGCAGCGGGGTTGCAACCTATAGAGGCGTTGAGATATGAATAATATTAAGCTTTGATAATTTATTATCTTCGCTTTAAAAATCTAGAAAGGTGGTGAAAATTAATATGAAGAATAATTTAATACTTATAATAATTTTAATTTTGTTAGCCGCCGGAGGTGGTTTTTATGGTGGCATAAAATACCAACAGAGCAGAAGAGTGATTTTTAGTGGTCAGTTTGGCAATGGTCAGTTCATGATGAGGAATGGACAGGGAATTCAAAACGGAAGCAAAATTAATAGAGGAGGGTTTAAGCCAGTAGCAGGTGAAATAATTTCATCCGATGAAAATTCAGTTACAGTTAAGTTACAAGACGGCTCGAGTAAAATCGTGATTTTGTCGGATAAAACGGAAATCAACAAAGCGGAAAAAGTTGAGAAAAGCGAATTGAAAAGCGGAACAAAAGTGGCTGTCTTTGGAACCGAAAATTCCGACGGCTCGGTCAGCGCTTTGAATATTCAAGTCAATCCGACTTTGAAAAATCAATCTCTATAATTAAACTATGAGAAAAATTATATTAGTTTTATTGTTGTCGGTTTTTGTGGTTATTGGTTTCAAATTTTTTAAAAAGGGAACTGATAGGATAATTAATCCATTAACAGACCAAGTAAATTTTAACGAAGATCAAGGAGGCTCAGATGCTGAAATGGACGCTTTGTCTATAGAGAATTTGCGAAAAGGAAATTATCCCGGAAGTGACATAGTTATCGAGGAAACTCTTTCACCCGGGTCAAATTATAAGCGATATATAGTTTCTTATAAATCAGAAGGTCTGAAAATTTATGCACTGTTAACTGTTCCAAACGAAGACCGGCCAAAAACAGGATGGCCGGTGGTTATCTTTAATCACGGATATATCCCGCCTTCAGAATACAGGACGACGGAAAGATATCTTGCCTATACCGATGCCTTTTCCAGAAACGGATATATTGTTTTTAAGTCTGACTATAGAGGACACGGATCATCCGAAGGTGAGTCTAGAGGCGGTTATGGTTCAAACGATTATACGATTGATATTCTAAATGCGGTTGCTTCAATAAAAAAATTTAAGGATGTCGATATAAATCGGATCGGTATGTGGGGGCATTCGATGGGGGGGTTTATTACTTTAAGAAGTATGGTTGTTTTAAAAGACATTAAGGCCGGAGTCATCTGGGCGGGCGTCGTTGCTTCGTATCCCGACCTTTTGAATAATTGGCGGAGGGGAACTTTTACTCCGCCGTCGTCTATTCCGAGTCGAGCCTTGGGGTGGAGGAATCAGTTGATAAGTAAATACGGAACGCCTGAAGAAAATCCTGAATTTTGGAATTCAATATCGGCAAATTCATTCCTTAAAAACATTTCCGGACCTATTCAGTTACACCACGCCGTAACCGACGACCACGTACCGGTTTTGTTTTCGGAAAAGTTGGAACAACAAATGAAAGAGGCTAAAAAAGAAGTTGAGTTTTTTAAATACGAAAACGACGACCACAATATAGCTAATAATTTTAATATCGCGATGCAGAGGTCAGTGGAGTTTTTTGATGAATATTTAAAATGATATAGCTTGACAGCGTATTTTTCTCAAAACAGGTGTCTCGCTTTCCTGCGTTTTAAAAATATTAAATATATTATTCCCACATAAACCAACATTATTCCAAGTCGCGCGAGGCTGAATTCCTGGTCAATTCCAAAAAAACTTCTGATAAAGTGACCAACGACTCCGTGTTTATCGGGTAGAAAATTGAGGGGAGTCGCCAGTATTTTTGACAGTTCTATATTAAATCCGTGTTCAAAAAGCTCGGTAAAGCCGTTTTGGACGAGGGCGGCTCCCAAAAGAATAATCATATATTCGGTAACCTTGAAGACTTTTCCTATAGGGAATTTTATATACGCAAAAAAAGTCAGAATTCCTAGCGCCGTTGCTGAGGCAAATCCGATAATAAGTCCTAACATGTTTTGCATGAAAGCGGAAAATAGAGAAGTGCTGGCCGTAAACAAAGCGATTTCAAATCCTTCGCGGAAGACCAAAAAGACAATCGTAAAAAATAAAGACAGATCAAAGGTATTTTCCTGAAGTTTATTGTGGGCTTCAATAATAGATTCTCCTTGGCCGCGTCTGATAACGCCGTGGAGAGAGAAGACTACGTAGGCCAAGAAAAAACCCGAAAAAATCATCAGATAACTTTCTAAAAGTTCGGCATTTTTTTCGGTTAAAACTCCTCGAGCGCTATCGCCGTAAATGAAAGTTATCGTCGCCAAAAGAAAAGAGAGGATGACTCCCGTGATAGCAGCAATGGCGATCTCGACCTCTTTTTTAATTTTTAGTTTCTTCGAAATTCCCAAAAAAACTCCGACGATTAAAAATGCCTCCAAGAACTCCCTGAAAGCGATCACGGCTGTAGTAATCATTATGTTTAATCTATACTAAAATTGTAATAGTTAAAATTATAGAGAAGGTTTAGAATAATTACAAATGTTTATTTTTCCCCGATAGTCACGGATTTTACCGTTACAGGTTCGAGAGGAGTAGAAGTTTCTCCTTGGGGATTGGATTTAACCGGTGCGCTGGCAATTTTGTCTACGACCTCGATTCCAGTCAATACTTTTCCGAAAATAACATAGTTTTTCGGTAGGGGATTATCTTTATGCATAATAAAAAACTGACTACCATTGGTGTTGGGTCCGGCGTTGGCCATGGCGATTGTGCCTCGGGCATATTCTCCCGTAAATGGCTCATCGTCGAATTTATATCCCGGTCCTCCTGAACCGTTTCCGACGGGATCTCCACCTTGAATCATAAAGCCGTTTATAACCCGGTGAAAAATCGTGTTGTTATAAAAATTTTTTTTAGCCAGAGATACGAAGTTGCTGACCGTAACGGGAGTTTTATCACCATAAAGCTGTAAGATAATCTTTCCTTTAGAGGTATCTAAGGTAGCTGTATACTGTTTTTTACTGTTTATTAAAGGAAAAGGATATTTGTTTTTCATGGTATTTTTTATATCATTCGGGCGATTAGTAATAATAACATAAAAAACTACACTCGTAAAAACGATTAGTCCATAAAGAAGTATTTTTTTCAGCATTTAAAAATTATATCAGAAACCTTACTCTTTGATAGAACTCATCACTTCTTTTACTTTTTCAATTATTTCTTCTAGTTTAACATTGGACTTGATCAAATAGTAGGTCGGTTGCGTTTGAATGACGTTTTGGATTATTTTGTCATTGGCGTCTAGGTTAGTCAAGACTATAACTCGGACTGTCTTTCCATAGTTTCCGCTTTCCCGTAATTTTTTAAGCATTGTCATTCCGTCCATTTTCGGCATGAGAAGATCCAGTAGTATAAGTTGAGGCATTTCCCTAAGAGCAACTGTTAACCCGACTTCTCCGTTTTCAGCTTCGAGGACAGTCAAGCCTTCATTCAAAAATCTGTCTTGAAGAACTTTTCTCAAAGCAGCGTCATCTTCAACGACAAGTATTTTTTTAGTCATATAATTATTTATTAATTTATAATTTTCCTTTTGGGACAATGACTGTAAATGTTGTTTTTTCGTCGGAGGATTCAAAAGCAATCTTACCTTTTAGGCGATCCACGATTGATTTAACAAGATAAAGTCCAAGGCCGTTTCCGAGTGAATCCATAGTTTTGGCTTTTTCTCCCCTAAAAAATTTCGTGAATAACTTTCTTTGATCATCTTTTTCAATGGCGATACCATGGTTAATAACTTTGATTGTGATTGTTTCTTTTTCTTCAATATTTAAAAAGATATCGGTTTTCGGATTACTGTATTTAATGGCGTTGGTGAGTAAATTGAGCAAGATCATTTTGATCAAACTAACGTCGGTTTTAATAAATATCGCCTCTTTGCTATATTTATCAACGACAGTTAAGCTCTTACTTTTTATCTGGTTATTGAGCTCTTTGATTATTCCTTTGCTGATTTTGACCAAATTAATTTTTTCCGGTTTGATCGTAAAAGTTCCAAGTTCGATTCGAGAAACATTTAATAAAGCGTCGACTAACTGAATCATTCCTTTATTAGCCTGATAAATCTCTTTTAGATAGTCGTCTTTTTTCTTGTCGTGAATTCTGTTTTTAGTCAAGAGTAATTCGGCGTGCCAGCTAATTGTGGTCAAAGGAGCTCGAAGCTGATGGGCGGCAAGAGAAACAAACTCTGTTTTAGCCTGATCAACTTCTTTTTCATGAGTGATATCTCGAAATACCTCGATGGAACCGATCATGGTATTATTCAAAAAGATCGGTGTCACAGTCGCTGAAATAGGAAATTTTGTTTTGTTTTTACGAACATAGTAGTGGTTTGAAGTTGATATTTGTTTACCTAATCTTAGAGTTTTTGTCAACGCCCGTTTTTCCGTAGTGATGGGTTTTCCCGATTCGTCGAGAATAATAATTTTGTCGACAAGTTTTTTTCCGACGAGCTCTTCAAATTTATATCCCAAAAGAAGTTCTGCGGTAGGATTCATCATTGTGATGCTACCGTTTTTATCAGTAGCAATGAGTCCTTCACCGATGCTTTTTAAGATTGCTTCGTCTTTCACTTTTTCAACTTCAATTATTTCTTCATATTGTTTTCTTTCCGTTATATCTGTAGCGACTCCAAGAATTTGTTTAGGTCGGTTTTGAACTATTAAAGGTACTTTTATAGTTTGAAACCATTTTGTCTTTCCAGTTTTTGGATTTGTCACGGGTTCTTCGGGTATGAACTTTGGTTTTTTAGATGACATTACTTCGCGATCGTCGGAAAGAAAATGTTTCACCTCCTCTTCGTTCTTGTTAAAATCAGTGTCTGTTTTTCCTAATAAGCTATCGATGGTTGCTCCGTAGACGTCGGCTACGGCTTTGTTAATGAAAGTGAATCTACCATCCCAATCTTTGGCAAAGATTAGATGAGGGTCTGTATCGACGACTCGGCGTAAAAATGTCCTTTGTTCAATTAATGCATCGGAAAGGTTTTCAAGAAGAGTGACATCTTCCTCGCTGGCGACAAAACCAATCAATTTTTTTTGCTTATTTAAGATGGGTGAAATACGACCGATAGCAATATAAATTTCTCCGTCTTTCCGCCTATTTTTGAATTCAGCGATAAAAGGCTTCTTTTCAATTTTTATTGTATGCCAGAGATTTTTGTAAAATATTTTATCCATCAGCCCACCCCAAAGCTTAGGAGTTTTACCGATCATTTCCTCCTTGGAATAGCCCGTTGTTTTTTCGGCGCCATGGTTGGCATAGACTATTTTTCCTTCTGTGTCTGTGATGACTATATGATTGGAGGCATTTTCAAGAGCGAGTTTGAACGTCTCCGCTTCATTGAGATTGTCCATAATATTAGTATATATTAAACTAATATCAAATAAGTAATAGAATATCAATGTTTATTTTTGTTATCACTATTTTTGGAGCGATACTTCGTTCAAGCAATATCTCTTTTCATAGACTTTATCCTGATTATTATCAAAACTTGATCGTTGCCCATAATATAAGTGAGTTTCATAGTGTTATAGGTTATTTAGGGAAAGAGGGGATGCTCTACCCGGATTTTTTTATGTGGACAAGGCCCATATACCCTTTAATAATCAATTTTTTTAATTTTTTCATTTCGAATATTGACAAAGCTGCTTTTATGACATCATTTACACTTGGTATTGTTTCGATTCCTTTAGTATATTTTTTTCTAAAAAAATTATTTAACAATATCGGAATTGCTTTTTCTGGCGCGTTGCTTATTGCGATTTCTTTTAGCCACGTTGTCTGGGGAGGTTTTATGCTAACGGAAACTACGGGAGTTTTTTTTAGTTTATTACTTTTCATTAGCGTATTGAAAGGGCTTGAGAATAAGCCGCTCTTGGCAAACTCAAACGATTTGATTACAGGGTTACTGTTGGCTTTAGCCGTATTTACCCGTTATGAATATATTACTTTTATTGTTCCAATGATCTATCTCTACTTAACAAAAAATGAAAAACTTTATGTTCGAGTTATTAATATTGCTGTCTCATTTTTGTTTGTCGCTGCGTTAATAATTTATGAGTTATTTCCTTTAAAGTGGATTACGAAAATATTTCTTTCCCAAACAGATACATTTGCGAAAATCGACATATTTTCAAAACCTCTCAATTTTCAGGGTGTTTGGACTTTTTTTAGACTGGATTTTTTCCTAGGAATAGCTTTTGTTTTTGGTATCATCTATCTGTTTAGGGTAAGGGTTTACCGTAAATATCTGTTTTTTGCTCTGCTTGGGATTTTCTCACTACTTCCATTTTATTATCGGATCAACCCGATGATGTATCGTTACGAGACCCACCTTTTGCCTTTTATTCTGATTCCGTCCAGCGTCGGGCTATATCAGTTACTTAAAGTTAGAGAAAAGTTAGGCTTGTTTATAAAAATGATCTTATTTTTATTATTTATTTTTCAATGTTTTATTACTTGGAATGGAATGAAGAGTTGGAATCAAGGGGAATGGATGAGGTCAGGATATGATGAATCCGCCGCTAGAATAGTTTCATCTAAAATAGATCAGTCTAAGGATCTTCTTCTTGTTTCCTTTCCTGAACCTTACTATTTTTATAGCAGAGCTTCTGTTTACAGTGTCATTGACAAACCTCCATTCATTTATATACAGAAGGAGTTAGAAGACCGGAGGATTGTTATTGTTGTCGATATGGGGATGCACGATCTATTTCCGCGCTTCACTGCTCAAGTCAGAAGTCGTCTAAAAAAATATAAAAAAACAGAATTTAAGATCGATAAAACATATCATTTTGGAGATTATTCAATAAAAGAAAAATATCCAGTTGAAATGTATATTTTGACTGTGGGTCAGCTAAAAAGCTCATTGAAATAACTATTGACGTTTCTTACATAAGTTTGGTATGCTTGTTTTACCGTTATCTTCAAGCATAAGTGAAAACTTAGTCGCCTCGTTTTCTTATGCTTAAATTACCAATTTTTTTGTAGATCCAATGAAACTTATCGTACAAATTCCCTGTTTGAATGAAGAAAAAACATTACCTTTGGTTATCAAATCGATCCCGAAAAAAATTCCAGGAATCTCAAAAATTGAGATTCTTATTGTCGATGACGGATCAACCGATAACACAGTAGAAATTGCCAAGAGACTCGGTGTAAATCATATTTTGCGCCATCTTGTCAATCGCGGCTTGGCAAAGTCATTTTCGGACGGATTGAATGAGTCTCTCCGTCTTGGCGCCGATATCATAGTCAACACGGACGCAGATAACCAATATCCTCAAAAAGATATACCCCGATTGATTAATCCTATTATGCGGGGTGAAGCGGATATAGTCATTGCCAACAGACAAACTAACAAGATAAGACATTTTTCCGCTCTCAAAAAAATACTCCAGTGGGTGGGTAGTTCTACAGTAAGGTTTTTGTCGCATTCCAATATTCCAGATGCTGTTTCCGGATTTAGGGCTTATTCCAGATGGGCGGCAATGAGGATAAACGTCGTCTCTGACTTTTCTTATGTTATAGAGACAATTATTCAGTCCCAGTCGAAAAGAATGGCGATTAAGAGTATAGACATAGTCACCAATCCGCCGACGCGGCCCTCACGGCTTTTTAAAAATATGCTTGAACATATTCGTCATTCTACGGCAACAATGATTCGTATCTATACGATGTACAGGCCTCTTTATGTTTTCGTCAATATAGGTGGTTTTATTTTTTTTGTAGGTTTATTGCTGGCGTTGAGATTTTTTTATTATTATCTGGCAGGTAATGGATCGGGTCATGTCCAGTCCGTCATCCTTTCAGCAATTCTCATAATGGTTGGTTTTCAGATTGCTATGACTGGTATGGTAGCAGATTTAAATGCAATAAATAGAAAATTAATTGAAGACTGTCTTAAAAGAATCAAAGAGATGGAATTAAGACAGCTAGGTGAACAAAAAATATGAAACGCTTCAAACTATTATATATAACGCGAAAATTTCCGCCGATGGTGGGAGGAATGGAAAAAGTCAGTTTTGCCTTATCCCGGGAATTTTCAAAGAAAGTCGATACGACTCTAATTTCCTGGGGAAGATCACAAAAATTTCTTCCTTATTTTTATTTTGTCGCTCTTTTGAAATCTTTGTACTTAGTCCCGGCCAAAAAAATTAGATACGTTCATATAGGCGATCCTATCCTTTCCCCGCTTGGACTTCTGCTGAAGATATTATTCAGAGTAAAAATTAGCATTACTGTTCACGGGCTTGATATTATTTTTGACTTTCCAGGATACCAGATTTTGATCCCAAGAATTGTTGGTTTATTCGACAAGATATTCTGTATAAGTCAGGCAACAAAGGAAGAATGTATTAAGAGGGGAATTGATGACAAAAAGTGTTATGTCATACCCTGCGGTGTCTATCCTGAACAGTTTGAAATTAACTCTAGTAGACATGATCTCGAAAAAATAACTGGGGTAAAGCTCTCTGGCAAGAAAGTCATTATAACTGTCGGTCGACTGGTCAGAAGGAAAGGGGTTTATTGGTTTATCAAAAATGTTTTTTCCAGATTGGATAAAAATGTCATTTACTTGGTTATTGGGGAAGGACCCGAGCGGACAAGAATAGAAGAGTTTATCAAATCAGAAAAATTGAATCGAAGGATCTTTCTCTTGGGAAAAATCTCCGACAACAGACTGAAAATTATTTATAACACGGCTGATTTATTTATCATGCCCAATATTAAAGTTAGAGACAGTTTTGAGGGTTTCGGAATTGTTGCCATCGAAGCCTCAAGTGTCGGACTTCCTGTTGTTGCTTCCAACATTGAAGGAATAAGAGACGCCGTCATCGACGGTAAAACAGGTTTTCTGGTTGAACCACTATCTTCATTGAAGTGGAAATCTAAAATAGAAGAAATTCTTGGTAAAAATAACAGTGACAAAAAAATAATTTCCGAGATTGTTAAAGATAAATTTTCTTGGAGAAAACTCGCCGGAAGATATCTGAAAATAATTATATGAACAGTTTAAAAAACACAGTTTTATTAATACTAATATTTATTTTTTCCGCCGCTTATCTTTTTGTTTCTTTAAAAATTCCAGTTGATGGAGACGGCGCCCTCCACGCCGGAACTATTGAAGTTATTAAAGAAAAAGGAAGACTGATAAGTTTTCATCCCTTAACTTTGACGGAAGGATCCAGTAAACTGCCGATTTTTTATCCGAAACTTTTCTATACGACAATGACGGCCATATCACTTTTAATTGGGACAACAACATATAACGCGGTCGTCCCAATTTTTGGAGTCTTAATTGGGCTTTTTGTTTTTTTAATCGCCAGGTTTTTATTTAAAAATTTTTATAGTTCAATACTTTCGTCTTTGATCGCTTTTTCAAGTTATGGATTGATTACCAATTCGGTCGATATGTTTAGAATGGAGACAATGGTGATTTTATTAGTTTTGGCGTCAATATATTGCTTACTCCGTTATACGGAAACGAAGTCGAAGATCTGGTTTTCTCTTTCAATAATATTTTTCGCTGCTTGTTTGGGGACAAAACAACAAGCCTATATTTATGCACCGATATTCCCATTACTTATTTTTAACAGGTTAGAGTCTTCTTTTATAAAAAAACTAATAATGACGGTGCTGTTTTTTTTATTTTGTTTTATTCTGGTAGCGCCCATTGTCTTGGAGGAGTTTTTATCGACTGGGACATTTTTTTATCCGGGTGTGCCGTTGATCGGCCGTATCGAAAAGATCATAGCTGATTTGTTTAATGTTAATCTTTATTCGGTTGGCGCCGGGTGGGTAAAATATGGCGTCGGTTCGGAAAGGATTGCCAATCTTAAGGAGCAGTTTAGCCAGCCTTATAATCATTTACTGTTTCTTAATCCTTTTTACACCGAAACAAAAGATTCATTATTAGCATCATCTTTTTATATTCCTTTATTTTTATTTGGTTGTTTGTTGCTTCTTAAAAAATATTATTCTTTGGTGATATTTATTATTTTTCAACAAGTTCTTCTTTTTATTCAACCGTTGGAAAGATATTTTTTGTTAAATCAGATATTTGCTGCCCTAATTATAGGAGGATGCCTAGTTTTTTTTGAAAAAAAAACTCACAGGAACTATTTAATAAAAATATTATTTATTATGGTAATCGTGGTTTTTTCTGTAATTTCATCTGTTTCTGTTTTATCTGAATCGTTGAAGATTCCGGATTATTCACAGGATAAGTATGTGCCAGGACGGATCAAGGCAGAGGAGGACGCAGGACAGTGGTTGGCAAATAATACAGAGCTTGATTCTGTCATCGTTACGCCTCGCACCCATGTATTTTCATATTATTCAAGACGACAAGCCCTTTGGATAAATCAACTGGGAGGAGAAGAAATTTATGAGGCTTTTTTAGATAACGACGTTGATAGTATCCATAAAATCAGTCGTCAATATAGTCATAGTTATTTGGTTATACCGCAATACTGGATTATAGACGGTCAGGCGGAAGGAAAATGGATTTCTTATTTGGAAAAACAAACCGTCAGTAGTATCGGTGAAAGAAAAGAATATTTTCAAAAAGTTTATTCCAATAAGTTGGTTGACGTTTATAAAACGCTTTAAGATGAAAAATTTAAACATTACAAAAAGAGTGGCTCGATTTATTTCAATTTTTATTATGGCTGTTCTTTTTTCCTATCTTTATTTTCAGAATCTGGCTCCTTTAGGGGTTCGAGCAAAATATTCATTAAAAGACCAAACGACTTTATTGACTTTCAGACCAAAAAAAAGAGTGATTACAGAGAAACTAAACGGCCAAATAGTCCATCGCCAAATCGAAGACTTCCTCTATTTTGAAACACCGTCACTTTACGACTATGATTCAGCCATTGTAAAAATTCAGTTTTACAATCCTTATCCTAATCAGGATATAATACTTGGTTTTCAAGATAAAGAAAGCTGGCACTATAAAAGCAAATACATTGATTCGCCATATCTTAATGATCTTCCTATGGTTAGGACAGGAAACGAACCTTATTTGTTTCAAAAGCAAATTGAGTTCAATAATATCAATACTTTTTTTTCTAATTTCCCTAAAGATAAGGTGATCGGGATTTTTGATTTTGACAACTTATCTATATATAATCGCAATACTACGATTGAAGGTTACAAGCCAGCATTAATCGATACTGTAATTGATACACCATTGAGGGGACGTCATGTTTTCTATGCTTACTTAGATAAGGAACCGTTTAAAATGACCGTTACAAAACAAGACTTGAATTGGTATGAGGATCCTGATGTTTTAGATATTAAAATTTATAAGGAGAATGATAAGGTCTATGAAGCAGTTGTAGATGATGACGGAGTATCAAGTGCCAGCCATAAAGTCATGCCTTCCCAAGAGGTTACAATCGAAAATCCCGGCCCGGATTTGCCCGAATCTGGAGTTTATAAGATTGTTTTTGAGGCCACTGAAGACATTATTATTAAGTCAATCAGGACCAATTTACACAAACTTGTTTTTGAAGGGAAAATTTTCCCTGTTGCCAATACGGATGTTTATCCAAAAATAATCGATAAATCTTCGGCAACAAACATTATTACAAATTCTAAAATCATTTCCGCTTTGACTCATCATAAGGATTCGACGCAGTCAGCGCGGTTTGCCGGAGAAGAATTCAATATAGATAAGATAGGAATAGAAACAACTATGGAAGTGGCGACAGAATCTAGTCTTTTATTAATAGATCTGTCAAAAAGCGACTTGATTCTGAAAGGTTTTTTGGGATATTTTTCTTTTTCTCCTGAGCAGTTCTTTAAACCGACGGAAAACAGGATATTACCAATTAACAGTCAAAAAGACGCCTATATGTCGGACTTTATTATTACTAACTATCATCCATCTTTAAAGGCAGGGGATTGGAGGATGAACGAATATGTTTTCGACCTTGATTCCAAGTATGTCAAAGACAATAATTTAAGTTGGATTATCAAAGCACCAGGATTGAAGGATGATAAAAGATCATTTTTGATAAATGATATAGAAGTAACTTTAATTAAAAAACCATTCTTAGAAAAACTATGGAAAAAATAATATTACTTATATATATACTATTTCTCCCCGGATTTTCCTTATCCCACTCTTTTTTTAAGGGAAAGGAGATAGACCTTGCTGAGAGGATAGGACTTTCCATAGTCTTATCATTGTCTCTTATTTCTTTTATGACATTTTATCTTTATCTTGTTGGAGTCAAAGTAAAGAAGGACACTATCATTATTGAGGCGGGCCTAATCATTATTATTGGACTGCTATTTTATTTTGTCAGACTATTTATAAATAGAAAAAATAGTAAATAATGAAAATATTTATCAATATTATTGCCGAAGAATTCTTTCACAGCTTTTTTTTCAGTTTTCTTTTTCTTTTACTGATAGAAACAAGCAAGAAGGGATTTGTCAGTCATTTTTTTAATCTGAACTATCTTCTTGCGGTCATATTGATAAGTGGATTTATGATGATAATTACAGAACCGCAAAAAAAAGTTACTTATATTAAACAAGCAACGGAATCTGACTGGCTGAATGTTTTAATAATAAGCCTTATCGGCGGTTTTTTAGTTTTTGAAAAAACAAAACAGCTAGGAAAAATCTCCTTGATAGTTTCTATATTTACAGTATTTTTCATATTTTTTCTTTCGGCGCTGATTTTTATCGAAAGTTCGATGCAAGGAGAGACCTTTTCAATAGCTTTATTGAAAAGAAGATTGCCGATTTCACCTTATTTATTAAACTTTCTCGTCCAACTCGACATTATTGACAGATTGACGTTTTACAAGATTCTTCATTCAGTTTATAAGCAAGAATACTCCAAAAAACACCGCCCAATTACCAAAGGTAATTAGGCGATGTGGTGTTTTTTTTACTACTCGTCGTTAGTCTTCATTTTCTTCCTCATCATCCTCGTGTTCAGGTAATTCCGAGTGTCCCGGAGGTCCGGTGTGGGTATGGTGGTCGTCGCCAAAACCCCAACCCGGTTTGACTGAATTTCCCGGAGGTCCGGTGTGGGTATGATTATCATCACCGTTACCCCAACCTGGTCTCGTCCCGCCTGAATGCGAGTTACCGGCAACAACACTTCGCCCAACAAGGGCTAAAGCGGCTGCAAGAAGACCGACGACAATCAAAACCCTTAATTTTTTCATCGTTTTCACCCCCTTTCTTAGAAGAATTTAAAATGTCAAGCTTATAGCTTAAGGGTGTTTTATTAGATAAAAGAAAGAAAAGAGTAATAAATACGTAAGACAGGTTTTTTTGACGGGTTTACGTTTATAATGGTTTTAGGATGAAGATTAAAAACACATTTATCTGGATAATTTTTTTAATTTTCGGAGTTATATCTTTTGTTTTTTATTTAAATACTAATAAGCCGAAAGTCAAAACTGGGATGATAAAATATGTTGCGATTGGTGATTCTTATACGATTGGTTTAGGGGTTGACGAGAAAGACAGCTGGCCGAATATTTTGACAAACCATCTTAAAGAGGAAGGAATAGATATTGATTTGGTTGCCAATCCTGCTGTTTCCGGCTATTTGGTCCGTCATGCAATCGAGTCTGAACTGCCAATCGTAGAAAAGATAAAGCCGGATTTAGTAACAGTACTAATTGGAGCTAACGACAGCTTTGGTCGAAAAGAAGCGACAGTCTACCATAAAGAACTAATAGATCTTCTCGATAGATTGCAACCATTGTTGACCAATCCAAAAAATATTGTTTTGTTGACGATTCCCGACTATACAGTATCAGTGGCTTACAGGGAGTATGAAAAAGCGGAGTTTTCAGAATTAATTGGAGAATATAACCAAGTAATTAAAGAAGAGACAGATAAAAGAGGTCTCAAAGTGGCTGATATCTTTCCAGTTAGTCAAACCATGAATAAAAAAGAAGACTATGTTTTCGATGGTCTTCACCCTTCAGCCCAAAGTTATGACCGGTGGGAATCCGCAATATTTCCGGTTGTCCGAAGTCTTTTTCCTTGAACTAAAGCTTCCTTTTTAGACTTTGGCCATTTCTTGATTTCTATTTCCCGCTTCATTGCTTCTTGTAAAGTGGTGAGTTCTTCGAAATATACTAATTCAACGGGAGTTTTCCCGCGAAGATATTTGGCAGATTTTTTTTTGTCAAAATTGTGCTCATTAACTCTTCTTTTCAAATTATTTGTTTGGCCGCAGTAGAGAGAACTATCGGCGCAACGGAGAATATAAAAATAATACATGTTGAGCGGGTCGGTCAGGACCCGATTGATCCTTAATTTACCTTTTACCCAATAGAGTATCAAGATGTGATACTTGAACTGGAATCGCCTCAATAAAAGTTTTAGGCCATTTTAAGATACTGTCTCTCATTTCCTTATAAAACTCATTACTGTTTGGCCATCCTAGAACTACTGTTGAAGCAGTCGAAAATAGATTATTACCTATGTTTCGATTTGGGTCAAAAATTCTTGTTAATGCTGTTTCTGTAAGTTGTTCTGGTTTTAATTTACCTTTATCGTTTTCTATTAGGTATTTATCTACATCTTTTATCATTTCCATTGCAAAATCTACTCTTCCTTGAGATAAGTAAGCGGTTATTATATAGTCAAAATCAGATTGAGACATTTTTCCTTGAAAAGATCTAATTTCCGAAGAAATCTCCATAGGCTCTTTATCCAAAAGAGAAGAGAGAGTATTGCCTAATTGTTCTTCACTTAATCCATCCTTATATTGTTTATTACCGCTTCGGTCAAATCCTAAAAATTGTTTTGCACCTACAACAATATCATACATTCTCACATAAGATTCCGGCTTCATTTGTAGATCCGTGTTCCTTGGTCTTTGTTTTGCGACTCTTGTCATAAAAAAATTATCAAAGCCTCTTAAGGAGTTTAAATCACTTAAACTCATACTGAGTTCGTGGTTTGCATCCGATCCCATATCGCCAAATATAGTTTTTTGAAGGTCTGCGACTTTTGGAGGAGAGCCGGCTTTAGTATTTATATAACGAAATTTATAATTTGGAGTTCCACCAGGGGTTTCTACTGGATGCATGAAAATATTATATGTTCAATTTTTTTATAAGTCAATTGTTGGGGAGCTAGGATTCGAACCTAGAGTCGCGCCGCTCCAAAGGCGGGCGTGTTACCGTTACACCACTCCCCAAAGCGACTCTATTTTACCAAAAAAGCAACTATAAATGAAGCTCTCGGGAAGAAGTTTTGTCAATCACTTGGGTTATGTATGCTTTCGGCTATTTTGATTTTATTTTTTATCACTCCTTGTACGCTGACAAAATCGCCTACTTTAATATTACCTTCTTGAATGAATTTAAGACTTTCATCAGTATTGACGACGATTAACTCTTCCAGGATAATAAAACTATTTTCATTAACTAATGAGACAGGACCGGAAATTTGAAAGACGTTACTCGTTTCCGCCTTAGCATTGATATTTTGTCTTGTCTCTTGACCTATAACCAGAGGAACGAAAAGAATTAATGCTGATATTATTACTAAAATCATTCGTTTCATATAAAGGAAGAATAAAAAAATAAGATGATAGGATTATGAGAAAATTGTAAGAATTAGGTAAGAGTCTATTTTTTGATCGAATAGCCGAAGCCTCGGACCGACTGGATAAGTTTTTTCTTTCCTTTAAAATCAATCTTTTTACGTAAATATCCTATATAAACATCTACAACTCGCGATTCGATGTCGGGAGAGTAGAGCCAAATTTTATTCAGGATTGTATCGCGGGAGAGTACTTGTCCGGCATTGGCCATCATGTAATAAAGAAGCTCGAACTCTTTCGGAGTCAAAGGAATAAGTCTACCGGCTCTTTTTACCTCTTTTGTTTTATTATTTAATTCAAGGTCAGCTACCTTCAATCTTTCCATTTCCTCACCTCTGGCGTTAAAACGAGCTTTAACTCTTGCCAATAGAACGTCCATGATAAAAGGTTTGGCTACATAGTCGTCTGCTCCCAATTTAAATCCGCCAACAACTTCGGCCGGTTGGGATTTAGCCGTGAGAATAATAACTGGAGTATTTGGGTAGTCGGTTTTTATCTGTTTACAGACTGTTTCTCCTGATATTTTTGGAAGACCCAAATCCAAAATTACCATATCCGGCATCTTTTTGTCGAACATTTTCAATGCCTCAACTCCATCTTCTGCTTCAACCACAACATAACTGTTATCGATCAACGATTCCTTGACGAACTTTCTGATTTCTTTATCGTCTTCGGCGATAAGAATAGTTTTAAGCATCTTTATTCTTCTATAATTATAGTATTAGTTATATACTATGTATAGTAAAACAAATTTTATTAAAAAAAGTGTAAGAAGTCTGTAAGAGGAGCATATGGATAAAGTATACGAGTACTCGAAACAATACATTCCCAGTCGATTTTTTAAGAGAATTGGTTTGAACTTCAGTTTTTTCCAGTTCAGTCTGCTTTTTCGGGTCTACCTTTTTCCGATTTTAACAAGCGCACTTGTCATATATATGGCATATTTATTACCTCCTTATCAAAACAGAGTCCCTTATTATCTAACTTATTTTGTTTTAATCGTCGTCTACTCTTGGTTGGCTGGAGCTAAAGCTGGATTGGTCGGATTATTAGTAATTTTTATTGGGAATTCACTGGTTTGGAATCAAAGAGATTTCGTCGAGTCAGCTTTTTTTGTTTTTGGTGCTATTTTGATTAGTCATATCATTGATCATACAAGGCGGACAAAGGAAATTAGAAAATTGATGAGACAGGAAAAAATCTATGCCCAGTTTTATACAGAACTTTATGACAAATACAACAAATCACTCGAAGACATCAAATCCAGAGACGAATTTCTTTCCATCGCTTCCCATGAATTAAAAACTCCTTTAACGTCAATGCTCCTCAAACTCAGCCAAATGCTCAACAAAATAAAGAATGTTTCTTTCTCCCGTTTTTCAGTTACAGAACTGATGAGGGTTTTGGAAAACGCCCAAGGCCAGATCAACTGGTTGACGGCAATGATAAACGATCTTTTGAATGTTTCTTTGATGACAACTGGAAAAATGAATTTAGAAAAGGAAAAGACCGATCTGACAAAAATCGCGAAATTCGTCATAGAGAATTTTTCAGAAGTCATCAAACGAGAAGGCTATCAAGTGAAAATTGAAATCAAAGCTCCTGTTGTCGGATATTGGGACAAAAGAAAAATAGAACAGGCTGTGACAAACCTATTGTCTAACGCTATCAAGTACGGTAATAAAAAACCAATCGACATACAAGTATTCAATCATAACTCCACGGCAAAGTTTATTATCCGGGATCGGGGAATAGGCATCTCCCGGGAAGACCGTAAAATTATTTTTAAACCTTTTCAAAGGCCAAAGTCAGTTGAAAATTATAAAAAAGGTTTAGGAGTGGGACTGTATTTGACGCATCAAATTATTAGGGCTCACGGTGGAGATATTAAAGTTTCCAGTCAACCCATGTCGGGAACGACGTTTGTCTTGGAGTTGCCCCTGAAGACCTGATAGAGTAGAATTCTCCTTATGAACGACGTTATCGAATGTCCCCATTGTCATAAAACTTTTCCTGTTGAGGAAGCCTTAAGACACAAAATAAAAGAAGAGTTTGAGCGGGAACAAAAGCCAATTATGTGGAAAAAAGCCCTAGCGGCTGCCGAAACAAGAAAAAACGAGGAATCGGTACGGGAGATAAAACTTCTCAAAGAGGAAAAAGAGGAAAAGGACAAAAAGATTGAAGAGTTTATCAAGAATGAAATGGAAATAAGAAAAAAAACAGTCAAACTAGAAGAGGAAAAAAAAGAAATAGAACTAAAAGCGCAAAGAAAACTTGACGAAGAAAGAAAAAAGATCAGCGATGATTCTTATAAAAAAGCCCAAGAGGAAAATAGATTGAAAGATTTAGAATACCAAAAAAAAGAAAGCGATTATTTAAAACAGATAGAAGATTTAAAACGAAAAATGCAGCAGGGTTCACAACAGCTCCAGGGTGAAGTTTTAGAATTAGAGCTGGAAAATCTTCTAAGACGCGAATTTCCTTATGACGAGATTAAAGAAGTTCCCAAAGGAGTCAAAGGAGCTGATATTCAGCAAATCGTGAAAAATAATTTTGGGAAAACTGTCGGCGTAATTATTTGGGAGTCGAAAAGAACCAAGGCTTGGAGCGAAGGCTGGATCGCTAAATTAAGAGAAGATCAGCGAACTCTCAAAGCCGACGTCGCCGTTCTAATAACCCAAGTATTACCAGAAGGGGTAAAAAACTTTGCGGCAAAAAATGAGGTTTGGGTTTGTGATTACGATTCATTTTTGAGTTTGTCTATTGTTTTGAGAGATAGTTTGATAAAGATAGCCAGCGTTAGACAGTCGGTTGTCGGTAAACAGGACAAGAAAGAAATCCTTTGGAGTTATTTGACAGGAATCGAATTTAAACAGAGACTGGACGCCATTAACGAGGCGATTATCCAAAGAGAAAAAATCTTAGAAAAGGAGCAGAAGTGGTTTATCAATAAGTGGGCAGCGGAAAAGAAGTCACTTGAACTTTTGAAAAATAATCTGATTGGAACTACCGGAGATTTACAGGGTATTATGGGTAAGTCGGCCCCGGAGCTAAAGGAAATGAAAGAATTTGAAGAGTTAGAACCACCCGAAAGAAATGGATGATTTTTTTTCAGTCGTCTCCAAAGGAGTGATTTTCGTTCCTATTATCGTTGTAATTTCCGCTTTGTTGATAAAATTCAACCAAAATGTTCCTCCGCCTCGGAAAAATGTTTCCGTCTCTCCGACCGCGGCCGCGACTCCGGTTCAAGCTAAATCAAAAAAAATAAACATCGATCTTAAAGGTCCTTTGGTTTGTCGATATAAAAGCGATAATCAAGAATATAATCTGTTCGTGAAAAATAAGAAAGTAGATCTTGAAGTTAAATCTAACAGTAAGACTATAAAATATGATCTTTCTTCTTATCTTCCATTTATGGAGGGGATGTTGAATAAAGATATCACTACTCTCGAGTCGATGGCAAATCAGTACTTGGGTAGAAAAATAGATTTAGAAGCGATTTTAAAAACCTGTAAAAAAGAAGATTTTAAATAAAAAAAGGCCCTGGCTACGACCTACTTTCCCTACCCCTTTTCGGGGTCAGTATCATCGGCGCTGACTCGTTTCACTTCCTTGTTCGGGATGGAAAAGGGTGGTACCAAGTCGCTTCAATAACCAGGGCAATTATGTAGTATATAATAATATTAGATGGAAAACAATCCAAAATCGGTAAACAAAGTATTTTTTTCCTACCTAATTCACCCCCAAATAAAGTTTGAAACGTATGAACCGGGGGAAAAAGTCATTTTACTTCTGCGCGCCCATCCCGTCACTCAATTACACTGGATTATTAACTCGATCATTCTTTTTATTGTTCTTTTTTTTATTAATTTTATTCTTCCTTCTTTCTTACTTTTAAACCAGATTTTTGTTCTAAACGTCTTCATTTTAGTTTTTATTTTGAGTTTTATTTGGTACAGTTTTCTTAATTGGTATTTTAACGTTGGAATCATTACCAATAAAAGAGTGATTGACGTTGATTTTCACGGCATTTTATATAAAGAGGTGACAGTAGCCCGTCTTAATAAAATTGAAGACATAACAGTAAAAAGTGGTGGGTACTTTGCTTCCCTTTTTGATTACGGTACGGTTTTCACCCAGACAGCCGGGACTGAGGCAAATGTAGAATTTATTAATATTCCTTTTCCATCTCTCGTCGTACAAAACATTAATCAATTGTTGGGAAAAAAGCATGGATCTCAATAATCTTTTTAATTCATTTAATTCAGGGGAGGTTATTAACGTATTTTTCAAAATTTCCTCTATTATTTTGGCTGTTATCTATCTACTTTATGCTGTGGTTATTTCCAAACAAGTCGGGACGATGACGAAAACTATCGAAGACAAGTTTAATGTGGTAGTTTCTTTAATTAGTTCTATTCAAATTACAGTTGGTTTGATTTTATTAATATTTTCTCTTTTTTTGGTTTAACTATGTTTAAGCCAGATGTTGCTTTTTATCTAGGAGAACAAAAAAAAGGCGGTTATTCGGGGATTGTCTCCCAGGATAATTTGTTTTTCGTTATAGAAATTGGGTCGGGAATAAGTGAGGAAGTAGGTCATAGGGTTTTGGATTTTGTCAAGGAAAAAATAAAAGGAACTAGGATAAATAATCTGTCTGATTTTGAGAATTTTATTATTAATATAATCAAGGAGAAAAACCTGCCGGCTGGTTTTTCTCTTGCTTCGGCTTATTTAAAAGACAGTATTTTATATTTAAAAACTTCCGGGTCGGGTGAAGTTTATATAAGGAGGAAAGGAAAGTTGGGACTTCTTATTGAAGGTGATGCCACTGCATCAGGCCCAGTTGAGGACATGGATTTTTTTATCTTTGTCACGGAAAATTTTCTCAATCTGGTTTTGGGAAGGCAAGGTTTGGAGAAGACCTTTGACCATAGAAGCCCGACGGAAATTATCGACGAAATTACACCAGGTTTGAAAGCAAAACAAGATATTGGTGCCGTGGCGCTTTTTGTCAATCTAAAAAAGATTCATGACGAGTCCTTTACCGGTTTTCCCGGAGGAGAAGTTGAGGAAGTAATGGCTTTTTCTTGGAAAGACAGACTCATTTCAACTAAGCAGTATCTTCAAGCGATCGGACGACAAAAAACATTGACTTTCATCACTGTTTTTGTTTTGTTTCTGATACTTCTTTGGAGCGTGGTTTTGGGTTATCAGAGGAGAACGAGTGCCGGCGCGCAAAACAAAATAAAACTGGCCCGCGAACTTGTGACGCAAAAACTGTCGACTGCCGAGGATGTTGCCTATTTAAATATGAGTCGGGCTTTAATATTGATATCGGAAAGCAAAGAGGAAGTGGCTAAGTTGAAAAAAGAGATTGGCGATAAAAGAAAGGAAGCGGTCGAGTTGGAGCAGCTGGTTAAAGAAACTGAAAATAAGATACTGAAAAAAGAAATGAGACAGTACAGTGAGTTCTTTGACCTCGGAGTTGACGACAAAAACGCTTCGGGAAACAGGATTTATTTGGACGGCGAAACGGCCTTTATTCTTGACAATAAAAGAAGTATGATCTATAAGCTTTCCCTTGAGAAAAAATCCCTTCAGAAAGATCGAAAGTCAGAGGTCAAGTCGGCCAGCCTTGTAGCAGGTTTTGAAACAGAAACGTTTTTTTATGCTAAGGGTAGCGGCGTTTTTCGGATTGATAAAGAGGGAAAACTAAAAAAGGTTATAGACAATGATAAAGATTGGGTTGAAATTAGCGGTATTTATCTTTATAACGGCAACATCTATTTGTTGGACAGAGGTCGTGATGAAGTTTGGAAGTATCTGCGTGGGGAGGATGGTTATGGAAGCAAAAATTCTTATTTTGAAAGCGGTCAGGCAATAGATCTGTCGTCTATCAATTCTTTAGGGATAGACGGCTCTGTCTATCTGGTTGGTGATTCGATAGTGATAAAATATACTTCGGGTCTTCGCGATGGGTTTAAAATCGACCTTCCTGATGAGGATACTAGTTTCAGCAAGGTTTTTACGGCTAAAGACTTGGAGAAGATTTACCTTTGGGACAAGAGTAAGGCGGTCGTTTATGTTTTGAGCAAAACAGGCGAGTATATCGAACAGGTGAATTCGGAGATTTTATCAAAAGGAAGCGACATGATTGTCTACAAGGAAAAAATATATATATTAGTAGGGAACAAAATCTTCAAGATAGAATAATACTTGACAAACTCTTACATTTTCAGTTAATCTTAAGAATAAGTGCGTTCGTTAATAATTGATCAATTATTATAGGAGAGGGGGTGAGAATATGAGCGATAAAATTTGTTTTAACAAGACTTTGACTTATTTGGTTCTTTTAGTCGCCGCAGTTGTCGGCGCTTTTTATGTAATGAACTACGCGAATTCCCAAAATCTAGGAAGTACTCCGAAAGCTGCTCCTGGTAAATGTAATTGGGCAAGCGTATCAAATTATCCGGCTGGCTGTGGTTTGACAAGTGGTACAAGTAGAGGTTATTCAACAGCTATGAACTCTAAGTTTGTAGAAGATTCTTCAAGAAAAGAACCTTCAACAGGTACTTTAAAGTTTAGATGTTGTGTAGCTATACCAGAGAGTCAAAGTGGATTGCAACCAAGTGATTCTCAAAAAAAAGCTCAAATCGAAGCATGTGCAGCTCGAAAGGGTGAAATAGTAGTTAAAAAAGCAGACCCTCAGAATAATGCAAATAATAGATGTACTTATTATGATGGTGGTTATCAACTAAGACAAGGTTACGTTTTTTGTACAGTGAAAATGTCTGATGATTTTCAACAATGCGCCGCTGCTGTCGGTACCAAGATAAACAGTGATACAAGAACAACATTGGCAGCCATATGTGCTGCAAAAGTTGATAAAATGGTGCCGGGTACACAATATACTTCTCCTGATAATCAGAATAGAACATGCTTGATCTATACAGGGGGTTATAGATATGGAAACGTGAATGTTACACCAGCACCAGCAGGTACGGATCAAATTGGATGTTTAAGAGTTAATGCTCACGATCTTTACAAAAGCGGAAAATACGAAACAGACTATTGTAAATAATATATTGAGAAGTTTTTGAATAAGAATTTCCGGGACGCCGGATGAAAATACCCCGCAGACGTGCGGGGTATTTTTTTGGCCAAAGTAACCCCGGAGGTTGTATATCGGCTTGGTATAATAATACAAACATGAACAAAAAACTTGTTTTTATAAAGTTAGGTGGTAGTTTGATTTCCGATAAAACTAAAGTCAATCAGGCTAACCTTAAGGTCATTGATAATCTTTCAAAAGAGATAAAGGCGGTTCTTGACCAAGATAATAATCTGTCCCTGTTCCTTTTCACCGGCGCCGGTGGGTTTGGGCATCCAGTTGCTGAGAAATACAAAAATAACTTGAAAGAAGGATTAACTGAAATAAAGAATGCCTGTAAAAAATTGAATCAAATAGTTGTTGATACTTTGATTAATCAAAGTGGATTAAAAACAGTTTCTATTGAACCGGATAAAATTGTGGAATATAGAAACGGAAAGTTAACTTCGTTACTCAATAACTCCATTTTTCAACTGTTGGGAAAAAATATTATTCCTGTTTTCCACGCCGACTTGGTTCATGACAAAAAACTGGGAGTTTCCGTTTTATCTATGGACAAGTTTTTGGCGGATTCGGCGGTTTTTTTTAAAGACAGAGGCTTTAAAATCGAAAAAGTAATATTTGCCGGTACAACCTCCGGGGTTGTTGATCGGCATGGCAGGACAATTCCCAGGTTGACCAAAAAAGATTTTGTCAAAATGGAAAATGTTTTCTATAAGGGTATAGGGATTGACGTTTCCGGTGGAATGAAGTACAAAGTAGAACAATGTTTAAAATTGGCGGATAGGGGAATTGAGAGTCAAATAGTAGACGGAAGAACAAAAAATATCTTCAATAAAACAGGCACGGTTATCTCAAAGTAGGAAGGTTGAGTTGCCAGCCGTCTGCGGTCGGAGTGATGATTTTCAACAGGTTCCCGGCCAGGACTTGGAAGACGACGATGACAATAAAGACCAAAATCATACCGATCAGGGCATTGGTGATTTTGTTCTGGGCTTTTTGAATTCTTTCTTTGTCGCCTCCGGAGACTATCCAATCAAAAGCTCCCCAAAGCATATAAATGAGGAGAAACATTCCGGCGGCGATTATAAATAGGTTGATACCAAAACTGACCAACTTCCCAAACCCTGTGACCGGGTCGTCGCCCCCGAAGTCCATACCCTGGGGCGGTTCGACGGTACCAAAAAGTCCAGGAATATCATTGGCGCTCAAGTATTTCATAAGAATTGATTGATACCTAATAGTTTACCAATTAATTGGACAACTACAAAACTGGCAACGACTATAAAAAGGCCGATGACGGCAAAGGTAATCATGCTTTGAGCTTTTTTTATACCGTCCGGTTCGCTCCCGTGGGTGAGAAGATAAAAAGCTCCGTAGAGGGACATGGTAAGAAATATCAGAGCTGCTCCGGTCATGACAAGGGGAAGTACGACCTTCAAAAGTGTGCCGATGCTGGATATTTTTGCAGGAGCAAATTTGCTTCCAATATCAAGGGCGTAAACCATAATAAAAAGTGTAACCTAAGTGCGTTAATTATGCAATAAATAATGTTTTTAAGATATAATTATCCTAATGTTCAATCCTACTTTTAATATTACCAACAAGACTCTGACTAATATTTCCAAGATCGAAGCCGCCGAGGAAGTGATTAAGCATTCGCCGCTTCTTCCCTTGTGGGAAAAACAGTTCAAAGAAGACGCCATAATAAGATCGGCCTATCACGGTACTCATATTGAAGGCAACGCCCTTCATAAAGATGACGCCAAAGATATTCTTGAAGGTAGGCAAGTAATCGGCAGACCGAGAGACATTCAGGAGATTATAAACTATAGAAAGGTAATTGATTTTATTGACGAAGAAGCTAAGCGCCGAATTGATAAAATTACTGAGCTTCTTATAAAGAAACTACACAGAACCATTACAGAGAAAATTTTATCGACAGATCAAGGAGAGTACAGAAATAAGCAGGTAATAATTAGAAACTCTTCAACAGGGGAGGTGACCTTTCGGCCGCCGCCTCCATTGGAAGTCTCTTTCTTGATGAGAGAGTTTGTCTATTGGCTCAACCGCGATGACAAAGACAAAATTCACCCGGTTTTAAAAGCCGGCATCTGTCATCACGAGCTTGTCCGTATTCATCCTTTTATAGATGGTAATGGTCGGGTAGCCAGGGTTTTGGCAACATTGATTTTGCTTTTGGGAGGTTATGACATTAGACGATTTTTTTCCCTTGAGGAGTATTATGACAAAGACGCCGTCGCTTACTATCACAATCTGCAGAAAGCCTCTTCAGGAGATCTGACGACCTGGCTCGAGTATTTTACCTATGGGGCGGCAATCGAGTTTGAAAAAATAAAGGAAAAGATTTTGAAGCTTTCCAAAGACGTCAAATTGAAAGAAAAATTCGGAGGTCAGCAGATCTATCTGACGGAAAGACAGATGAAGCTTGTCGAGTATCTTCAGGAAGTCGGTTATATTCAGAATCAGATCTTTGCCAATGTTTTCCCCCAAGTTTCCGAGGACACGGTTCTTCGCGATCTGCAGGATTTGATAAAAAAAGGACTCATTAAAAAAGTTGGGAGCACGAAAGCGGCACGTTATGTTATCGTATAAGACTCAGCGGTATCAATTTTTATCACAGCGGGGCCCCTGCCCCGAAAGTGAAAAAATTGCTCCCGCCTCGTCTTCAAAGGAAAAAACGAAGACAACAAATTTCCGTTGTCGAGCTTTTTGACATATGAAATTTTCAGAATTAGCAATATACTTCGACAAAATCAGTAGCGTTTCTTCCCGTCTGGAAATTACCCGGATTCTGGCAGAGCTTTTTAATAAATTGACCCCGGATGAAATCGAAAAAGTAGTTTACCTTCTTCAGGGTCGAGTCAGGCCAGCGTACGAAGGGATTGATTTCGGAATGGCGGAAAGAACAATGATTAAGGCTGCTCTATCGGCACTGAATATAGAGAAAAGTTTTTTTGAAAAAGAATTCAAAAAGATAGGGGATTTGGGTGAGACAGTTGAACATTTCAAGAAACAGTACACTTCTTTTGAAGAAAGAGATTGGGAGGCAGTTGAAGTTTATAATTTTTTTTATAGATTGGCGACGGCGTCAGGTTCAGGATCACAAGACGTCAAGGTGAGTTTGCTTGCCCAGTTGATTCGTCAGCTTGACGCTTTGTCTTCACGTTTTTTGGTTCGGTTACCAACAGGAGACATCAGGATGGGTTTTTCCGATATGACAGTTCTTGATGCTTATTCATGGATGCTCAAAGGAGACAAAAGTTTACGGCCAATGATTGAAAAAGCTTATCATGTCAGGCCTGAATTGGGCTATATCGGTCGAGTAATTAAAGAAAAAGGCGTTGAGTCATTGGATAAAATCGGCCCCACAGTTTTTACTCCGATTATTATGATGAGGGCGGAGAGGCTATCATCAGCGGATGAGATATTAAAACAAATCGGTACATGTTTGGTTGAACCAAAATTTGACGGCTTTAGGCTACAAATTCATAAAAAAGGTAACGAAGTCAGGTTATTCTCCCGAAGCTTGGAGGACGTTACTTATATGTATCCTGATATTGTCGAAGGGGCAAAAAAACAAATTCAATCAAGAGAGATCATAATTGAGGGTGAAGCAATAGGGTATAACGTTAAAACAGGCGAATTTCTTCCCTTTCAGGAGACAGTACAGCGAAAAAGAAAATATGAAATAGAAAAGATGGCTAAAGAAATCCCTTTACGGTTATTCTCCTTTGAATTATTGTTTAAAAATGGAGTTAATTTCTTGGCTAAACCTTTTGTTGAAAGAAGAAAGGCGCTGGAAGAATCAATCACAACCACAAGAGATCTTTCCAAAGACACAATTGTTATTGCTGACCAGGAAGAAGTCAGTCAAACAGAAAAACTCGAGAAACTGTTTGACGAAGCAGTAGAAAAAGGCTTGGAAGGAGTTTTGGCAAAAAAAATCACCGGCATTTACAAACCAGGCGCTAGAGAGTGGAATTGGATTAAATACAAAAGAAGCTATTCGGCAAAAATTCAGGACACTATTGACTGTTTGGTGATGGGATATGATTTCGGGAAAGGTAAAAGAACGGTTTTTGGAATCGGTGCTTTTTTAGTCGGAGTCCTGGATGAAAAGGGGGATAAGTTTGTCACGATTGCGAAAATAGGGACAGGGTTGACTGATGAAGAGTGGAAACAACTTCAAGTCAAAAGTCAAAAGTCAAAAGTCAAAAACAAACCCAATAATTATTCAGTTAATAAAATGATGAAATGTGATGTTTGGGTGGTGCCTTCGATTGTCGTTGAGATTAGGGCCGATGAGATAACAAAATCTCCGGTTCATACGGCCGGACTGGCTTTGAGATTCCCCAGATTAGAGCGGTTTAGAGATGACAAAAAACCAGAAGACGCGACCAATCTAAAAGAACTGACTAAAATGAGTGGGTTTTCAGCATATTAAAAAATCTGACCGTATATTCTCCAAAAAAAGAGGTTGGGTTAAACATGGCTCTTCTTCCCGATGCTTTAACTAGGATATTTTTGTCATGGAATATTTTTCCGTATTTAACAATGTGTAAAGATATGTCGACGTCTTCGTGGACCAATTCAGGATCAGTGCACAGTTCGTTCCTGATTTTTTTCCAGGCGGACTTTCTTACTGCCATCCCGGGGCCGACTAAGGTGTAGTATCCGAGAATCAGTTTCGGAATATACATGTAAGGATAGTATAGAGAAGTTAGTCTTTTCACGATCGGCATGTCATAAAATGTGATAGGCATTGATACGCCAACGACTGATTTATTCTTGGCAAAATCTGCTTCGATATTTTTAATGAAATTTGAGGGGACGATAGTGTCGCCGTCGCAACGGGCGATAATATCACCGGAAGCCAGGTCAAAACCGGCGTTTCTCGCTGGAATTATTCCCTGCTGTTTTTCTAAAATCAAAGTGACTTTTTTATATTTCTTGACGATTTCGGCGGTTCTGTCTGTGCTGTTATTATTCACAATAATAATTTCATCCGGTTTTTTTTCCTGATTCATCAGACTGTCGAGGCATTTTTCAATATGTTTTTCTTCGTTGAAAACGGGAACAACAACAGATACTTTCATTCTTATATTATAATATATATATCTTTATGAAGCCTTTTTTTTCGATTGTTATTCCTACTTTAAACGAAGAAAAATATCTTCCCAAATTGTTATCCGACCTCTATAAACAAAAAGAGAAGGGTTTTGAGGTTATCGTGACAGACAGTTTCTCTAAAGACCAAACCAGGAAAAGCATAGACTTATATAAGAATAACTTAGTCATGGATTTTATCCTTACTCGACAAAAAAATGTCTCGGCACAGAGAAACTACGGCGCCAAAAAAGCGCAAGGCGACTATTTGATTTTTTTGGACGCTGACGCGCGAATTAACTCTTCTTTTTTAGAAAAAGTAAAGAAATATATAAATAAAAAAAAAGGCCTTTTATTTTTACCGTATCTTATGCCAGACATGGAATATAAAGAATACAAACCGCTATTCGATTTAGGAAATATATTAGTAGAGCTTTCTCAGAGCCTGCCTAAAAGATTTTCCTTGGGAGGTTCTATAATAATCGAAAGAAATTTTTTCAATCTTATCGGCGGTTTTAATGACGAATTATATCTGTCTGAGGACCATGAACTAATCCAAAGAGCCGGATATTGGGGAGTGAATTTAAAATTTATTAAAGAAGCCAGAGTATATTTTTCCTTAAGAAGGATGAAAAAAGAGGGACAGATAAAGTTTTTTTATAAATATTTTATTGCTACAGCGCGGCGTCTCTTTAGCGGAGAAATTAAGGACAGGATCTTTGAATACCAAATGGGAGGTCAGTTATATGAAGGAGTTAAATTCAAAAAGAAAGAAGAGTTTTTTGAACACTATTTTCATCAGATAAAAGATCTTTTTAACAACCTTCTTAAAGATTAGATCTTAAAAGTAGAAATTATCGGATAATGGTCGGATAAACGGGTTTCGATCCTTTCAGTTTTTTTCAACTTTACGCCTCTATAAAATAGATAATCATTCTTCATTTTGTGGGAAAAAAGTCTATCAAGTAACTTCATAACTGAAAGTTGAAGGGGTGTCCAATCTTCTTTTTGTCCAGTTGGAGTGAATTCCATAGTCTGTCTAATGTTTTTTGTCGCTTCTACGAGGTTATACTTTTTCATTAAATTTTCCAGTTTTTTTCTTCTATAAGGTAGATAGTTAAAGTCGCCGCCTATTATAAGGGGTATTTTTTTATCAATGTCTAATGATTTAAGGGCTTTATTTATATGGTTGACTCTTAACGCATTTGAGGCTACGACTATCAAGTGACTGTTACAAACAGTCAGTTTTTTGCCAGTGGTTTTATGAATAAAGTCTGTTCTTAAAACCGTTTTTGGCTTATTGACACCGGCTAGCGTTTGAAACAAAGTAAAAAAAAGCTCTGTCAGATTGCTGCTTATAGTTAAAGAATCAGATTTGATAAACCTGAACTTTTGCGGATTGTAGTAAGTAGCGACGCCATAAATACGGGCAAGCCTTATAAAAGAATTTGAATAGTCGGCAAGAGAGTAACCTTTGGTTTCCAGGTGCTTTAAATTGTTGTTATCCGTATTGATTTCCTGGAGGCAAAGGATATCGGGTTGATATTGATCAATGAGAGGTCCTAAATGTAAAAAAGCCTTGTTAAAGAGGGTATTGTAGATCAAAACTGAAAAATTCATAGATTTATTATACAGGAGATAGCTGCTTTCACCAAAAGAAAGATTATCCACACGCTTTGGATAACTTTTTATAGAGCATTTGAAAGGGCTAAATTAGATTTATTAATCTATAGGCTATCCCATAGAAGGAAGAAAATTATCTATAGGCCTTGACAAACAAATTTTACTCGGTTATATTTAAGTTATGAAAAAAATCGTCCTTTCGCAAAAGCCCAAGTCGAATTTTTTGAAGAATAAGAACCTGAATAGGAATGAATTTATCGGTTTCGTCGCAGATCAGTTTAAAAAGCTGTCAAAGAAGAATTTGAGAGTGCCGATTCAACTATATCATCTCTAAAAAAAATAGAGCATCACTACCGCTCGTATTAGGGGAACGACGAGTAGTAATGCTCTTTGATTAAATTAGCAAAAATAATTTGGCTTGTCAATAAGGTCGCTAATTTATTTGATATATAGCTCCAATACTATTACTTGACTGGAAGATCAGTCTCCCTATTTTTTTAAACTTGGCTTCATAAAGCCCTTTATATTTTTCTTTCTCCAATCCAGAAACAATGACGTATTTAATTTTATATTTCTTAATTAAAGATTCTGCTTTTTTTATTTCTTTAGATTCGTAAATGGAGGCGACTTCGGGGATTCTTTTTCCGACAACATTTGACGATCCACGCCAGAGCCATTCATGAACCCACCAGCCGGCGACAGTCGGTAGTCCTGTCATCGCTGATATCCTTTCATAGTCAGTATAGGAGTCGCCTTGTGCCTCCAAGATTACTGGTTGGCCTTTTTCATTTTTATTTAAGTAGTCGATGATTTCTCTGTCTTCTGGATAGTCTTTTTTCAGCCAAGATAAACCATCAAGGTCTGGTTGGCGGTCGAGCAGACCATAATAAGAAGGAATTGAAAAAAATGGATAGATGAGAATAAAAAAGAAAAAGGATAACCAAACTAGTGTCAGAGCTTTTTTTATTAATATATTTTTGGCGGCTGTTTTTATAAGAAATAAAGTCAAAACAGAGGCTATTCCCATCATCATGAATGCTTGATAACCGAGTTTAAACATGGTGTTGGCGCGGAAGTGGGCTGGATAGATATCTTTTATATAAAAAAATTCGGGGATAATAACAAGAAAAGTACCGAAGGAAAATATGATAAAAAGAAAATCATACAATTGTTTAATGACTCCACTTTGTTTTTTTATTGTTAATAGCAATCCAAACGAAACCCAAAAGAAACCCCAAAGAATAAAAAGCATCCAAAATGGTGAGGCTTGACAGTTGCCTTTTTCAAAAAGGAAAGGTCCGATTTTTCCGAACTGGGTAAGGAATTCGGGGCTACAATTGACGCCTATACCGTTAATAAAAGGAGTGAAATGCCAGGAAAATGGTAGGGCAAGAATTATGAAAGATAGTAAAAGAATTGAGACATTTATGAAAAATCTGCCTGAAAATTTATAGATAAACAAAAATACCGCCATGGTAAGGAGAAGATAGATTGGACCGTCAAAAGCATTAGTCATGTAGTGAACGGCGGTGAGAAAACCAAGGAAGACAGTATTTAGTATAAAGTATTTAGTATTAAGTATTTTTTTGCTGGTGAAAAACAAAAAAAGAATGGAAATAGTCAGTAACACGAAGGGGATATCAAAGACATGACCGTGGAGGTCAGCGACAACATAAGAGTAGGAAGGAAATTCGTGGATTGTAAAAGGAATGAATCTTGTCGCGTTTGGATACCAGTATTTTGTCGGATTGTATTCCGATAGTATCTGCCAGAAAGGAATAGGTTTATCATTGGGGTAACCTTTGGTAAATAGATATATGGTGTGAAGGTTGCCGCCAAGGTTGACTGTAAAAGCCCCGATCAATCCATAGATTATGACTGTTATTTTTCTAATTTTTTCTGAATAAAGGCTGATTATATTAATAACAAGGGAAAAGACTTGAGTTACCCCCAAAGCAAATATAGTGGAAAGAATGAGATTATAACCGATCGAAGGAATTGTGTTTGTTAATCTTATAAGAAACGCGCCGCTCAAATGGCCAAAGTAATAATAGTTTATGGAAAGAGGAGCGTACCAAATGTCTTTGGGTGGAAAGAACTGTGTTTTCAGAATCGAGTTTATGAAGCCAAAGTCCATAAATTTTTCAAGGCTTCTTATCGAAGGCTCCTGGGATCTTATATAAGTCCAAAACAAAAAAGCCACCAGGAATAGAATCTCTTCAAAAATCAAAATAAATAAGGTCGAGCGTGAAAAGCGGGTTTTATTATCGCTTTTGAAGATGAAATAGTTAATTAAGACAAAAATCCCAATTAAAAGAAATAGACTCATTCTGTCAAAAGGAAGAATTTTGATAGTTCCGAGGATATAAGTAGCGTAAGTAACAAAAATAATTGTCAAGACTTTGGCAAAAGGATATCCGAGGTCAAATGAAAATCGACCAAAAATCTTTCTTGTCAAAGGAAAAAATACCAATCCGATTGCAAAAAGCCAAACATACCATTGAAGCGAAGTAAAAAGCCAAGTCATATCTTTTTATTATATAATATGAAAACGTTATGGACTCAAAATTTCAACCGCAACTGGTCGAGGAAAAATTATATCAGGAATGGGAAGAAAAAGGTTTAATCTCGGTGAATAAAGGTAAACCATTTACTATTTTAATGCCTCCTCCCAATGCTAATGCTTCCCTTCACGCTGGCCATGGAATGTATTCGGTCGAAGACATTATGATACGATATAAAAGATTGAGGGGCTATGCTTCTTTGTGGATTCCAGGTACAGACCACGCTGGTTTTGAGACCCAATTCGTTTTCGAAAAACACCTTGCTAAACAGGGAAAATCCAGATTTGATTTTAATAGGCAAACTTTATACGAAAATATTCATAGTTTTGTAAAAGAGAATTCGGGATTAATCTATAATCAATTTAAAAAATTAGGTTTCTTAGCTGATTGGAACAGGAGCGTTTTTACCCTTGACGAACACGTTTTAAAAACCGTTTTGGAAACTTTTACCAAGATGGAAAAGGAGGGTTATGTCTATAAAGATGAATATATAGTCAACTATTGTACACATGACGGAACGTCTTTATCAGAATTAGAAACGGTTCATGTCGAAAGGAAAGATCCTCTTTATTATCTTAAGTATGGCCCTTTTGTTTTAGCGACGGTTCGACCGGAGACAAAGTTTGGCGATACGGCTGTTGCCGTTCATCCAAAAGATAAGCGTTACAAAAAATGGGTTGGCCAAGAAGTTGAAGTGGAAGGATTATTGGGAAAGTTTAAGATAAAAGTTATTGCCGACGAAATGGTCGACATGAAGTTTGGGACAGGCGTTGTTAAGATAACTCCTGCTCATGATCCCAATGACTTTGAGGCGGGGAAGAGGCACGGTTTGGAAGTTAAAAAAATTATTAATATTGACGGCAGATTGAATGAATTGGCTGGGCCATATGCAGGTCTAAAAGTGAAACAAGCAAGAGTAAAAGTCATTGAAGATCTACAAAAAAAGGGTCTAATAAAAAAGATTGACAGTAACTATATTCACTCGGTGACTGTCTGTTATAAGTGTGGCCGCGATTTGGAGCCGACAATTATCCCTAACTGGTTTATTAAAGTGAAAGATCTTAAAAAACCAGTTATAGAAGCCGTAAAAAAGGAAAAGATCAAATTCTTTCCTAAAAGATTCAAGAAACAAATTCTACAGTGGTTAGAAGTGATGCATGATTGGCCGATCAGTCGACAGATTGCTTGGGGAATAAGAATTCCGGTTTGGTATCTTATCAATGGAAATGAAAGCAAAATTTGGTTGAGTTTTATTGATCATGAAGGGAAGTTTAAAATGGGAACGATCCAACAATATTTAGATAAAGGGTACAACCTTGATGAGATAAAAAAAGGGCTTCAACAAATCACTGTTCCCATTTATAAACAGGAACAAGTTAAATATTTAATTTCGGTTGATGAGCCAAAAGATAGTCAAAATTGGATTCAGGAAACCGATACTTTTGACACTTGGTTTTCGTCCGGTCAATGGCCCCTCGTGACTTTAAAAAAAGAAGAGTATAAAATTAGATTCCCGACCGATGTTATGGGAACTCTATCCGATATACTGCCTTTTTGGGTTTCCCGAATGATTATGTTTTCTCTTTACGCTAAAAAAGAAATTCCCTTTAAAAATGTCTATCTTTGGTCAAAAGTTGTCGACAGTAAAGGTCAGAAGATGAGTAAAAGCAAGGGAAATGTCATCAATCCGATTGATCTGGTAAATAAGTATGGCGCCGATGCTTTCCGAGCCTCCTTGATTTTTGGCACCAGCCCGGGAGGAAACGTGCCTTTAGCGGAAGAAAAAGTCATCGGTATGAGAAATTTTACAAATAAGATTTGGAATATTGGGCGGTTCATTTACATGAACAAAAACCCAAATGACAAGACCCAAATGACAAATAAAATCCAAAGTTCAAATGACAAAATTATTAAACAACTAAGAAAAGAATTTGAAGAAGAGAGAAAGAAATATATCAAATCTATGGATGGGTACCGTTTTTCACAGGCATTGGGGTTAGTTTACGAGTTTATTTGGCACAGATTTGCCGACTATTATATCGAGCAATTGAAAGACGAGGTAATTAATGGTAATATAGAAGCTCGGAAAACTTTGGAGGAAATTTATTTAGGTAATTTAAAAATGCTCCATCCATTTATTCCTTTTGTCACAGAGGCGGTGTGGAAAGTTTTTAAGGGAGAAGAAAAAAGTATATTGAATGAAAGTTTATAAATTATTAATAATGTCATGAAAAGAACTTGGCAACCAAAAAAGGCAAAAAGACAAAAAAAACACGGGTTTTTGAAAAGAATGAAGACCCATGACGGAAGAAAAGTCTTAAAAAGAAGAAGAAATAAAGGTAGGAAAAAACTGTCAGTCTAAATAACCCATGTTAAATCCATCATTTTTTAATACAATACTCGTTTTTCCAATCCTTAATTTATTGGTTTTGCTTTATAAGGTATTTTTGTTTGTAAAACTTCCGGGAGCTTTAGGATTTGCCATCATTGGCTTGACTGTTTTAGTCAGAGGAGTCTTCCAACCTTTTTTCAAGCAACAGATGGAAACGACGAAAAAAATGCAAGACTTAAAACCGCAGTTAGATAAGCTTTCCGAGAAACATAAGAATGACCAGAAACAACTACAGCAGGAGCAACTGAAACTTTACAATCAAGCCGGCATCAATCCTGCCTCCGGATGCTTATTTATGATTATCCAGATTCCGGTTTTTATTGGCCTTTATAACACTTTATCGGTATTTTTGACCAATGGTCAGGGTACAAAGGCGATTACCGAGATTAACAATGTTCTATACGCGCCATTTTTGAAAATAACCTCAATTGATCCTTGGTTTTTTGGATTTAATTTGGCTATTACTCCAAAACAATCAGGTCAGTGGTTTTATCTTTTGATTCCTTTGGTGACAGGAATATTGCAGTATTTTCAAGCCGTCTCAATGACACCTCCAAGCGCAACTTCGCAGGTCGTCAAGTCAGACAAAGATAAAAAGAACGACTCCGGAGACTTTCAAAAAGCCATGAATACCCAGATGAAGTTTTTATTTCCAATCATGATTGGTTGGTTTTCTTATACCTTACCGTTTGGTCTGTCTTTATATTGGAACATTTTTTCCCTGTTTAGTATTATTCAAGGTAGGCAATTAAAAGTTAAAAATTAAAATTATTATGGATAAATCAGAAGTAATCAAAACAGAAACAGAGGCTTTGCTTTCCAAAATGGTCGATAAATTTACAGTCGAAGTCATAGACGAAGAGGGAATTTTCCAGGTTATTATTAAGACAGAGGAAGAAGTTTCAACAGTTATAGGTCGCCACGGAGAAACCATCAGGGCGATCCAGAAGATTTTAGAGGTAATTTTGTATAAAAAATTTGGAGAGACAGTTGAGATCTTGGTTAATGTTAATGACTTTCGAGAAAAACAGCAAGAGAGGCTTGAAACTTTAGCAAGTGAATACGCTGAAAAGACCCAAAGTAGTCACAACCCGAGTTTCATCCGTAACCTGTCGTCTTATGAAAGGAAACTGATTCATGAATTTGTCACTAAAAACTTTCCTGAGCTGACGACTTATTCAATCGGCGAAGGTAGGGAAAGAAGGTTGGTTGTTGACATGAAAACCAACACTCCAGTAAGCGCTTAAAATCCAATTTCCTGCTTGTCTAATAGCTTCATTTTTGCTACAGTGATATTTATATGAATCCAGGTGATGCTGAGCAAAATCCCCAGGAAAAAAATGCCGCCCAGAGTGCTGCTGAAGTAGCAAAACAGTTAATCTTGGAAATCAGACAGGAAAGAGCGGCTCAATTGGAAGCAATTGCCAATGAAGGTGATCCTGACAAAGCCCAGCAGCTGCGCGACCAGTTATCAGCAGAAATCCAAAAAGAATTGAAAGATAAACTTCATCTAGATGCTGATCAGGCAAAGGAAGCCAAAGATCAAAACAAGCAAGAAGATTTTGAAAAAAACGCTAAAGAAGTCAAAAAAACTATTCTTGAAGCCAAAGAGATGCTTGATAAGGATATCCATATCGGCGACCAAAAAACTGAAACATTAATTAAAGAGATCGCGAGTTTGATTGAAAAAGGCGAGATCACTGACGACCAGACAGTTGCCATAGAAAGAGGTTTAGATAGATGGCTTTCAGGAGCAGAGAAGATCGTACTTTCTACTGGAGATCAAAAAAGCAATTTTGAAAAGGCAGTCGATTCGTTGCTTGATCAAGATCAAGAAGCCGGCCGGAAAATCGTCGATTTTATAAAAAAAGACGCCACTGATTTCGGTCAAACAGCGGAAAAAGTGGCGGAGAAATTTGACGTACCAAAAACCGAAGCGGAAATCCGAGATGCGTTCGACGATCAGTTAGGTTCAGAAGCTTTCAGAGGAGACCTTCAGTATTACTCTAAAAGATTCACAACGGATCAGATTAATCTTTTGGAAAAATTTTACTCGCCTAAAAAGTTTCTTGCCTATCTCGAAGAAATGGAAATAGGTGTTTCTTCTGGTAATAAAGTTGATCCGGAAAGACTCAAATATATTAAAGAGAGAAAAGATGATTTGAGGAGGCAGTTAAAGGAACACTCACAGGAAACAAAACAGGAAATCTCAGAGTCAAAACTAAACGAATTAGTGGAGAAAAATTGGATGCAGGAAGTTTCCAGGGAGATAAACTGGAAGGTTTCGGAAGTAGTCAATCAGCTTTTTTTGGAGTTACAACAAAAACGTCCAGACAAATTTTATGAAGAAATCATGCAAGAAGATATTTTTCAAGGTCCGGCCCAGATTCAACACGCCATTCAAAGAGCCCTGAATACACTTTATTCAAAATTCTCAGAAATTGAAAAAAATGAAAGGGATCCGTTGCACGATAAAGTCAATAATTTAAATATTAAACTTTATCGTTATGCTGCTCCTGAATCATATATAGATGAACGTGACGGTAAGGTTTATCCCAGATTAAAGCCATTGCCTTTTGGCCAGGATATTCCTTTGAGCGAATTTATTCAGTATCTAAATGTGACAATCGATCATACTATCCATCGAACAGAATACTTTCATAATGCCCGGGCTATGTTCAATCATCCGCCTGGTGAAAAAGGTTTTTATTCCCAGCTTGGAGGCTATGCAGAAAGTTTAAAGGGAACAGATATAGACGAAATCATGCTCCTTCCCGACGGGCAGTATGTATTACAGGCTTATCATCTTTATGAAAAAATGCTCGAAGAAGACTTTGCTTCACTTGACTGGCGCCACCGTCCTGATCAATTTACAAATCAATTACAACGTATCAACAGCAAAATCGAACAAGAAGTTATTGATATGTTGGGACTCTTTTATCCTTCCCTATCGAGAGAACGGGTAAGAAATATTGTCAACTCCGCCGTCGGAATAGGTAGGGGAATGTTTTTGACCGAAGCGGAAAAATCAGCTTACGCCGATCCTGTAGATGCAGAGGGAAGTGGAATGGTAGCTTCTTACTCGACCAATGATTCTGGTTCTCTTACTGTATTTAATCCTCTTCATGTCGCGTTAAGATGGCAGGGTGAACATCTTTGGAACATGATGTACTTTATGCCTGTAGAAGGAACTCCTGGTAAAGCGTGGAATCATAAACAAGCCTGGGTAAACATGGGTAAGTATATGAATTCATTTCTTTCTGGAAAAGCCGGCGGCGGTCGGGGAGACATTCCATTATATGGAGTAAAAAAACCATATAAAATTTTTGCCGACGAAATGATTGATTTATTAAACGTTGGAGGTCCGGCTAAAAGAAAAGGTTGGCGAATGCTTTATAGCATGGAAGGGCATTATGTATATGATAAAGATGCTGAAGGAAAAGCAACATTTAATGCTTTGCAAACATTTAAAGCAATGGAAGCGATTGGTTACGAATCAATTTTCAACTTTATCGATACTCAATTAAAAAGTTTTGGAGGAGATCTTTTAAAAGCGACAGAAGGAAAAGGATTACAAAGAAGAAATGAACTTTTTAAATATATGTTCAAGAGATATTTTTTTCAAGGCAGTGAAAAAGAATTTCAGGAAAACGATTTTAATAACTATATGAAAGATCTTACTAAAGAAGGAGAAGAATCAGCCTTTAAAAAAGTTCGCGAAGGAAAAGCATCGGGTGATAATTGGGACGAGATTGTCCAGAATGAAATATCCTTGAATTTTCTGGAAGATTTTCTCGCCCACTATGTGGCTGAAAGATTTCCTTCCAAGTTCTTGAGGATGGATCGTAACCGTTTTCACGCCAAAGGCGTCAGTCGTTGGGAAAGTACTTATCAACAGATGAAATCAAAAGGTTGGGAAAGAGCAAAGTTTGACAAGGTTATGAAAGATATGACTATGACTGAAATGCTTTTCCGAAGAAAGATTAGCGAACTTATAAGAGCACAAATTGGTTTGGATAAAGAGTTGACCTTAGATAAGATTGAAAATCTGCCTTACCGTTTAGATGAAAAAACTATTAGAGAATTGCTTTCAAAAAACGCCGATGGTAAAGAAGGATTTTTGTCTAATGAAAGGATTGAAGACGTCGTTGCCTTATTTAAACAGATAAAAATTAACTTTGATAATTTCGACTTTTTAAATGACCGGGCGTCCGAGGAAATAAGAAAATATTCTTTTACTTTTGGACTAGAGGATACAGACGTTTCTTTGATGGCTTTCCGCGGAACAGGTCCGAGGATGATTGCCCGGGCAATCAAAGATACTGGTAGTTTGGAGGCAGAAGTTGTTCCTTGGATTTTGAATATGCCCCAGCTTTTAAATGAAATAGCTACAAACGGTAGTTATGATTTTTCCAAAATTATTGAATATTTAAAAAAAGCGCAAATGGCATTGACTATGGTTCATGGTCCGCCAGCTACATACGAATATGTTTATAAGATCGCCGGTCTTGTCATCAACTATTTTAAAAAAGATACTATCGCTAAACCTTTGTTTGGTTTATTTGGGCAAGGCAGGCTCAATTCTATCGCTGCCGAATATGCCGGTCGGGGAACAGCTGTTTGGGAATGGGATGTACGCGACATTGATAATTTTATTACTGCTATGGAATCAAATCGATTACTTCCTAAACAGCCTTTTGATATGCAGGGAGGAAAAATTAAAGGGCCCAAATACGAAAATATCTGGTGGAAACTACCCTTTTTGGATAAACATATTAAATTTCCATTACTAAAAAAACTAAAAGTTGATTTTCCATATAATTCGACCAAAATGAGAGCGGATTTTGGCGCTTCCGGAAAAGATATTACTTTATCAATGATCTATCAGTTCCTTCCAATATTAGGTGCGTTTCTCATTTGGCAGTATATAAACAAGGCCAGAGAAGAAGCAGAAGGAAAGAAAAAATAATTTGCTATCATTAATTTATGAAGAAAAAAATTCTAATTTTACTAAATTTGCTTTTTCTCTTCTTATTTACAATCAAGACTGATCTGTCAGCCCAAGTGACATATTTTCAGATTCCAGGAGTTAGTTGTGGTGTTGCTGGAGACATACAAAGTAATAAGTGCTGTGCGCCTTTTAAGTTTGAACCGGCTGGTTTACCTGACTTAGGGACACCTTTGCGGGTAGTTAGAGATTTAATTCTGGGGCCTGGTTTTACTTATATAAAAAGTTTTTCCAAACCAGTTGAGGATTATCAAAATAAACTATTAGTACCGTGTTTTGAAGGCAAGCAAACAACAGCTGATCCATCAGACATCAACTGTCGATGTGAACTAACCTCGCAACCAGCTCCGGCCTCTTTGATAGCTTTACAGAAATTTTGTGATAACCAAACAGGTTCGGGTGATAGGTCTAGATGCAGTTCTTGTATAAAAGGTGGGGGAGCTTGGACTGCAATTGGCTGCGTCCAAGGAAGTTTAAGCAGTTTTATTAGTCAGACAGTATTTGGTTGGGGTATAGGACTGGCTGGAGGACTGGCCTTACTTTGTATAATTTATGCTGCTTTCCAGATGCAGTCGTCCCAAGGCAATCCGGAGAAACTGAAAAAAGCCCAGGAAATGATCACGTCCTGCATCATGGGTTTAATGTTGATAATATTTTCAGTCTTTATTTTGAGACTGATTGGAGTTAATATTCTTCAGATTCCTGGGTTTAAATAAGCAGGTTAGCTTTTTGCTTTTGGTGGCGGGCCGCCCATAAATCTAGCCCACCATCCTGGTAGATTTTTTCCGATAACCCCATCTTTGCCAAACATTCCTTGTGGACCAAATGCTCCTAAAGCTAAACTCAAACTACCTATTGGTCCAGCAATACCCATGACTCCGCCGCCAACAGCTGCAGCACCACCAAAGAATGTACCGATACCTAGGTTGAGAGGTAAGTCTTTTATACCCAGTGCTTCTTTAGTGACTTTGACCAAATCAGGGATCATAATCATAAGGCCAATACCGATTAAAATTTTAAAAGATTCCGAATCAAATCCATTAAGGTAGGGTAGAGCAAGGTTGCTGTAACCTGACGGTGTTGTACTGTTCACGATTAGAAATCCAATAATAAAGACGGCAATTGTTATAGGAAAAGCAATCAAATTGCCAATAAGGTTTTTTATCCAGCTGGAGAAAATATTTTTTCCTGGAATGGCCTCAAACATAAGTAGAAAAGGTCCGATGACAATTAAAAGTATTAATTTAATATAAGCGGCAAAGAGCATGGCAAAAATTCTAAAAACAAGAAGGACGAGAGTCAAACCAATAAGAACCATTAAAAGACCAGTCACTAAAGTTGTTCCTAACATGTATATAACTAGTAGAACAAATACAAAAATAATAGAGCGTAATATAGCACTAGGAAGATTTCCTAAACTAAAAGTAGCTAATTCTATATTGTCAAACGCTTTGGAAATTGGTTCAACGAAGTTTGCGTCGAGGTGTAAACGATTGAACATAAAAACAGTAAATACACCTCCCACAGCGACTTTAGCTAGTGTTGCAAACCAAAGCGGAAACAGGCCAAAAAGGGCATTACCTAGCTTTGGCAAAATTCCAAGTGAGGTAAACCACTGTCTGCCTCCAGTAACGTCTAAAAATATCTGCATCAATGAGGCGCCGATATAGTTATTTTGGAACTGGACAGCATCATAGTTATTGTTGTTGCTGCTCAAAACAGAAACTATCAAAATTATAGAAACATACATTAAGTCTATTAAAAACCCAGCGATAGCAAAGGAAAAAGTGATTAGAATCATCGCGATAACTATCTTTGGTAAGGCGTTTTCAACAGAAATAACAGTCTGTGGGTTCATTTTCATTCTAAACATGACCATAAAACCGATGGTAATTAATATTAAAACCAAAATCATATAGGCAAGGTCACGAAAGACCTTCCAAAGGTTGGCATAAGGCTTAATTGCGGCAAAGCCTAAGCCTTCAGCCGCATATGTTTTTGGAATTAGTCCAGAAGACTGGAGTCCTGAATAAGCCCAGGAGACACCAGAGGCCGGCGGGTTGGCGAAAGGAAAAATAATCATTTTGCTCATATAACCAAACAAACTCTTGTTGAAATTTTTATTGGCGTCGTTTGGTTTGTCTGTACAAGCTTCACCAATCATAAAACACATCGATGATCTATAGACGGCCAATGTTACTTTTCCACCAATTGTTGAATTGTATTCTTTATTTTTTAAAATCAGGTAGATTTCCTGTCGATTTTGTTCAATCAAGGTATTTTTAGTTGTCAATGCGGCCTTATCTTTATTGATAAAAATATTAAAAAGATAGATAACGGAAAAAAATACTATCGCAACAAAGGCTATTTTTTTGAATTTATTTAAGACAGACTTCAAAAAAAATATCATAGATTGATTTTACAATTATCTAAAGTTGAATTGGTTGTTTCCCAAACTTGGATAGTTTGTACTTCTCCAATTTTCAAATTCACTTCTAGCTTGGTCTTTCGGGTCTTTCAAAGTAACGACGAACTTATCTTCTCCATAGTCAAAATCAACTGAAAAGGTCGACAGATCAAGGGGAATCCTACCTCTCAAATCTTGTTTTTGAAGAGAAAGATTGACAGTTTCCTCGGGGATCTCCTGTTCAGCAACACCGGTAAAGTCAACCGGCTCGACAGTTGGCATAAGACCATTATCCTGTGGTTGAGTTGTTTCAACAGTGGTCGGCGTCGGAAAATTGTTCTCTTCTTGGTTGATGGTTGGTTTTTTTCCAAAAGGAACAAAGGTAATGATTAAAAATAAAATGATTATTATTCCTGATATTGCTAAATAGACCTTGATATTTGGTGTTGGCATATTATTTTTTTACCCCAAAGGCGATTCTATATTCGGGGAATGGATAACGGCTGTTTTCGTTAAAAGGGGGAGCCTGTAATCGGCCATAATAAGGATCGTAGGCCCAGATATTGCCTTTGTCATCAATGTCTGTGATCCAAAAATAATGCCCGCCGCCTGTAGATTTAAAGTTAGCCAAGGTGAAAAATGTCCAGCCGGAGTTGAGAAACTTTTTCAGGTCGCCTGTTACTTGGTCAGCTGTTTCAAAGTTAAAAACAATATAATCTGTGGTTTTCAGACCAAGGCTTTCCAAAATAGACTTGGCGTCATAATAGGTTGATCCGGCACAGCTCAATAGATAGCCGCGAGATTTATACATATTAACAATCGTTCTTGGATTGAAGTTCGAACCCAAATAGGAAGAAGCAATCATGGCAACAGTTGTTGGACCGCAACCAGCCTGGCATAAATTACAATTACCGTCGGGTAAAGGAAGGTCAGCGTATTCGCTGTCGCACTGGGCAAAGTAGGCTAAACCTGTGGTTGGAGGTTGGTTGTTATTAGTAGTAGAAGTGTCAGGTGAGGAAGGATTTTCTGTACCTGAAGGAGTTTGGGTTGTTTCTATGCCACGACCTAGATTAAGAAAGATATTGAAAAATTCTATAATTGGTTCAGCAGCTTCTGCCAATGAGTTATTAGTCGTATCTGTTCCAGATTGGCCTTGAAAAACTATCGCTTCTGGATTGCCGGCCAGGTCAGAGATACCGTTTTCGTCAGCCCATTGGTTGAATTTTTCTCTGGCCTGGGGAGTTTTTTCCTGAACGACCAGTTGATTGAGATCAGGAGAGTAATCAAAACTAAAATCCTCGTTTTCATAAGGAGTTAGTGGCAAGGCGCTGTTTATAACCCTGTCTGTAACTGCGATGTTTCCTTCGACAACAACAGTTGTTGGAGTTAAAAGCGACGATTGGTTATTGTTTAATGGCAATTTTGGTCGGTTGAGGAGAAAAAGTACGACTAAAATTGAAACGAGAATAATACTTGCAATAATGATTGTTTTTCTCATATAATGGAAATATGGCCGATTTCTTTGATTTTATAAAAAAACCAACCTCCAATACAAGTACAAATGGAGTTGTTCCTTCATCGGTAACCCCGGTTGCTCCAAACCCAGCACCTCCAGTTTCTCCTTTGCCAGTAGATAAAATCAATGGTAATATTAGCGAGCAGAATGTTGCCGGTAGTCCGACAAACGGCGTTGCAAAATCATCCAAGCCGGAAACTACTGCGACGACAGCTAAAACTGTTCCAGGTAATGAAAAAAAACCGGCCACGAATAATCAGCAAGCCAACCTTGATCTCATGACTCATCTGACTCAACGTTCCAACCGAGTTATGATGTCGGCCCAGACAAAAACAAAAGAACTAAAAGGCGACTTTGTCGATAGTGAACATTTACTTTACGGATTAACTGCGGATAGCGAAATTTATAATCTTTTTGTCGAACTCAAGATTCAGCCCCAACTTGTTCAGGACGAGCTAAACAAAATTTATAAGCGAGGGACAGTCGATAGGCCAACTCAGGTTTCACCAAGAATAAAAAGGATTATTGATAACGCTCTTGTTGTTGCCAGAAAGCTTGGTTTTGAATTTATAGCACCAGAACATCTCCTGCTGGCTCTTTATGAAGAAGGTGAAGGCGCCGGAGCCAGAATTTTAGCCAAACTGGGAGTCCAAAAAGAAGATCTCAACAAGAAAATTACCGGTAAAAAAGAAGGACTAAGTGAGGAACAGAAAGCTGCTGAAAAAAAGAAAAAAGCCTTAGAACAATTTACCATTGATTTAACAGCTAAAGCGGCTCAGGGCTTGCTTGATCCAGTGGTCGAGCGTTCAACCGTGATTGAACGGGTGATTCATATTCTATCTCGAAGGACAAAAAATAACCCATCCTTAGTCGGTGAGGCCGGCGTTGGAAAAACAGCCATAGTTGAAGGTTTGGCAGAAAAAATCGTCTCCAAAGAAGTTCCCGAACCTCTTTTGAATAAAAAAATTCTCCAGCTTGATTTAATGAGTATTTTAGCCGGTGCTTCTCACCGAGGAGAGTTTGAGGAAAGAATGAAAGATTTAATTGAACAGGTTAAAGCTTCAAATGGTCAGATTATTTTATTTATAGACGAAATTCATAATATTGTTGGCGCCGGCGCCAGCGGCGAGGGATCACTGGATGCTTCTAATTTTTTGAAACCAGCCTTGGCTCGAGGAGAAATACAGTTAATTGGAGCAACAACCATTACTGAATATAGGAAATATATTGAAAAAGATCCGGCTTTGGAGAGGCGTTTTCAACCTGTCTTAGTTCCCGAACCTACAGAAGAGGCAGCCATTAAAATGCTGGGTGCTATAAAAGATAAATATGAAGCTTTTCACAGGGTAAAAATTCCTTCTGAAGTGGTGGAAGCGGCTGTCAGACTTTCAAAAAGATATGTTGGAGACAGATTTTTGCCTGATAAAGCCGTTGATTTAATAGACGAGGCGGCTTCAGCAGTTCGTTTGCCCTTAATCTCTCTTCCTGAGGAAATCAAATCTTTAGATTCGAGAATTAAAGAACTGACTCAAGAGATGATGGAATCTGAAAAAAAAGGTGATAAAGTAAAATCAAGGATTTTGAAATCAAAAATCGACGAAATCCAAAGTGAATTGAAAAATAAACAAGAAGAGTTTAACCTAAAAAAAAGCCAAACGACAACTAGCGTTAGTCCAGAAATCATCAAAGATATAATTGCTCGTTGGACTGGTATTCCGGTTGCAAAAATCACTTCGTCTGAAGTTGAAAGACTGGCCCATCTTGAGGACATTATTCATAAAAGACTTATTAATCAAGAAGCGGCCGTGGCTTCAGTCGCCCAGGCGGTCCGTCGCGGTCGAGCTGGACTAAAGTCGGCGGCGCGGCCTATTGGAAGTTTCGTATTCTTGGGGCCAACCGGAGTCGGTAAAACCGAACTGGCAAAAACCCTAGCCGATGTTTTGTTTGGCAGCGAAGAACTGATGATAAGATTTGACATGACAGAATACATGGAAAAACACGAAGTGGCTAAGCTTCTTGGCGCGCCACCTGGGTATGTTGGCTATGAAGAAGGAGGGAAGTTGACGGAAGCGGTACGAAGAAAACCATATAGTGTTGTTCTTTTCGACGAAATTGAAAAAGCCCACCCGGACATATTCAACATTCTTCTTCAGATTCTAGACGACGGACGTTTGACAGACAATAAAGGTCACGTAGTCTCTTTCAAAAATACGGTTGTGATCTGTACTTCAAATATAGGGACAAAATTAATTCAAGACGAGATGCTTAAGCAAAAATCCGAAGTGCAAAATCCGAAATCCGAAACAAATCCAAAGTCCAAAAAATCAAAAAACGCCCCCGCGACATCACGAGAAAGCGAAACAACCGAGGGATCTAAAAAGGTGAATAGTAGTTTTCAGGCGATTCGAGAAAAAGTAATGGCAGAGCTTTTGAAATTTTTCAAGCCTGAGTTAGTTAATCGTTTTGACGAAGTCACTGTTTTTGAACCCTTAAGTTTCCAAAATATGTCAGAAATCGTTAAACTACAGATGAAAGGAGTAGGAAAGTTGTTGGAAGATCAGGAAGTCGGTTTCTACTATGAAGATCAGGTTCTTGAAGAAGTTGTCCAGGCAGGTTTTGACCCTCTTTACGGAGCTAGACCTCTAAAAAGAGCGATCCAGAAACTTATCGAAAACCCAATCTCTAATTTGATTATTGCCAGCAAAGTAAAAATGGGAGATGTGATTCGCGTCAGGGTAGGTAAAGGTAATATGGTTTTTGACATTGAAAAAACCCAGATGGTGATGGGAAACTTTATAAAATATCATTGTCAGGACTGCGAAAATAATTTTGAAAACGAAGTTATTAAGAATTCGACAATAATCTGTCCAAAGTGCGGTAAACACAATGTCATTGCGAGTGAAGATAAACAATCTCAGCCCAAAAAAGAGGTTGCTGATAATAAACTAAATGAAAAACCTATTAAGCCAGTCAGTTGACTTTAACGGACAAGAAATCAAAGGCCCGTTGGTGGGAGCCAATGGTCAGCCGATTGAAAATCTGGGCCAACTAGTGAGCCGCGTCTTATCATTTTTACTTCCTTTAGCCGGCGTAATTCTTCTTTTCGTTTTGATTTGGGGAGGCTATGATTACATGATGTCTCAGGGAAATCCAGAAAAGGTTAAAACCGCACAGGCAAAAATCACAACAGGAATCATCGGGTTTGGCCTTCTTATTTTTTCTTACTTGCTCGTAAGACTAATTGCGGCTATATTTGGTCTCCAAACAGGAATAATTTGAATACCATCCCATTTTTAGATATAATAAACGAAATTCATTATGTTTTTTAAATTCAAAGAGCCGCCGATTATTATCTCCGTAGGAGGCAGTCTTATAGTTCCCAACGGTGGTGTCGACACTGTTTTTCTATCTAAACTCAATCGGTTTATTAGAAGCCAGGTTACAAAAGGTAAACGATTTATGTTGATTGCCGGAGGGGGTAGAATTGCCCGTCGTTATCAAGACGCCGGCCGAGAAGTAATAGGAAATATTAATAATGAAGATCTTGACTGGTTGGGAATTCACGCTACTCGTTTCAACGCTCACCTATTAAGGACTATTTTTCAAGATATTGCCAATCCGAGAATTATCACAAACTACGAAAAAAAACTTTTCAACTGGAAAGAACCATTGGCAATAGGAGCCGGTTGGAAACCTGGTTGGTCGACCGATTATGACGCGGTAATATTGGCTCGCGACTATAAAGCCCAAGTGATCATTAACTTATCCAATATAGATGGTGTCTACGATAAAGATCCAAAAAAGTTTAAAGATGCCAAATTAATCAAAAAAATCACTTGGGAAGAAATGCAAAAATTAACAGGAAGCAAATGGTCGCCTGGTTTTAGTGCTCCGTTTGACCCGATAGCGACTCCTTTAGCAAGGCGATTGGGTTTGACTGTTATAGTTAGTAGCGGCCATGACATTGATAATTTGGAGAAAATCATCGAAGGAGAATCGTTTCAAGGTACAGTAATTACTCCATTTAAGATAGACGCCGGTTATTATGATAGAGACTATTATCTGGGTAAAAAAGGCGGCCACAAATTAAGTCATATTGAGTCTTCTTTCGGAGAAGCTTTTCACGATCTTGTTAATTTTTGTCGGGCTTTGATTTATAAAATTACATTGAATCCAAAGAACGCCCTTGATTTAGGTAGCGGTTTGGGACGAACAGTCAAGTATCTTCGCATGTTGGGAATAGATGCTTACGGTGTTGACGTTTCAAAACATGCCATTGATCTTGCCAGCCGTGATATAAAACCGTTTTTGCTCATGGCCGACGCCAGCAAAATTCCATATCCGGATAATAAATTTGATTTGGTTTTTAGTCATGATCTATTACAACAGCTCGATCACGATAAAATAAAAAAGACCATTGGTGAAAGCATTAGAGTCTCAAAAAAATATGTCATCCATAAGATCTATACAAAAGAAAATCTATGGTACAATCTTTTTCACCGTCGGGATTTTTCAAACGTTTCTTTTTTCTACAAGAAATATTGGGATAGACTTTTTTCTTTGTTTAAAGATAAGGCCTCCTTAGATAAACAAAGGTTTATGTTACCTGCTTTGATTGAAACAAAATTCTTTTTGAAGAAGAAAAGCTAATTATGCTTTTAAAACAGTTGGTTTTAATAAATTTTCGTAATTTTTCAGAAAAAAAAATAGACCTCAATCCGTCTTTAACCTTGATTATAGGAAAAAACTCCCTCGGTAAAACAAATATTTTAGAAGGAATTTATTTTTTCGTCAACGGACTAGGTTTTAGAGAAATAAAAGAAGAAGAGTTATTATCTTTTGGTAAAGATGAAGCAATAGTTGAAGGCGTGTTGGCAATTAATGAGAATGAGGATTTACTTTCTGCTATAAAAATGTCTTTGATCGATCATAGAATAAGCAAAAAATTTTTCATAAACAAGACTGAAAAAAAACATTCGCAATATTTTGATTATCAAGTAAGAACTATTCTGTTTTCACCTGAACAGATTAATATTATTATTGGTTCACCCCAATTAAGAAGGGATTATTTTGACAAGATTATTTCTGTTTTCGACCTGGAGTATAAAAAAAAACTCATCAACTATCAAGCGGCTTTAAGAAGAAGAAACAAAGTTCTTGAGTTGAGAATTCCAGTTGATAAATTGCGGGAAGAGTTGAAATTTTGGGATGAATATCTTATCGAGCAGGGTAGTTATTTAACAAAAAAAAGGCAGGCTTATATAGATTTCCTAAATAGTAATCAGGATCTGGATTCAAAAAAATTTTCCATCGTCTATCAAAAAAATGAGATTACAGAGTTGCGTTTAAAGGAAAGTTTTCCCGAAGCAGTTCGATTTAGAAAGACTCTGATCGGACCTCAAAAAGACGATTTTCAAATATTTATCACTTCCACTGGCAAAAAAAATGTCCACCATTTCGGATCAAGGAGCGAACAAAGATTAGCTGTTTTCTGGTTGAAAATTAATGAAATTAAATATCTAGAAAAGTATTTCAAAAAGAAACCGATAATTCTTCTCGACGATATTTTTTCTGAACTCGATCAAAATAACCAAAAGATCATTGTTCCTTTGATCAGCCGGTATCAAACAGTTGCGACAACAACAGAAGAGAGCGTTATCGGTCTTATAAAAACTTCCAAGTCTGTCATCAAGCTTTAATTGAATTTTCTGATAACGGCGCGGACTACTCCAAAAATCTGCAGTTCCTGGTTTGGATATAGGGGAGGATATTTAGGATTGGCGGCCTCAAGATAACTTAGGCGACGTTGACGGTCCTTTTTAAAAATTTTGAGAGTCCATTCTCTGTCAATCTGCGCCAAGACAACATCACCTATTGTTGGTAGTCTTTTTTTTTCAATTACGACTATATCACCGTCAAATATCCCAACCCCCAAAAGCGAGTCGCCGGAAACCTTAAGGAGAAAAGTTGATTGCGGATCTTCAATCAAGTAGTCGTCGAGGGTCAAGTAACTTCTATTTTCTTCGGCAAGTATAGGGAATCCAGCTTTAATATTCCCCAAAAGAGGTAGGGCAAAAAATTTTGGAAGGGGAGAAAGTTTCTTATTATCTTTTTTTATAAATCCGGATTCGATAAATTTATTTATAAGTTTAAATACGGCGTTTTTGGAAGAAAAACCAAAAAGCTTTAACATCTCAGAATAAGAAGGCATTCTTCGGTTTCTTTTAAAAAATCTTTTAAGAATATTTAATTTATCATTAATCATACTCTTAAATTATAGTAAACATTTGTTCACTGTCAAGTAGTATTATTTTTGGAGCATTCCTTTGACTATATTGTTAGGTACTTCTTCGTAATGGGAAGGTTCCATGTAAAAAATTCCTCTTCCTTCGGTTAGGGAACGGAGAATAGTGGCATATCCTGACATCTCAGCCAGAGGGACAGTACCTTTGATGACTACGGCTCTAGCTCTTTTTTCTGTTCCAAGAATCTTTCCTCGTTTCGAGGAGATATCACCTATAACAACTCCCATAAAATTTTCTGGAACAGTGACTTCCAGTTTCATGATTGGTTCAAGAAGCGTCAGACCGGCCTGTTTAGCTGCTTCTTGGAGAGCCATAGATCCGGCAATTTTGAAGGCAATATCCGAAGAGTCAACATCATGATAGCTTCCATCAATAAGGGTAACCTGGAAATCAGTCATAGGATAGCCCAAAAGTACTCCTTTTTCCATCGCTTCAATGACGCCTTTTTCAACCGATGGGATAAATTCCGAAGGAATGGTCCCACCTTTGATTTTATTGATGAATTTAAAACCTTCACTTCTACCAAGAGGTTCAATTTTAATGACACAATGTCCATATTGACCGTGGCCTCCTGTTTGTTTAATATATTTGGCTTCGACTTCATCGACCGTTTTTTTAACAGTTTCTTTGTAGGCGACTTGCGGTTTACCTACATTAACGTTCATACCCATTTCTCGTTTCATTCTGTCAACAAGAATCTCAAGATGAAGTTCGCCCATTCCAGACATAATGGTTTGTCCTGTTTCGTGATTGACCTTTACTTTAAAAGTAGGATCTTCTTCAGCTAGTCTTTGTAGCGAATAAGAAAGTTTTTCTTGGTCGGCCTTAGTCTTTGGCTCAATCGCTAGTGAAATAACTGGTTCGGGAAAAGTAATCTGTTCAAGGATAATTGGCTTATTGGGATCTGCTAAAGTATCACCGGTTTTTGAATCTTTCGGTCCGACAAGAGCAACGATTTCGCCGGAATAGGCTTTATCAATTTCTTCGCGGTTGTTGGCGTGCATCAAAAGTACGCGACTGACTCTTTCTTGTTTGCCGCGGTTGACGTTGTAGACATATGATCCCGATTCCAAGACTCCCGAATAGATTCTTGCATAGGTTAGTTTTCCGACATGAGGGTCGAGTTGGATCTTGAAAGCCAGAGCGGAAAATTTTTCTTCAGGAGTGAGTTGGCGTTTTTCTTCGGCATTAGTTATTGGGTTTAAGCCCTTAATTTCTTTTAGGTCAAGAGGAGAAGGAAGATAGTCAACGACTGCATCCAAAATCGGTTGAACTGCCTTATTGCGAAGTGAAGTGCCACAATAAACAGGAATAAGTTTATAAGCGATAACAGCTTTTCTTAAAGCGCTTTTTAGTTCGTCAACAGTTATTTCTACACCGTTGAGATATTTATCAAGAAGTTTGTCGTCTGTCTCGGAAATTTTTTCAACCAACTGAGCACGGGCCTCAATGACTTTGGTTTTTATCTCCTCCGGAATGTCGTCTGTCTCGGTAAACTCTATTCCTTGGGGGTCTTTCTCCCAAAATTTTGCTTTCATTGTTAACAAGTCGACGACGCCTCTAAATTCCTGTTCTTTGCCAATAGGATATGTCATTACGGCCGGGTGAGCACCTAATCTATCTTTGATTTCTCCAACGGTGGCTTCAAAGTCTGCGCCTAATTTATCCATTTTATTTATAAAACAGATACGGGGAACCTTATATTTGTCGGCTTGACGCCAAACTGTTTCCGATTGGCTCTGCACACCTTCTTCGGCGTCAAAAATAACTACACCTCCATCAAGAACCCGAAGCGATCTCTCGACTTCAGCGGTGAAGTCAACGTGACCTGGTGTATCAATAATGTTAATTCTTGTTCCTTTCCAAAAAGTAGTAGTGGCTGCGGAAACGATTGTGATACCTCTTTCTCTTTCCTGTGGCATCCAGTCCATCTGAGTGCTACCTTCGTCAATATCTCCTATTTTGTAAGTTCGGCCTGTATAAAAAAGGAATCTTTCTGTCGTAGTCGTTTTTCCAGAATCAATATGGGCGATAATTCCCACATTGCGAATTTTATCCAAAGGAACGTTACGATTTTTAGTGACGATGCTTTGTTGAGCCATAGGTTTAATTTACCACTTTAAATGGGAGAAAGCTTTATTAGTTTCTGCCAGTTTTTCTGTTGCTTGTTTCTTTGCGACTGCCTGACCTTGATTTTTTGCCGCTTCTGTAATCTCCGCTAATAATTTCTTAGAAAAACTGTGGTACTCTTTATTAGTTCGTGATTTAGCTGCAGCAATAATCCAATTCAAAGCCAAGAAAAGTCTTCTATCTCTTCTGACTTCTATAGGGACAAGATAGGAAGCCCCTCCCAATCGACGAGGTTTGACTTCAAATTGTGGAGAAGTATTATCAATTGCTTGATGAAGTACTCTAATAGGATCTTCCCCTTGTTTTTTTATCTCGTCAAAAGCGTTGTAAACAATCTTTTCTGCAACGGCCTTTTGACCGTCAATCATAAGATAGCTGATCAATTTAGCTATCTCATGACTGTTATAAATCTTATCGGGTTTGATTTTTGTTTTTTTATACTTGTGTCTTGGCATAAGAATTAACTTGTTTTAACTTGTTCTGGTTTGGTTCCATATTTTGAGCGTGAAGTTTTTCTACCAATGACTCCGGCTGTATCGAATTTTCCACGGACAATATGATATTTTACTCCGGGCAGATCCTTGACGCGTCCGCCTCGAACTAAAACAATGGAGTGCTCGGCTAAGTTATGACCGATCCCTTGAATGTAAGCGGTTACCTCCATTTTATTGGAAAGTCTTACTCTGGCGACTTTTCTCAAAGCAGAGTTTGGCTTTTTTGGTGTCATCGTTCTCACAACAGTACAAACACCTCTTTTTAAAGGATTATTGGTTTTTACGTACTTTCTTTTTAAGGAATTAAAATCCTGCTTCAAAGCAATGGATTTAGATTTTTTATTCCTTTTCGCTCTTTTCCGCTTTATTAGCTGGTTGACTGTCGGCATATTTTCCTAAAAATTTACCGTAATATTTCTCAATCAATTGAGAAGTAACGGGAATTAATCTGCCAATTATAACATTTTCTTTTAGGCCTAACAAGTAATCGACGCTGCCTTTAATGGCGGCTGAACTCAAGACATTAGTAGTTTGTTCAAAAGATGCCGCTGATAACCAAGAGTCAGTATAGATAGCTGCTCTGGTTATTCCTAAGATAGAAATCTTGCCTGTAGCTGGTTTTTCACCTTTTGCCAAGACACGTTTATTTTCTTCTTCAAATCTGATTCTAGAAACGACTTCGTCTTTTATGAAAGACGTATTTCCTTCGTCTTCGATCATGACTTTGTCGCTCATTTTTCTAATGATGACTTCAAAATGTTTATCATGAATGGCAATTCCTTGAGATTCATAAACTTTTTGGATTTCATCAAGAAGGTATATCTGGGCAGCCCTTAATCCTTTAATTGCCAAAACATCGTCTATATCAAGATAACCTTCTGAAAGAGCCGTACCTGTTGTTACGAGATCACCGTCTTTGACTTTGAGTTTTTGCGATTTAGGAATGATGAATTCCTGTTCTTTTATCTGAGCGTCTTTATTACTACTGGTGATTTTTATATGATAGACATCCTTTTCAGTGTCTTCTTGGATAGAAACCGTTCCACCAATCTCGCTTATTGGTGAGACGATTTTTGGAGTTCTTGTTTCAAACAGTTCTTCTACTCGCGGTAAACCTTGAGTAACGTCGGAAATGACAATTCCTCCAAAATGTCGAACTCTCATTGTTAATTGAGTCCCTGGTTCTCCAATGGATTGAGCGGCAATAACACCAACTGGAACACCAATGTCAACTATCTTGTGGGTCGATAGATCGTTCCCATAACATTTTTGACATATTCCATAAGGTGAGCTACAGTAGAGTGCTGATCTAACGACCAATTTATTAATATTATTTTTTGTAAAAAGGGCCACAGTGTCTTCCGTAACAAGCTCATTAGCTTTGGCCAACAGTTCTTTTTTGTCGTTATGAACATCTTTAGCAAGGAAACGATTTATAATTCTTTCTTTGAATTTGTCCCCTCTGACGTTTTCAGTGGAAACTTCCAGTCCTTGAGGTGTTTTACAGTCTTCTTCGCGAACGATCATATCGTGAGTAACGTCAACCAAACGTCTTGTCAAATAACCAGCGTCAGCAGTTTTCAAGGCTGAATCTGTCAATCCTTTTCTTGCTCCTCGGGCGGAAATAACGTATTCAAAAATAGACAGCCCTTGTCGGTAGTTTGATTTAGTGGGAACTTCTATAATTTTTCCCAACGGGTCGACGACCAAACCTTTAATAGCAGAAAGTTGTTTCAGTTGTTCTCTTGAAGCGCGGGCACCTCCTGATTTAATGATGATTTTTACAGGATTTTCTTCGTCCAAAGCCGCCCAAGTTTTATCGGCAAGTTTTTCTGTCGTATCAATCCAAAGCTTATTTGAATATCGTTTTCTTTCGTCTTCTGTCAAAAGTCCCTGCTGGAAATTTTTATTCACTTTTTCAATCTGTTTTTCAGTTTCTTGAATAATCGAATCTTTTTCCTCAATCATTTGGCAGTCGAAAATGGAAACTGAGAGACCTCCTGATAGGGTAGCACTCCAGAAACCAACATCTTTTAGTCTGTCAATCAATGCGCCGACAGTTTTTTCGTCATAAAGTTTAATTGCCTTGACGATCAACCCTTTCAGGTCATTGGCTTTTACGTCTTGGTTAATGAAGGTCATTTCTGGCGGTAAAGCTTGGTTAAAGACAATGCGGCCGGGTGATGTCTTAATCATCTTGTTATTCAATCTCATCAAGATGGGTTCTCTTAATTTTATTTTTCCAATTTGAAAAAACTTGATAGCTTCTTCATCTGAACCAAAATATTTCAATTCTTCGTCTTTTTTATTGATTAGATTATTGTCTATTGTAGTTAAATAGTAACATCCCAAAGCCATTTCTTTATTTGGAAGAACAATTGGTGTGCCATCGGCCGGCTTGAGTAAATTATAATAAGGCAACATTCTTTCTTTGACCTCATTAATGGCATTTTTTGAAAGCGGTAAAAAGACACCCATAGCGTCTCCGTCGAAATCAGCATTATAGCCTGCACAAACCGTCGGATGAAGTTTGATGGCAAAATCATCAGTTAAGACAGGGTAAAAACCCAAGACTGAAAGTTTGTGAAGAGTCGGCGCTCGATTCAGGAGGACAGGGTGGTCTTTGGTAATTTCTTCGAGAATGTCGTAAATGACAGACTCTTTTTTTTCAAGGAAGTTTTTGGCGCTTTTAATGTTTGGAGCCAAACCTCGAATTATAATTTCGTGGAGCAAAAACGGTTTGAAAAGTTCAAGGGCCATTTCTTTAGGAAGACCGACTTGGTCCAATTTCAATTCAGGTCCGACTATGATGGTTGATCGGCCAGAATAATCGACTCTTTTACCCAAAAGATTTTGTCTGAACCGCCCTTGTTTTCCTCTTAAAATATCAGAAAGCGATTTTTGAATTTTTGAAGCTGATCCTGCACTTCGACTTCGACCTCTTGATTTTTGCAGGTCGATCAAAGAATCAACTGCTTCTTGGAGCATTCTTTTCTCATTTCTTAGAATTATCTCGGGTGCACCTAGATCAATCAATTGCTTTAGACGATTATTTCTATTTATGACTCTTCGGTAGAAATCATTTAAATCTGAAGTGGCAAACTTACCTCCAGGCAGCTGGACTACAGGTCTGAGATCAGGTGGGATAACAGGAAGGACAGTCAATACCATCCATTTTGGATTAATTTTTGCTTTTATGAACGCTTCAAGAACTCTGACTTTTTTCAAAAGTTTATTTCTTCTTTCACCCTTAGCCTCGGACAAGTTTTTTAGTGAGGTCGAATATTCTTTTACTGGGTCGAAAGAGGAAAGAATTTCAAAAATCATTTCCGAACCCATACCGACTTCCAAGAATTCTTCGACTCCTTTTTCTTTCAAATAAAGATAGTCGTCTTCTTCCATAACCTCAAAAGGTTTTATTGACTTTATGATCTTTAAAATTCTTTCAAAAAAAGCGGCTCTTTTGGACTTTCTATCGACATAAAGATTTGATGAAAGCTTCAACTGTTCTCTTTGTTTAAAATCAACTTCCTGTTTGGTAATGTCCCATTGTTCTCGATTGTTAATTTTTTCCTTGAACTGTTGATACTGTTTTTCAAAATCTTGCTTGATTTTTTCGTCTTCTTTAACATGAGTTTCTTCTAATTTTGTTAGTTCTTCTTTTTGATTCTCTTCGATTGTTTTGGTGGCTTTTTTCTGTCCGTCTTTGTTAACGCCTTTGACCAAATACAAAGCATAATAGATTATTCTCTCCAAAGCTTGAGGTGGAATATCAAGGATGATACTTAAAATTGAAGAAGAACCTTTGAAATACCATATATGGGCGATAGGAGAAGCTAATTTAATATGACCCATTCTTTCGCGCCTTACAGCCGAAGTAGTAATTTCAACTCCGCAACGGTCACAGACAATGCCTTTATATCGCATTCTTTTATATTTTCCGCAGTAACATTCGTAGTCTTTGGTCGGGCCAAATATTCTTTCGTCAAATAAACCATCTTTTTCTGCCCTAAAGGTTCTATAGTTGATGGTTTCTGGTTTTATAACTTCACCATGTGACCATTTAATAACAGTTTCTGGTGAAGCAAGAGAAATTCTCAAACCGGAAAAATCAACTAAGTTTAAATCTTCCATTATTTTATGTAATCAATTGCTAATCCTAATGCATTTAGTTCTTTAACCAAAACGTGGAATGACTCTGGAACACTAGATTGAGGAATGTCAACTCCCTTGATGATAGATTCAAAAGCCTTAGTACGACCGCGAACGTCGTCACTTTTTATAGTCAATAGTTCTTGTAGTGTATGGGGAACGCGGTGTGATTCAAGGGCCCAGACTTCCATTTCACCAAATCTTTGTCCTCCTAATTGAGATTTTCCTCCCAAGGGTTGTTGAGTTACTAAAGAGTAAGGTCCGACAGATCGGGCATGAAATTTGTCCTCGACCATATGGATAAGTTTCATAATATAAGTCATTCCTACTAAGACTTTACGTTCATAAGGAAGGCCTGTTTGACCGTCATACAAAGTGACCTTGCTATCTATTGGAAGGCCGATTTTTTTCAACTCTCCGGTGATAAACTCTTCTTTAATTTTCTCAAAGACAGGAACGGAAATATTAAGGTGATTTCCTTGAGCGATAGTTCCCAATAGATTTTCAAATAGTTGACCCAAATTCATTCTCGACAGGATGGAAAGTGGAGACAAAATTACGTCAACAGGCGTTCCATCTTCCAAATGAGGCATATCCCATTCCGGTAGTATCTTGGAAATTACACCTTTATTTCCATGTCTACCTGCTAATTTATCTCCAACGGAAATTTTTCTTAATTGGGCGGTGTTAACTATAATTCTTCTTAGGACACTTGGTTCCAGTTCATTCGGATCTTTTTTTCCATCAATAGTTTCTATATTGACGACTGTACCGCGTTTACCATAGGGAATTCTAAGAGAAGTATCTTTAATGTCTTTTGCTTTTTCACCAAAAATCGCTCTCAGTAGTCTTTCTTCAGCCGTCAGCTCTTTTTCTCCTTTTGGAGCTACTTTACCAACCAATATGTCGCCGCCTTTAACTTCGGTACCCATTGTCACTAAACCTTCTTTATCAAGATTTGCCAAAACTTCTTCTCTAACATTTGGAATATCCCTTGTCAACTCTTCTGGCCCAAGTTTTGTGTCGACTAGATCGGCAATAAACTCTTCGATTGTTACGGATGTCAAGATATCCTCTTTAACGAGTCTTTCCGAGATGACGAAGCCGTCCTCGTAACCCAATCCGTTTAAAGAGGTATAAGCGACAACTAGATTTTGACCGAGAGCTAATTTACCATCATCAGTTGATGGACCGTCAATCATTAACTCTCCTTTTTTAAGTTTTTGGTTGCGTTCAACTCTTGGTCTTTGGTCGAAAGAAACGTCTTTGTTAGTGCGGACAAATCTTTCTAGATCATACTGCCAAGTTTTGCCGCTTTTTCCTTTGAAAACAATTTTTTGCCCATCAATATATTTTATCGTGCCGTCTTCTGGTGCTGTTACAGTTCTGCCTAAAGCCGCGCTTATTTTTTCCTCAAGACCAGTGCCTACGATAGGAGCAGACGGTTTTAAAAGCGGAACGGCTTGACATTGCATGTGAGTGCCCATCAAAGCTCTTGAGGCGTCGTCGTTTTGCAAAAAAGGAATAAGAGAGGCAGAAACACCAACTACCTGACGGGGTGAGACGTCGATAAAATCAACTTTATCAGCTGGAATTTCTACTATTTCTCCTTGATGACGGCAAACAACATTTGTCGTGGTTATTTCGTTTCCAGAGCTAATACTGACGTCATTTGAAGTAATATTATATTTTTCCTCGTCGTCGGCTTGAAGATAAACAAACTCATTAGTAATCTTTTTTTTCACAACTTTTTTATAAGGAGTTTCTAAAAATCCAAATTTATTGACACGAGCATACAAAGCCATATAAGTGACGACACCGATATTTGGTCCTTCGGGTGATCTAATTGGGCAGATTCTTCCATATTGAGAGGAAGAAATGTCACGGATAGAAAAGGAGGCTCTTTCTTTTTCGATACCTCCGGGTCCGCCGACAGTGATTCTTCTTAGATTGTCTAATTCAGAAAGCGGATTAGTTTGGTCGACTATAGTTGATAGTTGACTTGTTCGGTAAAAAGAGTTTATAGCAACAATAAGTGGTTTGGAATTGACGACTTGAGAAGGAGTAATATTGACGTCACCAGTTACTAAACTCATTCTTTCTTTAATCTCTCGACTCACTCTTACCATACCGACTCTGATACCATACATGCTTATCAATTCTCCAACCGTCCTTAAACGGCGGTTTCCCAAATGGTCAATATTGTCGAAGTTCCCTTGACTATTGGTTAGATTGACAAGATATTTGATAGTTTCGATAATATCGGATTTAGTGAGAAGATGATTTTCTTTGTTGATTTCAAGATTCAGACCTAGTTTTTTATTTATCTTGTAACGACCGACGTCGGCTAAAGAATAACGCCTTTGGTTAAAAAAAAGATTATTGATGGTTTCATAAGCATTGTCTAAAATCAATGGCTCTCCTGGTCTTACTTTTCGATAGATTTCGAGGACGGCTTCGTCTTTATTTTTTGACTGGTCTTTTTTAAGGGTAGGGAGTATATATTTTTCCAATATTCCCTTGTCCAGTGAATTAAAATGGGCAAGGATCTGGTTTTCATTTTCATTTTCAAATATTTTCAAAAAGACAGTAGACAAGAACTTTCTTTTCTTGTTAACTTTCATTTCTATAAGGTTGTTTTTGTTGATGGTAATATCGATCCAAGCTCCGATATAAGGACGGATTTCAGCGTTATAAAGTGTCAATCCAGTAGTTTTATCAATTTCAGCAGTAAAATAGACTCCCGGAGAACGAACGATTTGATTGATAATGGCACGTTCGATTCCATTGATTATAAAAGTACCTCTATCAGTCATTTTCGGCAGATTGAAAAAATAAACATCCTGCTTTTTTTCAATTCCCGTTTTTTTATTAAGGAGGTGAAGTTTCAGATAAACAGGGGTATCATAAGTGAGTTTTTTTTTGAGGCAGAGTTCGAGAGGGTAGCGGGGTTCGCCAAAAAAAAGTCCGTCAAAATAAAGGGTAAACTTTTTTCCAGTATAGTCGTCAATTGGAAAGAATTCTTCGAGAGTTTCTTTTAGACTAATTTCATTGAAATACTGCCAAGATTGTTTTTGAACTTCAATAAGATTAACTTGTTCTAATTTTTGATCCTCTTTACCTAAGGTAAGTTGCTTTCTGGGTTTAATTTGGGGTTTGTCAGTTTTACTCATCTGAAAGAAAGTCTTTAATAGTTTTATCTAACAGCAAAAACCCCTCAAAAATAGTAATGGGGTTAAAAAAGTTATTATAGCATACAATAAGCTATATACAAAGTCAAATGAAAATTATCTGTTTTCTTTGACAAAAAATCTCTTTGATTTCGACGATAAGGTTGGGGATAAAAACTTGATCTTGTCCAAGATTGAATGGAGGGCGAGGCGTTTTTTATTAACAGTTTGTTTTTTATGGTCAGAGGTCTCTTTTTTTGATTCAATCTGTTCTATCTCATCGACGAATACGCCGATCTTTTTTACGGTTTTTCTCACTTCTCTTAAGACAAAAATAAGTTGTAAACCTACCACAACCATTAAAACCGTAGTGGCTGTAAGAATAATCGTTAGTAGAAATTGGGTTGTATCCATAATTAAAGTTGCCCTGTTATGACTTTGTCTGCGACGAGGTTATTGGCCCTTAAGAGTTCATCGTGGGAGGTACCAGCGTCAATCCACCAATCAAGAAGAGTGCAATCTAAACTACCTTCTTTAAGATAAAAATTGTTGAGGTCTGTCACTTCCAACTCTCCGCGGGCTGAAGGTTTTTGTTTCCTTATAAAATCAAAAACTCTTTCGTCATAAATATATATTCCTGTTTGGGCAATGTTGGATTTTGGACTTTCCGGTTTTTCTTCTATGGAAATTACTTTTCCCGATTGGTCAATTTCGATTACTCCGTAATGTTTTGATTCCATTCCTGGCATTCTAATTCCGAAAACCATCGCGCCTTTGTCTTTTTTCGTAAATTTATCAACTGTTGGCTTGAGATCGTAATTAAAAATGTTATCACCCAAAACAACGGCGATCTTTTCTCCTTTGGCAAATTCTTCGGCCAGGCCAATGGCGTGGGCGATTCCACCTTTTGGGTTTTGTTGAACTGAATAATAAAGTTTGACTCCGAAATCGTCACCGCCTTTGAGGAGATTAGTAAATTGACCGGCATGATCAGGCGAACTGGATATGAGAACTTCCTTTATACCTGCTTTTGCCAAAGACTCTAAAGGATAGTAGATCATCGGTTTATTATAAATAGGGAGGAGGTGCTTATTTGTTACCCAAGTTAAAGGTCTAAGTCTAGTCGCCAGTCCACCGGCGAGAATTACTCCTTTCATAAGCTATGGGAAAATAATAATTTTTAACAAAAATAATATAGTAAAACCGATCAGGATATATTCTATCACAATTTTTAAATGGAGGCTGTCTTCGATTAGATGGTGGTAGATACCCCAAATGATATAAAAACTGGCAAAAGAAAGAAGAACTATAAATTCTAATAATCTTTCACCTTTAAAGATGTTAACAGATACAAGGAAAAATATTCCGGCAGTGATGAGCAAAAGATAATCAAAAATATGTCTTCCGAGTTCTTTTTTAAAATGGTGAACAAGGTATTTCATAGTTTAAATAATGGCTCCTTTGGTAATAATCAACAACCCGGCGAAAATAAAAAATATAAAAATAAAATGGGCAAGGTTTTTTCCGCTGACTCTGATGACACGGAATTTGGCGGCAAAATAAAAATCCAAGAACAAAGCTAAAAGTAGGAAACTGAAAAAGATGACGTTAATGTTGAAAGTAAAGGCTGGATAAGTGAGTGAACTTTTTTGAGTATTTTTAGCCAGAACGAGCTGTTTTTGGTCGATAACTTCTGTGGGTTTCACGGCCAAAGGTACTTCTTCTGCCTGTACTTCTTTATTAATAACAATTTCAGGCTGTCGTTGAGTTGGTTGTTGCGCGAGAGGAGACGAATTTGGTTTGCCGAACATCTGAACGACCAATGTAGTTTGTTCTCCGTTCAAAGTTCCATTAACAATAGCAAAACCGACTTCTGTATAGTTGGGTTTAAGGATATTTTCTCGGTGTGATTGGGAATTCATCCAGGCTGAAACGACGCCGTCGCTGAACAAAAAATTTTTCGCCAAATTTTCACCGGCGTATTCATATCTATAGCCTGAATTTAAAATAAAGTCCCATGGTGTTCTACCGTCTGGGCCGAAATGAGCCCAGTAGTTTTTGGCAAACATGTCTTGGGCTTTATTGTAAGCGGCGGTTGATAGTTTGTCATTGTAAGTCAGATCAGGAAGGCTGTTTTTTTCTCTTTCTTGATTGGTTAACTGGTAAAGTTTATCAACGCTTATATCGGTGGCGAAACCAAGAACGTTATTTAGACCGATCCTCTTGAAAACTACACTCATAAAAAAAGCCAAGACCAAATAAAACATTAAAAAATCAGTATGGAGCGATTTAGCTCGGTAGTTGTTGTGTTCCGCCGGTATAAATAAATGATGAAAGAAATTTGTTACCTTTTCCATATATAAATTTCATTTTAATTAAAATCGCGCCTATAGTCAAAAGCGAATATGATAAGGAGATAAAACTAAGAAGACGGACTAATAAATTATTATTTTCTTTTTTTGACATAATTCCCATAATTTCACCTTCATTGTTGCTATATATATTACTATTAGTAGGAAGATTGGTGTTTCTAGGCTCAAGTAAAGATAAGCCAGCAGGTTTGTCGGATGAAGACTTTAATTCGGGAGAAGGTATATTTGTCATTTTTGGGACTACTGTTAAGGTAGGTGAGGGGTTAAGACACCCATTATTGATTAATTCATAAGACGGTTCCTGTAGGCAGAAGTTATCGTTACTTAAATCTATTCTTCCCCAGGTTTTTCCCTGGATTGAAGAGTTATATTCGAAATCATCTTTTAAAGTTTTATTAAAATCTAATAGTCTGATAGTATCTCCACTGTTATTAAATATTGATGAGGTCAAACTATAAATTTTATAGCTTTTGGCGGGAATTTCCAAAGAAAACATTCTCTGAGACGATCCGCTATTTTCAAGATCGTCAATCAACCAATTAATCAGAGTCACAGAATAATCATTATTGTTATATAGTTCAACCCATTCGTTATTGTTTAATTCAGGATGAGTCATTATCTCTGAGATAAAAATGTTGTTATAGGAGATTGCTGTTATTGTTGGTGTCGGTTCAACTGTCGGAGATAGATCTATTTGTTCAGTTTCCGTTGGTGTTGGTGAAATGGTTGGTGTTATTTTAGAGATTGAACACGATTGCTCGGTATAAGAATTAAATTTTCCCAGATTAGCACTGCCTGTTGTCCAGTTGTTTTCACCATCCGGCAGCCTTTGATATGAGATTCCAGATCCGGAACTAGCTTTATAGGTAAAAGAATCGATCAGTTGTTGTGTAGAATTTATAAGTTTAATAGTATCCGGAGTGGTTTTGTTGAGATTGAAATCTCCGGAAAAGACAAGACAGGAATTTGGATTTAAAATGCTTGATTGAGGGATAGTATAAAAAGTTGTGCCTCCGGAATCATCAACGATCCAGCCGGAAATATCAACAGTCTCTATTCCACTATTAAATATTTCCGCTTGCTGAGGTTGAGAGTCGATCAGAAATTCATTAATTAAAATTTTTGATTGAGCAAAAGCTCTTCCAGATAGAATTACAAATATCAGAGAAATAATGATTGCTTTTCGCATATGAGTCTAATAAGTCTAATTAGTCTAAGGGAGGTTGTCTATGGACTATAGTCTACAAAAGCAGTCGATTGGAGTTTAATAAAAATATAATTTACAGAATATTACTTAAATGTTCCAGTAGAGCAGATATTTGAGTAATGAGAACTAAATTTAATGTCAGGACCAAATATTGGATCGTGCATAATGTAATCGTCACCTTCTTTTTTGGTCAAAACCACAAAGTGACTACCACCGCTGGCACAACCTCCTACTCCAACAATAACATAGTTTCCGTTGGCTAATTCTTGATCTATATCAACTCCGCCTTGATAATTTTTTCCGGCTACTGATTTCCAAGGAAGACTCATATAAGCAGTATTTCCAAAAAATCTGTTGGTATCAGAGGCAATTTCTGCAGGTGTGACGCTTGACCCGTATCTTTTGGCAACCATGGCAACAGAAGTTAATAAACAGCCGACATCCAAAATATTTTCAGACGAATAGCCGATTGTCTGTGATGCCCAACGGGCGTCTCTTTGTGAGTAGTAGCTGCCATCTGAACCATTACCAAACTGATTGGCGCTTATAATACCAGCTCCGGCGCTTGTAACGAATGATTTAAAGCCAGCCAATTGGGCTCGAGCTTGTTGAATAAGTCTTTGATAAGTAGATTCGTCGTTTTGCGTATCAGCTAATAGCTTTTGTTTTTGAATTTTTTGATCGTTGAGAGATTGCTGCTGTGCTGTAAGTGTTTGTGTCAATTCATCCAATTCAATTTTTTTAGTCTCTCTTAATTTTTTTTGTTCTTCAAAATTTGACTTAGCTTCCTGGACTTGAACAAGGAGTTTTTGGTTGTTGTCCCGAACCGTTTTGACATATTTGATTTTTGATATGAGTTCGTTGGCATTTTGGGAGTCAAAAAGTAAACCAAATAGAGAAACAGACCTTTGCTTATAATCTTTTATAATCTTTCGAATTAGAAGATCAGAAAGATTAGTTAGAGAATCGTCCAGGCCTTCAATTCTACTACCCAAAATATCGATTTCTTTTTGAGTAGCTACGATTTTTTGTTCAGTTTGCTGTATTAATGTAGTAGTTAAATATATCTGGTTGTTCATGTATTGAATCTGTTCAGAAAGAGTATTTATTTGATTTCTTAACGGTTTGACGCATTTACTATCAAACTCGTCGATTTCCTGTTGAGTTTTTAACTGGACACCAGTGTTACATTCAATAGCTCTTACCTTGTCCAAAAAAGACAGCGAAAAAAACAGAATTAAAAATAATATTAGATATCTGAAAAACTTTAACATATTGTTTTCACTTTTAATTATACTTTTAAGTATTTTCTGGTTGCAAGGAAGGAAGAAACAACGGCAATTATGCAGCCAAAAAGCAAAGACAGGGAAAACATAATTGCAAAGAAGACAATATTTAAAGGCCAAATATTTAATTTGGTCATATAAAGGTCTAATGAAAGGCTTGGAACTCCGACTAGGTAGCCTTTCAAAAACGGGTTAAAATACAAGAAAAAAGTGATTAAAATCAAAAAAGATAGTACAGAGGCGGAGATTCCCATAAATAAACTTTCGTTTAGAAAAGGTTTCCTAATGAATGAATTTGAAGCGCCCAGTAGTCGTAACAGTTCTATTTCATCTTTCTTCAAAGCAATTTTAAACGAAGTCGTGGTTGTTAAAACAATGATTGACATCAGAATCAAATAACTGAAAAAAATCAAACTGCCTTTTCTCAAGACGTTGGTTAAAGACAACAATCTGTCAACGATATCTTTTTGGTATTGGACTTCGTCAACGTTGCCTTGTTTTTTCAAATATTCGGCAATCTCCGGAAGATACACGGGCTTTAAAGCATAGATTTCCAATGACGGAGGCAGGATATCCGCTGACACCATTTCCAAAAGAAGGGGATTATCCTTATTTAGACTTTTGTAGATTTCAAAAGCTTGTTTTTGATTAATATATTTTATCGAGAGTATTTTTCCAGAATTGGATAATTCATCGCGTACTTTGAAAATATTGTTTTCTGGAGTCTTGGGTTGGAAGTAAACCGTAACTTGAGGTCGAGTCTCAATATAACTTAGGAATCCGTTGACAAAACTTAAAGATATGAAGAGAACTAAGGATAGAAATAAGGTGAAAAATAGGACGAAAAAGCCCGCCATAGATTGGTAAGGAGTTCTTCTTAGGGAAGTAAAGACTTCTTTCATAGGTCGTAACCTCCAGATCTCTTGTCTTTGACTAGTTTTCCTTCCTTGAGGACAAGGACTCTTTTTTGGAAACTGTTGACTATATCACTATTGTGAGTAGCGATAATGATTGTTTTTGTTCCTTCGAGCTTTTTAAATATTTTCATAATTTCCCAAGAAGTCTTTGGGTCTAGATTTCCAGTTGGTTCATCGGCAACCAAAAATTTTTTCTCCCCGACAATTGCTCGGGCAATGGCGACTCTTTGCAACTCTCCGGCTGAAAGTTGAACTGGAAAGACTTTTTCTTTTTTTTCCAAGCCGACAAGGGATAAAGTCTCTCTGACTCTTTTTTTGGTTTCACCTTTATCCAGATTTTGGATTTGGCAAGTAACGGCTACATTTTCAAAAATACTTTTGTCAGTAAGAATTTTAAAATCCTGAAAAACTGCGCCGATCTTTCGTCTTAATCTAGAAATCTTTTTAAAAGATGAAGAAGAAATATCTTCGTCGTCAATTACGATTGATCCTGAAGTAGGTGACAGTTCCTTCATTATTAATTTGATAATGCTAGTTTTTCCAGCTCCAGAAGGGCCGACAAGAAAGATGAATTCGTTGTCGTCTATCTCAAAAGAAACCTCGTTTAAGGCAAAATTTCCTAAGGGGAATTTTTTAGTGACTTTATCAAAAACAATCATTATTTAAGAATTTCAACTAATCCGACATCCATTAACCAGCCAGCTTTTTCAGCGGAAAAAGTTTCGCCCCAGACTCTGACTTTTTTGCCAATATACTGGGAAAGGTCAACTGTAGTCGAAGTTAAGTAGACATTTTGCGATACGCCGCCTGGTCTGACTAAATGAAAATTTCCTTCGCCGTCGATACCTCCTTCTTTTAACGTTCCCTCGGCTTTATCCTTGAAAGTTTTTTTATCGGCAATCCCAACGGTTTTTTCAGCCTTAGCCAAGCTAATATTATCTTGTGAATTAGATTTTTTAAGTTTATTTAATCCAAATCCGACGAGAGTGCCGACGATAACGGCTACAGCGACGAAAATAAAAAACTGCAAATATGTAAAACTACCCGAAGCTGGTTTCGCATCCAGTTTATGAATCAGATTATTATTCTCCATATCCAAAAAGGATAGCAACTTAAAAGCAAAAATTCAAATGACAAATATCAAATGATAAATGAATTACAAATAACAAATTTTAAATATTAAAATATTTGCTATTTATCATTCTTCTTAAGAAATGCTTCAATAAAGCCATCAAGTTCTCCGTCTAAAACGCGATCGACATTGCTTTCTTCGTAATCTGTCCTTAAGTCTTTAATCAATTTATAAGGGTGGAGGACGTAGGAGCGAATCTGTCTTCCCCAAGAAGCAATCATGCCTGTTTTAAAACCAGCAACAGTTTTTTCTTTTTTTTCTTCCTCAATCTTCCAGAGTTTGGCACGGAGAATTTTCAGGGCGCTTTCGCGATTGGCTCCTTGATATCTTTCGGTTTGACAAGAAACAATTATTCCCGTAGGCTTATGAATTAAACGGACAGCCGTTGCCACTTTATTGACATTTTGCCCACCTTTTCCTCCAGAACGATAGAATTGCCACTCTAAATCCTCATCTTTTATATCAACTTCTTTTTCCTCAACCTGGGGTAAGACCTCGACCGATGCAAAAGAAGTCTGTCTTAATTTATCAGCGTTAAAAGGAGACTGGCGAACCAGACGGTGAACACCAGCTTCACATTTCAGATATCCGTAAGCAAAAGCGCCAACTACATTCAAAGTCGTCGATTTTATACCAGCTTCATCTCCGGCTACCCGGTCAATTTCTTCCCACTTCCAGCCTTTTTTTTCAAAGAATCTCACGTACATCCTAAAAAGCATATTAGACCAATCCATAGCTTCAGTACCTCCTTGCCCGGCTTGTATTGAAAATATGGTATTACCTTTGTCATATGGGCCTGATAAAAAAAGCAGTATTTCATATTTATCGATTAATTTCTTTGCTTCTTCGATTTGATTCTCTTCGAATAATAACTGCATCATTTCAATGTCTTCGACTTCTTTTTTCAAATCATTGATTTTTTTCATTATTTCACTGGCTGTTTTTGGGTCTGACCAGAAATCAGAAGAAATTGACTGTTTTTCTAGTTCAGTTATCTCCTGTTTTTTTGTTATCAGGTCAGCCTTGGTGAGAATGCTATCTAATTTTTTCTTCAACTCTTCTTTTTCCATAATAATTTATGCTGTTATTATATAAAATTAAATCTTAATATGGATTATCATCCGGTAGTCGATAAAATTAAAGACCTTCTTAATAAAAATAATCTATGGTTTGAAACGTTTGAACACGAGGCGGTTAGAACAAGCGAAGAAGCAGCTAAAACCAGACCTGGCTATTCTTTAAAACAAGGCGCCAAAGCAATGATTGTCCGCGTCAAGAATAACGAGAGCGACAAGAAATTTGTCATGTTGGTCTTTCCAGCTGATTTGAGGTTTGATAACAATAAAGTAAAAACAACCCTCCGGGTTAAAGACATTCGTTTTGCTACTCCAGACGAAATTAACAAAGTCACCTCGGGTGTGGAGATAGGTGGCGTTCCTCCTTTCGGAAATTTTTTTAATGTGGAAATGATTGTCGACCCGAAGTTATTTGAAAACGAAAAAATCGTCTTCAACGCCGGCGATAGAAGATACTCAATTGCCATTAAGTCCGAGGATTATAAAAAAGTAGTTAACCCGAAGATTTCTATAATTACTTAAAATCGCTGCCGAAAATAATGACAACGTCCGGGGTTTCGTCCTCAGCAAGAACAGTTTCTTTAAAAGCGGTTAAGTAATCTTTTAAGTCTTCTTTTATCATTGCGCGTGCCTGGAATTTTGATTTTTTAACTTGGAGCTCGGTTATTTTATAGTCAAAAGTTTCTGCGTTTCCAGTAATTATTTCGAGGTATCCTTTTTTTCTCAAAATGTCCTTGAATTCAGAAGCTTTCCCAGCGGTTCCTGAGCCGTTGAGAACCTGGATTCGAAGAGTTTCTTTTTTGAATGATGGTGTTGGCGTCAGTGAGGGAACACTTGTCGGAGTCGCCGTCACTGCAGGAGTTGGTTTAGTCGTAAATGTCGGGAGTTTAAACGATTTAAAATTAGAAATCAATAAAAAAGCAGCAAAAGAAAGAACAAATGAACCTATAAAAAGAAAGATTTCTTTTCTGGGTAAAGACAGTTTTGGTAAAGCAAAAGATCTTTTTCCACCTACTTTATAACCGCCTTTAACCAAAGAAAACTTTTCTTCCTGGCCGAAAATAAACGCACCAAAACAAACATCAAAAGTCAAAATGGGAAGCGGTTTGCTACTATCAACTACCAACATTTTCAGATACGATTCGTAGAAAGTCGGGACAATTCGTTTTATCGGGTTTGTCCAGACCCCCACGGATTTTGTAAAAGTATCCTGTCTGATTTTGTCGCTTCCCGGCCCAGAAATGATAATACGATTCAATTTTTTTTGATTATTTTTGAGAGCCTCGGCTTTTTCTTTAAGAATTGTTTCTACTTTATTATCTTCTCCCAACTCTATCGTAAATTTTTCCTCAACTAGAAGTCCAAAGTTATCGAACAAGTATCCGGAAAGGAGAGTTTTTTCAAGGTTTACGTATAAAATAATTTCTTTTTTTTCGTTACGGAGAGTTTTTTCAAATAGTTTAAAGTAAGCTAGTGTTTCAGGTAGAATGGATGAAATTTTCAAATCGATGAGAGACAAAGTTTGACGGTAGTCCTCGAACGCTTCTTTACTCAAACCAAAAAATGTAACAACTTTTTGACCACTGTTTTCTTTGACGAAAGAGTCGGCAATTAAATCTTCGGGAAGAACAGGTAGTAGAGAACGGGCTTTATCACCAATAAACGAATTCATGGCTGTAGGTGCGATATCAGAAGGGACTTCCGTTCTGAAATAGAAAAAGGTTTCCTGGGGAAGGATGAGGGCGACCTGGTTATCTCCTCTATTTTTTGAAGTCGCCGAGGTGACAACTTCTTTGATCGCGGACGCCAAAAGATCTATGTTCATCGGCCTCCCTTTGTTTAAGAGTTGAGTTTCATAAGTCTTTTCGAAAAAAGAAGTTTCCTCTTGACCTAATAAAGTTTTTTTGAGGAAAAGAATCTTGATTGTCCGTTCGCCAATGAAAAGATAAAGCATATAACCTAAATATAAAATATTAACCATTAAATAGCAAATATTTTGGTTTTTAGCGTGATAGAATAAGAGAGTCATGGATAACCCGGTAGAAGAAATCAAAAAAAAACTCGACATAGTCGAATATATAGGAAGCTTCGTTACGTTAAAAAAGACCGGCAGGAATTTTAAAGCAATCTGCCCTTTTCATAATGAAAAAAGTCCGTCGTTTGTTGTCTCCCCTGAAAGGCAGATTTGGCATTGTTTTGGGGCTTGCGGTGAGGGTGGGGACGTGATTAAATTTTTGATGAAATGGGAAAATATTACTTTCATTGAAGCCTTGAGGGATCTAGCTCAAAAAACCGGAATCACGATAAAAAAAGTTACTTTTGAAGACAAGGTTTGGAAGAAAAGAGAACGTTATTTCAATATGAATTTATTGGCGGCGGAATTTTTTGAATATTTGCTCAACGAGGCAAAGTTCGGAAGAAAAGCAATGTCTTATTTACTGGAAAGAGGAATCAAACCCGCGACGATAAAAAAATTCCAATTAGGTTATGCTCCACTTTCATGGGATTCTTTGCGAATGTTTCTAAAAAAGAAAAAATTTACTGAAGAAGAAATGTTAGAAAATGGACTTTTGGTCAAAGGCGAAAGAGGAAGTTATTATGATCGTTTCCGTGGCCGGTTAATGTTTCCTATAAGAGATAGTCGTGATTTTGTCATCGGTTTTTCCGGGCGAACCCTCGATGAAAAAGATAAACAAGCTAAATATATCAATACTCCAGAAACTCCTATTTATCATAAGAGGGAAACTCTTTTTGGTATTAATCTATCCAAAGAAACGATAAAAAAAGAAAAAAACGTTTATGTTGTCGAAGGAGAATTCGACATGATTACTCCCTATCAGTCTGGTTTTACCAATTTTGTCGCCATTAAGGGGACAGCTTTGACTAACGAACAGTTACTTCTCCTTAAAAGATATACTGACAAAATTACTCTGACTCTCGATTCCGATGCCGCGGGAGAGGAGTCAACTAAGCGGGGAATCGAAGAGGCGGAGAGACTCGATTTAGAAGTAAGAATAGCAAAACTTTCAGTTGGGAAAGATCCAGACGAGGCGATTAAGACGGATATAAAATCTTTTAAGAGAGCCCTGGAGAAACCAATTCCAATCTATGATTTTCTAATTGATTCGGCTAAAAATAAATATCCTGATGATACTTCATTTGCCAAAAAAAACATTGCCGACGAAGTACTCCCTTTTGTTGAAAGGATCACAAATCCAATTATTAAATCCCATTACATTAAAAAAATGTCTAAGGTTTTAGGAGTAAGTGAGGACAGTATTGAGACAATGATAAGAACGATAAAAAGAAAGCGAAGACAACAGATTAGTTTTAAACCCAAACCTCAGAGTATGTCAAAAGAAGACCGTCAACTGACTATAGAAAAGTATCTTTTGAGTTATGTATTTCAGGACGAAGATCCTTATCGAGAAAGCGACAAAATTTTTTCTTTAATCAGCTGGCCGGATTTTTTATTACCAGTCCATCAAAAGATTGCTAAGATTTTTTTGGAAAATAAAAGTAGCGAAAAAAAATTCGACCTAGATGTTTTAGTTGTTAAATTTTCTCCTGAACTTAAACAGGTTTTTGACGAACTTTACCTTTTTGCTTCAGTTGATCACGACCTCAATGATAAAAATATAGAAAAGTTAGTTCATGAGATAAAAAGATATTCAATTAAACGGGAAATCAAAAAAATCCTTTCGGAAGAAGATACAAAAGACAAGAAAGAAAGACTAATAGCTTTAAGCAAGGCGTTAAAAGAGGTAGAAATAAACTTAATTTCCTAGTAGAATGTTGAATATGATGAAACACAGATTCCCCAAATCCCTCAAAGAACTACTCAGTCAAGGCAAAGAAGACGGATTTTTGGTTCAAGATGACATTCTTATTATTTACCCGGATCCTGAAAAACACATCATTGAGATCGACGATTTTTTTGACAACGCCTTAAAAAAAGGAATTGATATTTTTGAAACCGTATCGACAAGAGAGGAAGTAGAAGCGAGAAAATCAGTCGAAGAAATTGAAAAAGAGCTTGAACAGTTAGTGGTGCTGAAACATGGAGAATCTCTTGATCCGATCAAGATGTACCTTAAGGAAATCGGCAAGACGCCTTTGCTCTCATTCGATGAGGAAATAAGTTTAGCTAAGAAATATGAGAAAGGCGATAATAAATCAAAAGATAAATTAACCAAAGCAAATTTAAGACTGGTTGTTTCCATTGCTAAAAAATACTTAGGTCGGCGTCTGTCATTTTTGGATTTAATTCAAGAGGGAAACAAAGGTTTAATCAGGGGTGTAGAAAAATATGATTGGAGACGAGGATTTAAATTTTCCACCTATGCTACTTGGTGGATAAGACAAGCTATCACTCGTGCGATTGCCGATCAGTCAAGAACGATCAGAATTCCAGTTCACATGGTCGATCACATAAACCGTTTTTATAAAACACAAAGAAGATTAATTCAAAAATTGGGGCGAGAACCAACGGTTAAAGAGATCGCTCGAGAAATGGAAATGACTACAGACGAGATAGAAAATTTAATGAAAATTTCTCAACAACCTCGTTCTCTTTCGACGCCAGTTGGCGACGATAAAGAAGCTACTCTAGAGCAGTTTGTGGCCGATGTCAATCAGCCGACGCTTTACGATAAAGTATCACGGGAGCTTCTCAAAGACGCCCTCAATAAAGTTTTAGATACACTTTCTCCTCGTGAAAAAAAAGTTCTCATGATGAGGTTTGGTTTGGAAGACGGCAAGTCAAAAACTTTAGAAGAGGTGGGAAGGGAATTTAGAGTGACAAGAGAAAGGATTAGACAGATTGAAGCTAAAGCAATTAGAAAATTAAAGCACCCGACGAGGGCCCGTAAATTAAAGGATTTTCTTGAATAAACTATGACAAATAAAACAACACCAACACAAAGGGCTTTAAATCTTTGGGCTGTTATTTTAATTATTTGGAGTATTTATAGAACTTACTTTAAAATGCCTTTATGGTTTGATGAGTTTTTTGCTAAACCGTTAGTTTTCGTTCTTCCGGTGTTTTATTACATAAAAAACTCTGATAAGAAACCTATTCTTCAAAGTCTGCATTTAGATTTTAAACCAAGTGTTGTCGTTAAAGATCTACTAAGTAGTTTTGTGATTGGTGGTGTTTTTCTTCTGACAGCTTTTTTAGCCTCATATGTAAAAAATCAGGAGATAACTCTCTTCACGCATTTTCCTGGAATAAATCAATTGACGCTAATTTTAACCACTGCTTTGGCTACAGGAATCACAGAAGAAATACTATCAAGAGGATTTGTTTTGAAAAAACTTTATGAAGAGTCAAAAAATATTTATTCCTCGGTTTTTTTCTCAAGCATTCTTTTTTTCTTTCTCCACGTCCCGATTCTTTTTGCCAATACTAAAATAACAGGAAGCATGCTTCTTATGTTTATGACTACAGACTTATTGTTATCGATGATTAATGGACTAATTTTTTTGCAAAGAAGAAGTTTAACTGTTCCAATTCTCATCCACGCTTTTTACAATATCATTATCGGGTTAATGTTTATCTGACTTCCTTTATCAAAAATATTTCTTCTTGATCGACTTTGATTTCTTTCAAATGAGGTTTTTCTAAATCTGTAAAATCATCAGGAAAACCTATCAACACGGAATTTTTTACAGTCTTTTCCGGCAGGTCAAAAACAAATTTATCAAACGATTCCACTTGTCCAAAACCGTAGACATCAGGGGCTGTCAGTTGGGCAGATTGTTGATATAAAGTAGGGGGATAGTTTAAATAAAAAAGGAAAAAAATATAAGGTTGACCATTTTTTTTGGTGACATAAAACCGGTCAAAATTTTTGTACTTCGCGGAAACATATGATGTTAATTTTTTATAACCGCACTGCCAACTTCTGATAACAGTGGCGCGTTTTGGATAATGATTTAGATAAAAATCCCACGAATAAAAGTTAAATAATAAGTATCCAATGATAATCAATAAAATAAGTAATAAATTCTTTCGATTTAGGAGACTAATCATTCCATAAGCGGAAATTATTAAGGCGGGAATAAAAATAAAAATTGACCTGGTAACAGATAGTCCTGCCCAAGAAAGGGCAGCCGAGGCAGGGGAAAATAAAAACATAAAAGTTATCAAATAACGCCACTTCTCTTTGTTTCTAAAAAGAAAGTAAAATCCGATAAAAATAAAAACGTATTCAACAGGAGTCATTGGTGATATTCCCGGAAATCCAAACCGATAATTTTCATCACCAGAAATTGCCAAGAACTGAGGTGAAAAATAACGGGAATATTCAGAAGTGACATCCTTTATACCCATTGTCAATTTGTTATAAATAAGGCGGCTACCTCCTTCAGCACGTAATTCGTTTATTTTTAAAGAGAAGCCTAAATTTTTGAAAAATAGCAAATTTTGGATTCTTGTTGGATTATTGGTTAGATCAGTTGCCCCAAAAATTGATATAACTATGACTAATAAAACTGGAAAAAACCACTTTATTTTCTTTTTAAAAACGTAAAAAATAGAAACTAGAAGAAAAAAACCAGCCCATAATCGGGAAGAATGATAACCGAATAAAGTCAATAAAAAACTTAAAATGAAAAAGGAAAAATTTAAAACATTTTGTTTTTTGAAAAATTTCAAGAACAAATAAAATGACAGAGTGAGAAAAAAAGCTGTTAAATATCCTTCGTGGGCTTGACGGCTCAAAAGCTGTAATCCAGGCGTAAAAGCCAAAAGAAAAGCAGCCAATACGCCAGTTGATTTTTTATTAAAAAGTTCTATTGTCAACAAATAAACAACAAAAGGAAAAAAAAGAACAAAAGGAAAATTGACCATACGTACTCCGAATTCGTTAAGACCGAATAACCCGATAAAAGGAATAGAAAGGTAGGTTAAAAGAGGTAGTTTATAATCTCCGAAAGACTTTAATCTCAAGGGCAAACTGTTTCCGTATTGGTCTTTTCCTGTCTTTAAGATTGAGTAAGCATCGTAGCCGTTGGCGGCTTCGTCGGCATTTAGGCAGGGAGGTGAAGAAGTTAACTTATACAAAAATAACCCGACCGATAACAAGCTTATTAATGAAATTAAAATTATCGACCAATATTTTTTCATTGAAATATATTTAGAATTTCTTTATCAGTTTTTTTAAATAATTTCTGAGTTTTTTTTCTTGCCTTTAAAATCTGAGGTAGCTTAACCAAGGCATCTAAAAAACCCGGAGTAAATATGTGTTTAGGTAGATTTACTAAATGTTTTATTAAAAGATCCTTGTCGGTTAAGTTTTTCCATTGAAAAATTAATTGATTACGAAAAGCAATCTTCAATATTCTTGATTTATCAAAATATTTGCCAATCGTTGATTCATGATGGTGTTCGACATGGGTCTTTGAATCAAAAACAATTTTATACCCGGCCTTCCAGGCTCTGTAAGACAGGTCAATGTCTTCCCAGTAAAAAGGATTATAAAGGTTGTCGAACATTCCTAATTCGCTTATGAGATTTTTTTTAAACATTGAGGATCCTCCTTCAGCCCAGAAGTTGGGGAATGGTTGATGAAAGTTATAAATCGATAAGTGGGAGTGATTAATAAAACCTCGTTTAAAATATCCTCGGTTGGCACCGACAATTTTTCCGTTTTTTTCAAGTTGCGCAAATCCAACGGCAAATAAATCCTTATCAGTTTTAAAATGATCGACCGCTTTCAAAAAAGAATCATTTCTCAAAATAACGTCGGAGTTCATCAAAAAAACATAGTTTCTTTTTGCTAACATTATTCCTTTATTTACGTTACCGGCAAAACCTAGATTATTCTTATTATTGACGACGATCGCTTCCGGATAGATTTTTTTTACGGACTTAGCGATGTTTTGGTGAGGATAGTCGTTCATGATGATAACTTCACACCCGTTGAAATATTTTTTATTAGTTTCAAGATATTGATAAAACATTTCGTAGTTTTTGTAAACCGGGATGATGATGGAAATCTGGTGGGCGCTCATATAATTTTCAGAACGTTTTTTTTGAATACTTGATAATTATAGCCTTTTTTAACCATTAGTCTGCCTTGTTTTCTTACAGAATTTCTCAATATCTTATTAGTTTCTACGGAAATCATTTGTTTAATTAATTCCCCTTCGTTTTTAAACAGAAAGCCGGTTTTCCCATCATTGATAATTTCTTTTGGACCGCCGGAATCGTGGCAAAAAGTCAGACAGCCGGAAACAATAGCTTCAAGAGGAGCGATTCCGAAGTGTTCAACTTGTTCGGGGTGCTTATTTTCGTCCACTCCCAAACCGGCAAAATGCCAGAAGTAAGATGAACTTTTATAAAGTTTATAAAGTTCATCAAGAGATACGTTTGGTTTAAATATTATCGATGGGTCTTTTGAGAAAGATTTCAACTTATCAAAATATTTTTTGTCTTCATTCTTCAACCCGCCGGCGATAATCATTATATAGTCTTTGAAAAGAGGGGAGGACTGTTTGAGCCTTTTAAAGGCTATTATGATTTTTTGCTGATTTTTGCTGTGAAGGTGAGGAAAAAAACGACCGACAGATAGTATTATTTTTTCCTTTTCGTCTTTTGCATTAGAAAAAAGTTCGCCATCAACGTAGGGAGGAATTGTGACTGGGTCTATCCCCCATTTGGTTAACCATTTTGTCGTATAAGGGGAATTGCTGATGAATCTATAGTTCCAGAGTTTCAAGCGGTTAAAAAAATTTAGATTGTAAAGTTTTTTATCCGGTACCATGCAAAAAACAAAGTTTTTTTTAGAGGAAGAGAAAAAGTAGCTGCCATCTGTAACATAAAAAAAATAGTCAAAAGTTTGTAAAGTTTTTAAAGCCAGGGGGAGCCACTCCATTTTATTAATATAATGTAGTGAAAATCTTTGAGAAATTTTCTTGGTTAGATTTTTGTTCCAAAAGATTTTGACTTCATGTCCCGCTTCCGCCAAAACATCAACAATAGATAAAATATGTTTCTCTCCACCGCCCAGAGTATCGAGAAATGGATTATAAAGTCCGACCTTTAGAATTTTTTTCATATAAAAACAGATAGGTAATGGTTTTTGAGAACGACTGATATATTGATTCGATTATTCCTGATGAGCCGTCGAGGAAACCGAGATTACGGAACATCCTCCTCCAAAGTTCGGCAAAGTATTTACGGAAAAAAACAAATGTGTTAGTTTGTTTTTTTGCCTTATAGAGAAGGTCGGACTCTATGTCCTCGAAAATGAGTGTTTTTTCTACCATTTTTTCAATGTCTTCATGGAAGTAATGGATGATCGGATTTTTTAAATATCCAGTTACTCCTTTGATTAACGGAGTTGAATGAATCCTTTTTGGCCAGCCGGAAAAATATTTTTTATTTATAAGTCTTGTTTGATAGTCAGGCCACCAGCCGCCGTGTTTTAACCACTTAATTCCACCAAAAATATTCTTTCGAGGTATTTTATAACAACCTGTATTATGATCAATTCTTCTTATTTCTTTTGTCAATGCTTCGGTGATTCTTTCATCGGCGTCCATAATTAGTACCCAATCGGTCTGGGCTTGTTTTATACCAAACTCGCGGGCAGGTTCAACGTAGTTTGATTTCGGAAAACTAAAAACAGACACTCCAAGTTTTTTAGCGATTTCAACTGTTTTATCGGTGCTACTCATATCAACGACGACAATATTCCGAGTCAGCAGTCGAGCCGACTTAATACATTCTTCAGCATTTTTTTCTTCGTTAAATGTGTGTATGATGACTGTGACTGTCATTGGCTATAATTATACTATTAAGATAGGGTAAGTGTTATAATTGCCTAAAGTATGAAGCTAAAAAATCTACATTGGATTATCTTCTTTTTAATTTTGATCGTTGGTTTTTATCTGAGATTTTACGGCATTGAAGCCGCTCAAAATTTCGGTTGGGATCAAGGTCGTGATGCTTGGTTGGTAAGAGATATTATCGTAAAACATGTTTGGGTTTTGAATGGTCCAAGAACTGGTGTCGGTCATTTTCATCTAGGACCGTTATGGTACTATCTATTGGTTCCGTTTTACTATCTGACAAAACTCGATCCGATGGGGGCAAATTATCTGAACATTTTGGTTAATGTTCTTAATTTCTTTTTTATCTTTTGGGTGTCCCTAAAAATATTTAACAAGAAAACCGCTTTATTCATAATTTTTATATATGCCACAAACAGCTATCTCATATCGATCAACAAGACGCCTTGGAATGTTTCTCTTGTCCCAGGGATCGCCGCGTTGATTTTTTATGCTATTTATCAAGTAGTCTTAAAAAATAAATATAATTTTATATTCTTAATCAGTTTCCTAACCGGGTTATTCTTTCACGCCCATTTTTCCGTAATATTCTTGCCTTTGATTATTATTCTTTCTTTTATTTTAGTAAAAGATAAAAAAAAGACTCTAATATATTCGTTTTTGAGTCTGCCTTTATTTTTGGTTTGGCTCGTTCCAAACTTTGTCTATGATCTGCAAACAAAATATAATAATCTGAATTTATTTAATAATTTCTTTAAGGATTATTTGATAGGGGGTTTTCACCTTCGTTTTTTCCTCTACAGGCTTTACGATGCTTTTATCCAATTTCAAACGATATTATCCTTACCTAATATAAGTAGATTCATAGTTTTGATAATTCCAGCTCTATATTTTATTTTTCTAATCTTTGAAAAAAGTAAGGAGCAAAAAAAATTGGGATATCTGATTTCCCTCTGGTTTCTTGTTCCTGCCTTTGGCTATTCTTTATACGCCGGATCGACTTCAGAATACTATATGTTGATGAATTCGGTTTTAGTAATATACATAATTTTTTATATACAGAAAAGAATACTTCAATGGAAATTTAAGCCATTTTTAATTTTAATTGTCATTTTTTGGGCTGGTTTTACTTATTTTCAAACAAAAGACCTCTGGGTAAAAAATGACACAGGAGGCTTGAAAAAACAGAAAGAAGAAGTTAAACAAAGAATTGTCGAAAACAAAAAAATCAGTTTTAATGAAGGTGACATTCAAGCTTACCTCTGGCAGATTTGGAAAGAAGACAAGAAGTAACCAATCAATCTCTAACAGACCAAAGTTCAATTCTGGTTTTATTTTCCATAATTTTCTTTTCTAAAAGATGGCTATTACTAGGTAAATTTTTGCTTAACCAATCTTCAATTCTTTCTTTATCTTCATCAAAATCAACAATATACCAACACCTATTATCGACTGGTTCGTCTTTTGGTATCTTGTAGCCTTCTTTTTTTATATAGTAATCAAGTAAGTAGCGATATGTAAAAGGAAAAACAGGTGGGGTATAAATCCTTAAACAAAAATCTTTTTTTTGGTTTTTCTGCAAAACATATCTCATAATAGCGTTGTCAGCCCTCAGTCCGATTAGTGGAATAGGTTTTTTTGCAGTAACATCTTTTGTGAAGGCAAACAGATTGATTATTATCATTGTTATAAGAAAGAAATAAGACAGAATAGATAGTTTTTTAGTTTGTGTTAATAAATAAAAAGCGCTTAGTATTAAAAATACTAAAATATATTGAACCCCGTCTAAATAATAAGTCCAAAAGAAACTGTTTTTATTAACGAGCGAAATCATGAAGATCAATGGTAATAATAATATTAAGAAACTTGCGAGAAGCTTTTTAGATGATTCAATTTTATTCTTGAATATTATAAGTATTAATACCAAAAATAAAAAAATTAAGGCAAGAGTAAAATTTTCCTGATAAAAAATACTCTGCCAATACTGCCAGAAAGTCACAGCTCTTTCTTGGACAAGGCCATAAAATTGGACAGGATGGACATTCTTTGCGGAGTAAAAGTAATTCAAAAAGGATTTTGTTTGAGAAAAATTGTTTTTGATTTCAAAGAGGACTCGAGGAATAACGGGAACTATTAAACCAGCTGAAAGATAAGAGAGATTTTTTACTTTTCTTATTAATTTTCTCGTTTCTTTAAAAAACAAGGAACTAATTAAAAAAGCTGGAATTATGAAAAGACCAAAAGCCATTTCAGTTTCGAAGATAAATCCCATAGAAAGCCCTGTTAAAAATATATATTTTACTTCTTTACGATCAAACAGTTTATATAAGGAGTAGACAAAAAAAAGTACAAAGGCTGGGGTAAGCGTGTTATTACTGGCAAAAAAAGCGGTCCTAATAAAAAATGTTGAAACAGAGATGATGGCTAAAAATAAAATTGCTGTTAAATAATTATAATTTCTTTTTAGGAACCAAAAAAAAGCCAAGTTAACAGCTGAATATAATAGAAATTGGGCTATATAAAAGCCTTGTGGCCACCCGGAAAAAATAAGATAGGGTATAAGCAGAAAGTAATACCACCAGACACCATGATAAACTCCTTGGATGCCTGTCGTAGGACCAATAAATGTAATGTTATGATCTCTAATCATTTCCTCAGCTTTTAAAAAATCTCTTCCTTGGTCGTAGGTGTAAGGGACTGTTTGGTTGATTATGGGGGTTAACCTAAGATATAAAAAAACAGTCAAAATCACCAAAAAGATACTTAATTTTAACCATTTCATATTTTTTTAATTATATAATAATCTAAAATATGCTTTTAATGGTTTTGTATTTCTTATTGATACTTTGTTTTTCTATATATTCATTTGCATTGGTTGATCCTAATATAACTTTTTTTAATCATCCTCTTTGGACAAGTTTTCGGAATATTATGGTTGAGTTTGGTTACAACAGGAGGCAAGATTCATGGTTAGTTTATTTATCGATTATCATTTTGCTCTTCCTTTTTAATTATTTATTTGTTTTAAGATACAAAAAGTTATTTTTGAGTCCTTTCAAAATTTCGCTTGTTATAGGATTTATACTTGTTTTTTCTTACCCGTTTTTATCAGCTGATTTTTTTAGTTACATTTTTTATGCGAGGATTACGACCTTATACTTCAAGACTCCTTATACCAATATCCCAGGTGACTTTTATTTGGATCCTTGGCTTAGATTTACCCAGTGGACCGGTCATAACTCACTTTACGGACCTGTTTTTTTTGTGATATCTCTTGTCCCATCTTTTTTAGGCTTTGCCAAATTATTGCCGACGTTCTTACTTTTTAAATTAGTTACGATAGTATTTTATTTACTGGGAGTTTGGTTTCTTCAAAAGCTCAATAAGAAATGGGCAATTATGTTTTCAACAAGTCCATTGGTGTTAGTTGAGGGATTAGTAAACGGTCATAATGATTTAATTGCCGCTTCCTTAGTAATTGTTGGACTCTATTTTTTATTCAAGAAAAAATCATTCTTATCCGGCTTATTTGTTTTTTTCTCGATTGGAATTAAATATTTAACCGCCCCTTTTATATTGGTTTTACTTAAGTTAAAAAGAAACAAATTACTGCTCCTTTTAAGCGTTTTAGGTATCTTGATTTATTGGACTTTCAAATCAGAAATCCAACCATGGTATTTTATTATTCTATTTGGTCTGTTGCCTTATTATGAAGATTTAGTTTTTCGATTAAATATATTTTATTTTGGTTTGCTTATATCTTATTTTTCATTTGTTAGATTCGGTGGTTGGGGGAAGGTGCTTTACTGGACGACCGATCAAAAGGTAGCCAACAAGCATTACATAATCATAATTTTCTTCTGCCTAAATTTGATTTATCTTCTTTATATTTCATTATTTAAAAAGAGTACCTCTAATACTAAAGTCAGTAATCATTAATTTAATAATAGATAGGTTGATCCTTTGGGAATCTCCGTATTGATAAAAACCTTTTCCTTAAATACTTTTTGATTAACCGGACACCTTTCTGATTGCATAATTTGAATGGAATCAGAAATTTTTAGCTGTGGACATTGATCTGAAAAATAAATATTATCAATCGCAAACTTACCGCTATTAATTATTTGTTTTATTAACTTCGGGTCATTGTTTTTATAGAATAAATATAGTAACAATGTTTCCTTGGGGTCGTTTACATAAACAAAAATTTTTTTGTTGGATTCTTGTTTAATTAAGGAAATTTTGTCTATCAAGCGTTTTTCGTTAATATGCCATTGTTCTCCTGAAGTGTATCTGATGGTAGTGCGATAAAGAGCAAAAAAATAAATAAACCCTGTTAGATAGAGCAAAAAAACAATTGCCGAAATCATCTTATTATTTTTAATTATCTGATTCAATAAATAGTAAACCCCGCAAGATATAAAAAAAGAATAACTTATTATCAAAGGATAACCTCTTAAAGATATCGTTGGCGAATCGACCATAATTCCGATCGTTAAAGGAGTAGTAATCAGAATTAAGATAAAAGGAATGATTAAGGTTAGATTTTTCTTGAATAAATCTCTAAAAAATAAGAAACCTAAAACTATGAAAATAGCGTCGAATAAATAAAATAAGCCGAATAGGTTCGTTCCGTAAAGTGAACTTGTGTCACCTTTTACAAATAATATATTCGGATTAAAAGCTTGCATATACTTATCCAAAAACATATTAGAAGTAACGGTAAATTTATTATGTATAAAATAGCGAATAAGGATTGGGCCTAGAGACATTTCCCTTAGGGTATCAACTGATTTGGAAATAAGATTAGTGTTAAGCGGTAGAATTTTATCTTTTAAACGGTATTGAAAATTTTGGCTTACGGGAGAAATCCAAGTAATAATAAAAAATGTTACAAAAATAATCAAAGAATATAAAAGGTCTCTGACGATTGTTTTAAAAAAAAGCTTATTTTTATAGTAAATATTTTTAGTCAGTAAAGCGATAAAAATCAAAAATAAAAAAATTGTTTTTATTCCCATATAGGAATTAAAACTAAAGAAAAGCGAAGTGATAAAAAGAAAGTATTTCAATAAAGGATTCATTGAAGACAAAATAATAAAAATGGCAATTAAATAAAAAACTAAGGCGGTAGGGGCGTCAATAGATGACATTGATGAAAGATAAGAAAACCAAGGAGAGAAGTTTAATACAGTAAATCCTATAAGAGAAAAAGTTTTGTTTTTTGTTAGCTTGAGTAATATTAAGTAAAAAAGAACCGGAATTAGAGAATTCAAAATTGCATAGGGTAGACGCCCAACAATTACAGACTTATTTGTAAAAAAATAAATTAGACTTCCTAAATATACAGGTATGGCTGAAGTAGCATTGAGTATGCCTGAAGTCAGAAAAAATTTATTTGAAAATATGTCAGAGCCTGTCTTTGCGAAAAGATAGCTGTTTAAAAAATAATCAGCTTCGTCATGGGTAATTGAAGGATAGCCAAAATAGAGAAAAACAAAACGGGTTAGAAGGGAAACAAGAAATAAAGCAACTACTTCCATTTTATTTATCCAAAAGGTAATTTTTTATCAGGTGGATTTTAGTCCTTAGAGGAGCGTATTTCAAACCAAAGACGAGGCGGTTTTTTCGTTGGTATTTCGAGTGCAGAGGAGAACCTGACCCGCCGGTTGATTGGGCGTTTTTATGATAGATAATTATTTTTGGATTATAGAAAAGTTTGAAGCCGCCCCTTTTGGCCCTTTCGCAATAGTCAGAATCTTCAAAATAGAGAAAATAATTTTCATTCCAAAGACCGATTCTGTCGACGACGTTTTTGTCAAAAAAAAGCATACAACCTGTAATAAAATCAGTTTCCTGAAATTTATCAAACTGCCCGCGATCTACTTGATCAACACCTCTGTGAGTGGTAAAAACGTTTTTCCAATCGTTTATTCCTCCTGCATACCATAAAATATTGCCAATCTCATCTTTTTTATATTTTTTATGATATTCGTATCCAGGGGCGTAGTAAATTTTTCCACCGAAAATGTTACTTTTTTGAAAACCTTTCTTCGATTCAATAAAAAAATTTTTGTCGAAAAAAACATCATTATTTATGGCACAGAATTGGGTAATTTCATTTTTTAAGAAATATTTTACCCCTTGATTGATTCCAAAAGCATAACCTCGGTTGGGAAGTTTTTTTAAAATTACCTTCATCGGGTACGAAATAGTTTTAAAACTCTCATTTTTTGTAGAAACGTCGGCAATAAAAACGCAGATGTTTTTGGATTCTTTTACTTTTGATAAGGAATCGAGAAATTCGCGTGTCAACTTGTATTGATTATAGTTGACTGTAACCAGTCCGATCATAATACTTTTTTAATCAGTTTATCCATTAACGTTTTCTTTTTTTTCCAAAATAAAACCTCCTTTAATCCTTTTCTAAAAAATTCTTCCTCATTGATTTTTCCTTCGGCTTTAAAATTTTTCATTTCAAGAAAATAGAAGTAGACTAGAAAATAGTAGAACATTTGCAGAAAAGCCAGAACAAAACCCTGGACGCCGTCTTTAAATCCTTGTCCGGCAAAATATCGACTGATAAATTCATTGAGAGATTTTTTTATCGTGTCGGAAAAAGTGTAGATTCTTTTCTCTTCATAGAGTTCTTTAGCTTCGTATTTGGCGTATCGGCGAGCTTTCTCCAGATACTCGTCGAGATTCTTGTAATTATGATGAATTAGCGCAAATTCTTCTCTTGGCTCGACTTCAAAACCATGGCCTGTTACTTTAGGCTGACGGTGGATGATTTTCGGCCAAACAACCTTACTTTTTTTGAAAATCCTGATTTGGTAATCTGGCCACCAACGGCTATATTTAATCCATCGACCCAAAATAATATTTTTTCGAGGGATTCTGAAATAATCATAAGATAGTAAATGGGATTTGATGACAGTTTTTAATTTTTGAGGGACTATCTCATCCGGGTCAAGAAAAAAAACATAGTCGGTTTTGGCAAAATCTTTGGTTTTTTCCCTAATCAGTTCGACATAAGGGACCTGTTCTTCTATTTTAATGAGTTTTATTTTTTTATTTTTCTTTAATTTCTCGATAAGAGGCTCGGAGACGCCGATATCAACGATTACGATTGTTTCGACGAGGTCTTCGATTGATTCAATTACCTTGAGTAAAAAAGGTGGGTGATTTTTGGCGACAATAACCGCGGAAATTTTCTCCATATGTTTATTTTGTAAAAAATCTCGCTTCTTGGATAAAGTTTACCCTAAATAGTAATTTTAAGGCCAAGAGATAAGTTATTATACCTGCTAGAATGCTGATTATCAAAGATGGTCCGGAGGAGAGAGGCAGCCTGGATGTCAAAATAACTGCTGTAGTCATAATTAGTGAAGATATTAAAAACTGGGTAACGTTTTTTAAAAAAGAAAAGTTGACGGTTTTTTTGGTAATGGCGATAACGATTATAAATGACGAAGAAAGGATTACTAGAGTGATAGGAAAACCTAGGCTGCCAAAAAAATGCGTAAGGATCGGGGTTAAAATCCAGGTGGCGACTGTCCAGAAAACCATGAAATAAAAAGACGTTTTTACTTTGCCTAATCCGTTGAGAAGATTGATGAAAGGCGTCGAGTAGGAAGAAAAAAGAGCTGAAAGACAAAAGAGGTAAAAAAGAGGCAGGGCTGGTGTCCATTTTGAATATTTAGGGATTAGATCGACCATTTTTTCCATGATCAGAGCTAACCCGATTGTTGCAGGAATGACTATAGACGATTGGTAGTAAATCACCTTTTCCACCATTTTTTTCAGTTGGTCAAGATTGTTTTGGAATCGTGAGAAAAGGGGAAAGAGAACCCTGCTAATACTATCCATAATAATTCTTATTGGCGATTCGGCCCATTTCTTTGCCCAACCTATATATCCTAATGTTTGAAAACCGAGTACTTTACCTAGATATAGCGTTAGTAGATCATCTTTGACCAAAGCCATGAATGAGGAGGCCTGAAAGGGGATACCGAAAGAAAGCAGTCTTTTTAAAGTAGAAAAATCTATTTTTAGCTTCATCTTCCAAGGGGAAATATAATAAATGGCAAAAACTCCGACGATCGCCCTCAAAATTACCCCTGCAGTGAAGCTTTTCAGCCCCATACCCATGATTGCGGAGACAATTACAGTCAGGTAAAAAACTGTGTTTTCAATGATTTGCACTAGAACAATTTTTTGAAACTGAATTTTCCTTTCAAGAAATATAGAAGGGATGGTTTTTAGAGAAGAGAGAAAAAAGGATATTAATAAAGCCCAATAAAGAGTGAGACCTTCCGGAGGAAGTTTGTAAAACTTGATTATAAATGAAGTTACCGAGAAACCAAGAAAAACGATCAACAAAACTAAGATTTGCTGAACGGTAAACACTGTGGTTACTTCGTCATCATCTATTTCCTTTTTTTGAATGAGCGAGGCGGCCAAACCTATATCAGAGAAGTAATTAAGAATGGCGATTAAAGAAAGAACTGTAAAATAAATCCCGAAAATCTGAGGTGTTAGTAAAATAGTTAAAACTAGATTGGCTGCAAAACCTAGAATAGCGGAATAACCGCTTTGAAAAAAGAGGCTGAAAGCACTCAAAATCGTCCGTCTTTTTATTTGTTGATTATTTTCCATATTAGAAATATAAAAACGGTTAAAGAAATAAAACTTGATATTTTTTCGATTGGAGTCTGTTTATTTTTGGCAAAAGGTTCCAAAGTCGATCGAGCAAAAAACTCAGTTGGTATTTGTCTTTTATTTTCAAGGCTTCTCCAGTATTTGTAATCAGTCGTTTTCGGTAGATATTCTGCAACAGCATAGGCGGCTTTGTTGTTAATAAATTCTTGAGACAGGTATTGTTTTTCGAATCTGTCTTTTTTGATTTCCCGCCCGACAAAATATTTACCATTAATAATCAGAACCGTTGTTATAACACCTATAATCAACAGATTCTTGAAAGGAATATTAGTAAAGTTTTCAAAGAAATAAGCGGAAAAAAAAGCGATTCCCAAAAGCGATATACCGATGAAACGCCAGGGGAATTGGATAATGGACATAATCGGAGAAAACGTCTCCCAGAGAGGACGAGATTGGTAGAGCGTGAGAAAAAGAGATCCGGTTGACAGAATAAGAAAAAAGTAATGAATTTTCTTGTTTTTTTTCCCTTTCAACAAAAATAAAAGGCCAAGGAAAAAAAGCGTCAGTTGTATTTTTCCGATTTTAAAAGACATACCGTCATTGACGCATCTGACTGTTGACCCGCCATAGCCCCAGTTTGACTGCCACAGTTGGTTGGCGCATAAGAAATGGTCGTGGAAGTCAGTTGCGGTTGCCACTTCCCTGGCCCAGGTATATTTCATCTCTACTAAAGCTGGGAGCCAGAAATAAACACTTAAAAGAATGGCCAAAGCGAGGCTCAAAAGATTTTGTTTCTTGTTTTTTAGAAGGAGTAAGAAAACAATAACAATTGGTAGGGAGATGAGGGAGAGGATGTTATGAGAGGTGAACAAAAAAGATAGAACTAAACCTGTGCCTATAAGTTTTTTTATATTTATTTTCTGGCTGTTTTCATAGACAAATAGCAAAGCCAGTGGTAAAAGAGACAAAAACCAAAGCTCCGCTAAATTTCCCCGAACAAAGATGTTGAGAGGAAAATATAGAGAAGTAATATAAAGTATTCCTCCTAGAAGCGAAGGAAAAAAGCCGAAAAATTTTTTAAGAAATAAATAGGCTGAGATGAACCCGATCAATAGAGCTAACAGAAAAGAAAATTTTAAGGAAGAGACTATATCAAAACCAACCAAATTTATGGCCGATGTCACCCAATAGGAAAACGGCGCATAGAAATTAAAGACTGGAAAGCCGAGTCCATAGTTAAAATCAAGAGCAACTCGTGGTGGAATGTTTAGATATTTTAAATTAAGGGTGAACTGCTGAACCCGGGCTGGTTGGGTGGAGTCGTGAAAAGTAAACATGACGGAAGAAAAAGGATTGAGATTTCGCCCGAGAAAAAAAATAATCATCAAAGCAGCCAGTACCAGCAGGATCTTTTTCATTGCTATTAATTATAGCACTTACTGTCTTTGAAGAAGAATATCATAAGAACTAATTATATAAGCATTTTTTGGTATTATTTTATCTTCAAATCCGTAAGCGGCCTGCAAACTTGTTCCGGGGAAATAATGGTCGATAAAGTTTTGGTCGCTCAAGGTTACTTTCAATTTTTCCGACCCTCCCCAAGGATTAAATTTCTGATTATCTGAATCCTTAAAATAAATAAAACTGTGTTTTACAATTTCTTTTTTACTTTTTTCAAAGTATCTTTCGGCGTTTTTTGTGAATCGGGATTCCAATAAAAACGTACTTGACGATTCATGGATTGAAGTTCCCAATATTTGTAGACCCAAGTATAAAACAATAAGGATTAAACCGAATATTTTAAAAATTCTATCTCCTCTCATTAAATAAGTTATTAAGAAGGACTGAATCAAAACGACGAAAACCAATGGTATTGTTAATCTTACCATCCAACGGTGTTCTATAAAAAGAATCGGTCCTAGAAAAATGACAAATCCTAACAAGCTAATAAAAGCCAGATTTTTAATTTGATTTATCTTATTTTTATTTTTTAGAAAATAAAAGGTGACGGTAATAAATAATATTAAATAATAGCTTATTAATAATAAATAGTAGTTTTTTATTTCAGGGAAGTTTTTTAGCATTTTCCAGAAATCTATTATTGGCGCCTTAAAAATGCTTATAAAATAAAGGGAAGTAAAATTAGGGACGCCTAGACTCCAAAAAGAGTACCAAACAAAATTATTTATTGTTAGTTTCAAGTTTGATTGGAGGCTGTAATTCTCTAGAGACGAGGCGCTTGATAGCCCATTTTTATAAATTAGGATAGAAAAGAAACTAGCGATAAAATAAGGAATAAGTTTCTTGTCTAACGATCTATTTTTAATTAGACTAAAAATAATCAAAAACGGTAAATAAAAGACAGCGGATTCTTTTGAAAGCAGCGCCAGAATAAAGAATATTATTGAAAAAAAATTCTTTTTCGTTAAAAAATAGAAAAAAGAGGCGTTAAGAAGAGTGAAGGCGGCGATTTCTTGAAAAGTACCGAAGTAATAAAGTTGAAAAACGTGAGTGAAATTCAAGGCGTAGAATATGGTAGTGAGCGCTGTCAAAAATTTATCTTTGAATAAGAAAGTAACTATTTTATGAAAATAATAAATACCAATAAAAAAAACAGTGAATACTAAAAGATGAGATAAAAAAGCATTTTCTTTTAGAAAATGGATTAATGAGTAGAAGACCTCGGTTGACAAAGGTCGATAAAAATAGTTTTTATCCGGGGAGAAAAAATGAAAAAATTGGCCTATATTAGTAATTCGGCTTATCTTCAAAAAGAAAAAATCGTCGTTAAAAAAATAAACATTGAAAGCATTTCGGAAAAGGAAGGTAGTTAAAGCAAAAAGAAAGATGAGGAACATAATTATTTATCAGTCGTTAGTTCAAATAAATGGAAATCGGATTGGTATCCGGGTTTTTCGATTCTCTTTACCAATTTCATCGGCCAAAATTCTGGGAATTCGTCACGGTGTGAAAAAAACACATAAACATAACTGTCTTTTAAGAGCGGTTGATTTTCATAGAGCTGTTTTTCGTTGAGAGGCCAGTAACCTTTTAGTGTGATTTTATCAGTTGGTTTAAGGTAAACGTCTAGGACGTCGTAGGCCATACCAAAATTGCCTTCAGCGATAATGACAACAGGTTTATCCTTAGACTTCTTTCTGGCAAATTCCATAGTTTCTTTGATTCCCCAGCCTGCTGGCCAACCTTCGATATACTGTCCGCGGTCTACTGCCGGAAAAGGAATATTTTTATAACCGAATAATATGGTAAAGTCAAAAAAAACAACAGAAAGAAAGATCAAAACAAATAAGAACTTTTTTGTTTTATCAGACAAATAATAAGCGGCAAGAATCAATAGTATGGAAGCGAAAAATATCAGATAGCGGGGGAATAAAACTTTGGTAAAAAAAACAATAGCTGTGAAAGGGAGGAGAATCCAGAGTAAAAAATAAAAACCAAGCTTGATGTCTTTTTTAATTAGTTTTATTAATCCGCTTAGCCCAATTAATCCCAATACAAAACCCATCTCCCAGAAAATATATAGTGGCGTATATCTCAAATTGTTCCAAAAGTATTGAAAAGGTGTTTTAAAAAATTCGTCAAAACTCATAACAAAAGTAAGGTTTTTCTGGTCGACGTAATGGAAAAACGGAGAGAGTCGTTGAATATTATAGATTACTAGTGCGATTGTAATCGAAAGTGCCAAAAGAAAATAATAGTTGACCGACTCTTTAAAGAACTTCCTTAGATTTTTTTGGAAGACGAGAATAGGTGAAATGATTCCCAGCATCAAAAAAATTCTTACAGACGATTTGGCCAGGAGAAAAAATCCTCCCAATAGGCCCAAGATTAATGAAGTCGATAACAGTTTTTCTCTAACAAGATAGATAAGAAAAAGAAAAATCCAAATAAAACCGGCGTTGACCCAAGAATCTACCAAAGCCATTCTCTCATAAAAAAGGAAATATGGTGTAAATACATAAAGAAATGATCCCAATTGGGAAGCACGTTTTCCGAAGAGATAGAAAGTAAGGCTGAAGAATCCGACTAGACTTAAAAAACCACCGAGGACGCCAAACAATCGGCCAGCCAAAAGAGCATTATCAGGGAATAGTTTCAAGAAAGGAATTGTCCCCCAGGTTTGTAGGGGTTGTTTTCCGTCTGTCAAAGAAATAAACCTCCACGAGGCATCGTGCCAGGCGACTTTAGCCCAATGGATATAAATACCTTCGTCTGAAAAAATCGGAAATTTATCCAAGTTAATTAAGCGAGTGAGAAAAAATAAGCCGATGATCAAAATTATTATTAATAAATCTTTACGAGAGAGGTTTTTTTTCAGAAAGTTAAAGATTTTAAAAATGTCGAACATAGTTATAAGTCAAATTCATATATTTTAACACCATAATCCAAAGGTTTCATATCAATCAGTTTTCCGATTGAGAGATGTGAAGTGGCTCGATCACAGATGGCTGCCTCGCAAAAGTAATAGGCTGTTTTTACTTTGGGGTAGCAGCGATTAATAATCTGTTGACACTTATCATAAGCCGGTCTGTTTTTGACTAAAGACATCAGGTACCTGTGTTTACTTTCTATAAATGTTTGTGGAAAGATGTTATAAGCTATACAGTAATCTTTTTTGACAGTGGTTTTTTTAATTGATTCTGTTAACCAAAGGTAAGATTTGTCGAAAGCTCCGAATGTAGGAGATCTTATAAGATTGATAAGAATGAGAACGAAAAATACGATCATTGTTTTTTTTTGCCCAAGGATATTTTTAAAAACTAAAACAAAATAAATTATTACGATTGGAATCAAAAACAAAAGATAAAAGTCGATGAGCGAGTTTTTATAGAAGAAAAGCATTATTAAAGAGAAAATGAGAAAGAAGATTAATGGTTTTTCATATTTGTCTTGTCTCTTAATCGTCAAAGTCTTTATTCCAAGGGAAATCAGGAAAACAACCAAGGCAAAATATCCGATGATCTGATTCTTGAAAAAAAGAACCCTACTTATAAAAAAAGAGAAATCCCGGATTATAAATTTGATGAAAAAAGGAACTCCGAATAATTTAAGTTTTGCCGTAGTTTGAGTCGCAATTAAAAAATTAATGATACCAGAAGTGTTTCTGAAGTTATTTTGTACCTCATAAATTACAAAAGGTAGGACTAGAAAAAAATTCAGGATGAAGTATCGAAAAAACCTTTTGGAATTAAATTTTTTTGTAAATAGTAGAGTCAAGAAATAAAATATAAAAATAACTAGTCCTTGATAGTGAAGTTGAAAAGCGAGGTTGGCACTAATTGTTCCCCAATAAAGACTTTTTTCATCTTTTTCGAACAGAAATTTGTAAAGGAAATAAAAAGTAAGGATGGTAAATAAAGGTATTGGATTAGGATTCCAGGCGAAACGGGAGTATTCAATTGACAGAGGCGAAACTGCGTATAAAGTAGCGGCTATAAAGGCTAAGCTTCCCGAAAAAAACTTTCTTCCGAAAAGATAAATAACAATAGTCGTGATTGAAGAAAGAACCGCCGTCAAGAAAGCCGGCGCCAAAGGAGACTTAGAAAATAAATAGGCTAAACTCATTAAGTAGTACCAAAAAGGCGGCAGGAAAAAATCTCCGACTGATGCCTTGGGGCCGAGAAGAATAAAACTACTGGCTTGAAAATGGTCCTTGATGTAAAAAAGATCCCTTACTTGATCTTGGTGATAGGAAATAAAATAAGACAGGTGGAATATCCTTAAAAAAAGAGAAAACAAGAGTAACCAGATAATAATTTTAAATACTTTTTTCATAGACGATGTTTTGACCATCAACTTTATTCTTTTTGATTATTGTTTTAATCTTACCGTCTCTCTTTTTTAGTATTATTTCTCCACCAAGAATCGGATCTAATTGAGGATATGGAATAAGATACTGTCTATTGTGGATTCTTGTTACTTTATTATCGATAATAATTGCTTTGTCAATAGCGTACTTGTCTAATATTGTTGGTGATAGATTAGGTTTTAAATAACCGATCTCTACTTTCCAGTCAGGCTGCATATTAGCTTTATATAAATACTCAATGTCATGTTTCTTTAGTTCGGTAAACTTAGTTAATTGTTCTTGAACTTTCGCCTCATCTTTTATGTTTTTGTGAATGACAGAAAAAACCGGCCACGATTCAGCACGAGATAATATTTTTCCACTTTTTGAAATAAGAGTTCCATAAGAACCTTCTTCATATTTAGTTATGATTTGGTCTTCGAAATCAAAGTTATTAAGTAGTAAGGAATCCTGCCAATTAATTTTCCAAGAATTGTTTTCTCTAACAAAAATTATTTTTTTCTTGTTTGTAACCGTTCCCAGAAAAGTTTTATAAGTAATAACTAGGTCGCCTTTTGCATAATTTTGCCAGAAGTAAGTTATAGGAAGGTAAATAACTATTTTTTTGTCAGTGGCACCTAAATTTTTTTCAAAAGTTTGACCTAAACGCCAAAAAGCAGACCTTGAAAACCTGTCTTTCGTTTTATTGTCAAGATAACTATATAAATCTTGATAAGCGCTATTTTTCCATATTTCCTTTATCGTTTGACTAACATCATTAGGAGCCGGTTTCAAGAAAAAAACAATCTGAAAGAAAAAAACTATAACTAAGGGAATCAAAATTAGACGGTTGACAGTTTTTATGAACCCGGCCGATAGAACTATTAAAAAAGGAATTACTAAGACAAGATAGCGGGCATTAAATGGAACGAATGCATACATGAGTATAAGAAATAAGGAAATGGTAGTGAGATAGAGTTTTCTATCGTCAATTTCTTTTAATCTTTTGGCGACTAAAGCTGTAAAAAAAATCAAGTAAAGAGGCCAAAATATTGTCCATTCTTTTACTCTTTCCCAAGTGCTCCCCTTATACCAACCTTTTATGAAACCGGTTAAAGTTGATAAGAAAACCATTCCCAATATGGGTTGAGACTTTGAAGAAAGCCAATAAGAAACAATAATCCATTTTTGATTTCTTAGGAACTCAAGAAACGAATGATTCATCAAAAAGTACGGGAAATAAGAAAATATATAAGTAATAAAAGATATGAAAACTATAGGTAAAAGATAAATCGTTTTTTTATTCTTATAAAGAAATATTAGGTCGGCTATAACAATAGCTGCAGAGAAGAACCCTATTTTTATAGATATAAAACCTCCAAGTGACAAACCGGCGATAACTAACCAGAAAAAAAACCTCGATTTTTTATTTTGTCCCTGCAGTTTTAACAGGGAAAGAACATGAACTAATAAAAAGAATAGTTGGGGAAGATCAAGCATGCTTTGAGAAATCTGATAAAAAATTATCGGCTCCATAGTAAATAAAAATAACGATAATTTAGCCAAGTAGTCGTTTTTTAACACCAACTTGGAAATTTGATAAAAAACGAGCATTGTAAGAAGTAAAACAAAAATCAGTATTGTTTCCGCGTTTTTAAATATGGAAATTGAAAGACCATATAAATACTTACCTAAGACGGGTGTTTGTGGATCTATTTTAAAAAAACTCCAATTATGGACAAGGTCGAATGCCGTCACTTCATAAACAATATTGTCGCTTACAGGCCTTTTGCTTATTGCCATGTTCCATTGAGAGTGGTCATATAAATCTCTAAGGTAACTATTATCGTATGGTGTCAGGAAGATTGTTCGATATGAATAGACAACGAAAATAAGGAAAAAGAAAATAAAAACATAGAATAGCCAATCACTTAACTTTTTCATAAGGATTCTTCATTTTAATTGCTTTTTCCAAGGGATATTTGATTTCAAACGAATCATCAAAAACAATCTTCTGATATTTAAAATAAGTTCTCAGTTCGTAAAGGGAAGAGATAATTATTAAAAAGAAAAATAAGTAGACATATTTGATCTTTAATTTTTCAGTTATTGAAACTGCGGCCAAACCGATAAAGTAAATGAGAGGAAGAATGACAGTAAAAGTTCTTAGCATATTAGGGTTTTCCCAAGGATAAGTCATAAGAGTGGGAAATAGGGAAAGAATAAAATAGAGAAGAAATAATTGGCTGTGAAAGCTTTTTTTATTTTTTATAGCAACTATAATTCCAAAAATAAACAAGATTGCCAGGATCGGATTTAAAGCTGGTTTTCCTGGATAGTTGTGGCGTCCGTTCATATCACCTTTGGTAAAGAACATTAAAGCAGTCGAAGAAATGTTATGCCAGAGGCCGTCGACTTTTTCATCGATTGTCATCTCTGAGTTTCTTAAGAAAAATTGCTGATCGATACGGGTGTCTTTAATTGTTGATAAATGAATTATGAGAGGTGCGATGATAATTAAGAAAGGAATGATAAAGTATGACAGTTTATAGAGTTTCCAAGTTTGCAAAGTTTTTAAAGTTAAGAAAAACAATGGAAGAAGAAAAAAAATCCGTCCGGGAGTATAGGAATTGAATGCTAATCCGGCAAATAATCCACAGGAAATTAAATACTGCCATTTTAATTCTTTAAAATATTTGAGTAAAAAATATATTGAAGTCAATTCTAAAAATAATAAAAAAGTCGGTTCAAAAGCAAAACGGGAAAAGTTAAGAAACCATCTTGATGACAAAAGGATAGTTGTCAGTAAAAAAGGCAAGACATTATATTTTTTTATTTTCAATTCGTAATTTTTTAATTCTCTGATAACAAAATAAAATAGAAAAACCGAAAAGAGTCCAAAGATCGCGGCCGGTAGTCTTAAGGCGAAAGCACTAACACCGAAAATTTTCAAAGAAAGTAGGATGATATAGAAATATAAAGTAGAGTGGCCGGTGGCGAGAAGAGAATAAGGAATATAAGGCTTATCCTGAAGGGATAGGGCTAATTTTGTGAACTCAATTTCGTCAAAAGTTAAGAATTTGGGAATGGCTGTAAAATTATAAAAAATAAAGAAAGCGGATAAGACAATAAGAATAATTACTTCCAGAAGGACGGTTTTTTTACTCATTATATTTACCTGTAATATCTAGAAATTTTATTTTAAAAATATCTTTTAATGTTTCAGTTGTGTCTCTTATGAAGTTGACATTCTTAGTTTCGACGTGGCGCCAAATGACAGAAACTTCTTTTATCTTAAAATGAAATTTCGCCGCCAAAAATAAAAATTCCAAATCAAATCCAGCCGAAACAGAAGAGCCTTTGGCTTTTCGATTGTTATGAAAAACTTTAAGTTTATTGATAATTTTTATCGCCGCGTTTTTTTCAAATAATTTAAAACCACATTGGGTATCTCTTATTCCTTTTAAACCGATAATTAAATTTCTAATCACAATAAAACCTTTGGCCATTATTTTTCTAAGAATTGGCGCACCTTGGCGATAGCTACTTCGTGACCCGATAACGACTTGAAAATTATTCTCGATTTCTTTTATCAACTTATTGGCTTCCTCGATCGGAGTTGCCAGATCGATATCGGAAAACATTACCCAATCGCCTTTGGCGTATTTGATGCCGGTGAGAATAGCGAATGCTTTGCCTTGATGGGAATTTTGAACCAGTTTGAATTTAGGAAAATTTTTCAAATATTTATTTTTAACGATTAATCTGGATTCGTCGGTTGAACCGTCGTCGACAATTATAATTTCAAGGAATCGATTATCGTCGGCCGTAAAATTGCCGATTTTGTCAAGAACGCCTTTTTGGATGTTGGTTTCCTCGTTATAGCAGGGAACGATTAGGGAAATTTTCATCTAATTAATTTATAAATATTAATACTGTCTATTTGCCACTGCCCGATCTTCTTATTTGGAGCAAAATAGGCAATATCCCATTGAGGATTGCCTATAACAGGTTCGCATTTTTTCTCACAAACAACGAACAGTTCGTCAGCTTTCACTAAAGAATCTTTTTCAATTGCCCTTCTTTTCCAAAGTTCCAGATAGTATCGATAAGTTGAATCAGAATATTTTTCTGGCAAAGCTGTAACTGTGAATTTACCCTTTTTTATATTGTCTAAGATAATCTGGGCTATTTTTTTTGATCTTTGCAACTGAGAATCTCCAGAAAATCTTAAAAAATTAAACTTCTGAAAATTTAGGAAAATAAAAGCGCTGATAAATAGATAACCGAGGTATTGCTCCCATCGTCCTTCAAAAAGAAGAGAGACAAAGTAACCAATGATGACAAAATATATCGGGTAAAGGACGCCGAAATAATGGGGATGCTTTTCTCCCGTATATAGGGAAAAACCGAAAATAACCCCGAGAAAAATAAAAAGAAATATAGATATAGGTCTATTTTTTTTAATTAAGGTCAAAAAAACAATAGTAATGAGCAACAGAATAATTGAAGTTGAAACAAGGTCAAATTTAAAAGCAAAAGAAAATTGATTTAAAGATTGGAAAGTTTCAAGCAGATTAGTTATTTTATTAACGGGATTGACAGAAGACGATTTGAATAAGTTTATAAAGTTTTTTGAATTTAAAAATTGATGGCGTAGGTCGAAAACTAGAAGAGGTAAGGTAAAGAAAAGAAAAGTAAAAGAAACCAAAACTAAATTTAAAATGTTCTGCTTTCTGGTTTTTGATTGTTTAATAAAATTGACAATATATAAAACGGCGATTGGCGGCAGTAAGAAAAGTCCTAAGTAATGGAGTTGGATTGTAAAAGATAAAAAAGCTCCTGATAGGGCATAATAATACCGCTTGCTTGTTTTGACACTTTTTATAAAAAAGTAGATAGATAAAAGAGTAAAAAGTGGCATAAGGTTAGGATTCCATGAAAACCGTGACAGTTCGATTAGAACATAGGAAAAGCTAATAAGAAAAGTAGAAATGAAAGCGGTTTTTTTATCAAACAGCTCTTTAGAAATCAAGTAATTTAATACCAAATATAAGCATGAAAAAAAAACGACTCCAAAAGCCGGGCCGATCGGATTAAAACCTGAAAGGGCGAGCCAAGGAGCAATGAAATAATAGTAAAATGGCCCCAAATATACCTGTCCAACAGATGTAGGAGCACCTATTGCCGGAAGATGTTCTAATGTGAGAATTCTTTTTAGAACTATTGCATCTCTTCCTTGGTCACCTAGAAAAGTGACATATTCAGGAAACTTATAAGTTCTTAGAAATATACCCGCTAAAACCACAACAATAACAAACCAATATTTTGATAAAATATTATTTATGCGGCGCATATATCCTTACTTAATTTTATCATTTATTGTTCTTATATCTACATTAATCCTCTGGTTGCCTTTTCTTGTAAAGGAGAATAATTGGTTTGACTTGAAGATAAGAAATTCTAGCCTTCTTTATATCTATAGTCATTACGACGGTCCTTGGTATATTGTACCTGCCAAGACTTTTTATGATCCGATAGCCATTAGAGGTCTTAAATTAGAATCAACTCTCCCTGAAAAATATTTTGCTGCCCATTTGCCCTTGTATCCTATGTTAATAAGGGCGGTTAAGGAGGTAGGGGTTTTTGGAAATTTAGGGTATCTGAAGTCGATGGTGAGTGTGAATCTTTTGGCTACTGTTGGTTTGGTTATCTTTTTCTATTTTTTCTTAGTCAAGTTCAAATTAACTAAAAATCCCATATTATTGGTGACAATATTTTTGTTTTTACCAAGATTTTTAGTCGTTCGAAGCGTCGGCGCACCTGAGAGTTTATTTATCTTATTAATATTATTGTCATTGTATTTTTTTGAAAAAGGAAAATTTTGGTGGTCAGGGTTACTCGGTGGTTTGGCTGTGATGACAAAGACTCCTGGCTTACTTTTATTTGCCGCTTATGGGTTAGTATTTGTCGAAAGATGGTTAAAAGATAAAAGAATCAACTGGCATTGGTTGGGAATTTTACTTATTCCGTTAGGACTTTTGGTTGTATTTGGAATATTTGGGAAACAGTATGGAGATTTCTTGGCTTATTTTCATTCCGGCGACAATATTCATTTGGTTTCTCCGTTTTCAGTTTTCAATTTCCAAAAACCCTGGGTCGGGACGGCTTGGTTGGAAGATGTTTTATTTTACTTCTTTCTTTATGGTTTGACTGTTGTCAATTTAAAACACTCAAAACAAAGGAGTCTTTTTTATTTCTCCTCTATTTTTTTCCTCGTATTGATCTTTGTTGAGCACCGTGACATTGCCCGTTATTCACTGCCGTTGTGGCCAATGGCAATGATTGCCCAAGAAAAATTTTTCAGCTCAAAAAAATTCCTGATCGTTTTCCTAATTCTTCTACCGGCAATTTATTTTTATGCTTGGAATTTCTCTATATATAACATCATGCCTATTGCCGATTGGACGCCTTTCTTGTAAAATTGAATTTAATGATCAAATTTCTTAAGAGAAGATGGTATTTAGTTTTGATTGTCATTGCCGTCACTTTATTTATCTTTATCCAAAACAGAAAAGCGGCGACCTCGGCCGAAAAAAAACTCAGTACTTATAAAATCAAAAAGGAAACATTAAAAGAAACTCTTTCGTTATCGGGTGAAATAGACGCGGAAGAAAAAGCGGTTTTGCGGTTTCAAACTTCGGGTCGTTTGGTTTGGGTGGGTGTTAAAGAGGGGGATATTGTCAATAAATATCAGACGATTGCTACTCTTGACCAACGTGATATAAAAAACCGTCTCGGAAAATATCTAAATACTTATGCAATTCAAAGAAACACTTTTGAGCAGACTAAAGATGACAATTGGAATGACCAATATGCTTTGGGTCAACCCATAAGAGACGAGGCAAAAAGGATTTTGGAAAGCAATCAACATAGCCTCAACAATACCGTCTTAGACGTAGAATATCAAAATCTGGCAGTAGAGTATTCTAATCTCTGGACTCCGATCGAAGGAGTTATTACTAAGGTTTCCACGCCTTTTGCCGGAGTTAATATCACTCCAGCCGGGTCAGAGTTTGAAATAGTCAATCCAAAAACTGTATTCTTATCTGTGACTGCTGAACAATCAGATGTAGTACTACTTAAAGAGGGGATGGAAGGTGAGATAGTTTTTGACGCTTACCCGGATAAAACGTTTACTGGCGTTATTGACTTTATTTCATTCTCTCCGAAAACAGGCGAGACAGGAACAGTCTATCAGGTAAAACTTCTCCTTGATGAAGAAGGGCAAAAATTACCTTTAAAATTGGCAATGACAGGAGACGTTGAATTTATCTTGAGCGAAAAAAGAAATGTTTTGGCAGTGCCAATTCAGTTTGTTAAAAAAGACGACGAAGGGGATTATTTGATGAGAGAAAGAAAGGGCAAAAGAGAAAAAATATATGTCAAACGCGGAGAAGAGTTTGACAGTAAAGTTGAGATTAAAAATGGAGTTGGGGTTGGGGATGTTGTCTATGATTAAATTGGCTAATGTCTCAAAAGAATACGTAATCGATAATGAATACACTTTCTACGCTCTGAAAAAAGCTAATTTAGAGATAAAAGAAAAAGAATTCGTGTCTATTATGGGTCCTTCCGGGTCTGGTAAATCAACATTAATGCACATAGTCGGCCTTTTGGATAAACCGACAACAGGTAAAGTCTATGTTGACGATAAAGAAATTTCAAGAATAAGCGATGACGAATTATCGAGATTACGCAATGAATTTGTCGGTTTTGTCTTCCAACAATTTAACCTAATCAATAAGCTTACTGTTCTTGAGAATGTTATGTTGCCGACAATTTACTGTCGAAAAGAACTCAACTTTAATCCAAAAGAACGGGCGATTTCTATTTTAACAAGATTCGGGTTGGATAAAAAACTTAATTCCCGTCCGAATAAATTGTCAGGCGGTCAACAACAACGAGTCGCCATAGCGCGTGCCTTAATCATGAAACCAAAGCTGATTTTAGCCGACGAACCAACTGGGAACCTCGATAGTAAAACAGGTCATGAAATTATGGATTTGTTGACGGAGCTTAATAAAAAAGAAAGAATTACTGTGGTTTTGGTAACACATGAAATAGATATTGCTGAATATGCAAGAAGGATTATAAAGATTAGAGATGGAGAGGTGGTATGAAAAATTTATTTTTCATTTTCAAATCTGCGATCGATGATTTCTCAAGAAACAAGATGAGAACTTTTTTAACATCTTTGGGAATCTTGATCGGGGTTTTTGCCGTAGTTGTTCTTATTGCTTTGGGTTTGGGGTTAAAAAAATATATTTCTGATCAATTTGAAGCGATGGGTAAGGATACGATATTTCTTGTTCCAGGAAAAATCCTGTCTGGAGGAGGGTTCTCAGGAAGCGCTTCTTCTTTTACGGGAACATTTGATAATAGAGATATTGAGACTTTAAAGAAAGTAAACAATGTAGTTAGCGTTGCGCCGATTGCTCTAAAATCGACAAAGATTAACGGTCTATTAAAAGAAGATTTTTCCGACATTATGTTTTCTTCAGAATCACTTCTTGATGTTATGGGTCTTGAGGTTGACGTCGGAAGATTTTTTGACAGATCAGATGTTTCTAAAAGAGCCAAAGTAGTTGTTATTGGTGGGAAGATAGCTAAAGATTACTATGGTAATGCCGAAGAGGCGATAGGCAAAAAAATTACAGTCGATGACGTCAAATTTACTATTATTGGTGTTTTAAAAAGCAAGGGCGGAGGAGGAATGGGGGGTCCCGACTATGATAGTTATCTTTACGGTCCTTATACGACCGGTTTTATTTTTAATCCTGATAAGAAATTTTTCCGTTTAAGTGTCAAAACAGTCAATGAGAACTACGTTCCGCAGGTAAAAGAAGACATTAAAAAAGAGTTTTTGAAAAGATATAAAGAAGAAGAGTTTAGTATTATTGAGCCAACTGAACTTTTATCGGCTATCACTTCGATTTTTAATGTTTTGAATTTGATTTTGGTGGCCATTGCAGCAATTTCTCTTGTTGTTGGAGGAATCGGGATAATGAATATTATGTATGTAACTGTTTCCGACAGGATAAAGGAGATCGGCATAAGACGGGCGATCGGCGCCAGAAAATCAGACATCCTTTCCCAATTTTTAGCTGAAGCAGTACTTTTGTCGTCGATTGGAGGGATATTGGGTTTAGGTTTAGCCTACTTAGCAGTTCTTTCAGTGCAGAATCTATTTCCGGCGTACATAGACTTAACTTCGGTTCTTTTAGCTCTTGGAATATCTTCGGCAATAGGTATCACCTTTGGTGTTTTTCCGGCCAGAAAAGCTGCCAATCTCGAACCGGTTGAGGCGATTCGTTACGAATAATCACTTTCCCAGAATAGGAAGCTGAAAAGGGTTCTTTAAATGTTGAAGATAAAGATTAATATTATCTAAATGATCAAAAGCGAATTCTTCAGGTTTCGGAAGTTTATCCAAGTCAAACCATTTAAGTTCTTTAACCTCGTGATCTGGGGCTCCGATTTTTTCTAACGGTTTAACCAAATAGACAAAGGAAATATTCTGACGATCTTCGCCTCTTCTATCAGGATTATCAACGATTCGAAAAAGGCTGATTATTTCAGCTTTATATCCGGTTTCTTCCATAATCTCGCGTAAAGCAGCCTGTTTAGACGTCTCGTTTCTTTCCATAAATCCGCCGATGAGCGCGTATTTGTTTCCATTAGTTAGTTGAGGAGCCCGTTTAACAAGGAGAATTTGATTATCTTTGACAACAATCATGTCAACAACTACGTGACGAAGAGAGTTTTTATTATCGTTTTCAAAACTACAATTGATCATAATGGCATTATACTATTTTTGGCAGCTCGAACAAAAAAAAGAACTACGACCATGGTGTTTTATTCTCTTAATAAGAGATTTACAAACTAGACATGGTTGTTTTTCACGTTGATAAACTAAAAAATTTCGCTGGTGTTGACCTTTTGAACCATCGGGTAGAATAAAAGCTTCGTCGGCACCAGAGGATCCTTGATCTTCAATCCCGTCAAGGATAGTCTTTTTAATAGAGATATAGAGTTTATTGATTTCTAATTTGGTCAATGAATTGGCTAAGCGTTGAGGGTGAATTTTCGCCAAAAAAAGAGAATCGTTGGCATAGATATTGCCTATACCAGTAATTTTATTTTGATCCATCAGGGCTACTTTTATTGGACGTCGAGATGGAAGAACCTCTTCTAAATATTTGACGGTGAACTCTTTAGACAAAACATCAATTCCTTTAGGAATTAACGGTTTATTAGAGATTTTGATCCAGCCGAATTTACGCAAATCGTTGAAAAATAAGCCGCTTTTATCTTTAAATTTGATTATTATTCTTGTTGTGTTTGCTGGGAGAGTATTTCCTTTCGTAAAAGGGATTTTATTTTTGAAAACTGCATTATTGACTTTATTTGCAAATAACATTTGGCCAGATAGTTTGAAATGAATATTTAAGTATTTTTTATTTGAGGATTTAGCGGGTTTAGCGAGTTTAAAAACTAAAACTTTTCCATAGCGATCTACGGACATTATTTTTGACCCGATGACTTCTTTTTTGTTTCCGAGGAAGTTTTTAGGAGAGAGAATTTCTATTTCGGAAATAGTTTTGCTTATGATATTTGGCTTAAGATTTCTTTTTATGGTTTCAACCTCTGGAAGTTCGGGCATGAGTTTTTATAAAATTAAGAATATTTTTTTTGAAATTTTCTTCACTGAATCTTTCTGCTGTTTTCCTAGCTTCTTGTTTCATATTTAAGAGTTGTTCTTTATTAAGTTTTTCAAAATCTTTAATTTTGTTAATGAGGTTTATGTGGTCTAATGAGTCAAATAGGAAGCCGTTGACGTTATTTTCAACATACTCTGGAATACCACCTGATTTAAAAGCGATAACTGGTAAACCATATCCCATGGCTTCAACAACCGCGATACCAAACTCTTCATCCTTTGAAGCAAAAAGAAATGCTTCAGCATTTTTAAAAATGCTTTTAAACTCAAAGTCTGAAACGTTTCCTAAGAATTCAACTGTGGGGCCGGCGACTGACCTTAAATACTCCTCATCGCGGCCCGTGCCAATAATTTTAAGATTGAATTTCATCTTATTAGCGGCATCAATTAGGACGTCAATGTGTTTTGCTTTAGCCAGTCGAGAAATGGTTATGTAATAGTTGTTTGGTTGACGAGTTAAAGAGTTAACGAGCTTGGAAGGAATATCAACAGGAGGATAGATAACAAAGGAATCACGACGGTAGAACTTTTCAATTCTTTTTTTTGTTTCATCAGAATTGGCGATTAAATAATCGGGGCGCTGACTAGATTGAAAATCCCAGATTCTCAAAAAATGATTGACTATATAAGCGTAAATTCTAACGAGCCAATATTTTTTCCATTCGACTGCGGTTTCATATCCGTAAAGATAACGGGGCGGGTGATGGATATAACTCAGGTGGACAGTAGGTTTTTTGGTTTTAATTCCTTTGCTCATCCATGACCCCGAAGATGAGATTACCAGGTCGTATTTTGAAAAGTCAAAGCTTTCCCAAATAAGCGGGGTCAGAAATCTGAAAGGAGAATAAAATCTGTTTATAAAAGGTATTTTCCCAAACCAAGAAACCTTAACTTTCCAGTTTCTTACCAGGTTTTTGTGAGATCCAAGGGAGTTTATGTCAAAAGTAGTGGTATAAATATCTGCTTTGGGAAATATTTCTTTTAAAGCGACTAAAACTCTTTCTGCTCCTCCAAATTCCCTTAGTTGATCGTGTACTAAAGCGACTTTCATTTTTTATATTATACTTTATTAATGAGTTTAATTAGCGCTTTGATCTTAGGAATTGTGGAAGGAATAACGGAGTTTTTGCCAATTTCTTCGACTGCCCACTTAATTATTACATCAAGACTACTTAATATTTCCCAAACAGAGTTTCAGAAATTTTTTGAAGTCTTTATCCAATCAGGAGCAATTTTGGCAGTGGTTCTAATATATGTAAAATATTTACTCAAGAATTCTAAACTTATCAAAAATATAATAATTTCTTTTATTCCAACTGCGATAGTTGGAATTCTTTTACATAAAGTTATCAAAACATATTTTTTTGACTCACTTCGATTAATCGAAGTAGCCATGTTTAGCGTTGGAGTTTTGTTTATTTTATTTGAGCTATTGGTCAAGAACGGAAAAATAAATCTAAAAAAATCCATGAATCAAATGACAATCTTTCATGCTATCGCGATCGGAATGGTGCAATCCCTAGCGGTTGTCCCGGGAGTCTCAAGAGCTGGTGCCGTGATGCTGGGAATGATGGGGATGGGATATAAACGGGATGAATCGGCAGTCTATTCATTTATACTGGCAATTCCGACGATTCTTGCTGCTTCTGCCTTTGACCTTTATAAGTCAAAAGATTTGCTTATGTCTAATTTGGATAATGTTTGGATATTAATATTAGGTTTTTTGATTTCTTTTATTTTTGCCTTCGTTTCAGTTAAATGGCTAATAGGTTTTCTAAAAAATAATACTCTAATTGGGTTTGGGATTTATAGGGTCTTGATTTCTCTTACATTATTATTTATAAAATAAAGGTAGAGAGTAGGTGATAAATAGATGTTATTCTTTCCAAAAGTAAAAATCCGTTGGGGCAAAGTAATTCTCGTCTCAATTATTCTTCTTGTAATACAAATGATCATAATGAACGTCGAAGCTTTTTTTGACATGAAATATTATATTATGCCTCAGTACTTTCCTGTTTGGAGTAAATTGATGATGCCGAATGCTGGTCCGCCCCCAGCCGAATTTTTTATCATGTCGTCACTTTTTTCGTTATTAAGCGCTTTAGTATTAGCATGTGTTTACGAATGTTTTAAAGCAAGTTTGGACAAGAATTTTTGGTCAAGGGTGTTAGGTTTTACAAAGTTGATGGCGCTTCTAACTCTTGTTTTTGCTTATTTACCGATGTATCTAATGATTAATCTTCCTTTAGGCTTAATAGTCTCTTGGTTTGTCAGCGGTGTTCTGGTAATATTTTTAGGAACGATAGTTTTTGTTAAGATATTAAAGTGAGGTTTTTCTGAAAAATGTATTGCATGATATATTATCATTTTTGTGTTATAATTAATAAAAGTTTGAGAAGACCCGATATTAAACTGCGTTTCGTTTCGGTTTATAGGAGCTTCTTTCAGATTACATGAAAATATCAAATTCAAAAAAAACTAAGAAAGGAGGTGAATATAATGGATAAGAAAAAACTTTATGTGGGAAATCTTCCTTGGAGCATGACTAACGATTCCTTGAAGGAAATGTTTGCTTCTTATGGGGAAGTTGTTGAAGCTGTGATCATCACAGATAGAATGTCTGGCCGATCAAAAGGCTTTGGTTTCGTTACCTTTGCCGATGAAGCTGCTGCTGAAAAAGCTGCTGCTGAAATGAACGGAAAGACCGTTGAAGAAAGACAAATTGTTGTTAATGTTGCAAGACCTCGTGAAGAAAGGCCAGCCGGCGGAGGTTATCGAGGCGGTGGAGGCGGTGGAGGTTTTAGACGAGACAATAATCGTAGACCAAGATTTTAAAAAACAAAAAACACTATCTGATTTGCGCCTGTATTTTATTATAATACAGGGTATAAAAGGGTAGTGTTTTTTTTGCACCTGTAGTTCAACGGATAGAATGGGGGCTTCCGAAGCCTTTGATGGGAGTTCAATTCTCCCCGGGTGCACAGGAAAGGGCCTATGGTTCAACGGAAGAACGTGGCATTCGCATTGCCAAGATCCGAGTTCAATTCTCGGTAGGTCCACAAAAATTTGATATACTTTAGAGGACGATAGCGTCCGTAGCTCAGCGGTAGAGCGCTACTCTTATAAAGTAGATGTCCTTGGTTCGATCCCAAGCGGACGCACTCATTCTTACAGTCTTCTTACTCTATTATTAACCTTTCTTTATAAAATCAACTTACACTCCTTTTATTATAAGTTTGAAGTTTAGTCTATAAAGAAAGGGGTGATAAAAACATGATGAAAATCTCGTTTACAGCTTTTGTCATCGGCCTTGCGCTGTCTTTTATGGTTATTAGCGGAGTGATGGCTCAGTCACCGACAGAGGTGGTGCCAACGACCGCGCCAGCTACCGGCCGTGGATAAATAACAAATGAAAAAATTAGTTATATTTGTTTTCTTATTTTTAGGAATCGGCAGCGGGATTGTTTTGGGGCAAAAAGTATTTTACAAACCCGAACAAACTGATCCAAAAATATCAGCAATAACAGCGGTAGTGAAAGATAATCGAGAAGAAGCAATCCCGGCAAAACCAGTCGAACTAGAGATTCTCAAACTAAACTTGAAAGGTGTTTTAGTGGAATATGTTGGTTTGGATAAAGAAGGTAAGATGGATGTTCCTAAGAATTCTGATAACGTTGCTTGGTTTGATTTGGGTTTCAGGCCAGGTAAAAAAGGCAATGCTGTTTTAGCAGGTCATTTTGACAAAGAAACCGGTGATCCGGCGGTTTTCTATAACCTTAATCTACTTGAGACAGGGGATAGAATAAGTCTTGAAGATGAAAACGGCGAAGTGAAAATATTCGAGGTCAAAGACAAGAAATTATATTCTTACAATGCCTTTCCTACCGAGTTTGTCTTCGGAAAATCAGAGAGAAGAATGCTGAATCTTATCACCTGCGACGGCACGTGGGATTCGGTGAGTAAAAATTACTCCAACCGATTGGTCGTCTTCACGGAACTTATAGAATAAAGTCTTCTTAAGTGATAAAATACTTACTATTGTTAGCAGAGGTAGCCAAGGTGGTCACGGCGGGGGTCTGAAAAACCTCAGATGCGTGTTCGACTCACGCCCTCTGCACATGTTTTATTATGTTTATATCCTTCTCTCGTTAAAAGATAAAAATCTTTACGTAGGTTATAGTTCTAATTTAAAAAGAAGAATTCTTCAGCACGAAAACGGCAAGACAAATTCTTTGAAAAACAGAAGACCCTTAAAATTAATCTATTATGAAGCTTTCTTAAACAAAAAGGATGCACAAATAAAAGAAAAGTTTTATAAATCAGGTCGTGGTCATGAAGTAATTTATAAGATGTTAGCAAATGGTTTAAGTTGATTTTGTCACGGCGGGTCCTCCGAATCGGAGGATCAGATGCGTGTTCGACTCACGCCCTCTGCACAAAACCTATTCATAGAGATAGCTTAGAAGGTCGACTCAGATCGGATTTTACTTGTAGTTTCATCCAATTGTCTTTATATTCTAAGAAACTGGCGACGACTTCACAATCGTTAGCAACAAACCAGAGATAATGATCCATGTAATTCAAATGAGAGTCTTTGGTTATTTTAAAACATCCTTGATGCAGAGCAACGATATAGTAACCGGCCTTGACGCTTCCTAAATCGTTGGATATCTTGACAATATCATACTCATATATTTCTTTGCCGTTCTTATCTTTAAGAGAAGTAAATGGTAATATAATCGTTCCGTTTTTTAAGCCATTAGGTAGGGATAGTGCCTTGGAGACCTTTTTTTTAGATTTGTGCCAGGACTTGTATTTTATCGAATGCATATTTAGGCTCATAGTATAGTCTAAAGTGAGCAAATAGTCAACATTCCTCTTGCAAACCTTGAAAAAAACCTTATTATTATAAAAACGATGAAAACAATCAAATCTTCAAGTCGTCTTTCAAGAGTACCGGCCTCACCGATAAGAAAACTAGTTCCTTACGCAATTGAGGCGGAAAAAAAAGGCGCAAGAATATTCTACTTTAATATTGGAGATCCAGATATTGAAACCCCGAAAATCATGATTGACGTCTTGCGCAACTGGAAGATGAATCCTATTCCATACGGGAGATCTCACGGCGACCCAATTCTCTTGAAGTCTTTAGTTTCTTACTACTTCAAACTTGGCGCTTCATTTATCAAGGAAGAAAATGTTTTAATCACAACAGGAGGAAGTGAGGCGATTTCGATGGCAATGTTTTCCGTCGCCGAACCGGGTGAAGAAATGATTGTCTTTGAACCTTTTTATACAAACTATAATTCTTATGCAGCTGTAAACGGAATTAAATTAGTTCCTGTTAGGACTTATGGTAAAACTGGTTTTCACCTTCCCAATAGGGTAGAAATAGAAAAAAAGATCAGTAAAAAAACCAAAGCAATTTTAATCTGTAATCCTAATAATCCGACAGGAACCGCTTATACAAATGAGGAAATTGAGATGCTTGTTGATATCTCTGTCAAAAATAACCTATTTTTTATAAGTGACGAGGTCTATCGAGAGTTTGTCTATGACGGTAAAAAACACAATTCTATTCTAAAATTTATGAAAAAATACCCGGACAAAATGATTCTTTTAGATAGTTTGTCAAAACGCTACAGTCTTTGCGGGGCCAGACTCGGAATGTTGGTTTCCTTGAATAAAGAAATAATGGATGGAGTTTTAAGAATCGCCCAAGGGAGGTTGTCCGCCGGTTTTATTGATCAAAAAGTAGCCGAGAATTTGACGGAAATTCCTGAAAGTTATTTCAAAAAAAACCACCAAGAATATCAAAGAAGGCGGGATACATTATACGAAGGTTTGAAAAAAATCCCCGGAGTATTTTTGGAAAAACCAGAAGGGGCTTTTTATGCCATTATTAAGTTACCAATCAAAGACAGTGAAAATTTTTGCAAGTGGTTACTAACAGATTTTCGTTATAAAAACGAAACAGCTTTTTTTGCTCCTGCAGAAGGTTTTTACGCCACTCCCGGACTTGGAAAAAACGAGATAAGAATTGCCTATATTCTTAAGGTAGATTATATAAAGAAAGCGGTTGAGATTTTAAGACGGGCTTTGGTAAAATATAAAGGCTAGGAAAACTGCGGGCGTAGTTTACCGGTAAAATGCTTCCTTGCCAAGGAAGAGACAACGGGTCCAATTCCCGTCGCCCGCTCCAGGATTTATTTCAAATACCTTCCTATAAATATCATTAACCAAAAGAAGATGATAAACATGTAGGTAATTTCGAAGACGCCGTTAAAGTTGTTAGTCGAAATAAATAAGAAAATCGTCGCTAACTGGACTAATAGCAGATTATTTGTCAAAAATTTAAAATCTTCATTTTTAGTCAATCTGGCAAACAAGAATTCAGACAGTGTCCAGAAAAAAAATAATATATAGACGATTGCTAAGTGAATATAATAAAACTGGTTAGAGGGAAAAAAGCCGAGGAGTCCGAAAGAAAGAACCGCAATTAACCAGAAAATGGCTGTTGGCGAATAGACAGGAAGTTTAAAATGTTGAAAAACATAAAAAGTAAAGCTCAAGTCGAGAAAGCTTTTAATAATAAAGAGGAGATTAAAAAAAGACAGTTGATTTGGATTCAGGAAATAACTCATCTGAGAGATCGTAAATTGGGAAAAGCTAAAATTGGGTATTTTACTGCTAAGGTAAAAGGCAGACCCTAAAAAAAACAGAATTGATAAAATAGCATTATATTTGAATATCTCTATACGGTTTTTCTTTTCTTTTTGATTGTCTGATTCCATGTAAGAAATTATAGCTTTTTAAGAATATTTTCGAAAGCCTCTTTGTCGGATTTATAGTCAAGAGTTTTTCTGACTTCGTCAGTTGGAACGAATTTAGCGTCCATCATCTCCCAATCGTGATCTTTTGGATCTCCATTTTGATATTCCATTAAAAAGTAAAAAACGGTTTTTTTAATATGATCACCAGCCCAGCGATATTGATAATGAGTCTCAACAGGTTTTTCATTGATAATTTTTGCTTTAATGCCGCCTTCTTCTTCAACTTCTCTTATTGCTGCAGTCTCCATCGATTCATTACTGTCTTTGTCACCGACAAGTCCTTTTGGAAATACCCAGCCTTTATGTTGTGAGTGTTGAGTAATCAACCATAGTATCTGGCTAGCTTCTTTTTTAAAAACAATTCCGCCCGCCGAAGTTTGATTAATTATTTTCATAGCCAACTACCTGACTAATATTATTAAATCCATCTTTTTTAAGAAGATCTATTAGTTCCAAATTGATTTGTGATACAAGCTGCGGTCCTTGGAAAATCATTCCAGTAATTAGTTGAACTAGTGAAGCGCCGAGTTTAATTTTTTTATATGCATCTTCAGCTGAAAATATTCCTCCACAACCAATGATAACCAGTCTGCTCTTATATTTTTTGTAAGCAAGTTTTATTAACTCATTTGATCTTTTTTCTGTTGGTTTACCTGAAAAATTGCCGACTTTAAATTTTTTGACTTCAGCAGGTATTAAAGAAGGGTCTTTTCTGTTTTTTAAAAGATTACCGAATATTACTCCTTTGATTGATTTGTGTTTAACTATTATTTCAAGCATTGAAATTACTTCAGAGTTAGTTTTTTCAATCGGCATTTTTATGTAAACTGGTTTTTTCAATTTTAATTTGTCAACGGAAAAGAGTAGAAAGTCTAGATTATTAGGCGGATAGAAACTAATATTCTTGGCGTGGACAAGATTAGGGCAGGAAATATTTAATTCATAATAACTGTTTTTGATACCTGATTTTTCGAAGATATTAAAAGTGTTTATAACGTCTTTTACAGCTTCTTGAATAGTCTTGATATTTTCCGAGTGCGTCATACCGATGCTGACGCCAACGGGAATTTTAAAATGAAGTTTTTTTAATTGCTGTGAGATAATGACGGCTCCTTTGTTTTTAAACCCTTTATTGACCATTAAAGATCTTGATTTAATCAATCTTCCCAAGCGGGGATGGGGGTTGCCTTCGTAGGGAAGGTTTGTGATTGTTCCCACCGACTGGAAGCCGAAGTTCAAAAAATAAAGGGTTTGTGTCAGATTGGCATTATAATCAAATCCGGCAGCCAAGCCGACAGGGGAGTCAAAGTTTATATCAGAGATCTTTTGATGCAAAGTGTGATCTTTGTAAATAATTAGTCCGGAGGCAAATTTGCTTAGAGGGAATTTTCCTATAAGTTCTCCAGTGAAGACCATAATATTATGGATGACTTCAGGATAAAGGAGAAAAAAAATCCACTTGATAAAATTCTGGTAGGAGAAAGCAAAAATTGAAAAAGCCAGTTCTAGTCTTTCTTTTTTTAAATTAAGAAAAACAATTAGTCCTAATGTAAAGCTGATTAAAGCAGATAAGGTGCAGTATATACAGATGCTTTTGATAATAACTAATTGGATGTACATAAAATAGAAAGAAGCAACTACGCCAATAATTGATTGGATAATAATCCAATAGCGGTAGACCTTTTTTTTATAGATCAAAGCTCCGAGAATTCCTAAAGTTAGAAGCCCATAATGAAAAAGTCCGATGACAGCCAGTGGGACTCCGAACATAACAGAGTAAGGACTTTGCAAAACTTTACCACAGTCAGAAAGAATTGGTAGAAAACGGTTAATTGTGCAAGGTGGGAGAACGTTATTAAAATGTTCCCAAGTGAGATAGGCCGAATCAATCAGTCCTAATATTGATAAAAAAATTAATAAAAGCATTTTATATCCTGAGTTTATTCGCTTCAACGATCATTTCAATCGTATGAGGTAAAACTTTTAATTTAGAAGCCTCTTCTAGAGTAAACCAACCATATTCTTCAGATTCCTCGTTTAAAATTATTTCTTGATTGTAGTCCATTAGTGAGCACAAGAATAAAATAAAAACCCCCTGCCAGTTGCGCCGCGTATCTGTAAATGTTTTTGGAATAAGGATTGCACTGTGGATTTCTACTCCGAGTTCTTCTTTAATCTCTCTTTTTAGAGCTGTTTCGGAGTTTTCGTCTTTTTCTATTCCACCTCCAGGAAGATGCCAGACAAATGGAGCATAGTCTACGTCTTCGGGATCCATCTTTACTCTCTTGGTCAAGAGATATTTATTTTCTTTTTTTATGGCAGCAATCGCCACCTGTTGGATTCTCATGGCGGAGAGGGCGAGATTCGAACTCGCGATGACGTTGCCGCCATGCAGGTTTTCAAGACCTGTGCATTCAACCGCTCTGCCACCTCTCCTTTAAAAATGAGGCTTGGAGGGGAATCGAACCCCTGCAATAGGTGTTTTGCAGACACCTGCGTTTCCTCTTCGCCACCAAGCCTTTCGACTAATATTTTACCTCATAGGCAGGCGTTTAACAATCAGCTTTGGTAGAATATGATAGTCAAGGAGGGTTGGCCGAGTGGCTTATGGCGCAGGTTTCGAAAACCTGTGAGCGAAAGCTCTCAGAGGTTCAAATCCTCTACCCTCCGCCTTCGCCCGCCGTAGCACTTAGTGCGAAGGCGGGCTTGCTACGTCGGGCTACGGCGGACACAGTCCGCCAAATCAATCCGGAACAATGTTTTTGTAGGTTATAGTCCGTTGACTATTTCTTTAGATCATTTTAGTGTTTGTTATGTACTACGTTTATCTTTTGATATGTAAAAATAGTAGTTCCTATGTTGGATGTACAGATAACTTAAAAGCAAGGATTGAAAGACATAATAAAGGGTATGTTCCGGCAACAAAGTATTTACTCCCAATAAAATTAATTTCTTACGTCTCTTTTTTAAACAAAAATACTGCTTTTAAGTTTGAAAAATATCTAAAATCCGGATCGGGAAGAGCTTTCATAAAGAAACATTTTTTCTAATATTACTTCCTATGTATTAAGTAAGGTGTAATCGTCAAGCTTTAGAATATCTGGATTATAAAATAATTTAAAACAAGAGAAGTAGGTAAACTTATTAAAAAAGCTATGAACCAACCTCTTTTCTTAGCTAAAAGCTTTGTGACCGCAATCCATGATCCTAAAAACATGATTCCGCTTAAAAAGTAAAATAAAGTTCTTAATCCGTTCATATTTCCACCAGTAAACATCGGTCTACCAATCCAAACATTAGCGAAATTAAAAATAACGTACCAAACTAAATTGTTAATAAAATCCTGCTTCCAAGATAATTCATTAGGCATAAAAAAATTATAACACTTTTAGCTTGACTTTTCTTACAAAAGTATTATTATTTTGTCAAATATGACAGTTAATAAAGATAAAGCTGCTGAATGGTATAAAGAAAATAAATATATTTACGAACTTCTTACTAAAAAAGTTGAGTCACTTATACGAGAGATTTTAGAATTAAATAAAATTGACTATCAAGTTATTCAATCTAGATGTAAGAGCCAATCTAGTTTTGAAAACAAAGTTGATAAAGAAGGTTTTAATTATGATTATAGAGATATGCAGGATTTAGCAGGAATTAGAATAATAGGTTACGTAAAGAACGACGTTTTAAAAATTTCTGAAATTATAAAAAAAGAATTTATAATTGATGAAAAAAGATCAATTGACAAATCTAAGATCTTAGGTAGAGATAAAGTTGGTTACTCATCCTTACATTTTGTATCTAAATTTTCTGAAGAACGTATTAAATTACCCGAATATAGTTTGTTTAAAGATATATATTTTGAAATTCAAATTAGAACAATTCTTCAACATGCTTGGGCTGAAATAGAACACGATAGGAATTATAAGTTTAGCGGTATGTTGCCTGAACCAATCCAAAGAAATTTTTATTTAATTTCAGGCTTATTAGAAATCGCCGATAACGAGTTCAACCAAATATCAAATCAAATTGATGTATATTCTAAAGATGTATCAAATAAAACAAAGCAAGGAAATTTAAATATTCCAATAAATTCAACAGCTCTGACCCAATATTTTAAAGATACTTCTGGACAAAACATTAATATTAATTTTAAAAACGGAGTAATGAGCGAAATTATTGAAGAGTTGAATGACATGGATATATTAATTTTGAACGATTTAGATAAAATTTTCTCAAAGAGAATTAAAAATAAGATAAACGAAATTAATTATCCAATAAATCTTAACACCATTATTAGACATGTTTTATTAGCTGACAATTCAAGTAAGTATTTTGAGAAAGCTTGGAAAAAACATTGGACTAAAATAAGAAATAATGAAGTAATCTTTCTTAAAGATATTGGAGTAAATATAGAAGATCTTTCTAAAAAATACGGATTTACCATCTATTTTGATAAAAAAAATGATTAAAAAACATTCCTATACCAGATTATATAGCTAATAATAGGTTGATATAAAAGTCCAAAAATGATAAAATTTTAGTCAACTTATGTTCTATCAAAGTCCGACCCATGGCAAGGTCGATTTAGAAAAACTCAAAACAATCGTTTCCAACTTCATGAAGGTTGACAAAAAAGCCAAATACGAGATAATCGTTGGTACAGACTCACAAAAAATCGAAAATAACAAGTATGATTTTGTCTCTGCTTTAATTATTCACCGCGTCGGTTGGGGAGGAATCTATTTTTGGAAAAGAATTCTTCAGGATAAGAAAATTTCCTTAAAGGAGCGGATTTACCAGGAAGCGACTATGTCCCTTGAAACTTCGGAAAACTTCGTCAATTTTTTCAAAACCAACGGCATTTCCAAATATAACATTCAAATACACGTCGATATTGGTCACAACGGCGAAACTCGTGATTTGATAACAGAAGTAGTTGGTATGGTCCGAGGTAGCGGCTATGAAGTCAAAATTAAACCCGATTCTTACGGAGCCTCAAAAGTCGCAGACAGATATACTTAAAAAGATAATCCAGTTTTTTCTTCGATCCAACTTTCATATGATGAGATATTGGCGTAAAAAGAATCATTCGATTTTTCAAATGTTTGATTTATCACACCGACGGCGTAAGCCGTTCCATTAAGTCTACTGATTAACGGCCCCCCAGAATCATAAGAGTAAGGTTTTGCGGGTGTGTTTGAAGTCAGATTTTTTGTGTCGGAATAGTAATCATAAGTGATATCCGCTTTTTGCAGTATATCAGATTTAGATTTTGAGTCGGAAGTTTTATACCCCCAACCCAAAATAGTACCGTTTTTATTAAATAAAGAAATATCATTTTTATTAATACTGATTGGTAAAAAAGTTGTGAATGACTTATTAAGTTTGATTAAAGCAATATCATTAGGATTTATTTCGTTAAATTTCGGTTTATAATCTTTATGGATTATTAATTTACTGACACTTCTTAGGTTATCATTGTCTACTTCGTCAGTTAATTTCAATACGTTGAAAGCGACACCGATATTTGATTTACCATAATAATCAAAACAATGAGCGGCAGTTAAAACCCAATTTTTATCAATTAAAACTCCACCGCATAAGTGTTGTTCATATAAGTTTGGTTTTTTAGTAGAAAACAAAGGTTTGTAATATATACTAACCATAAAAGGAAATTCTCCGGCATAGGCATCTTGTCCGCCTATAATAGCTTTTGGTCTTAATCTGTAAGGTGAAATTCGTGGTGAGGCTTTGGTGTCGAATGAGTATTTGTTTAAAGAATTCGTAGTTTGAAAGACAACGATTATTGAAAGGAGAAGGATAATGAGTAAACTTATAAAAAATAATAAAAATGTTTTTTTGTGTTTCATGAATTAAGGCAAATACTCTCTTAAGTTACTTTCATCGATAGTAAATTTTTGACCTTCGCCAGAAACTATCTTCAAAGCAACTCTTCTGACAATCCCTTCAATAGTTCTTTCGAGGCTCCTTATTCCAGCGTCAAAACCCATTGGTCTGGTTATTTTTGACCAAACGTTATCTGCGACAATTAAATTCTCACCGTCCAAACCGGTTTCTTTAAAAAGTCTAGGTAGAATATATTTTTTAGCGATGGCGATTTTTTCGTCGTCAGAATATGCAGGCATCTGTATAAATTCAAGTCTGTCCATAACAGCCGTGGAAATGTTGTTGGTATTATTTGCTGTGGCAATAAAGACAACTTTAGATAGATCAAATGGGTAATCTATAAAATAATCAGTAAAATTTGAATTCTGTCCGGGATCGAGTAGTTCGATAAGCACACCCATGATGGCGGCTCGTGATTCTGGGGTAATACGATCCAATTCATCCAAAAGAATAACTGGATTATATGCTGCCGCTCTTCGTAACGCTTTTATTACCATGCCTGGCTCAGCTTCAAAAGAATTTTTTGATTGACCACGTAGATCGAGAGCTGAAGACAGTCCACCGAAAGGAATTCGGACAAACTTTTTTCCAAGTGCTTCGGCGACGGATCTGGCGATAGTAGTTTTACCTGTTCCTGCTAAACCAACAAAGAAAAGATTTGGCGCATGAAAGCTTTCTGTTTTCATAGTGTGTCTCTGTACGATTAAGACTGATAAGTATTCAAGTATTCTCTTTTTAATTTGTTCAAGACCATAGTGGTTTTTATCTAAAACTTCTTTAGCTTTGGTGATATCTAATATATCTTCTGTTTTTTTAGCCCAAGGTAAGTGAGTGATCCAGTCGATATATTTAGTTGTAATGTCTAATTGGGAAAGATTTCCACCATATTTAAGCGCGAGGTTGATCCTTTCAATCTGTTCGGCAGCCTTTTCATGGAGGTTAGCAGGTAGATCCGAAGACTGCAAAGCAGTTTTTAATTTTTCTATTTCTGACAGGCTTTTTTGATCATCCATATCGTTAGCAGAGTAAACTTCCTATTGACAAAAAGGAAAATTTCAATTATAAATATTGCACTGAAATTTAATTATAAATTCATTCTATCTAAATTCTTATGTCAAAAACAACAGGTAATATTAAACCTCTTTTTGATTATGTATTAATTAAACCAATGGATGGTGAGACAAAAACTCCATCAGGAATTGTTCTTCCGGATTCAGCCAAGGAAAAACCACAGGTTGGCGAAATCATGGCGGTTGGTCCAGGAAAAGGATGTTGCGGTGAAAGCTGTTGCGACGATGACAGCTGTGAAACCGATGAAATGGTTGTCAAGGTAGGTCAAAAAGTCCTCTATAAAAAATGGGGAGGTAATGAAGTGAAGGTAGGTCAGGAAGAATGGCTGTTAATAGAACAAAAAGATATTATGGCGGTCGTAGGGGTTTGATTTATCAAACTCGTACAATTATAAATTGTAAATTTTAAATATGGCAAAACAAATTAAATACGGAGCAGAAGCTCGAAAAAAATTACTAGACGGTGTTAACAAATTGGCCGACGCAGTAGCAACCACATTGGGTCCAAAAGGTCGAAACGTTGCCCTCGATAAAAAGTGGGGCGCGCCAAACGTTGTTCACGATGGAGTCACTGTAGCCAAAGAGATAGAACTGGAAGATAGTTTTGAAAATATGGGTGCCCAATTAGTAAAGGAAGCAGCTTCTAAGACAGCCGATGTCGCCGGAGACGGAACAACAACGGCAACGGTCTTGGCACAATCTTTAGTCCAAGAAGGCTTGAAAATGATCACAGCAGGAGCCAATCCGATGGTTATGCAACGCGGACTCAAAAAAGCCGGCGACTTTGTCGTAGAGGAGCTTAGAAAATCAAGAAAGCAGATTACTTTGGCCGATGCTTCGAGTGTAGCGACAATTTCTGCTGGAGATCAGGATCTAGGGAAGTTGATTGCTGATGCTTTAAAAGCAGTAGGTGGTCGAGATGGTGTGGTCACAGTTGAAGAAGGGAAAAGTTTAGAAACGACAGTTGATCATAAGGAAGGAATGCAGTTTGACCGGGGATTTGCCTCGGCTTATTTTGCGACTGATACTGATAAGATGGTGGCAGAAGTGGAAGACGCCTATATTTTAATCACAGATAAGAAAATTACAGCGGTTTCCGACCTATTACCGTTTTTGGAAAAGTTTGTCAAAGTCTCCAAAAACTTGGTGATTATAGCCGACGAAGTTGAAGGTGAGGCACTGGCTACTTTAGTTGTCAATAAGCTTAGAGGAACTTTCAACGCTTTGGTTGTCAAAGCACCTGGGTTTGGCGACAGAAGGAAAGAAATGTTAGAGGATATTGCTATTTTAACCGGAGGAACGGTTGTTTCAGAAGATTTGGGTAAAAAACTGGATACTGTTGAAGTCGAAGACTGTGGACGGGCTGATAAAGTCAAATCAGATAAGGAGAACACTTCAATTATTGGCGGAAAAGGAAAAAAAGCTAGTATAGAGGCAAGAATTACGCAAATAAGAAGAGAGTTATCTGACACGACCAGCGAGTTTGACAGGGAAAAACTTCAAGAAAGATTGGCTAAACTTTCCGGTGGAGTGGCTGTCATTAACGTCGGAGCGGCTACAGAGATTGAAATGAAAGATAGAAAAGAACGAGCTATTGATGCTGTTGCAGCCACAAAAGCAGCTCTTGAAGAAGGGATTGTTCCTGGAGGGGCTGTTGCTTTACTAAATATTAGCCAAAAGATGAGTAGTGATAAACTTGGCAAGGTTTCAAGCGATGAAAAAATCGCTTACGATCTAGTCAAACGAGCTTTAGAATCTCCGTTTATGAAATTAATGGAAAACGCCGGAGTTGATCCAGGTCAACTATTGGCAAAAGCCAGAGAGTCAGCCAGTGGTGGATTAGGATTTGATGTTTTGGCTTTAACTTCAACCGAGATGGCTAAGCCGATCGATATGGTAAAAGCAGGAATTATTGATCCTTTAAAGGTTGTTAGAACCGCAGTTCAGAACGCCATTTCAGTAGCTTCTATGATTCTAACTACAGAAGCTTTGATCACTGATTTACCTGAGAAAAATCCTCCTGCCTCACCTATGGGCGGTGGAGGAATGCCGGGTATGGGTGGAATGGGATATTAAAGATTAAATAAATCTGCTACCATATTGTAAGAGGGGTGGTGAGAGATTATGGCAGATCAAAAAGTGGGCACAGTTTCCCATTATTATAACCATTTAGGAGTAGCCATTATTGAGGTTGAAGCTCCTTTTTCAGTCGGCGATACTTTAAAGTTTGTCAAACACGAAGAGGAACTATTTAAACAACAGGTTGCCTCAATTCAGGTGGAACATAAACAGATAGTCAAAGCAGAGAAAAAAATGAGTGTCGGTATCAAAGTTGACAAACTGGTTCACGAGAACGTCGAAGTCTTTAAAGTAACTTAAGAAAAGATTTTTTTATAAGCTCCAAGCAGTTTGTATTGAGTCTTCTTTAAGTTGTAAACTAGGTGTTTTATTTGATTGAATTCCTTGCCATAGCCAAAGTTTTTGATCGGTCTGGTTAAATCTATCTGTCCGGCGTTATGAACTATGGCAATCTTTTTACCATTACTTTTATAAAAGATGCCGTTTTTTACAATAAAACCCTTTTCTTCAGTACTCATCATAAAGTTGTATTTATTATCGATAAACTTGAATCCGGTTTGGTAAAGGAAATAATTGAGGATTATCTGGTCAGGTCCCCAAGCATTTTTATCTTTTATCATTTTTTTCATCAGTTCACAAAGTTCAATAAATTTTTGGCAAGGAGCAAAGATAACGCCGGCGTTTATAACTGGTTTATTTTTGACGGTTTTCCAGATTTTTTCTTTTATTCCTTTTTTGAAATTATTGAATATAAACCATTCAAAAAATAGCACTTCCATACCTAAGGGTACTACTCGGAAAGTATCTTTGTTTTTCTCAAAAACAGAAGAAATTTCTTCCTGAAAGATAATGTCGCCCCCGTCGGCAAAAAGGACCTGATCGTAGAATTTGTCTTTTAAATATTTAGCTGAATCGAAAAATCTTTTGTTGACGATATGGTATTTTTTTTCACCTGGAAATAAAATAACGCTTTGTTTCTTTAATTTATTTTTTTGCTCAACAGAGAGTCCATAGTCTATAACGACGACGTCGATATTAGTCAAATTGACATTGTTCTTGAGAGATTTATACCAATGATTGACGACAAAATCACCAGATTTATCATTAGAGCAGGTTATAATAACGTTTTTAGGCATTATTTAATTATATCGAGGATTTTTTGAAATAGAATTATGAAGAGATTCTCTTCGGTTGAAGCACCCTTTACTTCAGGCGTAATTGTTTTCTCTAGATTTATATTTATTTCGGTTGTTTTTGTTTCTTCAGCTAAAGAAGGCGTTGGAGTTGTTTTTAGTTCAATATTTTCTTCGGGTGATTTGCTAGCTGTTATTTCTTCCCGTTCGAGTTTTATTGGTTGAGGACTAATTCTTCTGAATCCTGTATCTTCAACTTTTTTTTCTTTACGTAGTCCTAATTGCCTAAAGAAGTCTGAACACCTTTTCTTATTATTTTCCTGTTCACATAACGATTTACAAGCTTCAGGAGTAGCACAGCCGATAAGCAATTTTGCTTTTGTCACCATTTCCTGGTTCAATATAGTTTTTACCCTTTCAGTTTCCGGTTTATATCTTTTTCGGAAAATATCACATTTTTCTGAATTTTCTTTTTGTTCGCAAAAGAATTTACAAGTTTCCTCGGTACAATTTAATTCAAGTTTGGCTTTTTGCAAAAGTAATCTCTTTTTATTTATTTCTTGTTGCTCATTATAAAAGCCTTTTTTCTTACCATAAGTTTTACAGGCATCAATATTTGCGGAGTCGGCGCAAAAAGTGTGACAGCTTATAAAATCAGCACAGTTTCCGAGTTCGGCAATCGGGAAAACCACTCCGTACTTTCTTAATTTTTCTGTATTACTTTGTTGATTAACGGATACAGTTTTAGTTTGGGCTTTAATTGAATTTACTAATCCGAATAGTGACAGAAAAATAAAAATGACTAAAATTAATTTGGTTTTCATTGTAAGTTATCAAATGGATTAACGTTTTCGTTAAAAGGATTGGATGACTGAGTATCCTCTTTAAATAAGTTTTGATATTCGGGTGTCGGAGTCGGTGTCAAGGTAACAGTTGGAATAAGAGACGGTGAAGGAATCGGGCTAACTTTTATTTTGTATTTAGAGAGAACGTCTTGTCTATTTATTCGACCGGAAGCTTTAGTGTCATTGGCATTGTTTTGGGTGGAAGCATATCTATTAACAATTAATCCAAACATTGAGGCGGCAACAACCAGAAGTAGTACTAAAGCCTGAATTGGTACAGGAGGTTTCACTGAAGGTGGTGTTTCTGGTGGTGTAGTTACCGGAGGGGATGCAGGCGGCGGTGGGGGTGTTGGAGTTGAGGGTTGAACGGGTGGTGGAGGAACAGGATTTACCGGTTGTTCAATTGGGGGTGTTGGTGGAACGACTGGAGTTTGAGTTGTTGGGGTTTGATTAGTGTCGTCGATCATGCTTATAACTAAGCATCTCAAAACATAAGCTTCCTGTCAAGTCTCAATCGTGTTTAGATATATAAGTTTTTTTATGGTCTTAATATTACTCCAGCAGAAACAATCAAAAAAATCCCTATCGAATTAAGAATAAACGAAAGTAGAATAAATTGATTTGTCTTCAATTTTGAAATACCCATTAACCCTACACCTAATTCATCCGGCAAAGGAGAGGCAACAATAAGCGCTCCAAGTATAGGAAGGGTCCAACTAAAGTATTTTGTATGAATTATGTGAGTTATTTTATCTCCACCGAGAACTTTAACCAAGTGTTTTATTTCAGCGTCCAGATTTTTATTCCTTATGTAATGAAATATTGTAAGATCTCCAATTACCGCGCCAATGCCTGCAATTATTCCAATTTCAACAGGATGAAGAGTTTCTGCCAATAAAAGAAGCAATGCGGTACCGATAGATACTGTAAAGGTTGAAACAAAAAGTATTCCGCCAAAAAAGGCACTGATATAACCAAGATTACCAATATTAAATATCAGTTCTCGAAAAAGCGTAGTATTAAGAAGAATTAACCCGATAATAATACTAAGGACAAAATATGTCAGGTTTTTAAAATGATATCTACGCCACCTTTTTTCTAACAAGTCCATTTAAAAAGTATATCAAAAAGGTTCAAACGTCTATTCATCTCTCTAAAAAGCGGGTCCAGAGGGGAGGATTCGAACCTCCGAAGGGAAAACCCAACAGATTTACAGTCTGTCCCCGTTGGCCACTTGGGTACCTCTGGTTTATCACTAAATTATATCATGTCATTAAAGCCTTTTTAAGGCGTTGGAGTAGGAGTTGGGGTTAAGGTTAAGGTCGGCGTCGGCGTAGTTGTTGTTTGCGTTGTCGGTGTAGGACTTTGAGTTGGAGAAGCTGTTGGGGTGGGCGTTTCAAATATTTTTCCACCTGTCGTTACAACTATATCAAACTCACTATCCTTATCAAGATTTGTCGAATCGATCTCTATTTCGTCAAAAGTCTCTTTTAAAGCATCTTTAATATTATTGGCAACGTCTTCAAAACCTTCTTTTGCCTGTATAGATGTAGACGTGTGATTGAATTCTTCAGCATTGGTTGATTTGATATTTTCAGCACTATAACCTGCATCTTTGAGAAGCTCGACTGCTTCATTTGCTTGACCAGGCGTACCTGTTCCGTTTAATACTTGAATTTTAATGGATTCTTTATTAATTTTTGGTTTATCGGCTTGAGTTGGAGTAACGGTTTTAGTGATAACTACTTTAGTTTTTTCCGGTTCTTTTTTTTGTCTAAGTATTAACCAGCTACCGACAAGTGCAACAACTACGGCAACAAAAATCAATAAAGGGTATTTATTTTTTGGTTTTTGTGGTGAATTTAAAAAAGCTGGTTCTTGGTTTTGCATATTAGAATATTATAACTAAAACAAGAATAATTAGAGTAAATAAGATTAGCCATCTGGCCGTGTAGACAACGAGCTTCACGGCAGACATTGTTTGTTTTTTCTCCCAGAAAAGAATAAAAGGAAAATACAAAGTGATAATGGCGCAGATCAATGCTGAAGTTGAAAAAAGAGTCAGAAAAAGTAACGGACCGAGATAATTAGGAACTCTTCCGAACCATCGGTCACCGTTTGCTAAAAGAAAAGCGATTAAACCAATATAAGCAAAAAGTGAAAAGGCCTGGATGAAAGACATGTACTTAAGCGATCTGTCACTTATCCTTGTCATTACATTAATATTATCATATTTATAATATATTTGAAAATATTACTATTTTTATATTAGTATTAAATAATATGAACATCTTATTGTTTCTTATTTTGGGGACTGTTTTGTTTTTCATATTTAATTTTCTCGTGGGTATTTTCGGTTTTCAGATGGTGATTTTAATCATGTTGGCGTTTATTCTTGCGGGAATCGTTCTCGGACACTGATCTTTAAGGCAAAAGTTCAGGCGGAATTCTGATTCCTATTCTGCCGACGACTATGTCGTTTTTATGGGCAGGCATGTCCAATATCACTAGAGGGTTTTTCGGGTTAGCAGATGGAAGAGCGTTATAGTATTCCAATAAATATTGATAGCCGTTATTTAAGCCTAAAGGCATATCATAGACGAGGTTGTATTTTTTCCCTTTCAATACTTCTTTTAATTTAAATACGACTTTTTCCTTCGCCGACAGACCCAGTGAACTTGAGGCGGTTAATTTTTTAAAGTGACTAAAATTAACCAAAAGAAATAATATTGGCAAAATAATCAATAAAAGTCTGAGACGATTATAAAAAAAATCGATTAAGGAGATAGTAATTAGTGGATATAGATAGATAAAATAATATTCGGAAGGTCGTTGGTTATAGCGGAGAAAAGTAATCGTCGTTATTGTCCAGGTAATTAAGCTTGATAGATAAAAAATTTTCGTAAACCCATGTTTCTTTTTATAAAGATAGAATAACAGGCTGAAAATAACAAAATGGAAAATCAATGTTATATAAATACTATTATAAAAGAAAAACGGTTTTAGAAAATTTCCGTAGACTTCAAGGGTAGGTTTTATATCGATGCTGCCTCGGATTCTGCCTGTGAAATAACTGATGAATAATTTGCTGTTGAGAAAATTATGTCTTAAATCGAAAATAAACAAGGGTGTAAAGTAAAGAAAAAAAGCCAAAATTAAAGAAAGCCATTTTTTTATTTCAAGAGGAAATTTTTTCTTATTGTGAAACCAAAGTCCTACTAAAAAAAATAATGCAAAGAGGTCGACCGGAAAAAAAAGCGAATGGATCTGCGTAAAAAAGCCCAAGACCAGTCCAAGGAGCAAATAATTTCCAATAGTCGATTTATTATAGATCCTCCATAAAGAATACCAAATAAAAATAATCCCCAAAGGGATCAAAACAGGTGCCCAAACTGTAGTGTCATAAGTAATAAATAAATAATTTGCTGCCCAGAAAAAAAGGAAGGCAAGAGCGATTAATGAATTAAATATTTTTTTTATTACAAAGTAAGAAAAAAAGAAAAAAATTATGTTTAAAAGATAGATAAAATTTATCAGCCCGCTTGGGTGCATTTTGGAAAAAATATAAAAAGGAACAAATAAGTATTCAAAATAGGGACCGAAGAAAAACCCTTTATCGCTTGTTGCCCTGTGACCGATCAAAATCAGATCGCGGTCGACGATAATTCTTTTTAAGAAATTAGATAAATATTCCTGGTCCCAGTCGAAGATGATTCTTTTGTCGAGATTATAGAAACGGAGGAAGGTGAATAAAGAAAAAATAAAGACCAAAAGAAAGATTTCAATAATTAAATGCTTCTTGCTCATGTAAAAGTTAATTTTATTATAATAAATAATAATGATTATTCTTATATCGTTTTCTTTTTTAGCTGGGATAGTGACCATTTTGTCTCCCTGCATTTTGCCGATTCTTCCCGTGGTTTTGTCAGGAGTAGTTGGAGAAGGAAAAAAAAGACCTTTGGGAATAGTGTCGGGTTTTATTTTGAGTTTTACTTTCTTTACTTTGTTATTGTCAGCGATCGTTAAACAGATTGGTATCTCCGCTGATGTTTTAAGAAACATCTCCGTTTTTGTAATCTTCGGTTTTGGTTTAAGTATGCTCGTTCCGAGTCTCAAGATTATTATGGAAAGGTTTTTTTCCAGACTATCGGGTAATGTTTCGACCAATAATAAGGGGGGCGGTTTTTTGGGCGGCTTATTGATTGGGTTGAGTTTGGGATTAATTTGGACTCCTTGCGTCGGACCGATATTGGCTTCAATAATTACTTTAGCCGCTTCGAATACGGTCAATAGCGCAACTGTTCTAATTACTTTTGCTTATTCTTTGGGGACAGCTATTCCTATGCTTTTAATTATGCAAGGAGGAAAAAGTCTTATCAATAAGGTTCCGTGGCTTTTGCCCAATGCAGGAAAAATCCAAAGAGCATTCGGTGTTTTAATGATGTTAACGGCATTGGCGATTTACTTTAACGTAGACAGAAAATTTCAAACATATATTTTGGAGAAATTTCCTAATTACGGGGTTGGTTTGACGAAAATAGAGGATAACCAATCCGTCAAAGAGCAGTTGAAGAAATTAAAATCAGAAAATGAAAAAGATTTACTAAGTAATCTAAAAAATAGTTTTTATCCAGTGGCGCCAGAGTTGATTAAAGGTGGGCAGTGGTTTAACAGCCAACCCTTGACAATATCTTCCTTAAAAGGCAAGGTTATTCTTGTCGATTTTTGGACCTATACTTGTATCAACTGTATTCGTACTCTTCCATATCTTAAATCTTGGTATGAAAAATACAAAGACAAAGGATTAGTGATAATAGGCGTTCATACTCCCGAATTTGAATTCGAGAAGAATCCTGATAACGTTGCCAAAGCTATTAAGGATTTTTCCATAAAATATCCAATCATGCAGGATAACGATTATGCTACTTGGCGCGCCTACAATAATCACTACTGGCCGGCGAAGTATTTTATTGACAGGGACGGAAAAATCAGATCGAGTCATTTTGGCGAAGGAGAATATGACGAATCAGAAAAACTTATTCAAGAGTTATTGAAAGAGATTGGAAAGTTAAAGGAGGATATGGTTATTGATAATCCTACTTACAATGTCGAAGCACGGACTCCGGAAACTTATTTGGGTTATAACCGAAGGATTGACGATGGTAATTTGACTTATTCCGGCTCGTGGAAGATAATGGAAGAGTTGGCTCTTCCAAGTAAAGGTGCTGGTCTCGAGTTTAATTTTGAAGCAAAAAATGTTTTCTTGGTGATGGGGTCGAAAAATAAAATTCCTGGAAAAGTGAAAATATACTTGGATGAAAAATTTATTGAGGAAATTGAAATCAACAGTTACAGATTATATGATTTGATTAAATTATCACAACCTGGTAAACATATACTAAGACTGGAGTTTTTAGACAGTAATTTGGAATTATATGCTTTTACCTTCGGATAAAAATATGGGCAATAACACAAAAGTATCGGTCGTCGGCTGCGGAAGGGTCGGTATTACAGCTGCGTATACGATGTATTTGAAAAATAACATAAACGAAATCGTTCTTTACGATAGAAACAAGGAAAAAATCGCCGCGGAGAGGCTTGATTTTTTGCACAGTTTATCCTTTCTAGGAACGACTAAAGTCAATGTTGCCCAAGATATTAGCGACCTGAAAGACAGTGACATTATTGTTTACTCGGAAGGCGCCGCCCAAGCTCCTGGGGAAAGTCGTCTTGACCTTGTTAAGAAAAATACCGAGATCCTAGAATCAGTACTTCCTGAACTATTAAAGTATTCACCAAACAGTACAATTATTATTGTTGCCAATCCGGTCGACATCTTAACTTACAAAGCCTATAAGCTGGCAAAAATAAAAAAAGGTAAGATCTTTGGGTCGGGAACAACCCTCGACACGGCCAGATTTAGATATTACCTTTCGGAGACTTTGAAAGTCAGTCCTATCAATATCCACGGCTATATACTAGGTGAACATGGAGATAGTTCTTTTCCAACTGTCTCAACCGCCAACGTCGGCGGAGAACTTTTAGAAGCTCTTAAAGGTTATTCGAAAGAGATGGTTATGGAAGCTTATAAAAAAGCAAGAGATGCCGCCTATGAAATAATTGCCGGAAAAGGCGCAACTTATTATTCAATCGCCGTTGTCGTCGATCAGCTAGTACAGGTCTGTCTTAATGACAGCAAGAGAATTTTCCCAGTATCAGTTCCCTTAGAAGGAGAATATGGATTTAGTGACGTTTCATTGAGTGTTCCTTGTGTCTTGGGTAAAGACGGCGCAGAAAAAATAATTGAACTTGGACTTTCTGATGAGGAAAAAGAAATGATGGAAAAGTCGGTCTTTATTTTGAAGAAATATCTTTAAGATATATAAGGATAATATCTTTGTGAAAAAAGAACAACAGTTCGCCCCGATTACTTTAAAACACAGGCTCCAATTGTCAAAGATATTTTTGAAAACGACCCAACGCTTATAAAACAAGTTGAGCAAATGGTCGACTTATATTCAGAATCGGTCGAATTAATTTGGAGTGAAGCAGTGAGAAACCACGGTTTTGAAAATATGTTTCATATCCATAAATACAAAAAAAAGGTTGAAAGCATATATGTAAAGTCAGGCGAAGTTGCGCAAATGTTTGAAGAAATGTATCCGGAATTTGAACCGCTTCTGAGAGCTGCGCCAGAAAAGTTAGGTCAACTTTTTGGACACTTCGAAACAGAGAAATCAGCTCGAAGGTTGGAACCAGCATACGATATCATAAGTAATGTAGTTGCCCAGAGAGTTGCGGATAAATTAAGAGACAATTTGATGGATTCGGAGCCATTAAAAAAAATGCCGAAAAAAAGAAGAAAGAATGCCGTTATAGAAAACGCCGAAAATATTGCTATGGCAATGATTTTTGCCGGTACAGGTAAATTAAATGAGAAAGGGGATGATACATTACCGGACAAAGCTTTTAACTTTCATGCCGTTTTCGGCCAAAGTTATCTGAAAGCAATGGCTGCAAAAGGACTAAAGCCAAATAGTTGGGCGAAAAGTAAAGTCAAGATAGAACCAGTAGGAAGAAAATAGATTTATTTTACCAATATTGTAATCTCTCCTTTATATAGTTTACCTATCAATTCGTTAGCTTTGCCTCTAATTGTTTCTTCAAATTTTTTTGTCACTTCTCGACAGATAGAGATATCAGGATTCCAATTCAATGTCATAAAAGATTGCAAAGTTTCATCAATCCTTCGTGACGACTCATAAAAAGCGAAAACCATATCTGGAAAAAAAACTTTAATCGATTTTAATTTATTTATTAGTTTGTTTTTTTCAGACGGTTTTTTCGGAAGAAATCCTAAAAACATAAACTCGGATGGATCAAAACCAGAAAGGACAAGGGAACTGATCACAGCCGACGGACCGGGGACGACTGTTAAGGGAATCTTTTCTTTTATACAGGTTTTTACTAGTAGATATCCTGGGTCGCAGACTAATGGAGATCCAGACTCGGAAATTAAGGAAACGTTTCTTCCTTGTCTCAAATATTCAATGACTTCTGGTAGTTTTTCAAATTCTTTTTCCTTGTAATAAGAAATCAATTTTGTGTAACGTGGAGCGTGTAACGTGTAACGTGTCTTAATAGCTTCGAAAAGGATTTGCGCTGATCTAGTGTCTTCGGCAAGGATGACATCAGATGAAACAAGAATCTTAGCTTGACGCAGAGAGATATCGTCAAGATTTCCGATTGGCGTTGCGACGATGTTTAACATATTCAATAATAATTGGTATTAGAGATATCAAGATTACTCCGATTATCACAAGAGAAAAATTTTCCTTAACGAATTTAATATTGCCGAAAAAATAACCCGCCATTACTCCAACAGTAACCCATAAAAAGCCTCCAATCAGATCATAAGAGATAAATTTTTTATAGCTCATTCTACTCACCCCGGCTACAAAAGGGGCAAAAGTCCTGAAAAAAGGCATAAATCTAGCCAAAATTATTGTTTTACCTCCGTATTGATCAAAAAATTTTTTCGTTTCTTTTATATGTTTCTCATCAATCGGTATTTTTGGATGCGCGACAATTTTTTTTCCAAAAAAATAACCTATCCAGTAATTACTTGAATTTCCAATCCAGGCAGCTAAAAGTAAAATAATCCAAAGTACATAAACATTCAAAGAATTTAAAGCAGCAAATGCTCCGGCGGCAAACAACAAGGAGTCTCCAGGTAAAAAAGGTGTAAAAACAAGGCCTGTCTCCATAAAGATAATTCCAAATAAAATAGCATATGTAACTACACCGTAGGTTGAAATTATCTGCCCGAGATGAATATCAATGTGAATAATAAAATCGACGATGAATTTAATTAACTCCATCTCACTATTATAGTTGTAAATTAGACAAAAATTGAGGTAAAATTAAAGGTTGTTTTTATGTTTAAACTCAAATCATCATTTAAACCAACCGGTGATCAACCTCAAGCAATTGAGAAACTTGTCTCAGGTGTCAATAAAAACCTAAAAAATCAGGTTCTGCTTGGTGTGACAGGATCGGGAAAAACCTTTACGATGGCCAATGTCATCCAGAAGTTGCAACTGCCTACTTTGATAATTTCCCACAACAAAACTTTAGCCGGTCAACTTTATCAGGAGTTTAGGGATTTTTTTCCGGAAAATGCTGTCTCTTATTTCGTTTCCTACTACGACTATTATCAACCCGAAGCCTATATCCCGACGAGTGATACTTATATAGAAAAGGAAGCGGAGATAAATGAGTTGATTGATAAACTTCGCCTTAAATCTACAACTAATATTTTAACCAGATCGGATGTGGTCGTGGTTGCTTCGGTTTCGTGTATTTATAATATCGGATCTCCGGCAGAATACGGAAAATTCATCTTGGAAATTGAAGTTGGTCAAGAGGTCATCTTAAAAAACATTCTTAGACGGTTGACTGAACTTCAGTATGACAGAAGCGAGTTTGAATTCAAACGGGGAACATTTAGAGTTAGAGGAGACAAGATCGATATCTATCCTGCTTATGAAGATTTTGGTTATAGATTGATATTAAAAGATGATTTAGTAAAAAAAATAGAAAAATTTGAACCTTTGAGTGGAAAACAAGTGACAAATAGTCAAACGTCACTAAATAAATTGATCGTATATCCAGCCAAGCATTACATGACAGACCCCAATATTTTTAAAAATGTTGAACAGGCGATTAGGGATGATTTGAAAAAAGAATCGGAGCAGTTAAAAAGACAAAAAAGATTAGTCGAGGCAGAAAGATTAATTAGAAGAGTCAACTATGATTTGGAAATGATTAAAGAAATGGGATACGTCAATGGGATTGAAAACTATTCTCGTTACTTCGACGGTAGAAATATTGGTGACCCGCCTTATTCATTGATTGATTATTTTCGAGAAACATATATGGACGATTGGCTTCTTTTTATTGATGAATCTCATATGACTGTTCCCCAGATGAGGGGAATGTTTAACGGCGATTATTCCCGAAAAAAAACTCTTATAGATTTCGGTTTCCGTTTACGGGCTGCTTTTGATAATCGGCCGCTTAAGTTTGAAGAGTTTTATCCTATGGCAAAAAAAATCATCTATGTTTCTGCCACTCCCAACGATTGGGAGTTAAAAAGATCGACGGTGGCTGAACAGCTTATAAGGCCGACAGGAATAATCGACCCGGAAATAATTATAAGAAAGGCGTCTGGAGAAATAGAGGACTTAATTAAAGAAATAGAAATTCGGGCAAAGAAAAATGAAAAAATTTTAGTTACCACTCTTACAAAAAAAACAGCCGAAGATCTCACGGCCTATCTTCTAGAAAAAAACATTAAGGCCTCTTATTTACATTCTGATATCCAGACTTTAGAAAGATCTGATATATTGGATAATCTAAGAAAAGGAGAGTTTGACGTTTTAATCGGAGTAAATCTATTAAGAGAAGGGTTAGACCTTCCCGAGGTTTCATTGGTTGCTATTTTAGACGCCGACAAGGAAGGTTTTTTGCGGTCGAAAACCTCTCTAGTCCAGACCATGGGAAGAGCCGCAAGGAATATTTCCAGCCAGGTTATCCTTTATGCAGATACGATTACAAAATCAATCAAAGAATCCACTTCGGAAATAAAAAGAAGAAGGCGATATCAGTTGGTTTATAACAAAAAACACAGAATCACTCCGAAAACTATTTATAAACCAATCAGGGAAAGGATTATTGATAAAGAAGAGGAGTTGCTGTTGTTTGATCGTCCGTTTGATCTTGGTGACATAGAAGGTCTTAAGGCCGAGGCGATGACACCTTATGATAAGAAAAAAACAGTTAAGAAATTGGAAAGTGAAATGAAAAAACAAGCAGAAGATTTGAACTTTGAGCTGGCGATTAAAATTAGAAATAAAATTAATGAATTAAAAACTTAAATGAATGATTTAATAAAAGTCCGAGGTGCCAGACAACACAATCTAAAAAATATCAATCTTGATATTCCCAAAAATAAACTTGTGATAATTACAGGTATTTCTGGATCGGGGAAATCTTCTTTGGCTTTCGATACAATCTATGCCGAAGGACAAAGACGTTATGTGGAGTCACTTTCTGCCTATGCGAGACAGTTCCTTGGCATTATGGATAAACCAGACGTTGATCTTATCGAAGGCTTGTCACCGTCAATTTCAATTGACCAAAAGACCGCTTCCCATAATCCCAGGTCTACGGTAGGAACGATTACGGAAATTTATGATTATTTACGCCTGCTTTTCGCCCGTGTCGGTCATCCTCATTGTCCGGAATGCGGCAGGGAAATAAACAAAATGTCTCTTGATGAAATTATTGATAAAATCGTCGAACAAATCGTTAAACGATTGCAAACGGAAAAGATAAAACCGTTGACCTTTACGATTTTATCACCGGTTGCCCGGTCTAAAAAAGGGGAATTCAAAGATCTTTTTGCCAATCTGCAAATTAAGGGTTTCTCGACCGTAAGAGTTGATGGGAGTGAAAAAAAGTTAGACGAAGAAATTGATTTAATAAAAACTAACAAGCATGATATTGAAGTTGTCATAGACCAATTTTCATTAAATTATAAGCAAACAAAAGACGCGGTTTTTTTGTCAAATCTTAAATCAAGAATGTCAACATCGGTCGAACAATCTTTGAATCTTTCCGACGGGTTGGTCCTTGTTGGTTTTGATAAAGAAGAACATCTTTATTCGGAAAAGTTTTCCTGCCCGATCGACAATATTTCCTTGCCGGAACTGGAGCCGAGGATGTTTTCTTTCAATTCTCCTCTTGGTGCTTGTGAGCAGTGTCGGGGAATCGGAACAATTTTTGCCGTAGACAAAGATTCTATACTCAATAAAAATCTGAGTATCTTAGAAGGTGGGATCCTACCTTTCAATAAATTCTTTTTTCATGAAACTTGGTATATAAGGCTGATAAAACAGGTAGCAGAAGAAGAAGGAATAGAGCTTAACAAACCGATAAACCAATTAACCAGTGAACAAATTAAGATTCTTCTTTACGGTACAGATAAAGTTTATAGGGTTCCCGGAACCAACCGTTTCGGAAAGCCAACTATCATCTATGAAAAATATTCGGGAATTGTCTCTGAGCTTGAACGGAAGTATTTTGAGTCAACTGGCGACTATAGCAATTTTGAGATTCAAAAATATATGAAGGAAGAAACCTGCCCCAAGTGTAAAGGAGACAAATTAAAACCTGAGATATTATCAATTACTGTAGATAAAAAAAATATTGCTCAACTATCTCAAAATTCGATCGATTTTCTAATCAATCATTTTCAGACGACTTTACCACCAGTTCTTTCTTTATATGAAAAACAAATTGCCAAACCGATTATTAAAGAAATTCTCTCACGTCTTAATTTTTTGAATAATGTCGGATTGTCTTATTTGACAGTAGCAAGAACCGCCAAGACTCTGTCAGGTGGTGAGTTGCAGAGAATAAGATTGGCGTCTCAGATAGGAACAGGTTTGACAGGAGTTTTGTATGTTTTAGACGAACCATCTATAGGGTTGCATCCGAAAGACGTTTCTTCTCTGATCGATACTCTTAAAAAATTGAGGGATTTGGGTAATAGTCTCATTATTGTTGAACACGATTGGGAAACTATAGAGTCGGGAGATCATATAATCGAGTTGGGACCAAAAGCAGGAAAGCATGGCGGAAAGGTGATTTTTAACGGTAGTTTGTCGGCAATTAAAAAAAATCCCTTTTCTTTAACCGGTCAGTTTTTATCGGGGAAAAGAAAAATAAAATTCCCTGAAAAAGAACTAAATAAACGCAATGGGGAAATTATTCTTAAAGGCGCGAAAGAACACAACCTAAAAAATATTACAATTAGATTACCATTGGGTAATTTGATTGCCGTTACAGGCGTTTCCGGGAGCGGTAAGTCTACTCTTATAACAGAAACAATCTATCCTGGACTAAAGTATTATTTAGACGGTTATTATCAAGAAAAAATTGGAGAATTCACTAGTCTGGAAGGCTATCAATATATTGATAGGGTTTACTTAGTTGATCAATCTCCGATCGGTCGGACTCCAAGATCTAACCCGTCGACCTATGTTGGATTTTTTGATGAAATTAGGGAAATTTTTTCGGAAACTACAGATGCTCGGGTGGCTGGTTTTAAAAAAGGAAGGTTCTCTTTTAATATTAAGGGTGGCCGGTGTGAAAAATGTCAGGGTGCTGGAGTTCTTAGAATCGAGATGCAGTTTTTGAGTGATGTTTACGTTGTTTGCGATGTTTGCGACGGTAAAAGGTATAACAAGGAAACTTTGGAGATTAGATATAAGGGAAAAAATATTTATGAAATTTTAAAAATGACCGTCGACGAAGCCGCTGATTTTTTTACAAATCATTTTAGGATTTTTGCCAAACTCAATTTTCTCAAAAAAACAGGTCTCGGCTATTTAGAATTGGGTCAGCCGGCCCCGACACTTTCAGGAGGCGAAGCGCAGAGGTTGAAATTGGTCAATGAGTTGTCGAGGCGTGAAACCGGACGAGCTTTATATATTCTTGATGAACCGACAACCGGTCTTCATTTTTATGATATAGAAAAATTATTAGAAACACTGCAAGAGTTAGTCAATCGCGGAAATACTGTAATTGTTATAGAACATAATTTAGATGTAATAAAAAACTGCCAGTATCTGATTGATTTGGGGCCAGAAGGCGGAGATAGAGGAGGCAAGATTGTTTATCAGGGTGAACTTAAAGGTATAATAAATGTAAAGGAATCATATACTGGAGAATATTTAAGAAAAATGTCAAATAACAAATGACAAATAACAAATCAATTTCAAATATAAAAATTAAAATTTTTAAACTCATTCTCTTTTTTTTACTTTTTTTCTGGTTTTCTTCGATAAAAAATGCTTACGCAGCTGATTTCAGGGCAGACTACGAAGTTGAATATAACTTATCGCAATTTAAGGAAAGTTTAAGTTCCAAAGTTAAGTTTAAAATCAAAATTACCAATTTAAGAGGAGACGTCTACGTTAATAAATTTGCCATTAGTTTTCCCAGGTCATTTGTCATTAGTAATATTCAGTCTTCTGACGATCACGGGACAATTGTTCCTGGCATAACTTCTGACGATGTAAATACTAAACTGGAAATGGAGTTCTCCCAACCCAATGTTGGTCGCGAATCAATCAATAATTTTTATCTAAATTTTGATCAAACCAATCTTTTCAAAGCCAATGGGAATGTTTGGGAGGTGGCGTTACCCGTAATTGAAAATAGAAAAGGAGGGAGTTATAAGATAGTTGTTACCCTTCCTTCAGATACAGACAAGAAAATTTCCATTTCTAAACCTAAACCGGATTTAGTTTCAGGTAACCAAGTCATCTGGAACAATCCACAAACAAAAACTATCTATGCAATTTTCGGTGACAGCCAAATCTACAGGACAGAGTTAACTTATCATCTAAAAAACAGCGAGATTTATCCAGTATCGACAGAAGTGGCTTTTCCTCCTGATAGTCTATACCAAAAAATATTTATTGAATCGATAAATCCGGAACCGTCAAAAGTCTATCAAGATATAGACGGTAACTATTTAGGCAAATATTTGTTAAAACCTCTTGAATCAAAAACGATTATTTTTAGAGGTTTAATTGAGGTTTTTTCCGAGCCGAGAGAAGAAATGATGTCAAGAATGAGAAAAATGTTAATAAGCCAAAAAGACTACCTTTTGAGTCAACAGAAATTTTGGCAGATAAAAAGTCTCGATAAAATAAGTAATATGTCAACCGCGGAGGGAGTATATAATTTCTCCGCTAACAGTCTAAAATACAATTATAAAAAAGTCAATTCCAACAACTCAAGATTAGGAGCAGAAGGAGTCTTGTTGAGGCCAGACCAAGCAGTCTGTCTTGAATTTACAGACTTATTTATTGCCACGGCTCGAGAAAAAGGAATTTTTGCCCGTGAAATAGAAGGTTATGGATTTTCATATGATCCTCAATTGCAACCTTTGTCTTTAGTCTCTGATGTTCTTCATGCCTGGCCGGAATACTACAGTAAAGAAGGCGAGCTGTGGGTGCCGGTTGACCCAACCTGGGAAAATACTTCCGGAATTGATTACTTTTCTTCCTTTGACCTAAATCATATTGTTTTTGCGATCCACGGAAAAAAATCAGACTATCCTTTGCCGGCGGGAATGTATAAAACAGGAGATTCCAAGGATATTTCCATCAAGGCAACAACAGAGATTCCAGTTGACAAAAAAGAAGTCGGAATTGCAAATTTTAATCTACCTTTGAGGATATCGGATAATAAAAAAGACTATAGAGGAAAGTTCTTTGTTAAAAATAACGGCAATGTTTATCTTTTAGAAATACCCGTTGAAGTTAAAGGAGAAAATTTGGAAATAGGCCAAAAAAAAATCTTCATAGATTCACTCGCTCCTTATGAAGAAAAAGAAGTTGATTTTACTTACAGAGTTTCAAGTGCAAACAAAAAAACGGGTAAGAGTCAGGGAAAAATAAGTATCTTTATTTATGGCAATAAGTTATTAGAAAGATATACGGAAATTATTCCGTTTGTCTACTTAGTTTTAATTATCGGCGCTTTTTCGGTTTTCGTGGTCGCGGCTGTTTTTTTGACTGGTAAGTTAATTCTTAAGAAAAGAAAAACATGATCGAAAAAAAACAGTCAGAAGTCCTTCCATCAGATATTGGTGTTTACCTTTTCAAGATAGGAGATGAAGTTCTCTATGTGGGAAAATCAATCAATATTAAGGCCAGGGTCAGATCGCATTTAGAAAACGCTAAACTGGACAGGAAAGAGTTTTTAATCGTCAATTCTTCTGACAGTATTGAGACAGTCATTGTTGATAGCGAGTTTAAAGCATTGATTATCGAGTCTCAGTTGATTAAAAAATATCATCCAAAATACAATGTTATTTGGAAAGACGGTAAAAGCTATCTTTACATTAAAGTGACTGAGAGTGAAGTTTATCCCAAGATCCTTTTATCACGAAAGGAAAATGATAAGGAATCATTGTATTTTGGTCCGTTTTCTTCTGTAAAAGTAGCTGAGTCGTTGATTAACGATGTAAGACACATTATTCCTTTTTGCACCCAAAAAAAACTTTCTAAAACTCATTGTTTTTATTCAAAAATAAATCTATGTCGGCCTTGTCCTAACCTGATAAACCTTAGGGACGGAGAAGAAAAAAAAGACTTGAAAAGCCTCTATCGGAAGAATATAAAAAAAGTGGTAAAAATATTAAAGGGAGGTGTAACCGATATACTGACCGGTTTATATCGAGAGTTAAAGAAATTGACAAAACTAAAGAAATATGAAGAAGCGATTCCCATAAGGAATAAAATTTTTAGATTAGAAAGGTTAATAAACCATCCTGTATCAAATCTTGATATTTTGAAGACAAATATGTCGAATACGGAGAATCTTGCCATTTTTTTTAAAGAGCTCAAAAAGTATTTTCCAGACCTGAAAAAATTAGCTAGGATTGAGGCTTATGATATTAGTAATCTAAGGGAATCAAATCAGGTCGGTTCAATGGTAGTTTTGACAAATGGTAGCGTTGATAAAAAAGAATACCGTCGTTTTCAGATAAAAAACCAAAAACTCAAGTCTGATTTCGAACGTCTTGTAGAGGTTATAGAACGCAGATTTAAAAATAACTGGCCTAAACCTGATCTGCTGGTCGTTGACGGTGGGCGGCCTCAAGTCAAAACAGTTATGGAAGTAATGAATAAAATTAAAATGGTGATTCCGATTTTAGGAATTGCCAAAAATCCGGACAGGTTAGTTATCGGTAGCTCTGGCTTTCCGACAGTTAGATTTCCACAGACTTATCCGGCTTTTAACCTTGTCAGATTAATTCGTGACGAATCGCACCGTTTTGCCAAAAAATATCACCTCTACCTTCGGAAAAGGGATTTTTTGGTATAATGATTCAATGAAAAAGATTTTCCGAAAGATAGTTTTCTCCGGAATAGCAATATACGTTACCTCACTTTGGAACAAAGGATTTATTATTCAAAACGACTGGATGTTTTATTTGAAAGCGTCTCTTGTGATTGCTTCTATCTATTATTTAATCGTGCCTGTTTCCAAGTTGGTTCTTTTGCCTCTTAATATTATTACTTTGGGATTGGTCTCAGTAGTTTTTTACGCTTTGGTTCTTTACTTTTTTATGGATAAGTTTTCCTTGATTCAAATCAAGCCTTGGGATTTTGACGGCCTAAAATTATTTGGTATGATTATAACTCCTTTAAAAATAAACCAATTGACTAACATTTTTTTATCGGCATTTTCTATCTCGACAATTATCAATTCGCTTGAAAAGATTCTATGAAAAATATACTTTTATTAGTCAATATTGTTTTAAGTGTTGCTATTGTCATTTTCATCTTGGTCCAGGGAAGGGGAGCTGGTTTAGGAAGTGCCTGGGGTGGCGGTGGAGAACGTTTCCAAACAAGACGCGGTATAGAAAAAGCAGTTTTATTGCTGACGGGGATTGCCGTTTTTATTTTCTTGATAGTTTCTCTCGTTAATCTTTTTGTCAAGTAGGGTTTATGGATTCTAAAAGGAAGGTATTCCGTTATTACTACTGGTTGATTATCGAATTCTTTAAGAAGTATAGCCGTATTATCGCTATTAGCTTTTTTGTCAGTTTTATTGTCATTATCGGTTTTTTGTCAATTTCTCCTTATATTAAGATTGCTTTGACTAAAGAAGAAGTCATTGGAATGGTTGGTAATTTTGATCTCAATAACCCACCCGAAGAATTGGCCTCAAGAATTTCTAATGGTTTGGTTACAGTTAGTGAAAAAGGTGAAATCATTCCCGTGATCGCCAACTCTTGGGAGGTCAAAAACGATGGGAAAGAATATCGGTTTCACTTAAAAGATAATCTACTTTGGGGAGATGGTAAAAAGTTAATTGCAAACGATATAAAGTATCAATTTGATGACATAACAGTTAAACCAGTAGACGATAGAACTATTGATTTTTTTCTAGACAAACCTCTGGAGATTTTTCCAACTTACTTAAGTAAGCCGGTTTTAAAATACCCATTAATTGGGGTAGCGGGTTACTATAAAATAGGAAAAATAAGGACCTCAGCCGGGGTTTTGAAAGAAATAGTTTTAACTCCAAATACTAAAAATATAGTTCCAGTCAAATATAAATTCTATGACAACGATTCACAACTTGTTAATGCTTACAAAAGAGGGGAGATAAATCAGATGACTATTTCCAAAAAAGCGATTGCCGACACGTTTTTGAATTGGAAGAATTCAGTCGTCTCCAAATCTATTGATTATACGCGTTTATTGACAATTTTCTTTAATTTTAAAAACCCTATATTAGCAAATAAGAATGTCAGAGATGCCTTAACAATGTTGGTTGATATGGAGAAATTTGCTCAGTTCGGTGAAGTTGCCAAAGGACCGATCCCGCCTATTTCATGGGCTTACAATCCAGACTTAAAAAATTACAACTATGACCTAGAAACGGCTAGTAAAATTATTCAAAAAGAAGGAATAGCTAGCGAATCGTCTCAACTAAATTTTGTGACTTTTTTCGACTATTATGATACGGCTGACGCCTTTGTTGGCGAAATAAAAAAAGCCGGTCTACAAGCTAACTTAAATCTTGCTTCCTTAGATAGACCTGACAATTTTGATTTGCTTTTAGCTTTTTGGAAGGTTCCGGTAGACCCTGATCAATATTATTTCTGGCATTCTACGCAAAAAGCAGGAAATATAGGAAGCTATAAAAATGTTAGGGTTGATTTACTACTCGAAAAGGGCAGATCGACAATTAACATTGAAGATAGGGAAAAAAGTTATTTCGACCTTCAAAAAACTATGCAGGATGACCCACCGGCGATTTTTCTCTACTACCCTTACGTTTACACGATTAAACGCAAGTGATATAATAAAACAATAAAATTTATCGTGGCGTGCCTATACAAGTGAATAGCCACGATACATTTAAGGAAAATCGTTGGGAAAAAACCATCGGTTTTGTCCCAAAAATAAGTCGGGGTGGCGGAACTGGCAGACGCGCAAGCTTGAGGGGCTTGTGGCCGCAAGGCTGTGGAGGTTCAAGTCCTCTCCCCGACACTTTTATGAAAAAACTTATATCTACCAATCCTGCAAAGAATTACGAAAAAATTGGCGAAGTAAATATTTCTTCGGTTTCAGAAATCAAAGAAAAAGTTTTTTCAGCTAATCAGGCAAAAAAAAGCTGGAGAGACCTGGGAATTAAAGAAAGAATTAAAAAAATCTCTCCATTTTATAAGATGGTTGAAAAGAGAAAAAAGGAAATTGTCTTACTCATTACTAAAGAAATCGGAAAGCCAATAACAGAGGCGATCGATGATATAGATTGGGACCTGACTTATTTTAAATGGTACTTGGATAATAGTGAAAAATATTTAAGTGATGAAATTACTCATAAGGAAGGTAAAGTTATCCATAGAGTTGTCTATGAACCGATTGGAACGGTTGCTTCCATTGTTCCCTGGAATTTTCCTTTTGGTAATTTTCTTTGGGGAGTCATACCCAATTTAATTGCAGGTAATACTGTAGTTTTTAAACACTCTGAGGAATGCCCTTTAACCGGGAAGATGATTGAAGAGATGATTAGTATGTTAAATTTGCCCAAAGGAGTTTTTTCGGAAGTTTATGGAGACGGTAAAGTAGGTGAGCAGTTAGTTAATGAAAACATTAATTTAATATGGTTTACAGGTAGTTCAAAAGTTGGAAAAAAACTTTATGAAATCGCCGGAAAAAAATTTGTCAAAGCTATTCTTGAGCTTGGCGGTTCAAATCCGGCAGTAATTTTTGACGACGTTAACATTGACGAAATAAAAAGTAAACTTTATTACAAAAGATTCTTGAACTGCGGTCAGGTCTGTGATGCAGTGAAGAGATTAGTTGTCCATCAATCAATTTTTGATAAAGTCGTTAACGAATTAAAAAAAATAATAGAATCTAAAAAAGTTGGTGATCCGGAGAAGGAAGAAACAGACATAGGAAGTTTGGTGGCAAAAAGACAACTAGAGTTATTAGAGTCTCAAGTCAAAGACGCAGTTGAAAAAGGAGCAAAAATCATTACAGGAGGTAAAAAACCTGGACGATTAAAAGGCGCCTATTTTCTGCCGACAATATTGACAAATATTAATCAGGAGATGAGAGTCTGGCGTGAGGAAGTGTTTGGACCTGTTTTATCCGTTATTAGTTTCAAGACTGAAGATGAGGCAATTAGATTAGCCAATGATACTAATTATGGTTTGGGAGCAGAAGTTTACTCAAAAAATGAAAAGAGGGCTTTACGGGTATCTGCAGCTATAGAAGCTGGTACGATCAATGTCAACAAAGGCAATCATTGGTTGCCCTGCAATCCTTTCGGAGGTTATAAGGATTCAGGAATAGGCAGAGAACATGGAAAATGGGGTTTGCAGGAGTTATGCCAGATAAAAAATATTGCTATTGGCTAAATAAAAACTATGTGCCCAGCATGTATTCTTACAATTGGTGGAGGATTATTGGTAGCCAAAAAACTTGGAGTAAATTATGTTTTGGCAATAGGCTTAATTACTATCGTTTTTTCTTTTATTTTGGATAAGTTTTTAAGAAAGATGAATGACGGTAAAGTTTTCTTCCCTTATCAAAAAATAGTTATTCCTCTTATTCTTCTTCTTATCGCTTTTGTCGTGGCTAAGTTTCTGCTATAAATAAAGTATGGATCTAGTTAATAGATTTTTACAAACAGTCGCTAAAATCTTCAAAAAAATGTTCAGTTGTTGCCAGGACTAATATGACATTAACAGAACTTTCCTATAAAATCCGTAAACTACTGCCTTTTTTACTTCTATTTGCTCTTATTTTTTTGATAATTTTTTATTCTTTTAAACTGCTTTTTATCTACTTAGAATCTAATCAGGAAAAACCTGCCATTGTTCCTAGAATTTTTGGAAAAATAAGCTCACCGGAAGTATCTAATGCCACTTCGAGTGCGGGTTTTGAATTCAGCTTGGATACGGTTGAGGGTAAGCCGTTGACTTCAACAGATAGTGCCAAAGTCTACTTTTTACCAAAGCCGGCCACCCGTTTTGGATACAGGGAGAAAATCTATTTAATGGCAAAAACCTTGGGTTTTGATACAGAAGCTGTCAAGCATAGATTAGTCAATAACATGGCAACTTTTGACGATGGTAAACAGTTGTTGACAATTAATATTGGCAACTTTAATTTTAAATACGAGAGCAAGCCTGATTCAAATGCTTTATCAGTATCTGGCACTTTTATTCCTTCAAGAAAGGAAATAGAAAATAAGGCAACTGACTTTTTAAGAACGATCGGCCGATATCCTGACGAACTGTCGACAGGGACAATCAATATAATTTACTTAAAATACAATCCAATTTCTGAAAGTTATACAAATGTTGTAAATAGGTCTGAGGCGAATTTGGTAGAAATTGATTTTTATAGACCTAATCCAGATAATGTTCCGGTTGCGACACCAAGATTTTTTAACAGTCAAAACTTTGTCGTGATGCTTTTTGATGAAAACGGTTATCAGGTGGTAAAATCGCAGATAGCTTTTTTTGAAAAATCGGAAACTCAAGTAGATTTGTATCCAGTAAAGTCCGGAGATATTGCTTGGCAAGAGCTCTTGAATGGCAAGGGTTCGGTCGTCGCCGCTACAATGGGAAAAAAAGACGTAACAATAAAAAAAATGTTTATCAGCTACTATGATCCTGAAATCTATCAGAACTATCTTCAACCGGTTTATGTGTTTTTGGGAGACAATGATTTTGTCGCTTATGTGCCGGCAATCACAAGTGAATTCCTCAGCGAATAATAATATAGTCAATATTTGAATCTATCCAAGCAATCACATTTGTCGTATCACTGAATCTGTCTAAGCTTTTCAAAATTACGATTATAAATTGGTGACCATTCTTTTTATAAAAGGAAACGAGGTTTTCTCCAGCTTCTTCGGTATAGCCGGTTTTCAAACCTCCTAGACCGGAAATTTCTCCAAGAAGTTTATTGACGTTTGTCAAAGTGTGAAAATATTTGAAGTCGACGTCGGAAATAATAATTTCTTTAGTTGAGACGATTTTTGAAAGGTAGGGGTTTTTGAGAAGCTCTCGTGCGGCTAAAGCAAGATCGAACGGAGTTGAGTATTGGCCGTTTTCATCAAGACCGGCCGGGTTTTTAAAGCGGCTATCGTTCATATGGAGATTGAGAGCCTTTTCATTCATCAAATCGACAAATTTATCATAACCGAAGTTATCGGCTAGGGCATAAGCGGCATCGTTACCTGAGTGAACGAGGGTCCCGTAAAGGAGATTTTCCACTGTTATTTTTTCTCCGACAACGAGCCCCATGATTTGACCATCTTCGATTACTTTCTTTACAGTAATTATTTGGTCTGGTTTATATATGTCTAATGCGACTAAAGCCGTGATGATTTTTGTTGTCGACGCTGGGAGAAATTGTGAATGCTCGTTTCTTTTTAGAATTGGGGTAAACGATGGCAGATCAACAATATAAACACCTTCAGCTGAAGTTTGGGGAAAATAAAAAGGACTTTTTAGATAAGGCACTGGGTTGATTTCGATATCCCTTCTGGTTTCTTTTTTTTCGAAAAGGGGACGGTTGTAAGCAAAAAGGTTGTAGTAGTAAGTATCGCCCGGGTAAAATAAAAATAATAGAGTATAAAAAGCTAAAAGAAGATACGACCGTAATTTCATTTTATTTTTATTCCTAATTCTTTCAATTTCTCTTCCTTTACTGTTGATGGCGCCTTCATTACCGAAGTCCTTCCTCCTGATGTCATAGGATAAGCGATTACTTCTCGAAGAGAAGGTTCACCTGTGATGCAAGTTAAAAGTCTGTCAAGCCCTGGAGCAATGCCGCCATGCGGAGGAGCGCCATAACCTAAGGCCTCTATCATATGGCCGAATTTGAGATTAATTTCCTCCTCTTTTAGCCCCATAATTTCAAACACCGCTTTTAATCCTTTTGGAGTATGGTTTCTGATACTGCCGCCCCCGACTTCGTAACCATTGCAGACAAGATCGTATTGGCTAGTTAATATTTTTTCGACATTTTTTTTGTTCAGAAGGTCATTCATGAATTTCGGAAGAGGGGCGGAAAAAGGATTATGGGTAAAGGTCCAACCACCTGTGTCAGTTTTTTCAAAAAAAGGAAAGTCAACTACCCAGGCAAAAGCCTGAATGTTTTTCTTTTTTTCCTCCTCGGTCCGCAGGTCAAATTTGTCGGCGTCGAATTTCTTTATCGCTTCCTGATAAGTGAAAACAGGAAAAGGTTTTTTTTGAATCGGGATTTTCAGTTTTTCATAGACGTCAATCACCATGCTTTCTATTAGATTCATTACGTCTTCCCGCTCCACGAAACTCATTTCTAAATCAAGTTGGGTGAATTCGCCATAGGCCCGGTCTGCTCGTGGATCTTCATCGCGAAAGCAGCGGGCAATCTGAAAATATTTTTCTACTCCAGCAATCATCAGAAGCTGTTTATACTGTTGAGGTGATTGGGGGAGGGCGTAAAACTTGCCCGGCTGAAGTCGGGAAGGGACAATAAAGTCTCGAGCTCCTTCGGGTGTCGTTTCCGAAAGAATAGGTGTTTCGATTTCCAGAAATCCCTGTTTAAAAAGATATTGGCGAATCAGATCAATGAATTTACTTCTTAGGGCAAGGTTTTTGTACATCCGCGGCCGACGCAGATCAAGGTATCGGTATTTTAATCTGACTTCTTCGTCGATTTCCAAGCCGTCTGTGTTGACGGGAATAGGAAGAGGCTTGGTTTTATTCAAGATTTTGACTTCTTTGGCCTCGATTTCAATCGTTCCTGTTTTTAATTTAGAGTTAATGAGCTTTTCCGGTCTTTTTTTGACGAGTCCCTTAATCCAGATTACATCTTCGGTCGATAGCTCTTTGAAGTCCTCGCCTCCGACTACCTGGACGGTTCCTGTGCGGTCTCTTAAATCTATAAAAACTATTTTTTTGTGGTCACGCTTTGAATCAATCCAACCAAAAAGCTCGACAGTTTCCCCAATTTTATCAGGAGTTTGTTCGACGGATAAGGTTTTCATAAGGATTCACTTATGATACAATCTTTTCTCTCTTTTGACAAGGCTGACTGTTTTTTATATAATAAATAACTTATAGTTATATTTAAGGGGATATAATATGCCAGAAAAAGTATGGAAAGAAATTCCAATAGTAGATGCCTCGAGAGCCTTTCCTTTTGCTTTTAGGACTCCAGAGAGTATTCTTAAAAGTTTGGATAATTATTTACAGCATCCCAACGGTGGAATACCTATAATTGAAGTTTTCCTTGCACACAAGACTAAAGAAAGCAAATATAGTTCCAATCATCTTGCCCCTATTGGCGGTAAAATGCTTCCTGGAGAATCAGTTATTCAAACAGCCTATAGGAGAATCCACGAGGAGTCAACCCTAGTTTGTTCTCCGTTAAAAGAAAAAGAAGATAGTAGATTTGTTGTTGATGGATCTTTTAACTATGATGTCACAGGTAAAGATGAAAAGAACCCATATGAAAAAAGAAGAGTTTCTTTTACAGTTGTTCCGGTTGTTAATCCCCAGATTATGACTTCGATCTATCCGATACAGGAAGACAGTAAAATTGACGGTTTTTATGGTTTATCAATAGAAGAATTAAATTTAGCTTTTAATAGTGGTCATCACACCGACAGCATTAGTAATGAAACCTTTCCTTTACAAGGTCACATAACAAAGTTGAAAGATGCGCCAGACATGACAGACTCGAAAAGTAATAGGATTGAAAGAAGAAAAATGCTGGGAGAAGTTACCAGAATTTTGAGACAACAGGAACAAAGAGCCAGGAGTATTTTATATGATAATTTGGTTCTTTTAGCTTTGGGTAAAATGGGTTTTGCTGAAGAAAATCTTCCAATACCTGGGGCAGAACTGACAAAAAACGTAACTCCTGATGAGCAATTTCAAAGAATGAAGCTAAAATCGGAAAAACTTGAAGAGTTAATGGTTATCTTAAAAAATTCCTTAGGTGAAAATTTTAAAGAATTTTTTACCGAGGCCTACAGCAAGGTTTTGGGTCAGGTCTATATGACTCATTTTCGCGAAAATGAGGAAAAGCATTACACTCTAGCTGCAAAAGAAAAAAAACGTTTATCAGAAAGGTTATTAGCTTTTTTAAAAATTAAGAAAGAAAAACCGATTTATGGTGTTTTATTTAACGAAGCTGAAGTAATTAGAGAGAGAATGGTAAATGGCAATTTCTCAACCGATGTGCTTCATTTTTTGCCTTTATTTATCAATATGAAAGACAGTTTTAAAGGGAGAACAACGAGACTTATTATTGAGTTAGCTCGTTTTATGAGGGATTTAACAAAAGAAGCGATAATAGGTGGACCTTACAAGAGTCTTGACGAGCTGAGAGAATTTTTTGTAGATGATAATATCTTATTAGACACAAAGCTTTTTTATAGTCAAAGGTTTAACAAACGGTTAGTAGAAATTATTTCTAAAGTCTTTAATACCGACAAAAAAGCAGTAGAGGATGCTTGGACATTAGCTTCTCGTTTTATTCCGGAACTCGCCGAAGAAACAAAAAATGCAGATCCTAAACTTTCAAAGCTCTATCAATTCCACGAACTTAGAAATGAAGTCACCAACCTTTCTTTAGGAAATACACTTTTACTAGCTTTAGGAGTTGACATAAAAGATAATGGAACAGATTGGCCGATCGTTAAATTTGAAGCCTTGAGGCAGTTGACTTTTTTTTTGAAAATTTTGCTAGAAAAACCGATTTATGAAAATATTATAAAGAAAAAACCTCACCCGATCGATTTTAGCATCAATAAATTTTTTGGACCGGTGGTCGATAATAGAGTCATTATTTTGAATCATAATGGCGAACAGCGAAAAATGCCCATTACTTACAGAAGGGGTTTGGACGGAAATGAATTCATTGTCGACGAGAAACCCTTGAAATCTTTAAGATCAGCAGTTAGAAAAAGTCTTGAGGAAAATATTGAAGGGATTGCTGATATTCAAAGCTGTGCCGTAGTATTGCCCAATGAACTTTATGACCATTTGAATTCGGAGCAAAGAATAGGGTTCATTAATCAACAAGCTGAATCTTTTTTGGAATTTCTTAACGTAAACTATCCTAGTTGGGACATTGTTAAAATGGAAGACAAAAACACATTTGATAATTTCGAAGCTGCGATAAAAAATGAACAGGTCTCGGAGACTGGAAAAAGAACCGGGTCAAAAGGTGACTTATTAATTAGAAGAAAAATAAAGTTGAGGATGACGGATAGAAAAACAAGGGAAAGCTATAACTATGAATTAGTCTTTTATCCTTTTGAGGAATTTGATGGTGAGAATTATTATGAGAAAGAAGAAGAAAAGAGCCAGTCGAAAGGTTTAATGGGTTGGCGGGAAAAAATGGAAGATGACCCAGCTTACTCCTTAAGAAGATTAATTTTCCCTTTGAGAGGGGCATTGGGTTTAAAGTCCATTTACGAATTATTATTTCCACCCTCTCTCTATCCAGAACTAGTAAAGGAAATGAGAGAATCAAATATAAACGTATATAGACATATTTCCTCTTAATTTCTTACAGATTGTGGGATTATGTTCTGTATAATCAATAAAATGAAAATCAACAATATTTATTCGAGGATTATTTTCCTTTTTACCGCATATAGGCGGAGGTAATTATAAATTGTAAATTTATTACCCCGCTGAAAGGCGGGTTTTTTTATATGGTAGAAACAGGCAATTTTGGCAGTTGGCGAGAGAGAAAAAGAGCAGAATTGGTAACAACAAAATTTATAGATTTGAGAAGCAGCATTTTGACAGATCCAAGAGACATATTCGTTGACAAAGAATCGGCGATTCAGATAAAAAGACAGATAGCGAACAAGGAAATTAAATGGATTGTTTATTATCATGGAGTTGTATTACCGGGAGATAACATTAACGATGACGGAGGAAAGGGTAAAAGTGAGAATTGTGTTGATGGAAGTTATACGAATTATTTTGTATTTAAAGCAAAAGATTTAGTCGATTGGTATGTTCTTTCACCGAATTATCAATATTTTTCCCCTTAACTTTTCTCTTCCTCCCCATCTGTCAATTTCCAGAGTATAAACAATTTCGATTTTTTGTCCGCGGGAAAGTTCTTTTAATTTCTCGGCCTGGTTAAAGCCGATCAGTTCGAAGTTTTCAATATATACTTTCAGATGGGTGTTGGTTTTTCCAAATAGTTGTGCATTAGCTGCTTCGGTTTCACTGTAAAAAGTCGGTCGAGGATTGCCCATTCCGAAAGGTTCAAGAGATTCAAGACTTTTAACTATTTCTAAATTAATTTTTGGTACGGGTATTTTTATATCAACCAAAATAATTCTTTCCAAGTCCTTATCCTTTATTAATTTATTTTCCTGTTTTTCTATCTCCTTCTTAAACCCGTCTAGTTTTTTCGCTTCAATAGTGAAACCGGCTGCCTGGGCATGCCCGCCTACGTCAACTAAATATTTTTTTAAAGACCGCAGGAAGTTAGTAATATGAAAACTGGGAATTGATCTAGCTGAAGCTTTGTAAAACCCATCGTTTTTAGTCATGATGATTGTCGGCCGGTAATATTTTTCCGCAAGTTTTGAAGCAATCAATCCTATAATTCCCTCATTCCAGTGATCTGATTTAAGAATGATGATTTTATTTATTTTTTTATTTTTGGAAAGTTCTTTTTCTGCCTCCTTTAGAGACGTTTCCACCAATTCTTGTCTTCGGACATTTGTACTGCCGATTTTTTGGGCTAGGTCGTATGCTCGTTTTTCATCAACTGTGCAGAGTAATCTTAAAGCATCGATTGCATGTGATAATCGACCGATGGCGTTTATACGAGGAGCTATCATAAAGCCGACTTCATAAGGTGTGATTTCTTTATTCTCAATCCCTGCTTGTTTGAGAATGTGTTTAATACCGAAGCGATTTACTTTGGGAAAAACAGAAAGACCATACTTAACAACGCTTCTTGATGGTCCAACTAATGGAACAAGGTCAGCGATGGTGCCGATTGAGGCGAGAGCCAGGTAATCAAAGGAAAAATTATGAGTTAAAAGTGAAGAATGAAGAGTTTGGGATTTAAAGTGGGCAAAAACTTCCTTGGAAAAAAAATAGGCGACGCCGCTACCGGAAAGAGCTGAAATGTGGAAAATCGCATCTGCTTTAGGAATTTTTTCTGCTTTTAAATGGTGGTCTGTAACAATAACTTTAATTCTTTTATCTTTGGCGTATTTGATTTCTTTTGTTTTGGTAATTCCGTGGTCGACGCTTATTATTAAAACCGGATTATACTGTTTAATAACATTATCTATTCCTGTTATTGAAAATCCATAACCTTCTTTCTTTCTGTCCGGAACATAAGGCATAACTTTAAAACCTAATAGGTGAAGCGTCTCCCAAAGAATGGCTCCTCCTGTGATTCCGTCTGCATCATAATCTGTATAGACTACAATCATCTGATTTTGTTCTTTTATTTCATTGAGAAGTTTGATTACTTTATCAAATTGTTTTTTATATTTTAAATCAAAGTCCAAAAGAGAAATAGATGAAGGAAGAGGTGGATTGACAAACTCCTTAATATCTTTGATTTGACGATTCTTAAGAATAAGATTAAGAACTTGTTGAGGAGTAATTTTATCTTCAGATTTAATTTCGTGTTTGAAATCAATTTTCATTGGTTTTATTCTATCATTTTCGTTTCTTTATCTGAAAGTAAGTTTGTGGAAGTTAATTTTTGCCCAAGTGACTGAAAATTTTTGTTTACTTGGGAAGATTGGTTATAGGCATTTGTGATATGTTTATTCAAAACAAGAAGATTTTCTTCGGTTCTTTGGTAATCTTTTTTAATGGCGCTTAGAAGTATCATCACTTGTTTGGCTTTTTCTTCAATCTTCTGCCCTTCAAAAGATATTAAGATCGCTTTTATATAGGCATAAAAACTCATCGGAGATACAGGGAGTACCATTTTTGCTCCAGCGAAGTCGAAAAGCTCGTCGTCGTTGATTATTTCATAGTAGACGTTTTCTGATGGAATATACATCAGAGCATAGTCGACTGTTTTTTCATCAGGAACAATGTATTTTTTTGAAATGTCGATGATATGTTTTTTTACATCGGAAATGAATGACTTTTTAAATTCCTGTTTTTCTTTTAAGTCGGTTGTCTTTGTAAACTTTCGGAAATTTTCCAGAGGAAATTTAGAGTCAATAGGAATCAATCCTTGGGAAGTGACTATAACTGCGTCGACTTTTTCTCCTGATTTGAAACTGTGTTGGAGTCTATATGAATCTTTGGGAAAGTATTGTTTTAATAGATCTTTTAAAATCTGCTCACCTATGTTGCCGCGGATTTTTGGTGAGGAGAGAAATTCCTGCAGTTCTTTCATGCTTCTTCCGATTTCTGAAAATTCGCCAATATTTTTTTGCACTTGGGCGATGACGTAGGCAGCTTTGTCGAGTCTACTATTAAAAGTATTCATTTGGTCAGACAATTTCCTATCTGTCTGGGCATTTGAAGATTTAAGCCATTGCATAAGTTCTTCGGAAATTTTTGTTTTTTCTTCGATTCTATTGAACCACAGACGGATAACAATGAGCAAAACTGCAACGCTAACGATAATAGTAATAATCAAAAGAAGATTCACAAATCAATTATATCAAACCGCCGCCTTTGAAGATTTTAGGCTTTAACCAATCAGAAGGGTTTTTTTCCTCAAACTGTTGCTGACCGGCCTGTTTTTCCTGTTCTACCTTTTCGATTGGGGTAACAGGTTGAGTCTCAACTGACGGTCCGAAATTAGAATTTGGTTTAACTATTTGGGGAGTTGGCGGAATGAATCTTGGCGCCGGAGCGGAAACAGGTTTTTTAAAAGTTTTTTTAATGGCACCCATACGAAGTAGAGTAGCAATATTTTCAAAAGTGTCAGCATTAGTTGAATAGGAAGTAAAGTTATTTGTAGCAGAGGCGACTCCACTATAAAGGTTAGTGGCGATATCTCGATCAACTTCGACTTTTATATTCTGTAAAACAGTTAAAATCAACTCGGAAATAGAAGAAATGGTCTTATTGACAAAGTTAACTGTACCAAAATAGGCATTTGTTAGATGACGGTCTATGTTGATAATGTCGTGCCCTGTAAACTGGCTTTGATTATCATTATAGATCTGTCCCAAGCTGTTTAGGGTCGGGGAGTCTATTACTATAATGAAGTCAACCACGCCCCCTGTATAAGAAAAAGAAACTTGGTTTTGGTTAAGTTTCGAAAATCCAGCTCGAGGGCTGACGATTAAATTGAAAAACTCACCCTGGATATTGTAATCGACTTTATCTATGGCTCCGTCTGTATAGGGAAAAGAGATCATTAAAGAATCTCCTCCGGCTCCAATCCCGGTTTGAAACTTATCAGCTGCGGTTAGATCGGAGGTTGGTTTTTGAGAACAGGCTAAGGAAACGTTTTTCCCGCTTTTGGTCAAACCAAGATAAAGAGAAGTGGCGGCAGCAATCGCGTCAATTGTTGGATTGGGAGGGATAATTATAACGCCTGATTTGCCTTTGTTGATAACCTCAAAGATTCGACTTAAAGTATTCTGTTGGTTATTCATAACTATAGGATAGATTTTACCACATCACCTACCCTAATGTCAAGTTTGGGATAAAACATCATTCCCGCTTCCTGACCCTTCTTTACTTCAGAAACCGTCTTTGCACGAATCCTTAAAGATACCAGTTTAGTTTTTCCTATAAGTTTATTTTCTCGGTGACATTCCAGTGGGTCGTTGAGGTTAAATTTACCTTTTATGACCTTGACTCCGGAAACATTTTCCTGCTCTATAATAAAGTTAGCTAGTATTTTAGCCTCACCTTTTAAGTTTTTCTCTTTTTCCTCTTTTTCTTTAATCAGACTCGCTACTTCTGTAATTTCATCAAGGAGCTCGTAGATAATTTTGTAGGTTTTAATAATGATTTTCTCCTGTTTTGCCAGATCTTTAGCTTCGGCGATAGGATTAACACCAAAACCGATTATAATTGATTTAGTGGCTTTTGCCAGGAAAATATCAGATTTACTAATTTCACCGACTCCTTTGAGTGTTACTTCGATATCTTTGTTGTCTTTAATTGACTCTTCAATCGCTTCCAAACTTCCTTGGGAATCGGACTTGATGATTATGGAAAGTTTTTTCTCTTTAGGTGTGGTGTTTAAAATAGCTTCAAGATTAAATGGTTTAGCCTCCGAGGAAGAAATCTTAGTCTGTGTACTTTGTTCGACGGATTCGATTTTCGAACCAACTTGGGGAAGTTCATTAAATCCCAAAAGTTCGAATGGGGTTGATGGAGTGACTTCCGATATACTTTGACCTATATCGTTATAGATTGATCTTACTTTTATCTTTTTTCCTGAAGCAAAAAGAGTGTCGCCGACTTTTATTTTTCCTTCTTTAATTACTGCGGAAACGACAATTCCTCGGCGGTCCTTTTTAGTTTCAATTATGAAAGCTTGAGGTGGCTTATTTAGATCATAGGTTAAATTAAGGTCATTAACTATTAGCAAGATAGTTTCAAGTAATTCCTTGATTCCTTGACCGGTTTTGGCAGAAACTAGAGAAACAGGAGTCTGACCGCCTTTACCTTCGACCATGACTTGGTATTTCAATAGATCATTTTTCACCTTTTCAGGATTGGTTTCGGGAAGGTCGACTTTGTTAATGACGACTACAAAAGGGATTTTAGTAGCTTTAATGTGAGCGATTGATTCGCTTGTTTGAGGCATTACCGAATCTTTTCCGTCAATAAGAAGTAGGGCTATATCGGCCACGTTGGCACCCCTCGATCTAAGGAGCGAGAAAGCTTCGTGGCCGGGAGTATCGATAAAAGTAATTTTATTCGTCTTATAATCTTTAAAATCTGTTTTGATTTCGTAAGCGCCAATCTTTTGGGTTATTCCTCCATATTCTTTTTCAGTTATATTGGTCTTTCTGATGAAATCAAGAAGGGTGGTTTTTCCGTGATCTACATGTCCTAAGATAGTGACTACTGGCGGGCGCGATTGGTTCATAGCTTGTAATTATACTTTATTAGAAGCAGTTTCGGTAGTCGGTGTTTCTTCGGTTTTAGATTTTGTTTGGATAATATCTATTTCATATTCGGCTAATTTAGATGCTAGGTTAACGTTAATTCCACCCTTGCCGATAGCCAAAGGTGCTTCTTTTTCATCGACTGTGACACGGGCTTTTTTTGTCTTCTCGTCAATCTCTACTGCTTGGATTTTAGCAGGCGATAAAGCTGCAGTTAAAAAAAGCTTATTATCTTTGTTCCACTGAATTATGTCAATCTTTTCCGTTCCACCTAGTTCGTCCGTGACAGTCTGTACCCGAACTCCCTTTTGACCGACACAGGCGCCAACCGGATCAACGCCTCCTTGGGAAGAGTGAACAGCAATTTTAGCTCGTTCTCCTGGTTCACGGGCGACTTTTTTGATCTCAACAGTATTGTTGGCGACTTCGGGGACCTCTCGTTTAAAAAGCTCCTCGATTAATTTAGGATCGGTCCGAGAAACGATTATCCTCGGATTGCCGAATTTGTCATCTGCGATTTCTTTTAAGAAAACAATCAAGCTGTCGTTGACTTGATAACGTTCAGACCTAATCTGTTCTTCTTTGGGAAGAACGGCTTCGGCCCGACCGATATCAAGAAAAGCATTATAACCGTCATAACGAATTACTCTTCCTTTGACAATTGTTCCAACCTGAGATTTGTAATGGGTGGCTACAGTTTTTTTCTCAGCCTCTCTGATTTTTTGGAGAATGACTTGTTTGGCTGTTTGGGCAGCAATCCTGCCGAAACCAGGTGGAGTAATGTCTTTTCCATCCTTCATAATTTTCGTTTCACCGTTGTCTTTATTGACTTTGGAAATAATTGTTTCGTCTTCCAAAGTTTCTGGATATTCACGTTTATAGGCAGCGATGACTGCGGCTTCTATTGAAGAAATAACATCGTCGGGAGAGATGCCACGTTCGGTGGCCACTTGATTTAATGCCAAAGCAAATTCGGTTTTAATAATAGTCATAAGTTACTATTCTATCAAATTTTTATTTCTGTTGGGGTGGAGTTTCTGGTTTACCGGAAGCGGGTTTACCCTTAGATTCGGGCTTGGCCTCAGATGGTTTACCTTTTGTATCGGCTGGAGCAGTTTCTCCAGCTTTGGCCTCTGTTCCTTCTTCGCCTTCAACCGGAGCTTCTGTGATAACCTCTGGAGCGGCAGCTGTCGTATCAGGTGTAACGCTTTCTTCTTTATGTTCGACGACAGAAACAAGTACTTTTTCTGGAGGTGTTTTGATTTCATACTTATCGGATTTTTTCATATCACCGACTTTTATTTCTTGTCCGATGTCCTTAATGACGCTTATATCAACCTCAATTTGAGAAGGAATATCTTGTGGAAAAGCTTCGACCAATACTGTATCGGTCTGAACAAGAAGGACTCCTGATTTTTGAGTAACTGCTTCAGAGGCACCAATAACTTTTACAGGAACTGCGGTTTCGATTTTTTTCTTCAAGTCAATATTTCTAAAATCAACATGCAAGATCATGTCACTTACAGGGTGTTTCTGAACGTTTTTAATAAGAACTGGAATTTCATCTTTATTCAGATTGAGATAGACAACGGCTGTTTCTCGAGCGGTCCTGTAGGTTTTTGTAAAAGTTTTTAAATCGACGCTAACGGATTGAGATTTAAATTCAGGTCCATAAATATTAGCTAGTACTAAACCTTCTTTTCTTAGTTTATTAGCCTTTTTACCTGTAAGTTCTCTGGTTTTGACATCAAGTGTCAATTTCTCCGCTGAGTTTTTTTTCATATTTGATCGTTTGACAATTCCATAAAAAATATTTTGTCAGTCGATAGATTTGTATTATAAAGAATCTTATCGTCTTTGACAAGCGGAGAAAAATTTTGATTGACTAATGAGATATTTTTGTTAAGTCTGAAGTCAACTATCAAATCAGAATTACTTGCTCCAATTTGTTTCTGGACTACTAATTGGTAAATCTGTCTTCCTTTTTTAATTGGATTTTCTAATTGATAGCTGATTTTAATCTCAACAGTTTTTTTCGGGGGCACTTCAAAGTAAAAACCAACTAATTTAAATTTATCATCTTTTTGATCAAAGTCTTCAACAAGAATACCTTCTTTTGTAATTTGTTTTATTGTCGAATCTCTTGGAATTAGAATTTGAAAATAATTTCGATAAACTCCCGTAGGGAAAATCTCCGAAGGAGAGGTATTTTGGTATTGGATTGACAGTAAATGATTTATTTTCCCTTGAGAATCAATGTTAGTTTTGAAATAAAGCGATCGATTGATAAAAAAATTGGCTTTATTGGCACCGACGTTGGCGTCGTAAGGAAATAAATAGTCAATTAGACAGTCATTTGGTCCAGCCAGACATTTGGGTTCTATAACACGCCCCGACCAAAAAGAAGAATCAAATAATGCTTGGGCGGTTTCATCTTTGAGATAAACGACAACCTGTTTTTCGTCTAAGGATTTCTTTAAAGAGGTTAGAAATCTACTCAAGGAAATATTATCAAGATTCAGAATTATCTGTTGAACCACGGAAGATAAAAAAACTTGTTTTTGAATTGAGCCAGGAAAAAAATTCTTTTCCGCATAAAATTGGGTTTTCAGATAAAAATTCTTAGAATTAATATTTTCTTTAAAGTCAGGGAGAAAGATATTGTCAAAAGAGGAAAGAATGTTTTCGACGGCAGAAGTAGTCAATAATACGCTGCCGTCAAAGCCAGTCATTCCTAGCTCTTTTTCAAGGAAAAAAAGCGCTTTTTCGTAATTTTCAAAGAAATCTGGTGAGAAGTTTGAATCGCGCAAGAACCAATGGGGGATATTGAGATATTGGGAAATCGGTTTTGGTGGGTCAATATGGGCTGTCAGCTGACCGTCAGCGTCATAGACGTCGTAGATCTTGATTTCGCCAATTTCATAATTAGCAATATTGATGATAGCGAAAGAACCTAGAAAACCTCCCCCCGGGCGAAGCTCCATATTGTTGGCAAAAAAAAGTAAATACTTTGAAGAATTTGTTTTGGTGAGGGCTGTTTCGAAATATAAGAGTAGTTTTTTTGACTTATTTAGAAGGTCGGATGCTTCCGATAGTTTATTTTTTACCGGTTTAAAAAATTCATATTGAAAGTCAAGTTTTTGGTTAATAATTATTAAATTTTCCGTAATTTTTTCAAGAGAATCATCCAATTTAGAAAGACGTAGTTTCAAGTCATCTTCTTCAAGAGCTCCTTTATTTTTTGCAAATACTAGTCTTTGGATTTCTTTCGAGTTGACTAAAATTTTTGTAGTTTCTTCTATCGCTTCTATGCCATTATTATTAATTTCCATTAGGTTATCAGGAAAAAGGGAAACACCCAATAATCGGTATGTAGGACGGGAGAAACTATATAATTTTTTGCTGATCTGATAGAAATAGCTTCCAGATTTAATACTATTTTCAGCTTTTGAAAAGTCTTCTTTTTTTAGGTCCTGGTAGCCTTGATAAACAAAATATGAAGAAAAAATAAGAAAAGGAACGAATAAAAGATGGAGAAGAACAAAAATGGAAACTATGAAAATTATTGAATTCTTCTTAGTGAAGTATCGGCTGATAGTAAACTTTCTTTTTACAGATTGGTCCCGTTCGGTCTTTTGCAGCCAATTAATTTTGAGCAAAATTTCTTTTGTTGGAGAGAAAGCGAACCATAGAATTTTGTCAATGTCTTGGGCGTTGAGATTTTCGCTGTTGATCGTCACTATTTTAATATTTTTTAATTGAGAACTTAATAGAGATGACGGGGCTTTATTTCTAGAAAAGATAAAAATGAATTTCTTTTCTGGATTTTCCTTAATTTTTTGTATGGTAATGTGTGAATCGATGATAATTAAGTAGTCAAAAATATCTAGTGATTTTGGAAGAATAGATGAAAAAAAATGGTCAACGGAAAATTTTTTTAAGTGAGTTTTTAAGACTGTTATAAAAGCATAATTCATTTTAGAAATTATTAAGGCTTTTTGCTTTTCGTGGACAATTTCAGTTTCAAATCTCATAAGTTATATTGTATACTGTCGATAGTGAAAAAGACTGCTCTAATTATTCCTTATTCCAGGATAGACTCATATAAAAAATTACTTAAAGATAAAAAAACTGTATTGGTTGGAGGTTGTTTTGACTTACTTCATTTCGGACATCTCCAGTTTTTAAAAAAAGCAAAAGTTTTAGGAAACTATCTTATTGTTGTATTGGAGTCAGACGAGTTCATTAAAAAAAATAAAAGAGAAAGCCCCATCCATAGTCAAAAAGAAAGGGCTGAGGTTTTGTCAGCAATAAACGTTGTTGATTTAGTAGTTAATCTTCCATATTTTTCAAGCAATAAAGAATATTCTGATATGGTAAAGACAATAAATCCTAATATTGTCGCCGTTACAGAAGGGGATCCTCAGCTTAATAATAAAAGAAAGCAAATTGAAGAAATCGGTGGGAAGTTAAAAATAGTAACACCTCTATTAAAAAAATTTTCAACAAGAAAAATTGTCAGCGTATTTAATTAAATAATGGAAAAGAAATTAAAATCAGTCGTCAACATAATTAAGAAAATTGAGTACCTCAATATTGCCTCTATAACACCGGATGACCATCCTTGGAATTCGCCAGTTTACACGGCTTATGACAAAAATCTTAATTTTTATTGGTTATCCTGGAGAAATAACCAACATTCAATTAATGTCAGGAACAATCCTAACGTTTTTGTTACAATATATGACTCAACGGCGCCAGCCGGGACTGGAGTTGGGGTTTATTTTTCCGGTCAGGCAAAGGAACTTACTAATGCAAAAGATATGGTTATTGCTTTGACTGTCGTTTATAAAAGGAGCAAACATAAGATGAGAGCAATTGCAGAATTTCTGAAGCATTTTCCAAGGCGCGTTTATCGATTTACACCTGAAAAAGTGTGGATTAACGGGGATTCTGATATAAAAGGTAACTTTATAGACATTAGAACGGAATTAAAAATTAATGAATTAAAAAAGAATTTATGAGATTATTTTTGGCGGTAGAATTACCTGAAAAAGTAAAAAAACAGTTGGATGAACAGCTGAAGAATATAAAAAAAGAATATCCCCAGTTTAGTTGGGTTAGTCCTGAAAATTTTCACGTTACGATCCATTTTTTTGGAGAAACTGATCAAGTAGCAAAAATCAAAAAAAAGATACCCGATCTTTTATGGGATCAGACGGCGTTTTTTCTTTACTCCTTAGACTCCGATGCCTTTGTCAATCATAAACTGACAGTCTATTTAAATTTCAGACGTGAGAAAAAAATTGAACAGTTGGCTGAAAGAATAAGTAGCAACTTTGACCAGAATAATGTTAATGAAAGAAAGTTTATTCCTCATTTGACTTTGGCGAGAGGCCCAAGGTCTTCAAAACAGCAATATTTTGTTCTCAAAAAAAGATTAGAGAAAGTTGATATTGATATTTCTTTTCAAGTAAAAAAAATTATTCTTTTTGAAAGTATTCTTGGCGGTAGTAAACCATTCTATAGAAAGATTTCTTCATTTAAACTTTTAGACTACTAAAAACCACTCAAAGAAACGAGTGGTTTTTAGATTTTATTTAAACAAAATATTAAGCAGTTCCGATTCTGTACATACCGGTTCCACAAACTGGGCATTTACCTTTCATAGCCGGCTTACCATTTTTCATGGTTACTTTTTGAGGATTAGCAACGTCTCTTTTTGCTCGACATTTTACACAGTACATTGATGCCATAGATTTTCTCCACCTCCTTTCTTACTTTAAAAGCTTAACAAAATATAAAGCAATTTCAAGAGCAATGATAAGAACTATAAAAATCAGACTTTTTTTAAAATCGACAAAAAAATAGTTGGGCAGAGTTTGTTTTGGTTGAGTAACTACCTTGGCTACCACGACAGGAGAGTCTTTCTTTATAGGTAATACAGGTTGACTTTCGCGGAGATGTCGCAGTTGTTTTCGATAAGCTGCGATAATTTTTTCCTTTTTGGTTTTTTTTGACATAGCTTTGTTATTATAATCGCATTGACACGTATATTGCAAATTTATAGAATGTATTTGATGGTTATATATATAGTCTTGGTTGGATTAGTTTGGCTCGTGGTTTTAAGTTTCGTTGTATTTAAACTAAGAAACCATTATTATAATCTAATCTCGAGGACTCGAAAAGAACGACTCGACGAGATTTTGGATTCGCTATTGGATCAAGACAGAAAAAATTTTAACGAAATTGAACTTATTAAGAAGGAATTTAAAAAAGAATCCGAATCGTCTAAATTGCATTTACAAAAGGTTGGTTTGATCAGGTTTAATCCTTTTGACCGTGCCGGAGGAGAGCAGAGTTTTGTTGTTGCTTTTCTTGACAACCAAGATAATGGTATAATTTTAAACTTTATTTATACCCGGGACGGATTACGGGTATATACGAAAAAAGTTAAGCAGGGCAAAGGCGAAGAATATGATTTGTCCGATGAAGAAAAGAAAGCTATAGACAAAAGCTATTAAAAATTTAAATTATTTATGATCAAAAAAAAAGTCGCATTTATTATAGTTTTCTTTTTATTTCTATTTTCCGGTTTTGCCTCTTACTCAATCTTTTCCGGAAGCGTTGATAAGGGTTTTTTATCACCACTTTCAAATTATAAACCACCTACAAATGGCAATGGTAAGGTAGTAGACAATGAACCTAAAACAGAAGAATGTCCTATTAACGGCTCTCTTTTTTCAAAGACTCAAAAATCCAAATGGGAAAAAAGAAGGCCATTGGGAGTGATGATAGAAAATCATACAGAGGCGCGACCACAATCAGGTTTGTCTTCAGCAGATGTAGTTTTTGAAGCCGTCGCCGAAGGAGGAATTACAAGATTCCTAGCTTTGTTTTATTGCCAGGACGCTTCTTATATCGGACCTGTCCGTTCAGCACGAATTTATTTTATAAGGTTGTTAGAAGGATTCGGAAACAATCCTCTCTATGCTCATGTGGGAGGAGCTAATACTCCAGGTCCTGCTGATGCCTTAGGTTATATCAAAGAACTGGGTTGGTCGTCTTTTAACGATTTGAACCAATTTTCTGTTCCTTTCCCTTATTTCTGGAGAGATTATGAGAGACTCCCTAATAGGGCTACGGAACATACGGTTTATTCTTCAACGACAAAACTCTGGCAGTATGCCAAGGACAAAAGAGAGTTAAGTAATGTTGATGAAGACGGTCTTGCTTGGGATAAAAATTTTTCTTTTTGGAAGTTTAAAGATGACGCCGAGTTAGAAGAAAGAGGAAAAACGGCTAAAATTGATTTTGGATTTTGGGATAATCTTGCCTCTGATTTTAACGTTGTCTGGGCTTATGATAAAGCCAATAATAGCTACAAGCGGGAAAACGGCGGAACACCTCACATTGACAAAGCAACAGGAAAGCCGCTGACGGCAAAAAATATCGTAATCATGTTTGCCAAAGAATCGCCGGCAAATGACGGTTACGAAGGCGGTCACATTCTTTATCGGGTAGTTGGTAATGGCGATGCTTTGATTTTTCATGACGGAAAAGTAATCAAAGGGACTTGGTCCAAAGAAGAGGAAGAAGATCAATTGAAGTTTTTTGACAACGAGGACGAAGAAGTATCAATTGTTAGGGGTCAGGTATTTGTAGAAATATTACCGATCGGAAACAAGGTGGCATATTAAATTTATGTTGCAACATATTATTCCATCAAAAGCGAGAAGAAAAATTCTCGAACTGTTTTTTCAACATCCAAGTGAAAATTATTACTTGAGACGCGTTGTGAGAGAAACTGATGAGGAAGTCAACGCCGTAAAAAGGGAGTTGGATATTCTTTCGGACGAAAAATTACTTCTCAAAGAAAGGCGATTGAATAAAGTTTATTATACTTTAAATAAAAACTACCATTTTTACGACGAATTTTTAAGAATTTTTACAAAGACTGGTTTAATCTCAACTCTAATCTATAAAAATTTATCCAAAATAGGAAAGATTAAATTTATTGCTTTATCTACAAAATTTGCTAAGAATTTGATAATTAAGGAAGATGAAATATATTTGTTGATGGTTGGAGTGATTGTTGTTGCTGAAGTGGAATCAATTATTGCTGAAGCAGAAAAGGAATTTGGACGATCTATAAACTATACAGTGATGACAGAAGACGAATTTATTTTCCGAAAAAAGAATAACGATCCTTTTATTTGGCGCTTTTTGAAACAACCAAAAATTATGTTGGTGGGCACAGAAGAAGAATTAAATAAATGAAAATACTCAAAACATTATTTCTTATTTCAGTTACGGTCTTTATTATTCTGATTGATCTCCCCGAAAATCTTAAAATAGGTAAATATGTAATTAATCCACTCTCATTGGACTTTCCAATTTTCGGATTAAGAGTAAAAAAAGATTTTAAAACAAAATTAGGGTTAGATCTCAAAGGTGGTAGTCACTTGGTTTTTGAAGCCGATACAAAGAAAATAAAACCGGAAGATTTGCAGGATGCGCTGTCTTCTTCGCGGGATATTATTGAAAAAAGAGTAAATTTTTTTGGTGTTTCTGAACCATCGGTTCAAACTCTGAAGTCGGGTAATAATTATCGAATAAGCGTTGATTTACCTGGGATAGAAAACGTCAGCGAGGCAATAGGTCTTATAGGGCGGACGGCTCTTCTTACTTTTAAAGAACAAGATCCTCAGCAAAATGTTGCCAGTGCTTCATCGGTTTTGTCAACCTTAACCAAAGATACAGGTTTGACAGGAAAACATATTAAAAAATCTAGCGTTACCTTTGATTCACAAACGGGTAAACCGCAGGTTGCTCTAACCTTTAGTACCGAGGGAGGGAAATTATTTGCCGATGTAACAAAAAGAAATATAGGCAAGCCAGTGGCAATTGTTATAGATAATTTTCTCATTTCTGCACCGACAGTCCAACAGGCGATTCTCGACGGCAGCGCAGTAATTACAGGTGATTTTACGGTCGAGGATGCGAAGAAGTTAGCTATAGCCATTAATTCAGGTGCTTTACCTCTATCAATTAATTTGGTTGAGCAGAAAAACATAGGACCAACTTTGGGAAAGATAGAAGTGCAAAAAAGCGTTTATGCCGGTGCGATTGGTCTTTTTGCCGTATTGGTTTTTATGATTTTGTATTACGGCAAGTTAGGTATGATAGCTTCGCTGGCATTAATTATTTATGGACTGATTTCTTTTGCAATTTTCCGCACCATACCGGTAGTCTTGACTCTTCCCGGAGTAGCTGGATTTATTTTATCAATTGGTATGGCGGTTGATTCCAATATTTTGATCTTTGAAAGAATTAAGGAGGAAATGAGAAGGGGGAAAGAATTTGATATCGCTTTCAGGCTCGGATTTGGCCGGGCAATAGACACAATCAAGGACGCCAACATTACCACGCTGACAGTAGCTTTTATTTTATTTAATCCGCTGAATTGGGAGTTTCTGCCCCAGTTTGGTATGGTGAGGGGCTTCGCCTTAACATTAGCAATAGGAGTGGCAACGAGTTTGTTTACAGGAGTAGTTATAACTAAAAGATTGATAGAAGTTTTTTATAAAAAATGATTAACTTTTCAAAATATAGTTGGATCTATTTTCTTATTTCTATATTTTTCATAGGAGTAGGAATGTTTTCTATTGTCAAATGGGGTTACCGTTATTCAATTGATTTTGTCGGTGGAACTAACCTTGAGTATCAAGCCGATAAGATAGTTAAACAACAGACAGTCAGACAAATAATAGAAAAAAATAAAGTGGAATCTGTTTTTTTAGAAACAAAAGACAAAAGCATTACATTACGAACTAAACCTTTGACAGAGTTACAGGAAAAAACTCTTAAAGCTTTTTTAGAAAAAGATCTTAAAATCAAATTAACTGTTTTAAGGTCAGAGACAGTTGGACCGACTTTAGGAAAAGAAACTATAAATAAAACGGTGGTGGCTTCGATTCTAGCCATTATCGGAATCCTTGTTTATATGAGTTTTGCTTTTAAGGGTTTTAACTATGCTTTTGCAGCTGTCTTAGCAATGATTCATGATTTCTTGGTGGTAATTGGTAGTTATTCTTTGTTGTCTCACTTTTATAGGGCAGAAGTAGATACTTTGTTTGTTACAGCTCTTTTGACGACAATGTCTTTTTCAGTTCACGACACGATTGTCATTTTTGATAAGATTAGAGAATATTTGCAGACAGAGGGAAGGGAAGATATAGAATACTTTGCCAATAAAGCACTGACTGAAACTATGGTTAGATCTGTTAATAATTCTATGACGATTGTTTTCATGCTCTTAGCCTTAGCTCTTATGGGAGGAACAACTATTAGATTTTTTATCATCACTCTCCTTATTGGTACAATCACGGGTACTTATTCTTCTCCATTTGTGGCAACCCCGATCTTGGTTTGGTTTGAAAAAAGAAAGAAGAAAAAAAATATATGAAAGGATCTGATGTCTGCCCGAAATGCGGTTCTCCGTTAGGCGAGATTTTTGAGACGAAAACGGGAAGGAAATTGCAGCGTTGCTCAACAGGAAGATGGAATCCGGAGACAAAACAGACAGAAGGATGCGACTACGTTAAATGGTTAGCAGTAGAACCAGTTGTTCTTGATGAAAAATGTCCAAAATGCGGTGCACCTCTTCTAATGGCCGTAACAAGATTTGGCAAGAAAATGAAGAAATGTTCTACTGCTACTTGGGATCCAAAAACCAAGGAAGCGGGAGGTTGTGATTATGTCGAATGGATTAAAGGAACAACAGAACAGTTAGACGAAGATTGTCCTAAGTGCGGATCAAAACTAGTTCTTTTTATAACTGCTGCGGGAAAAAAGCTGAAAAAATGTTCTACTGCTACTTGGGATCCAAAGACGAAAACTGCTGGTGGATGTGACTATGTTGAATGGCTTAGATCATAAAGATGAAAATTGTTAAATATTCTTTAGGACAGCTGCAGGCGAACTGTTACTTTCTAATTGAGGGAAGTGACTGTTTGATTATAGACCCCGCTGATGAGGCTTCGTTTATTCTAGAGGAACTGCAGAGAAGAAACTTAAAACTAATTGGTATATTAGCTACCCATGGTCATTTTGACCACATTATGGCAATAGGAGAGATCCAGTTGTCATTTAGCATTCCGTTGATTATTAACAAAAAAGACCAATTTCTTATTGACCGTCTATCTGAAACCGCTGAACACTTTCTTGGTTTCAAACAAAGTATTGTTAAACCTAAAAATATAGAATCAACAATAAGTAGGCAATTAGTTAATACTTATGGATTACAGATTATAGAAACACCAGGGCATACTCCTGGAAGCAGATGTTTCTATTTCAAAAAAGAAAAAGTTCTTTTTACCGGTGATACTTTATTTAACGGTACAATTGGAAGATTTGACCACTCTTATTGTAATAAAGATGATTTAAGAAACTCATTGATAGAATTGACTGATTTACCAGAAGAAGTAATTATTTACCCTGGTCATGGAGAAAAAACTGTTATAGAAGACGAAAAAAATAATTTACCGATATTTCTTCAGTATCTCGAGTAGTATTTTTTTTTCATTTTTTATTTTTTTATCTACTACTTGATCGAATAATTCCTTTAAAACTTCACCGATTTTCGGACTGGGTTTTAATTTTAAGGTTTTCATGACGTCGTTGCCGTCTATTTTCAAGTCTTTGATTTGGAAAGGTTGTTTTTGTACTTCTACCAATCTTTTTCTAAATAAATCAAACCGCCAGGAATCCGGTTTGGCTCCTGAACCAATTCTGTCTCCGAATCTAAGATCGATTATATCTTCTAGATATTCTGTGCCGACATTTTTTATAAACCTTCGAACCGCCTTATCGGTTTGGATTTCCGAAACGGTGAATTGGTGGAATTTAACTAATTTAATCAATTTATCTTTTTCCTTATTGGAAAGCTTGAATCTATTGCCGATTTTTTCGGCCAGTTTTTCACCGACGACCTCGTGATTATAAAAAGTGATAAGACCCGTTTTGTCGTCTCGCCTGAAAGTTTCGGCTTTTCCTGTATCGTGGATTAATGTGGCAAACCTTGTGATCGGGTTTTTCGACGGACAATATTTCAGAGACATTACAAGGTGAGTCCCGACGTCATAAATGTGATGTCTCTTTGGACTTTTTTGGGGAATTGCAAAACAGTTGTCGACTTCAGGAAGGATAAAGGTTAAAAGACCGGTATTTCTTAAAAATAAAACCCCTTCTGAAGGGTGGTCGCTTTCAAGAATCTTTAGAAATTCATCCCTAATTCTTTCCCAGGAGATTTTAGAAATTAATTCGGCATTCTTTTCAATTGAAACTCGGGTTTTTTCCTCGATCATAAATCCCAATTGAGAAGCGAGTCTGATACCTCTTATAAGTCTTAAAGCATCCTCATTGAATCTTTTTTCTGGTTCGCCGACTGACTTAATCAACTTATTTTTCAAATCTTCTTGTCCCTTATAGGGGTCGATTGTTTTTTCCCCGTCATAGGCGATGGCGTTAATTGTAAAGTCGCGCCTTGATAAGTCTTCCTCTATCGTATCTGCCCATTTGACTTTTCCAGGGTGTCGGAAATCCTTATACTCTCCTTCTTTTCTAAAAGGAGTGACTTCAAAAATTAATTCTTTGATTGGAATCGATACTGTTCCATAAGTGTTGTTATAAAAAGCGCCTTTAAAAAGTTTGAGAATTTCCTCAGGTGTAGCGTTTGTGGTGAAGTCCCAGTTGGTGATAGGTTTATCTAGTAGTAAATTGCGGATCGCTCCACCGACGATATAGATCTGGAATTTATTTTTCCTGAATTTTTCTAAGAATTCGAGGACTGGTTCGGGAAGTTTGCTCATGAAGTAATTATAATATTTCTTTCAGCGATCTGACAATTTGATTATATTTTTTTGTTTTGATTTTTTTGAAAGTTTTTTCATCAAGCGGATGCCAGTGGGCGTCGTGAAATTCCTTCCTTAGAAAATTAAAATTAATTTTTGGAACTTCTACCAGATACCAGAAATCAAAATGGAGTTTGCAAGGGTTGCGCGGGTTGTCACTGACGTCTTTTATAGATAAATTAAAAATCTCAATTTGATTTTGAGAGACTTTAAATTCCAGTTCTTCTTCGAATTCCCTGATCACGGATTCAACCGGATGCTCGCCGAATTTTATATGACCTCCCGGAGGAATCCAGTCGTCAGCTTTTATATGATGACCCAAGTATACTGACTTTGTTTTTTTATTAACTGGTACAAAAAAAGCACAAAAGTGTTCATCTATGTTTAGTTCTTTAGTGACTTTATTTGTAGAAGAAAGTTTACTCAAAAATTTTTTTATAATTTTCGGGTCAACTTTTTTTCTTTCAAATTTTAAAACTTCATCTTTCAACTCTGTGATATAATCTTTTTTCATTTAGAAATTATACTTCAACAATAGATTTTAAAATATCTAAATTTTTTTTATCAGGTCCTTCGTCTTTGAACCCCGGTGTTTCGATGATAAAAGGATAGTCTTTGGTTTTTTTATGATTTAAAAGAGTTTTAAATTCGTTTATACCGATTAAACCCTGGCCTATATTGTCATGGCGGTCATGACCGGAATTAAAAGGATCGCGGCTGTCGTTGACATGCCAGATTTCAAGTTTATCAAGTAGATTAAGTTTATCAAGTTTATCAAGAAATGAAGTCAGTTCTGATCCTTTATCAAATCTATAGCCATTGGAAAATAAATGACATGTGTCCAAACAGATGCGGACCCGTTCATTATTAATATCTTTAACAAGTTGAGAAATTTCCTCAAGAGTTTGACCGATTTTTCTGTTTCCGGCGTTTTCAATTATGAAAAACGATTCTTTTGGTGTCTTTTCCAAAATATCTTTGATATTTGATATTAGTTGCTTATATTTAGATTTAGTTTTTTGATCTTTGTATGAACCAAGGTGAACAATGCTGCCTTTGATTTGAAATAGGGGGGCAAGTGACATTTCCGCGATTAAAGATATTTTAGACAAATGTCCAATTCTACTTTCATCGGCAAGGTTGACAAGATAAGAAGAGTGAAAATAAATAGGAGCAATCGAGAGTTTAGATTTAAGGCTCAAAAACTTTTTAACTTCTGCTTGATCGGTTTTGGCAAAATTCCAACCGCGGGGCGAGGAGGAGAAAATTTGCAGGCAGTTTCCACCGATATTATTAACGCGCTTAAGTGCTTCGGAATAACCGCCGGCAATCGATTGATGAGCGCCTAATTTGATCATAATTTTCTTAACCAAGAAATAATTTCTTCTGTTACTTTAATAATATATTCTTTTTTTGTTATACCATGGTCCATGTTTTTTATAAATACAAGTTTCTTCTGAGAATTTAATGATTTATAAAATCTTTCTGATTGATTGTAGCTGATTCTTTCATCGCTTTTACTAGAAATCACCAGGGTAGGGATTTTGACTTTTTTGTGCGACAAATTTTTGTAATAGAATAAAAGAGTTTTGCGAGAATCTTTATTGAAGGGAAAGGTCAAAAATAGCTTTAAAGCCACTTTTAAATCATTTCTTTTTAGTCCTGAAAAATAAAAAAAACCGTTGAGTGTTACCAGTCCGTCAACACTAGAATTGTTTGCCGCCGCAATTTTTGATACTAATCCTCCTAAACTTCCGCCTACTAAAATTATTTTTTTGAATTTACCTTTAAACTGGTCTATTGAAATATTAACCTTTTCTACCTGATTCTGGATATTTGTTTCTGATTCTTTATTTTTATTCGAAATAAGGTTTGGAGCAAGAATAGGGTAGCCTTTTTTATTTAATTCCAGAGAAAGTTGTTTAATAGCATAATCTTCATTTGAACCTTTATATCCATGAATAATAATGAGTAAAGTATCATTTTTTCCTTTTAGTATCATATAAAAATTATATCAAAAAATGCCCTTGACACGTTAGCAGAGAACATGTATGATTGCTAAATATGGAAGATTTGACGCAAAGACAGGTTGATATTTTGAAAACCATCATCAAAGAATATTCGGAAACAGGCGTTGCCGTAGGTAGCGAAATTTTGGAAAAAAAGTACAAATTAGGGGTTTCGCCTGCCACTATCCGTAACGAAATGGTTGAGTTGGCAAAAAAAAGCTATCTTAAAAAAGCCCATTTTTCATCAGGAAGAGTTCCTTCTGCTAAGGGATTCAGGTTTTATATCAAGCATTTAATGAAACAGAAAGAACTTTCAACCACGGATGAAGTTGCCTATAAAAACAGTATTTGGGATGAAAGAGCCGAAGCCCATCGTTTACTTTCTCAAGCTGTCAAGGTTTTATCCCAAAAAACCGGCATGTTGTCTTTGATAACAACGAATTATGGAGATCTTTATTATTCGGGTATGGCAAACTTGCTTACCCAACCTGAATTTTTGGATCTAAATCTTTCCAGGAGTCTATTCGGTCGGTTGGACGAAGTGACTTTTTGGGAAAGAATCATGACTGATTTTTCCGGAATCGAAGACGAAATAATGTGTGTTTTGGGAGAGGAAGACTTCCACGACGCTACATTTGACGCTTGCGCCAGCGTTTGGGGCGAATTTGAAGGAAAGAAAATCAAAGGAATGGTTGGTGTAGTTGGTCCAAAAAGAATGTATTATGATTTAATTATCCCCCAGATAAAATATTTCTCAAATTTGATCGAAGAAATAGTCCAGGAGCAAAATTTATGAAAAAAGAAACAAAAAATTTGGAAGTAGAAAAACTAAAAAAAGAAGTAGAGGAGTTTAAAAATAAATATTTACGCGCACTGGCGGATTATCAGAACTTTGAGAAAAGAGTCGGCGAAGAAAAAAGTCGTTTGATAAGAACGGCCAATTTAAATTTGATAATGAAGCTTTTACCCTTTCTCGACAATCTGGAAAAGGCAGAAGTGTTTGTCAAAGATCAGGGATTAAAAATGGCAAAGGATCATCTATTCCAGTCGCTGAAAGAGACTGGTGTAGAAGAAATAGTAGTACTCAATAAACCGTTTGACCCAAACGTGGCTGAAGCAATTGATATTGTTCAGGGTGATAAAGACGATATGGTTGTTGAAGTTTTAAGAAAAGGTTATAAGTTGGGTGATAGCATTTTGCGAGTCGCTCAAGTTAAAGTGAGCAAAAAAGTTAGCAGTTAAAAGTTATTAGTTATTAATTAATCAAAACAAATATGGCTAAAATTATAGGAATAGATTTAGGAACAACCAATTCTTGTGTTGCTGTTATGGAAGGCGGAAAGCCGAAAGTTATTTATTCTGCTGAAGGAAGAAATGTAATCCCATCGGTTGTTGATCCGGTAAAAAGAATTGTTGGCGATGTCGCCAAAAGACAGACAGTGGTTAATCCAAAAAATACAATTTTCTCTATTAAGAGATTGATGGGTAGAAGATTCTCCGACGAATCGGTCAAATACGACATGAAATGGCTACCCTACAAAATAAAAGAGGGAAGAGACGAGATGGCTGACGTTGAAGTTGAGGGAAAGACTTATACACCTCAAGAAATTTCCGCGATGATTTTACAAAAAATTAAAGTGGACGCCGAGGCCCACTTGGGTGAAAAAGTGGAAAAAGCCGTCATTACTGTCCCAGCCTATTTTGACGATTCACAACGACAAGCAACAAAGCAAGCGGGTGAAATCGCCGGGTTGGAAGTAGTTCGAATTATTAACGAACCGACTGCGGCTGCCCTTGCTTATGGTTTGGATAAAAAACACGCCCACACGATCGCCGTTTATGATTTGGGTGGCGGAACTTTTGATATCACGGTTTTAGAGTTGGGTGAAGGAGTTTTCCAAGTTAAAGCAACTAACGGTGATACTCATTTGGGTGGAGATGATTTCGATAAGGTAATTTTAGACTATTTTGCCGACGAGTTTAAAAAAGATAATGGGATAGATCTGCGCCATGACGCTCAAGCTTTGCAGCGCTTAAGAGATGCTGCCGAGAAAGCCAAGATTGAACTATCGTCTTCAAAAGAAGCTGATGTCAATCTTCCTTTTATTACTGTTAAAGACGGTCAACCGCTGCATTTTGTTACAAAATTGACGAGAGCAAAGCTTGAATCTCTAATAGGTAGCTTAATTGATAGATCTTTTGAACCAGTCAAAAAATGTCTAAAAGATTCTAAGGTTGAAGTTTCAAAGATTGACGAAGTGGTTTTGGTTGGAGGAATGACGAGAATGCCAAAAGTCGTCGAAAAAGTAAAAGAATTTTTCGGTAAAGAACCCAACCGCTCAGTTAACCCAGATGAAGTTGTAGCAGTTGGTGCTGCCGTGCAAGGAGGAGTATTGACAGGTGAAACCAAAGACGTGGTGTTATTAGATGTGACTCCTTTGACGTTGGGTGTTGAGACCTTGGGAGGAGTATTGACTCCGCTCATAAACAGAAATACAACCATCCCAACGGCGAAGACAGAGACATTTTCGACAGCTGGAGACAACCAAACCCAAGTTGAAATTCATATTCTTCAGGGAGAAAGACCGTTGGCGGTTGACAACAAATCTTTGGGTAGATTTATTTTAGACGGAATTCCTCCTGCACCAAGAGGAGTTCCTCAGATTGAAGTATCGTTTGATATTGATGCTTCAGGAATCTTGTCTGTGGGGGCTAAAGATAAAGCCACTGGTAAGTCTCAAGGAATAAAGATCACCGGTTCAACCGGTTTGAAAAAAGAAGAAATTGAAAAGATGAAAGAAGAAGCAGAAAAACATGCGGAGGATGATAAAAAGGAAAAAGAAAAGATTGAAGTGAGAAATAAGGCTGACAATATGATTTATGTGACAGAGAAGTCTTTGAAAGACGCCGGAGACAAGGTGAGTAAGGAAATTAAGGAATCAATCGAGAGCAAGAAAAAATCTTTGAAGGAATCTTTAGAAAAAGGTACGAAAGAAGAGATAGAGAATAAAACAAAAGAACTCTCCGACGAACTAACCAAGATCGGTCAGGCGATGTATAACAAGACGGAAACGCCACAGTCAGGGCAAGCCCAACAGCCAAAAGAAGAGGCCGCTTCCTCTAAAGCTCAAGCTGATAAAGGTAAAAAAGGTAAAGTAGAAGAGGGAGAAGTGGTAAACTAATTGTTATGGTAAATTACTATGAAGTTCTCGGAGTTTCCAAGAATGCCGGTGACCATGAAATAAAGACAGCTTATAGGAAGCTGGCTCTCAAGTGGCACCCGGATCGCAATAAATCTTCCGGTGCCGCGGAAAAATTCAAAGAAATCAATAAAGCTTTTGAAGTGCTTTCCAATCCTCAGAAAAAGCAGATGTATGATCAGTATGGTGAGGCTGCGTTTCAACGAGGGGGTCCAGGAGCGGGTGGATCGCCAGGCGGAGCTGGAGGACAATACTATCAAGAGGGACCTTTTAAGGTTTATACTAATTTTGGCGGTCAGGGGAATCCATTTGAAAATATTGACTTTGGTGGTTTTTCCGATCCATTCGAAATATTTGAACAGTTCTTTGGTTTTCAGTCGCCTTTTTCCGGGGGAAGGCGTCAGTCCCACCGCGACATTTATGAAACGAGTTTGACTTTCGAAGAAGCTGTCAACGGTATAAAAAAAGACGTCGTTATTAAAGGTGATACAAAAACGATTCAGATTCCGGCTGGTGTAGACGAAGGAATGAGAATAAGATTTTCCGATTTTGATCTTTTAATCCACGTCAAACCTCACCCATTTTTTAAAAGACAAAATCAGGATATTCATTTTGAAAAAGAAATCTCCTATTCTTTGGCTGTTCTCGGCGGAGTAGTTGAAGTTCCGACAATAAATGGAATGGTAAAATTAAAAATAAGGCCTGGAACTCAATCGGGGACAACTGTTCGACTGCGTGGTCAGGGAGTTCCTCATCCCCAGTCTTATAATAAAGGAGATCAGTACGTAGTTTTTAAGATTGTCGTTCCTTCAAGTGTCTCTGCTAAAGCGAGGAGAATTTTGTCGGATTTGGAAGAAGAGATCTAAAAATCTAACATTAATTCTGCAGCGAATCATTATGAAAATTAAGACAGAAATAAAGAATCTTAAGAACTATAAAGTTTACCTAAAGATACAGGAGTTGGTTAACAGATTTTTTCAAAAAAAAGGTTATTTAAAAGTTGAATTACCGGTTTTATCTCCAGGCTTGATTCCTGAATCATATCTTGAGATATTTGAAACAGAATTTAGATATTTTAATAGAAAAGAAAAACTTTATTTAATACCTTCTCCGGAGTTATTCTTAAAAAGATTATTAGTCGCCGGAATCGGAAATTGCTACTATCTGGATAAATCTTTTCGTAACAGCGAACCAAACTCAAGTTGGCACCAGCCGGAGTTTACCATGTTGGAGTTCTATAAGGTCGGGTTAAATTATTTAGAATTGGCGGATGAAGTATTGGAAATGTTAAATTACATTAATAAAAAAATCAAAAATCAAAAACTTAAGTTTGACAAATGGGAAAAGTACTCAGTTGCTCAGGCTTTTGAAAAATTTGCAAAGATAAATGAAAAAGAGTTATTTGATGAAAAACTATTCATAAAGAAAGCCCAAAGTAAAGGCTATGAGGTTAAGGGAGCAAGTTATGAAGACATATTCTCACAGATTCTAGCTTCCGAAGTGGAGCCAAAACTAGGACGAAATGGTTATGCGACTTTACTTTATGATTACCCTCGTCAGATGGCGTCGCTTGCTAAATTGAGCAAAGGCAAAAAAACTGCCGAGCGTTGTGAGTTTTATATTAATGGTTTAGAAGTGGGTGGGTTTTGCACAGAGCTCAATGATTATAAGGAGCAAGAAAAAAGATTCATCTCGGAAAATTTAAACCGAAAAAAAAATAAACTAATTAATCATTCAATTGACAAAGACTTCATCCAAGCATTAAAATATGGACTTCCGGCTTGCACCGGAGCAGGAATTGGGTTTGAAAGATTAGTGATGATCTTCGCTAATGTTGACTCAATTGAGAAATTAAAACTTATTAATATCAAATAATATGAGGACAAACGCAGGTAATCTAAAAAAAGGCGAGTTCGTCTACCATCAGGGTGAGATTTGGCACGTTCAGAAGGCAGACTTTTATTCTCCAGGGAAAGGTTCGGCTCTAATGAAGGCGAGGATAAAGAATTTATTGTCAGGAAAAAATGTCGAATACGCTTATAAGTCTAACGAACAGGTTGAGGTGCTCGATGTACAGTCAGTTGAAATGCAATATCTTTATAAAGACAATGAAAATCTTTATTTTATGGACGAAAGAACTTATAACCAGTTTTCTCTACCTTTAAATATAGTTGGGGACGTTTCAAGATTTTTCAAAGAAGGGGACAAAATGTATGTTTACTTGCACGACGATAAACCTTTGACAATCAGGCCGCCAATGAGTGTCAAACTTAAAGTGATCGAATCGGAAAATGCTGATAAAGGCGATACAGTGACAGGAGCAAAAAAGTCAGTCAAAGTAGAAACAGGAGTGACTGTGATGGTCCCCTTATTTATTAAAATAGGAGAAACTATTACTGTCAATCCGGAAACGGGAGAATATACGGGGAGAGTATAATATCCTTATGTTATCTGTTGGAGGAATCTTACAAAAAGAAAGAATTATTCAAGGCTTAACCCTTCTTGATATAGAAAAGAAAATTAAAGTAAGGGAAAAATATTTGCTTGCCATTGAGGAAAATAATTGGGATTTTTTCTCCTCGAAAATTTATATCACAGGAATAATAAAGAATTATTCTAAAGTATTAGGGTTGGACGACAGAAAAATTCTGGCTTTTTTCAGACGAGACTATGAGAAAAAGGATGATGTTAGATTCAAAGAAAAAATTTCTCAGCGTTATCTGACTCCGGAAACAAAACAGGTTTTGAGAACAGGATTTATTTTTCTCGTTTTATTTTTTATAGTTTACTTCGGGTATCAACTGTTGCTTTATTTTTCACCACCAAAATTGACTATCCTATCTCCTAAAACTAATAATTTGACAAGAGAAAATAATGTCAAAATTTTGGGGAAAACAGATAAGGACGCCATGATAGTTATTTCCGGACAAAGAATCTATCAAAATAAAGACGGCCAGTTTGAATATGATTTTCCCCTTCATGAAGGCGTCAACAAATTAACGATTGAGTTAACAGGAGCTAATGGTAAGAAAACTACGGTTGAAAAACTTTTTACTAAGAAGTCCCCTAAATAAGAGAACGAAATTGTTTTACACTGCTGATATTCTTGCTCGAATAAATTTTTTTGAAACCGAGTCTTTTTCCCTCACTGATAATTTTTTCTTCAAAGTACGTATTTCTTATTTCACCAAGAAGGCCGACCTCGCCTATAAATAGAGTTGAAGAAGGGAGGGGAATATTTTTAAACGAGGAGATTAGAGCAGCTATTAATCCCAGGTCCGCGCTCGTACCCTTGATAGAAACGCCACCTATAACGTTAACGTAGATATCAAAGTTATCAAGTGATAAATTCAAATTTTTTCTTGTGACCGCTAAAAGTAGAAGGACTTTGTTATAGTCAAAACCTTTGACGACTCTTCTAGGTACTGCTAAAACCGTTGGAACGGCCAACGTTTGAATTTCAAAAAAGAGCGACCTTTTTCCTTCGGCTACGCCGACGATCGCCTTCCCAGGTTCAAGAGATTTCTTACCCTCCAAGAAAACTAGAGGGTTGTCGATTTCCTTTAAACCAGAGCCGGTCATTTCAAAAATTCCGATTTCGTCGGTTCCGCCGAAGCGGTTTTTGGAAGTTCGAATCAATCTATAATTGGAAACTTTTTCGCCTTCAAAATTGAGAACGCAGTCGACAAAATGTTCAAGGCTCTTTGGTCCGGCGATTTCTCCTTCTTTTGTAATATGGCCGATTAAGACAATGGCGAGATTATTTTTTTTGGCAAAAGTAACTAAAAGTTTTGTCACTTCTTTAAGTTGACTGATGCTGGCAGTTGCACCCTCTATATCTTTCGAATAGATTGTTTGGATAGAATCTATAACAACAACATCGATCTGGTCTTTCATTTCAGAAACTGACTCTATTATGCCTTCAGCCTGGAGGTCGTTTGAAAATAAAAAGTTATCCAGTTTTATACCAAGGCGGTCAGCCCGGTTTTTGACCTGTTCTCCTGATTCTTCCCCGGAAATGTAAAGAGTTTTAATATCTTTTAGAGCCTGTAGTACTAAAGTCGATTTACCGATTCCCGGTTCTCCGGTTAAAAGGACGACTTCTCCTGGAATAAAACCGCCTCCTAAAACCCGGTCAAATTCAAAAATACCGGTTTTGATCCTGGTTTTGTCTTGGGTTTTTATTTTCTTAAAAGGCGTGATTGAAATCCTTTTGAGTCCTTCTTTTTTTTTGCTAGTTGAAGATTTAGCGAAGTCAGGTCTTTCGGTTAAAGTATTCCACTTACCGCAGTCAGGGCATTTCCCATACCAGCTGGCTGAACCAAAACCGCAATTTTTACAAACAAAAAAGGCCATATTACATTTTTTCTACTGTTTTAATTCCCAACAGTTCCAATCCTTTCTTAATTACATTTGCCGTTGCTTTAGTTATTAGCAATCTCAGTTCTTTAGTTTTTTTATCGGCCTTTAAGATTGGATTTTTTTGATAAAAAAGATTGAATTGGGATGATAGTTCATAAAGATAAGTGGCGATGAAATTAGGAGAAAATTCGTGCACTGCTTTCAAAACAACTTCTGGGAATTGATAGAGTTTCCGAAGAAGGATCAATTCGTCGTTATTTATTATGTTAGAGTTCACGAGTTTACGAGTTAACGAGTTATAATCATCCTTATTCAAAACAGATTGGCAGCGGACATAAGTATAGATTAAGTAAGGAGCTGAATTACCGTCTACAGTTATAGATTCTTCCATATCAAAATGAATGATAGTTTGAGTACTGGTTTTTAGAAAAGAGTACTTAACAGAGGCAACAGCAAGGATTTCTGCTGTTTTATCATTGCATTTAAATTGTTTTAAAATTTTCTCTTTTATTTGGTCAATTAACCAGTTGGCTTCAATAATATTACCTTCTCGAGAAGACATTTTTCCCTCTTTAAGTTTGACCCACTCATAGATAAGGTGGTGTTGCTTATTTTTATATTTTTTTTCGTCAATGAGTTCTTCAACTTTGAAAGTAATTTTGAAAAAACTTGTTTGTTCGGGGGTGACGACATGGATATTTTTGTCCAACTCTCCAAATTCTGAGAATTCTTTTTCTGCTAGTCCAAGCTCTTTTCCCTCATAAGTGGGAAATCCTAAAGAATTAATGAAAACTCTTGTGTCGAGCCCATATTTTTTACCATTAAAGACGATTGCCCCTTGACTTTTTTCAAGAATTCCTTTTTTGAGGGCTTCGTTAGCAACTTCCATTCCCCGCTTGTAAAATTCGCTTTCCAAATAAAGTCTATCAAAATGACTGTCGACTCTTTTATAAACTTCATTAAAGTAATCTAGACTCCATTTTTTAGTTTCCTGCCAGACGGGAAGAATTTCCTGATCTTGGTCGTAGATCATTTTGTTGATTCTATTAATTTCTTCTTTGGCTTTTATGTCATCTTCATATGCCTTTGTTCCTTTTGTATACATTTTCCCAATAAATTCAATTTTTTCCTGCAGTGTCTTCAAGCTCTTAATTTTTGATTTTTCACTCTGGACACCATAGAGACATTTGGCGATATGGAGTCCGACGTCGCCCTGATAGTTTGAACGGATGACTTTATTTCCGACTGCTTCCAAAATTCGCACCATGGTTTCACCAGTTGAAATGTTTCTCAAGTGTCCGATATGAAAAAGTTTATGCGTATTAGGATGGGCGAATTCAACCATAACTTTTTCATTTTTCCCTAGATGAAAATGGGGGAAGTCAAATTTTTCTGTCGATACGCTTTGAACGTAATCGAGTAATTGATGCGGTTTAATCCAAAAATTAATAAATCCAGGTTTAATAATATCGATTTTTTCAATAAAGTCATTTTTGGGAAAGTTATTCTTAATTTCTTCGGCAATCGTGACTGGATTTTTCTTAAGTAATTTTGTTAACTTAAGCGCCATTGATGTTGAGTAATCTCCAAAGTCCGCGTTTGTGGGTGGTTGGAGGTCAATATCTACTTCTTTCTCGCCGATTTTCTCGAGAGTTTTTTGCAGATTTTTTAAAATTTGTTCTTTTATCATTGGTTATTATGATAGCAAAAAAATGCTTATTTTGATAGAATGAAAAACAATATGTGGTTTTGGTATGCTCTAATGTCGGCCCTGGTTTCGGCGGTTTCAGTCATTCTTAACAAAAAAGCTTTAAAAAACATTAATGCTTCACTTGTTTCCTGGTCTTTATTTGCTTTTTCAATTCCATTTCTAATTTATCCGGCCTTTAAAGATGGTTTTCCAAAGTTAAATATCGTTTTCTGGCTATCAACGACTGTTTCTGTTATTTTATTCGCGTATGCAAAAACTTTGTCTTTGAAGTCGCTGAAAGGTAGCTTGATGTCAGAAGTGGTACCTTTGGCTTTTTTTTCTGTTTTATTCCAATACGTCTTTGCCCTTATTTTTTTCTCAGAAGTTTTAAAGATGATACCTTTACTTGGATTAGTCTTGATTATTTTGGGAGGGTATTTTTTAAAGGTGGAAGAGGCAAGAGAGGATTTTTTAAGACCTTTTAAGCTTCTATTTACAAACAAAAATGCTTTTATGTATTTAGTTGCTATGGCAATTATGCCTTTGACGTCTGTATTTGACAAAACTGGATTGATAAATATTAAGCCTGTCAACCAGTCATTTTTACTTCTTTGGGAGAACCTACTGACGACGGTTCTTATAGGTTTTTATATGACAAGAAAGGATAAACAGTGGATGACAGATTTGAAAAATAATTTCTGGAGTCTTTGTTTAAACGGGATTGTTTATACGATTCTGGCCCTTTTATATTTATACGGAATCACGACAGGCGCCTTGGCTTTAGTTTCAGGAGTGAAGAAGTTAGAAGTATTTTTTGTCCTTTTGTTGGCATGGCTACTTTTTGGCGACAAACCCAAAAGAGGGGTCTGGGTGGGAAGCTTGATGATGCTTATTGGAGTAATCCTTATCAAAGTGGGTTGAGCCTTGAATTATTTTTTTAGTTAGAATACAATATTAGTACTTTTATGAAAAGCAAATTGGTCCTATTGCTGGTTTTAATCATTCTTTTTATCGGTTTTGTCGTAGTCAGGTTTTTTATCCTTGATAAACAGAACGCTTATGGAAAATTGAAAATAATTTCTTCACCTACGGCAAGCGTTTTTATAAATAACATGATAATTGGGAAGACTCCTTATGACGACAAATACAAAGTAGGAGAATATTTATTGAAGTTGATACCGGAGGGAAACGCTACAGAGACTGCCTCTTGGAACGGAAAAATAAACGTTTATAAAAATTCGCTTACTTATGTTAATCGTGAATTGGGTTCTTCCGATATTTTTTCCGCCGGGGAAATATTTACTACTCAAAAGATGGAAACAGCCCCAAAAAACGGTAACTATGGTGAAATTTATGTTGAGTCTGAACCCCAAGGAGCAATTATAACCTTGGATAATGATGAAAAGGGAGTGGCGCCTTTGGTTCTGCAGGACGTTTTGCGTGGTGACCACGAACTGTCTGTATTCATGCCTGGATTTTTCCGCAGAACTCAGAAAATAAATGTCGACCCGGGTTACAGAGTAAATGCATCATTCAAATTGGCGCTTGACCAGAGTCAAAAGCAGTTGTCAGATGTAGAAAAAACCGCAACACCCAGCGCCAAACCAGGCAGGACTATGGTGACAATAAATAGTAATCCGCAGGGTTGGTTGAGGGTTCGTGTTGATGCTTCAATCAATGCTTCGGAGGAAGCCAAGGTAAAAGTGGGGGAGAAATACGAATTTTTAGATGAAAAGGCGGGCTGGTATCAGATTAAATATAATGGCAATAAAGATGGATTGGAGTCGGGAGAGTTTGATGAAGGTTGGGTGTCTTCAGAATATTCTACGAAGGAATAGTTATTTACTCTTCCAAATAAATTTGTTGTAAAGAATGTATGAGTAGGGAATTATAATAAAAGCTATTATCAAGATTTTATACAGGTACCAAAGTTTTCTTCCAAAAAATCCCACCAATATCTGCATTCCAATTGTTTGGATGGCGATTGACCCCGAGGAAACTAGATTAAATTTTAGAAAACCTGGTAAAAATCCACCTGATGAAACTTCTATTTTTTTGTGTCGGAAACTCCAAAAATTATTAAGGATAAAGTTGGAAATAATAGCTGATTCAGTACTTAAAAGGGTAATCACCCAGACGGCTTGATGCATTCTTTGAATGCCTAAATAAGAAATTCCGAAGTCTATCCAAAATCCAATCAGACCGACAATGACAAATTTAATAAAAGAGGAGTGGGCGAGAACATAAAAAATAGTCTGGCTACTATATTGAAGAGCGTTGATTTTGGATATTCCGAATTTTCTTTCTTTAAAATCAACAGGGATTTCATCTATGACGGCTTTGTTTTTCAAGGCAAAGTCAATAAAGGCCACTTGAAATACATAACCTGAATAGTTTTTTAGATAGTCGTAGGCATTCTTGACCAACCAGAATTTAATCGCTCTGTAACCATTTGTCCATTCGGTGATTTTTAACTTCATGAAACCGAGTCTAATAAAAAAATTGGCACCGATAGATAAAATTTTTCTGTGAATTCCCCAGCCTTGAGGGATAGATCCTCCTTTTGAGTAACGTGTCCCAATGACAAAATCAGCCCCATTTTCTATTTTTTTAATAAATTCCGGGATCCTGTTAGGCTGGTGTTGTCCGTCGGCGTCGATCTGTATCATCAGGTAGGGATTTATCATTTCTTCTGCATATTTGAAGCCTCTTATGTAAGCTTTGCCCAGCCCTTCTTTTTCCGTTTCCAAAAGATGAAGATATTTGTATTGTTTTTGGAGTCTTCTTACTGTTTCAGCCGTGCCGTCTTTGGAATAACTATCGACTATAAGAAGGTGGATTTCCCAATTTGGAATATTTTTTGACTGTTCAAATATCTGCTCTATTAATTTTTCGATATTGCCTTTTTCATTAAATGTCGGTGCAATCACAACAACTTTTCTCATATATTTCTAAAATAACTAATTGTATATTTTAGTCCATCTTCCAATTTTATTATTGGTTCCCATACTAAAAGTTTCTTTGCTTTGGCTATGTCAGGGCATCTTTGTTTTGGATCGTCTTCACCGATTGGTTTAAAGACTATTTCACTGTCTGAACTAGTCATTTTTTTTATCAGTTGGGCAACGTCAATTACTTTTCTTTCGTCGGGGTTACCAAGATTGATTATTTCCCCCTTTAAATTATCAGTTTCTCCAAGATTCACTAATCCGCTGACCATATCAGTTACATAACATGAAGATCGCGTCTGAGTCCCGTCACCGAAAACAGTGATTGGTTTGTTATTTAAAGCCTGGTTGATGAAATTTGAGATAAATCGACCGTCCTCCTTATTCATGAAAGGTCCATATGTATTAAAAATTCTGGCAGTTCTTGCGTCGATGCTATACTTTCTGACGTAAGCGGCGATGACGGCTTCGGCAAATCTTTTCCCTTCATCATAAGAAGATCTAGGTCCTGTCGTATGGACGTTTCCGTAGTATGTTTCTGGCTGGGGATCGACTTTTGGGTCCCCATAGACTTCACTGGTTGAGGAAAAGACAAAAGTCTTGCTTCTGCTTTTAACAAAAAAATCCAATAGGTTTATTAATCCGATGCTGTTTACCTTGAAAATTTCAAAACTAAGCTTCTCAAAAACAGCCGGCGAAGCAGGGGAGGCTAAATCATAAACAATATCGAATTGGGTAAGGTTTGAAAAATCAAAGTCAATTAGGTTGGCTTCGATAATATTTAAATTATTATCAGAGCTAACTTCCTTTAAGTTTTTTTTACTTCCAGTAACATAGTCATCTAAAACTGTGACGAAATGGTTATTTTTTAAATAGTGTTTTACTAAATGGGAGCCGATAAATCCGGCTCCTCCGGTGATGAGTACTTTCATAAATTTACGGTCTTCCTATGGAAAAATATCTAAAGCCTAATTTTTTCAGGACGCTTGGGTCGTAAATGTTCCTACCGTCAAAAACAACAGGATTGGTTAATAATTTTTTGATTTTATTTAGATCTGCCTGACGAAATTCGTTCCATTCAGTAAGAATAATCAAGGCATCGGCGTTTTTTAGAGCATGATAAGGGCTTGTTGCATATTTGATTTTTTCGCCGAATAATTTTTTGATATTATTTTCCGCTTCTTGATCATAAACTTCAATTGTAAATCCTTCTTTTAATAAACTATTGATAATAAAGATTGAAGGAGCAAAACGAATATCGTCAGTATTCGGTTTAAAAGCAAGTCCCCAGATTGCAACATTTTTCCCTGGTGAGTTTTTGAGAATTTTGTTCAAAAAGTTTTCCTTTGCCATTTGATTGACTTTCTCGACCTCAATCAAAAAACTCGACCCGATTTCTAGTTTTTTTCCGACTTCGATTAAAGCCATGACGTCTTTTGGTAAGCAACTACCTCCATATCCGACGCCGGGGCTCATAAATATCCTGCCAATTCTTTTATCCAAACCGACAGCGTCAAGAACGGCTTCTACATCAGCATCGACTTTTTCAGCATAGAAAGAAATAAGGTTGGAAAAGGAAATTTTTGTCGCCAGCATCGCATTGGAGACATATTTAATTAGCTCGGCAGAAGATAGATCAGTAATGACTCTTTTACCATTAATTGGTTTGTGGAGTTCGAGTAATAAATCAATCGCTTTTTTCGAATCGCTTCCGACGACGACCCGGTCGGCATTTATTGTATCGTGGATTCCTGTTCCTTCCCGTAAAAACTCAGGACAGGAGGCGACTGAAAATTTGGCGTTTTTTAGTTTATGTTTTTTAAGAATTATTTCGACTTTTTTATTAGTTCCGACTGGGACAGTACTTTTGCAGGAAACAACCGTGAAATGATTTTTTGAATCAGAAAGATTTTTGGCGACATTTCTTGCTACGTCAAAAACCGCTGATAAATCAGCTTCCCCGGTTTCTTTAGGAGGAGTGCCAACAGTGATGAAGACAATTTCTGAATGATTAACAGATTCATAATCGAGTTCAAAATGAATCCTCTTGGCTTTTAAATTTTTTTGCAAAAGTTCGGCTAATCCTGGCTCATAGATGATGGGGTCGCCTTTTTTTAATTTGTTTATTTTTTCCTTTGTGTGTCCTATAACCCAGACGTCATTGCCGAAATCGGAAAAAACGCAGGCAGTAACCAACCCTACATAGCCGTGGCCAATGATCGTAATCGTCATAAGGTTTTATTTTACAACTGTTTCTTAATTTCTTCCAGCCCTTGTTGGAAAGTTTTCATTTCATAAAAATTGTTTTTTTTGGATCTGATGTTGGCCAATTTTGGCAAGGCAGCTTTATCTTTGATGTATTCCTGATAAGTAGTTTTTCCGATTAAAGACTTATCGAGTCCGAAAGTATCAGCTATTTTTATGACTGCATCATATGGGGATAAAGATTGGGTGCCGACTAAGTGATAGATTTCTGGGGAAAAATTATTGAAAAGATGCTTCAGTCCATAAGCAATGTCGTCGATAAAAGTCGGTGTCATGAGTGAGTCTGTAATCATTTTGAGCGGTTTTTTTTGTTCAAGATAGGATTTGAAAGTCCGGAAAAAATCTTTTTTAATTTCGAAACTAGCCCGATAAGGATAAGCTATCCTGACAGTCATTGCCTTTTTACCGGTAAGCGGGTTGACGATTTTCTCGCCTTCGTATTTTGATGAGGCGTAGACTGCTATCGGGTTTGGTGCTGAGTCTTCAAAATAAGGAGGATTGGTTCCGTCGAAAACAAAGTCGGTGGAAATATAGATAAATTTTTTCCCTTTGTTGACTACCGTATCAAAGATATTCCTTGTTCCGTCACGGTTTATTTTAAAACAAAGTTCTTTGTTTATTTCTGCTCCTGGGACATTAGTATAGGCGGCCAAGTGCAAAAATAGGTCAAAATCAATTCCGTCCATAACGTTTTTAACCTGTTCTATGTTTGTGATATCCATTTTTACTTGGGGAAGGGGAATGAAGTGAAAATCATTATTAAGAAGCTCTATAATTCTTGATCCGACTAAGCCATCGGCGCCTGTGAGAGCAATTTTAAGCATGTTTCAGCCTCCTCCACCAGTCCTGATTTTTCATATACCAGTTGATTGTCAGTTCCAGGTATTCGTCGAAATTATGTTCAGGTCTCCAACCCAAATCCTTATTTATTTTGCTCCAGTCCATGGCATATCTTCGGTCGTGTCCAGGTCGGTCTTTGACATATTCAATAGTTGATTCTTCTTTATTCATCATCTTCAAAATTTTCTTTATGACTTCGATATTTGAGATATCCGAAGTCAGTCCGCCGATTAAATAAGTTTCACCGATCTTTCCTTTTTGAAGTATGGTGTCGATTGCTTTACAGTGATCTTCGACATAGAGCCAGTCACGGACATAGAGACCATCTCCGTAGACTGGTACTTTTTTGCCCTCAATAATGTTTGTGATAGCCAGAGGAATCAGTTTTTCAGGAAACTGAAAGGGGCCAAAGTTATTAGAACAGTTTGATATAGTAGTTTGGAGGTTATATGTAGTATGATAGGCATTGACCAAGTGATCCGAGGCTGCTTTTGAAGCCGAGTATGGACTATGTGGATCATAAGGTGTTTTTTCATTAAATTTATCCTTTGAGTTTAACTCAAGAGCTCCATATACCTCATCGGTTGAAACATGATGGAACCGTTTTACTTTATTTTTCAAAGCTGTTTCGAGCAGAATATAAGTTCCTTCTATATTGGTTTTGACAAAAGGCGCCGGATCCATAATTGACCTGTCGACGTGTGATTCGGCGGCGAAATGAACTATGGTGTCTATTTCGTGAGTTAATGAGTTAACGAGTTGCGAGTTACAGATATCACCTTGAACGAATTTATAGTTGGGATTTTTTTCAATTGTCTTGAGATTTTCTAAATTGCCGGCATAGGTGAGCTTGTCAAGGTTGACTACTTTGTCCTGGGGATAGTTTTTCAGCCAGTAAAGAATAAAGTTAGAGCCTATAAATCCAGCTCCGCCCGTAACCAGTAATTTCATAACTAAAATTATATAATATTATTCATGCTTTTTGAGAAGCTCAAAAAACTGATTGATCGCCAATATTACCCTTTAAACCGGATTGAAATCTCCAAAAAAAAATTAATAAGAAATTATCGGCGCCTTTCTTCAATTAGTGAAAAAATTAAAGTCGCGCCAGTTCTAAAAAGTAATGCCTATGGTCACGGGATAGTTGAAGTAGCAAAAATTCTCGATGTCATGAACCCTCCTTTATTCTGCGTTGATAGTTTACACGAGGCTTATAAGCTTTATAAGGCAAAAATCAAATCAAATATTTTAATTATGGGTTACGTCAACCCGCAAAACTTAAAGGTTAAAGAGCTGCCTTTTTTTTATTCCGTTTATGGACTGAATCAGTTGAAGCAGATTTTAAAATATCAACCGAAAGCAAAGATTCACATTTTTGTCGATACCGGTATGCATCGGGAAGGGATTTTACTAGATAAGTTGGATGAGTTTATTAAAAATATTCCTGAAAATTATTTAAAAAATGTTGAAGGAGTGATGTCCCACTTGAGCGCCTCCGATCAACCAGATAAAAAAGAAACAAGGGAGCAGGTTATGAATTTCAAAAAGGCTTTGGAGATTTTCAATAAAAATAAAATCTTTCCCAAGTGGAGACATATTGCAAATTCCGGAGGTTTATTAAACAGTAAGATATTAAAGTTGGCTGGAATATCCAATCTCGCCCGATCAGGAATCGCCTTATACGATTCGTCTTTACGATTTATTACCCATATAAATCAAATAAAGAAAATTAAAAAAGGCGATAAGGTTGGATACGATTTTACCTACACGGCAAAAAAAGATTCCTTGATGGCGGTTTTGCCTGTCGGTTACAACGACGGAGTCGACAGAATCCTATCAAATAAAGGGAAAGTATTAGTCAGGGGAATAATCTGTCCAATTATTGGTCGGGTGAGCATGAATATTACAACAGTCGACGTTTCCAAAGTCAAAAATATCAAAGTCGGAGACGAAGTCGAAATTATTTTTAATCCAAAAATTAAAGAAAGAATTTCTTATGAATTCTTAGTCCACCTTAATTCCGAGATAAGGAAAGTCGTGGTCGATTGATTAACTTTTCAAGAGTCAACCAGCGTTTTTCTTTAATTGTGTGGGGAATGTCGTCTTTAAAGTTTTTTGTGGCCGCCGTACCGAAACGGGAGGAATACATTGCCAAATATGCTTTCTCGAATCCGACTTTTTTTGCCAGAGATACTGTATTTCTGAATTCTTTTTCCGTTTCTCCGCAAAAACCAACTATTATATCGGTGGAAAATTTGATGGCTGGTATTTTTTTCTTAAGTTTTGTAATCAGATTTAGATATTGTTTCTGTGTATACCATCGGTTCATCCGTTTTAAAACATTATCATCTCCAGACTGGATTGGCAAGTGGATCAACCGTGTAATGTTTTTATTTTTGGCAATAACTGAAATAAGTTCGTCGGAGAAGTCCCAGGGATTGCTGGAAATGAAGTCGACTTTTTCAAAATTCATTTTGGCGACTTCTTCAAGCAAATGAGGAAATAAAGTTGGAATTCTATATCTACCCAGATGCTTGACATAAACAGGTTTGATTTCTGCAAATGGGGCCTGTATCGGGTCTTTTCCCGCCAGTGCTCGACCGACTAGTAAATCGTCGAGTCTCCGCGCTGTCGGGATCCCTAGACCCTCAACACCCGTTTGTTTTTTTCCAAAATATTTTTTTGGAAGATCTCTCATTACTTGAATATTATTTTCTCCGACTAACAGATCGGCTCCGTATGAATTGACGTTTTGGCCTAAAAGAGTAATGTTTTTATAACCTTTCTTTTTTAACTGCCTGCATTCGTCGATAATGTCCTGATAAGGTCGGCTGATTTCCCGACCGCGTGTAAAAGGAACGATGCAGAAGGTGCAGAAGTTATTACAGCCGTTTGAAATGGGGACCCAGGCGCTGATTCTGTCCTGTCTGACTGGCGCGTTGTCGAAACCGATCTCTTCGATAGGAAGAAATTCGTCGACTTCGGGCATTGTTTCGCGGATTTTTTTAAGATATTTTCCTGTTTTGTCTCTGAAAGCCAGCCCGACCATACAGCCCGTGACAATAATTTTAAAAGACCTTTCCTTTTTTAATTTTCCGAGGTTATTGACCAGGCCGTAGACGCGATTTTCTGCCGATTCACGAATCATGCAAGTATTAATAACAATATAATCGGCTGTCTTATAGGATCGGGCTTTTGTCATTCTACGCGCTTTGAGTGTCGACTCAATTCTTTCCGAATCAGAATGATTTTGCTGACAGCCGAAAGTTTTAATGAAATATTTCATATCTTTTTCATCCGGTTGATGATAACGATAAAAATTAGAAGTACCAAAGCAATCGTAGCAAAGGCAACGAGTTTTTCTATCCCTTTCAAAAACAAACTGGAAACACCCAATATCAAGGAAATCAGCCAATAAAATATAGCGATTCTTCTTTTACCCCAGCCAATTTCCATCAGTCGGTGATGAAAATGACCCCAGTCGGCTTTAAAGATTGACTTTCTTTGCTTAAATCTCCGTAAAATAGTGTAAATAGCGTCAATCATAGGAACAGACAAAACTAAAACAGCCGTGCCAATCTTTCCAAAAGAAAGGATAGAGAGAATTCCCAGTAAAAACCCGGCCAAAGCTCCGCCCCCGTATCCAGGCATGATTTTTTGCGGATAAAAATTAAATGGTAGAAAACCAAGGTAGGCTCCGGCAACTATAAAGGAAAAGATTGTTACGGATTGGATGTTTATGTCGTGGACTGTAAATCTTTGTGAAAGAAGGCCTAAAAAAATTGCAGTTATGGCAACGAAACCAGGTAATTGGCCGTCGACACCTTTGCTCCAGTTGACCATGTTGGTTGTCCAAGTGAGCCAGATGATGGCGAGGATATCGGCTAAAATCCAAATGGAATGTGTGCCAAATAGATTGACAGGCAGTTGCCAGGTGTCGAGTCGGATTATGCCGCCGAAAGGATTGGAAATATAAGGAATGCCAAGACCAAAAGCAATCACAATTGCTGAGATCAAAATATTTCCTAAAAACCGCCAGTAAGGTGAGATGTCACCACGATCGTCAAAAAGTCCCAAGACCACAAGTAGAAAACTCGCAAAAAGGATGCCGATGATGATTTTGGTTTGAGGTAGAAATAACATCGATGTTAAAAGAATGGCGAGATAGATGGGAATGCCTCCGCCTCTTGGAATGATTCCCTGATGGGTGTGAGCCGGATGGAATCTTTTTTTTCTGTCAGTGACTAGATTGGTTTTTTTAGCCAGGTAAATGGTCGGAATAGTGAAGGCGAAGGAAAGAACAAGGGAAATAAAAAAGATTAATAACATATTTAAGAAACCAGAAAAATTATCTTAATGAAAATTAGAGTGAAGCCTACAATAAGAAGAATCATCAGGTAATCAAACATTTTTTTGATAAGCTCGTTTCCGGAGAAAAACTTTTTGTATAGATAGTTATTTACTACATAAAGGAGGTTTAATAAAAGAGGAATAAGGAAGATCATCCAAGTGTCTACTAACTGGGCTTCCCCCCAAGGGTGGCTGTAAAAAAGCGGTAGTTGGGGAGGAAGGGAGTTGAATTTAAAAATAAAGCTGACGATCATGAAGGCGTTGCCGGCAATCAAAAGATTAATCATAAACACTATATATTATACCTTAAATGAAAAGCCCGCTTGAAATTATAAATCTATTTGTTTATTATTTAGCTTAAAATGACATGATCTACTCAACCAGCTTCGTTTTTTCTTATTTCTCAAATTATTAATTTATTAAAAATCTAATGAAAGATACACAAATTTACGAGTTAGTTAAAAAGGAAGAAAAAAGACAGAAAGAGGGAATCGAACTGATTCCATCAGAAAATTACGCATCCGAACACGTGAGAAAAGTTCTGTCTTCCTATTTTGTCAATAAATACTCAGAAGGTTATCCTAAAAAAAGATATTATGGTGGCAACGAGAATGTCGATTCTGTCGAACTTATAGCGATAGACCGTGCCAAGAAGTTATTCAAAGTGCCGTTTGCCAATGTACAGCCTTATTCGGGAAGTCCGGCCAATTTGGCCGTTTGCCTGGCCACATGCGAGCCCGGAGCGACTTTAATGGGCTTGGCATTGACGGCCGGAGGCCATCTGACTCACGGTCATACAGTTTCAGCGACAGGAATTTATTACAAAAGTGTCCAGTACGGCTTGAAAAAAGAAGGCGTCTATAAAAAACAGGACTTGTTTGACTATGCCGAGATTCGCCGTCTGGCGGTTGAGAATAGACCAAAGCTGATTTGGGTTGGAGCAACAGCCTATCCTTTGAGGTATGATTACAAGAAATTTGCCGAAATCGCCGACGAGGTCGGGGCCTTTTTGGCGGCTGATATTGCCCACGTCGCCGGTTTGATCGCCGGAGGGGTTCATCCGTCGCCTGTTCCCCATGTTCACATAGTCACTACTACGACTCACAAAACCTTGAGGGGTCCGAGGGGAGCGATGATCTTGGTTACAGCCAAGGGCTTGAAAAAGGATCCGGAACTGGGTGATAAAATCAATAAGGCAATTTTCCCTGGATTACAGGGTGGGCCTCATGACAATCAGACAGCCGCGATTGCCGTTGCCCTATACGAAGCTAATCAACCGTCTTTCAAAAAATATTCCGCTCAGATCGTCAAAAATTCCAAAGCATTAGCTGAAACTTTGATGAAAGGCGGGCTTAAATTGGTAGGTGGAGGGAGCGAAAATCATCTGCTTTTGGTCAACTTAGCCAGCGTTTTGGGAGTCGGGTCGGGAATTTTTGCCCAAAAAGCCCTTGATATGGTTGGCTTGACAATGAATAAAAATACAGTTCCGGATGAAACCGCTTCGCCATTTTATCCTTCGGGGATCAGGATGGGGACGCCAGCGTCAACTACCCGTGGAATGAAGGAAAAAGAGATGAAGTTCATCGGAGGTAAAATTTTAGAAGTAATTGAATTACTAAAACGATACCGTTTACCGACTAAAAAAGAAGAGCGAAAAGAATATATCTCCAGATTTGAAAAAGAGATGTCAGGAAATCCGGAAATTAAAAGAATCAGAAATGAAGTCAAAAAGCTTGCTTTACGATTTCCAATTCCGTAGTTTTTTTATCAGGTGATGTTGACGATGATGTTTTGGCCTTCGACGTCTTTACCGTTCATACCCAAACGGGCTTTTTTGGCATCAGACTCTTTATTGAAGGTGACATAGCCAAAGCCTTTTGATCTTCCTGTGTTTGATTCGGAGACGATCTCAACCTCGGTGATGATTCCCCAATGCATAAAAAGATCCTTGAGAGAATAGCCGCTCATTGAAAAAGGAAGGTTTCCTACAAAGATTTTCTTTTTGTTCATAGCTTTTAATGAATAACCTTATTATCTCACATTTAAAATAACTTAACTGCATCATCGTCAGGCAAGATAATCTGGTAAAATAAAGCAATAAAATTGCCCGGTCGTCTAACGGTAGGACAACGGACTCTGAATCCGTTTATCCTCGTTCAAATCGAGGCTGGGCAACAGAAAATTTAGAGTTTTTCGGAATTGACGCGAATGATTTTGTCGTCACCTAATTTAGGATTTCCTCGACCGTCCTGGTTACTTGTTGAGATGTAGAGCATATTATCAGGTCCGAGGACGACGTCCCTGATTCTGCCAAATTCATTTTTGAAATATTCTTTTAATTCGGGTTTTCCATTAACAAGTTTTATTCTATAAAGTGCTTGTCCGCGCAAGCCGCCGAAATAAAATGTACCGTTGTAAAAAGCTAACCCCGCTGGTGCCCAAGTATCATTCGCTCCTGAATTAAGAAGCGGCGTTTCCATGCCATTTCCAGTTTCCTCGCCTTCAATTGTCGGCCAACCGTAGTTTTTTCCTTCGATGATTTTATTAAATTCGTCCAAACCAGACTGTAGTCCTGATCTTCCATGTTCGGTTGCGTAAAGTTGTCCTTTTTCGTCCCAAGCCAGGCCTTGAGGGTTACGGTGTCCATAAGAGTAGGTGGAAACTTTTTCATCAGGAGTCATCCGAAGAATTTTTCCTGCTAAAGAAGTTTTATCCTGAGCTTGCGATGGATTTTGAGCATCGCCTGTCGTGATATAGAGATTTTTATCGGGACCAAATTTTAATCTTCCTCCATTGTGATTTGACGCGCCGGGGATTTCGTCAACGATTATTTTCTCGTTTGAAAGTCTGTCATTCTCAAGTGTCATCCGGATAACCCTGTTTAAAGTATTATCTCCACGAGCGCTATAAGTGTAATAAAAATAGATAAAATGATTTTTTTCAAAGTCCGGGTGAATTGCCGCACCCAACAAACCTCCTTCACCGACCTCTGCTACTTGAGGGAGATCGGTGATAACTTTATTGTTGATCCTGACCGTTCCTTTTCTCTCAGTGACGAGTAGTTTATTGTCGGGAAGAAAAACTATTGCCCAAGGAGTATCAAGGTTTTCATAAACTACCGAAGTTAAACCAACATCAGAATTTGTCTTTGTGGGTTTAACTTTACTCTGGCTTTGTTTTTCAGGTAAAGGCGGAGAAGTTTTATTTTTCAATAATGTAGAAGAAAGAATATAGACAAATCCGAAAACGATGACGAGTAAGAAAATTTTTCTCATCATAATCCATTATACAGACAAACTAGCAACTTTTTAGTAATAGTTAGCATATATAATTTTATAAAGTTATAAATTAATTTCCTATGATTACACCGACCTTGATTTTAGGAATGCTTAATCTTTTGATTGTCTTGGCTGAAGGGGCAATTAGTTTGAGGTTGTTATTAAAACTGATGGGTGCGTCGACTGCGGCTCCTTTTGTCCGTTGGGTTTATGAAACGAGCGCACCGCTTTTATACCCTTTTCAGGGAATGTTTCCATCGCCAATTTTGACCGGTCCATTTGTCATAGAATTTTCAGCCATTTTTGCTCTTTTCGCCTATATGTTTTTGGGTTATATTCTTCAAGAGGTAATCTCATTTGTGAATCAAGGGTTTATGAGATTGGAAAAGAAAGGGAAGAAGAAAAGAATCATTGAGGAAGAAGTATAATAGCTTTATGAAAGCAAAAGATTTTTCTTTGCCCGATCAGTCGGGAAAAATTCATAAACTGTCAAACTACAGGGGTAAGTGGGTGGTTTTGTATTTTTATCCCAAAGACGATACTCCGGGTTGCACCAAAGAAGCCTGCGGATTTAGGGATGCCATTGAAGAGTTTAATAAAAAAGGAGTTGTTATAGTTGGCATTTCCAAAGATTCGGTAGAATCTCATAAAAAGTTTTCGGAAAAATATCATTTGAATTTTCCGATTCTTTCCGACGTTGACAAAAAAGTCATCCAGGCATATGGCGTTTGGGGCGAGAAAAAATTCCTCGGAAAAACTTTTATGGGAACACTACGGAACACTTATTTAATAGATCCAAAAAGAAATATAATTAAAACCTTTGAGAAAGTAAATCCTTTGACTCACCCCCAGGAAGTTCTCAAAGGGATTTAATTTTTTCGACATCTTTTTGAATTTGTTTTTTCAATTCTTCCATGTTTTCAAAATCCATTACTCCTCTTATAAACTGTCCAACTGTATACTCGACTGTCTCCCCGTAAATATCCTTATGAAAATTCAAAATATAAATTTCAAGGACAGGTTTAGTTTCTTTATTGACTAGTCTTGGCCCGAAATACAAAGCGCCCAAATATGTTTTATTGCCGTACATCACAAGAGAATAATAAACCCCTTCTTTTAAGTCAGCAATAAACCTGCTTGGATCAAGATTGATGGTAGGAAATCCAAGTCTTTTTCCGCCGCCGGATCCGTGGACCACTTTGTCGGTATACCAGACGTCAACCATTTTTCAGTTTGGAAACTTTATACATAGAGAAAAGAACCAAAAACGCACCAATAAGCTGGGTGACTGAAAGACTATTTTTAAAATAGAGAAAATCGATGAAAATAGCCGACACAGGCCAGGTCAACTCAAGAATCGCACTTATTTTTGCCTGGGTTTTCTTAAGTCCGAAATAATAGAAAAGCAATGCCACTAAACCGGTTGAGAAAACTATAATTAACAAAGAAATCCATTGGTTCGGATTAATTTTTGCCAACTGGTTTGTTTGTTTAAGTCCAAATAAAAATATTAGAGCAAAGATAGGTGCCAGAACAAATCTAAGAAAAGTGGCGACCTGGAAGGAAATTTTTCTTAAGACAATTTTAGAAAACGAAGTGGAAGCTGCCCACATCATTCCGGCCAAAAGTGCCAAGACAGAAGCAACAATGGTTCCTTGTCCAGTCTGCCAGTTCAACTTTAAATCTTTAAAGGTCACTAAATAAGAAGCGCCGATTGCCAAAAATGCCCAAGGGATAAATTTTTTGGTAACCTTTTCTTTCAAAACGATAGCAGCGGTTAAGATGGCCCAAATCGGTTGGAGTTGTTGGAGAAGGACGACGACTGAAAATTGGATATAGTTAACTTTTCCAAGAGCTGCCGTATAGAAGATAGTTCCTAAGGCTCCGGAAAACAGGCTGACTACGAGTATCGATAGCCATTCTTTTCGATTAAGATTTTTAATTTCTTTCAAGCTTTTAAAAACAAAAGGAAAAAGGATAATAGCTCCCAGGGCGTGTTCCAAAAAAACCACTACTGTTGGAGGAAGAGTGTAAAGGCCGCGGCGCAGTATTCCATCAAGACTCCAGAGCAGAGCTGCCAAGATGATAAAAACCATAAAAAATACCCCTTTCGGGGCAATTTATAAAACAATAATTATCAAAAAGCTTGATACACTTTTTTCGACCGCCACACCCCAATGGGGCCCCTGGCGATTGTCTCGAAAAGGTATCTTCGCTTTTCTTATATTCTTTCTTTTATCCCGACTGTACGGTCGCTGTAGGAGTTGCACCTACTCGTGTCCCGACTTAGTCGGGACTCGATGAGTATACATCCGATTGTGATTGGCACACTAAACCCCGAAAGAATATTAAAAGTATAGCAGAGTTTTTAAAACAAAGCTTTGATGGTATATCTTCCATCAGGAGTTAGGATAAAAGCCCGTCTTGGATACACAGGAAGCATACTGGCGATTCTGTCTTTTGATATAAGAGTTTTTCCGACATAGTTGGGGATTTCTTTATAACTTTTTCCCCAGATATAAACTTTATTTTCGCTCCAGTAGTATTGGGCAGTAAAAAAATCCAGTTCACTCGTAACATATAGAACATCATCGTTTTTGGCAGTAGCTTTAAGTTCTTTAAAAGTTTTTTTCAGGTTGGCTTTCTTTCTTCCGTTTATCTGCAATTTATGATAGTTAAGAGTAACGGCAAAAATAGAAACAATTACAAAAATCTTTAGAAACACTGGTAGTTTATCAATTATCAAAATTAATAGAAGAGTCAGGCCGATGTTGGCAAATATCAAATATCTTGGAAGGAATATTGGTTTGACGAATGAGACGAGAATAACAAAAAACGGAATCATAACTCCCCAAATAAAAAGGTATTTGAAAAGTTTTATTTCACTGGGTTTATTTCTTTTTAGATACAGGTAACCATAGATAATCAGCAACCAGATTGCCAAAGAAAGGGGAAGGATGGTTTTTCCATAAAATTGGAACTCTCTTTCGTAACCCGTATAGATGAGGCCGACAAAACTGACTAGGCTACTAATAGGAAATCTCTGTATCCAGAAAGAATCAACTGAAAAACCTTTGTTTATAAAAACCAGAATAAGCCAGGGAATAAAAGTCAATAAAACAGTTTTTTGTTTGAATCTGAAAAGAAAGTATTGTCCAACAAGGACAAAGATCATAAAGTAGTGGGTATAAAGTCCTAGAATTGATGATATAAGATAAAGTTTTGTTTTTTTTCGGTGAAGAAAATAAAAAGACAAGACGCTAAAAAAAGCAAACATCGTATACATTCTTGCCTCGAATGCATAATAAATCAGAAGGGGATTTACGGCCAAGAGTAAAGTATAAAAAAGGGCCTTTTTCAACCTCATTTTAAAAATATCAGTTAGATAATGGGAGACGGCGTAGACAGTCGCCCAGTAGAAAGCAACTGACAAGCTACGAATGGCGATTTCCGAAGATCCAAAGATGTCAATCCAAAAATGGAGAAGAAAATGATATAAAGGCGGGCTAAAATCTTTAGCCGAGAGAACAACAATATCCCAAAGGTTTTTTTTGGCTAAAAAATAAGAAAAGCCTTCGTCGCGCCAAAGACTTTGAATGAGAAAAGCCAGGGGAGTTTTGGTAAATAAGAAATTGAACATAAAAAAATTATACCTTTTCGGTCACTTTATATTTTAATTTTTTCCCTAAAAGAATTCGAGTATGGGCGTCAAGGGCGGGAAGCGAGGAGAAAAAGAAAGAAACGATCGGTAGAAGATACCATTGTACAAGAAGAAGAGGTAAATTAAAGATAGTGGTTTTCATATTTACCCTTTGACGGATTTTTATGTCGAGATAGATATATAGGATAAGCATTGCCGAAGACAAGGTCAAGATCAAGGCTGACAATTTTGGAAGCAAAAAACCCAAGACCGTCTTTTTGAAAATGGGATTAATCAATGGAGGTATAGAAGCGCTTATTGTTAGGATGAAAAAAGACACCGGCCAAAAAAGATGGGTTTCTGCGACAAAGATTACTTTCCTGAACTTAGGCCAAAAATTGACGTTTGGAGCTTGAAAAAACTTTTTTAAAACATAACCAACGTCGCTCACACCCCAGGCCCATCGTTTTTCTTGTTCGTAGCGGTTGGCAAAGGTTTTAAAAGTGGTACCAGAGTAAACTGCGTCACCGTTGACGATCGTAAAAAGGGGAATAGTTTTTACTTTATCGCTGTAAGTAAAGAAAGCCTGGAAAAAAACGTGCCAGTCTTCGGGAATGATATCAACGTCCCAAAAATTTATTTTTTTCAACAACCAAAGGCTGGTCGAATAGGTAGAAACTTGGATTAGATTTTCTTTTTGAGACAAGAAAGCCAATCGTAAAATCGAAGAAAGAGTCGCCTGCATTCTGACAAACAAAGGCAATTTCCAGAAATTGTTATAGAGCAAAACAGGTGCCCAGTAGAAATGGTAATTCCTGTCTTGATCCTTCAAAAATGTAAAAGAAAGATAGGAAAAATAGTTTTTCGGAAGATAACTGTCAGCATCACAAATTGTTATAATAACCTGTTCTCTTTTTAATCCGGTTTTAACTACGTAGCGGTCGACATATTTGGCGCTGAAAGTTTGATTGCTGGCCTTGCCCGGTTCTTCATTGGGTAGATCAGGATGATATGTTACTAATATATCCTTAAAAGATTTCTCATACTTGTTCAGTAAAAATTTGGCTTTCTCATTGGCATCTATTTCCCGTTTCTCAAAAGCAAGAACAAGATATATATTTTTGTAGGGATAGTCGTTTTTAACAAAGGAGTTTATGGTCGAGTCCAGTTTGTGCAACGGTTCTTTAAAGTTGGGGACGATAATGAAGTGGTTGAGTGTTTCTCCTTCCTTCAATCCTTTGATCTTTTTTACATAATTGATCTTGGAATGAAAAATAATTTCGCTATAAGAAACGACTGCAGAATAAGCAGTGATAATGGATTTATAAAAGAAGTAAAGGTCAAAAGCAATTATAAAATAGGCAACTAGTGCAGGATGAAAAGGAGAGAACCAAAGAGGAAGAGTGATAAGAAACCAGCTTCCTATAGGGACAATTATTTCCAATAGTCTTTGGAAGAACCTTGAGGCAATAATCCGTTTCGTCATGTTGATATTATACAATAGTCATTATTGCCAGGCTTCGCATATCATTCTAAAGGGGCAAAAATCGCACCATGGGCCAACATGAGGTTCAAATTTACTGGCTCTGATTTCCGAGGCTTTTTCAATGATATTTTTTTTGACATCGATTAAGTCTTGGGAAGTTTTTTTTAGAGAAACTTTTTCCATGTTTTGTAAATAATAAAACGAAAGGTGGACTTCGCCGATTTTTTTTCTATACAGTCCTGGATCAGTCGCGGCTAAAGCATAGATGGCAAGTTGAAAGTTTTTTTTCAGTGTTTTTTCGTCGGGTTTTTTACCTGTCTTGTAATCAATAATCTCGATTTCTCCATTGCCTTTATTATCGACACGATCGATCTTTCCGACAATAGAAGTATCGGCGTCAATCTTTATTCGAAAAAACTTTTCCAAGTCAACTACTTTTATATTTGGATTATGAAATTTAATCAGAAAATTCTTTAATAAGCTTATCCCTTCTTTTTTCATTCGTTCCTCGTGGGCGGCGGAAGCATAGCCTAATGGAAGCCAACTGTTTTTATAAATTGTTAACAGTTCTTTTTCCCCTATTTCTTTATTATCAAAAAATTGTTGGTAAAAACTTTGCAGCGTTCGATGAATTGTGTCACCAAAGGACAAGGCGGCAGTCGGCGAGGTTGGAATCTTTAATACGAATTGGTATTTATATTGAAGAGGGCAGCGGTCATAGGACTCAAGTTGCGTATAAGAGAAAATATTCTTGTTGAGTAAAGTTTTTTGCATAACTTCATCCGATTTTTTATAATCGAAAATTGATAGTTGTTTTTTTTCGTCTTCCTTTTTAATTTGATATTTTTTGATAAATTCTCCCCCTAAAGACTCAACTACAAAAGGGGAGAGTTTTTGTTGACGGATGCCTTCTCCGTAAAAACGAGAAGCGGTGAAAAATAATTTTTCTCCCGCGCGAGTCATACCAACATAAAAGAGGCGACGCTCTTCTTCAAGATGATAATCACCTTCGGGTAAGATTTCCTTGATAAGATCTTGAGGAATTGAAATAGTTTCTTTTTTTTCATGTGTCGGAAAACGTCCCCGGGTAAGATTCACCAAAAAAACTACCGGAAATTCGAGACCTTTTGCAGAATGAGCGGTCAAAATATTGACAGCATTATAAGTGGAAATATCGGTTTGGGAAACGATGGGCGATTCTCCAAGTTCCATACTCATCTCGAGGAAATCTACAACAGCGTTGACTGAAGCGTCCTCGTGTTCTGCCTCAAAATTCTTAAGCCGGGAGAAAAATTTAGAAACGTTGAGGGCAGTTTTCTCTTCTTTTTCTGTTTTATAGACGACGAGCTTATTTAAGTATTTTGTCTCCTCCAAAAAGTAATAGAGAATTTGTCCGGCAGTTTCTTTTCTTATTAAGGAAAAGTGTTTTTTAATCATTTTGAAAATCTCTAAAAGTTTCTGTCTTGTTTCTTGATTCAAGAAAGGCAGATGTTTTTTGTATATTTCAAAATCAGACTTATAAAGATCCTTTTCAAAAAAAGAAAGATAAACTTCAATGGATTGAAAAAGAAACAAATTGGTTTTTTTTGAGAAAGAAAGTAAAAAGCTTAGATCTTTAGAATCCATGCCAAAAATATCCATAGTTAGGACTCTATAAAGTGAAACAGAATCTTCAATATTATAAAGTACCTTAAGATAGGCGATTAGGTCTTTGACTTCAGGTTGTTTTAAAAGCATTCCCGGACCCAAAAATTGGAAGGGGATTGCTGCCCTCGTCAAGGCTCGGATAAAGGGGTCGGAGTGACTGTTTGCCCGGCAGAGAATGGCAAAGTCGGAATATTGAAATTTCTTTTTTAATGTCAGAATCTGTTTGACGACGAAATCCGCCTCTTCCTCAACTTTCTCTCCCCAAAATAAATTTACCGCTTTTTTATCGTCGGGTTTTTGAGCAATTAAATTTTTAGAAATTCCCAATTTTACTTCGAGAGTATCCGGGTCATTGTGTTTAATTAGTTGATAACTTTTGTCAAGAATGGTCTGATTAGAACGATAGTTATTTTTTAAGGTAATTTGTTTTGCTCGTGGATAATCTTTCATAAAACTCAAAATATTCGAAACAGAGGCACCGCGGAATTTATATATAGCTTGAGAGTCATCTCCGACTACTGTCAATTTAGGATTTATTTCTGGAGGACAAAGCAGTTTTATTAAATTATATTGAGCGATATTGGTGTCTTGGAATTCGTCAATGAGAACGTACTTAAATTTTTCCCGATAGCTTTCGAGAATATTTTTTCTTTCCCGGAATAGTTTAAGCAAATAAAAAATTAGATCGGAAAAATCAAATAGCCCTTCTTTGGTTTTTAAAGATTGGTAAGTTTTGTAGGCATTAGTTAGTTCCAGATATTTTTTTATTTCTTCAGTTGTTTCAGTCTGCTTTTTGACCCATTTTAAATAGTCGTCAGGGGAAACATCTTCATCACGGAGTCTGGAAAAATGGTCTAAAAGAGCTCCGAGAAATTTATTCGGATTACCCAGTGGGCGAAAATATTTTAGGTCGAACAAAAATAAATTTTTGCGCAAAAATATGATTGTTTCCGCTTCTGTCATCAACCTGAATCCCGGAGTTAAACCGATATGGGTCGCCTCCTCTTTTAGTATATGGTCCGCGAATGCGTGAAAAGTGGATATCCACATTTGAAAATATCCGTAAGGAATTTCTTTATCAACCCTTTCTTCCATTTCATAGGCGGCTTTTTCAGTAAAAGTGAGGGCAAGAATTTCTTCAGGCTTGGCCAGTTTTTGTTTAAGAAGATATTTTATTTTCTCGACAATAACAGTTGTTTTTCCCGTCCCAGCCCCGGCAACAATCAGGAGCGGTCCATTATTATATCCTATTGCTTTTTTTTGCTCTTCATTCAACATGGTTCAATTTTATCACAAAATTGTTCTTGACTTTTTGCCGTCTTGCCTTTATCATAAAAACAAATAAAAAGAAAATTAGCCTTCGTTATTTTTAGGCTTTCTTTTATTTGTTATTAATTATTATTTTTTAAATTTAATATGGCAGATGTATTTCAGAGGACAAAACCTCATTTGAATATTGGTACAATCGGTCACGTCGACCATGGTAAGACTACGCTTACGTCAGCAATTCACTATGTCTTGTCCAAAACAGGCAAGGCAAAATTTCTAAAATATGAAGATATTGATAAAGCTCCGGAAGAAAGAGCCCGTGGCGTCACTATTAATCTTCATCACAGCGAATACGAAACAGACAAAAGGCACTATGCCCACATTGATGCTCCAGGTCACGCTGATTATATAAAGAACATGATTACAGGAGCCGCCCAAATGGATGGAGCAATCTTAGTTGTTTCTGCCCCGGATGGCCCAATGCCACAAACCAGAGAACACATTCTTTTGGCAAGACAGGTTAATGTCCCTGCCATCGTCGTCTTTTTAAACAAGGTCGACATGGTTGCCGATAAGGAGATTCTTGACTTAGTTGAGATGGAAGTGAGAGATCTTCTTAAGAAGTATAAGTTTCCTGGAGATGAGATTCCTGTCATAAGAGGAAGCGCTCTTAAAGCTTTGTCTGATGATCCAGAGTCTATTAAAGCTATTGAAGAATTGATGAAGAAGGTTGACGAATATGTTCCAGAACCAGTTCGTCCAGTTGATCAACCTTTCCTTATGCCGGTTGAAGATGTCTTTACCATTTCTGGCCGCGGCACAGTAGTTACAGGTAGAGTAGAGAGAGGTGTTGCCAAGGTAAACGAAGAAGTGGAGATTATTGGAATTAAGGCGACAAGAAAGACAGTCATTACCGGAGTTGAAATGTTTAGAAAAACTTTGGATGAGGCACGAGCCGGAGATAATGTCGGCTTGTTACTTAGAGGAGTTGAAAAAGAAGACGTCTTACGAGGACAGGTTGTCGCAAAACCAGGATCGATTACCCCTCATACAGAATTTGAGGCAGAACTTTATATTCTTACTAAAGAAGAGGGTGGACGTCATACGCCTTTTTTCAAGGGTTACAGACCTCAGTTTTATATCAAAACCACCGATATTACAGGTGAGGTTACTCTTCCAGCCGGAGTAGAAATGGTTATGCCTGGAGACAACGTCAAGGTTTCCGCTAAACTGATCTACCCAGTAGCTATGGAAGAAGGATTGAAATTTGCGGTTCGAGAAGGCGGCCACACAGTTGGAGCCGGAGTCGTAACTAAGATTGTTAAATAAGTATAGTTAATCACAATTAATGTAGGGAACGGTCTAAAACCGTTCCCTACAATTTTCCGTACCTTAATATGCCGAAAGGAAGAATTAGGATCAGATTAAAATCATACGATCATAGATTGATTGACGAAACCTGTCAGAAGATTGTTGATACAGCAATCAGAACAGGTGCTTCAATTATTGGTCCAATTCCCCTTCCTACTAAAAAAGAAGTTTACGTAGTAAATAAAGCTTCATTTATAGATAAAAATGCCCGTGAGCATTTTGGCTTAAAAATCCACAAAAGATTGATCGATATAGTTAACCCAACTAATCAAACGATTGACTCTCTCATGCATCTCGAACTCCCAGCTGGTGTTGAGGTTGAAGTGAAGATGTAAGATTTTTGTTTAAAAATCATTTGACCATCTTATATTGATAGTATATAATTTCCCTACATGTTAATTATTCTTTGTTCGGGAACAAAGGATTAATATTTTTCGGATTGGAGTGTAGCCCCAATCTGGGGCTATTTTTTTTGCCAATAATATGCCAGCTTTTATTTTAGGAGAAAAATCCATTCAATCACAAACTTTCAACGATAAGGGACAAAGAATCCCAACTACTTTTATAAAAACTGATTCTTGTTGGCTTACATACGTCAAAGATCCATCCAAGCATGGATACTTTAGTGTCAAGCTTGGATTCGGTCAAATCAAGAATATTAAAAGACCGACTCAAGGCGAACTAGAAAAAGCGGGGATAAAAACCCCGCTTCGTTTTTTACGAGAATTTAGGATGGAAAATTATGGAGATAAAGTAAAAATTATTGAAGAAGGTCAAAAAAAAGGTATTCAAATCGGGGAAACAAAAATTTACGTTGGCGATCAAATCAAGCCAACGGTTTTTTTTAAGAAAGGCGATAAAGTTGTGGCATCAGGAATCTCTAAAGGAAAAGGATTCCAAGGAGTTGTAAAAAGACATCATTTTAAAGGAGGCCCCCGCACTCACGGACAATCTCACGGAGAAAGAGCACCCGGGTCAATCGGTATGACCACCACTCCAGGCCGGGTTTTTAGAGGAAAAAGAATGGCAGGAAGAATGGGAAACGACAGGGTGACGATGAAAGGATTGGAAGTAATTGAAGTGAAAGAAGATGGGTTGATAGTTAAAGGTTTAGTCCCCGGGTATAAGGGTGGACTGCTGGAAGTCAGGAGTTAATATGGCAACAAAAACTGAAAAAAAAATAGAAACAAAAAAAGTTACAGTCAAGAAAATAGAAAGTTTGACTGTACAGGTTTATGACATGAACGGTAAAGAAAAAGGAACTTTGTCATTACCAAAAGAAATCTTTTCCGTTGTTGTCAAACCGCAATTATTGGCTCAAGCAGTTAGAGTCTATCAATTTAATCAAAGACAGGGTACTGCATCGGCTAAAACTAGAGGAGAAGTAATTGGTTCAACGAGAAAAATTTACCGTCAAAAAGGTACGGGACGAGCTCGTCACGGAAGCATAAAAGCCCCAATATTTGTCGGCGGTGGTGTTGTTGGTGGACCGCGTCCAAAGGACTATACCTTAAAGATAAATAAGAAACAGAAAACAAAAGCGTTTTTTGGAGCTTTATCTTTAAAATTAAAAGAAAAAAGCGTCTTAGGCCTTGATGACAAAGCTTTAAATATAGAACCAAAAACCAAGTTAATAGCGGATTTTCTCAAAAATATGGAACTGAGTAATAAAAAAGTGGTATTTGTTTTACCAAAGTTAGAAAACAATAATTTTATTTTGGCGACCCGAAATTTGAAAAAAGTTTCTTTTACCGATGCTAAATCTTTAAATGTTTTCCAAATCTTGAACAGCTCAAAATTAGTTTTCCTAGAAAGTTCTTTAGAAGTTTTAAAGAATCATTTTTTGAAAAATGAAAATTAATAATACAATCATTGCCCCAGTTTTGACGGAAAAAGCGACCAACTTGGCCAAGGACAAAGTCTATATGTTTGTTGTTAATTTAAAAGCAAACAAATTTCAAATAAAAAACGTTTTGGAAAAAATTTACAAAGTAAAAGTAGAGGGAGTCAGAGTAATGATTAGAAAAGGCAAATCAAGAAGGTCAGGGAGGAAGATGGTAGCTAAAAAGCTAACTAGTAAAAAGATTGCTTATGTCAAATTAAAAGAGGGAAAAATAGATTTATTCCCACAAACATAAAATATGAGATTTAATAGTAAACCGGAAAAAAGCTTAATTTCTATACTGAAAAAACATTCAGGTAGGGATAACAGCGGCACAATAAGCGTCCGTCATCAGGGAGGCAGGCAAAAAAGATTTTACCGCGAGGTTGATTTCAAGAGAGAGAAAAAAGATATTATCGGAGAAGTCGTTAGAATAGAAAAAGATCCTAATAGGAATGCTTTTTTGGCTTTAATAAAATATAAAGATAAAGAACTTAAATATATTATCCAGCCAAAGGATTTAAAGCCGGGAGATCAAGTAATAGCCAGTCAAAAGGCCGATATAAAAATTGGCAACGCGTTGCCTTTAAAAAATATTCCAATTGGTGTTTCAGTTCATAATGTGGAAATTTTTCCTGGAAAAGGAGCTCAAATCATTAGAAGCGCTGGTGCAGCAGCAGTAATTGTTGCTCATGAAGATAAATACACCCAACTGAAACTTTCTTCAGGAGAAGTCAAAAGATTTTTCAATGATTGTTGGGCAACGATAGGACAGGTAGGCAACATTGAACATAAAGACGAGATTATTGGACGAGCCGGAAGGAAAATTTTGATGGGAATCAGGCCGACTGTCCGTGGAACCGCCCAAAATCCTCGTAGCCATCCCCACGGTGGTGGTGAAGGTAGGTCAGGTGAAGGAATGCATCCTAAGACTCCTTGGGGTAAGTCAGCCAGAGGAACAAGAACTAGAAAGAAAAATCTTTGGAGTAGTCAATTAATCGTTCAGAGGAAAAAATAATTATGGAAGAATCAAAAACTTATTTAAAAAACATTTCCATACCACCAAAAAAACTCAGATTTTATTTGGCTTCGGTAAAAAAAATGAAACCAACTGACGCCATGGAACGTCTTTTCTACGGAAGGCAAAGAGCAACGAAAGTCTTATATCAGGCTGTCAAATCAGCCGTTAGCAATGCAAAACAAACTTTAAAAGTCGATGCAGATCTGTTAAGCTTTAAGGTTCTGACGATTGAAGAAGGCCAAAAATTGAAACGTTACAGACCAGGTTCAAGAGGGTCTCCAAAGCCAGTAATCAAAAGAAAAAGCCATATTAAAATCGTACTCATTGCCAAGGACAAGATTAAAGATAAAAAATTAGAAATTAAAAAACCCGCTTCCGTTAAATCTACGGAGAGTAAGGAAAAAAAGTAATGGGACAAAAAGTTAATCCAAAAGGACTGAGATTGGGAATTATCTATAATTGGAATTCTCGTTGGTTTTTTTCCAATAAAAGAGCCTATAGAGAAGCTCTAAAATCTGACATCAATATTAGAAAGACATTGATGGAGAAGTTAGCTTTTGCATCAATCACACAGGTTGATATAGAGCGTGCCATTAATAAAATCACCCTGATTATTTATTCAGTAAAACCTGGAATGATCATAGGTCGAGGAGGAAAAGGATTGGAAGACATAAAAAAATATATCGCTGTCTTTTTAAAAGATACCATGCAAGGAAAGGAATCCAAGCTAGACATAAAAATTGAACCTGTAAAAAAACCATATTTAAGCGCTTATTTTGTTGCTCAGTCGATCGCAGAAAAATTAGTGAGGAATTTTCCTCATCGTTCAGTTGTCCACAATACGATGAATCGAGTTATTGAAGCTGGAGGAAAAGGTATTAAAGTCCAGTTGGGTGGTAGAATCGCCGGAGCCGAGATATCCAGAAGAGAAAAATATTTTCAAGGAACAGTTCCTACCTCGACAATAAGAGAAGAAATTGATTTTGTTCGTTACGCGGCCTTGACTAAATCGGGTTATGTAGGTGTAAAAGTTTGGCTCTGTAAATAATTATGTTGGCACCAAAAAGACAAAAATATAGAAAACAGTTTAGGGGAATTTGGAGAAGAATAGCCACTAAGGGCGATAAGTTAAATTTTGGTAATTACGGTTTAAAAACAGTAATTAGAGGTTGGATTAAGGATAAAGAAATAGAATCAGTAAGAGTTGTTCTTGCCAGGGCTACCAAAAAATACGGAAAGTTTTGGATTAGAATCTTTCCGGATAAACCTTATACGCAGAAACCGCCAGAAGTTACCATGGGAGCAGGAAAGGGCGATGTAGCTTATTTTGTCGCCTCAGTAGTTCCGGGAAGAGTTTTATTTGAAATTGACGGATTGAGCAAAGAAGAAAGTATCGAGGTTTTGAGGAATGTCTCCTCAAAACTTTCAGTAAAAACAAAAGTTGTCACTAAATCATCATGAAAAAATTAGTCAAAGAAATCAAGGATAAAACAATAAACGAATTAGAAAAGCAAATAGTTTTGTCGGTTGAAGAAATAGCCAAATTGAAACTATCAGAGAAATCAACACCAGTAAAAGATAGCAATTCGATAGCTAAAAAAAGAAAACATCTGGCTGTTTTATTGACGGTTTTGAGCGAGAAAAAAGAAGTTGAAAGTTTACAAAATAAAAAAGTATGAAAAAAACCTTGATTGGAAAAGTAGTTTCAGCAAAGATGCAGAAAACAGTGGTTATTAGAGTGGAAAGAAAATTTATTCATCCTAGATATAGAAAAGTCATCATTCGCCATCAGAAATATAAAGCCCACAATGAAAATCTAGATTTGAAGATAGGCGATAAAGTAGTAATTGAAGAAATAAAACCAATTTCTAAAGATAAACATTTTCAAGTTAGAGAAAAGTTAAAGGTTTAATATGTTACAAATAAGATCAATTTTAAATGTAGCTGACAATACCGGTGCAAAATCTGTCGCCTTGATAGGAATGTCTGGTAAAGGTAACCGAAAATATGCATATCTTGGTGAAATGATTAATGTTGTAGTTAAAGAAGCCATTCCATATGCAGCTGTAAAAAAAAGTGAAGTTTTACAAGCTGTTATCGTACGGACACGAAAAGAAAAAAGAAGAAAAGATGGTAGCTATATAAGATTTGACGACAACGCATGTGTAATTTTAGCTAGTAAGGAAGTAAAAGATCCTAAGGGTACAAGAATTTTTGGCCCAATTGCCAAAGAAATTAAGGACAATGGTTTTTCCAAAATTGCCAGTTTAGCAGAAGAAATTTATTAATATGAAAATCAAAAAGGGAGACAAAATCAGAGTGATGGTTGGAAAAGACAAAGGCCGTGAAGGGGTAGTGGAAAAAACCTATAAAAAATCAAAAAAAATATTAGTTCAAGGAACAAATCTTTATAAGCGACACTTGAAAAAGAATGAGCAACAGCCGCAAGGAGGCATAGTTGATGTTCCTCGACCTATTGATCTGTCGAAAGTAGCTTTGATTTGTCCGAAATGTGGAAAGGCCGCTAGAGTTGGTTTTAAAGTAGAGAAAAATAAAAAATACCGAGTTTGTAAAAAGTGTGACAGCAAAATATAATATGACACTTAAAGAATATTACAATCAGGAGTTACGAAAAAAATTAATGGCTGACCTTAAAATCACCAATATAATGGCGGTTCCTAAGGTAGTCAAAATAGTGGTTAATGTCGGAGCCGGCGAAGCAACCGTAAATAAAGGTGTCATGGAAAAAATTAAAGAACAGATGTCTTTGATAACAGGTCAAAATCCAGTTATCACTAAGGCAAGAATATCAGTTTCTGCCTTTAAATTAAGGAAAGGTTTTCCAATTGGAGTCAAAGTAACTTTAAGGGGTAAGAGAATGGATAATTTTTTGGAAAAGTTTGTAAAAATCATTATTCCTCGGTTAAGAGATTTTAAAGGAATCGCAGAAAGAAATATTGACCAGAATGGCAATTTAAATGTCGGTTTGACCGAACAAACTATTTTTCCCGAAGTTGAGTTTGATAAAATTGATAAAACTAGAGGTCTAGAAGTCACAATAGTTACAAACGCGAAAAGTCACGAAAAAGGTAAGAAATTATTTGAGTTATTAGGAGTTCCATTTAGGAAATAATATGGCAAAAACATCAGATGAAGTAAAGTTTAGAAAAAAACAGAAATATCAAATTCGTTATCGTAACCGTTGTCCTTTTTGCGGACGGGCACGCGGTTATATGAGGCGATTTGGAATGTGCCGGATTTGTTTTAGAGAAAGAGCATTAAACGGGGAAATCCCCGGAGTTAGAAAAATTTCTTGGTAAACCGAAAGGGTTAATATATGAGTAGATCACTTAAAAAAGGACCGTACATTGATGAAAATCTTTTGAAAAAGATCATGAGACAGAAAGAAGCGAGGACTAATGATATAATCAAGACCTGGTCGCGAGATTCTCAGATATCACCAGAATTCGTTGGTCACAATATTGCCGTTCATAACGGTAGGAAATTTATTGAAGTATTTATATCGGAAAATATGGTTGGTCACCGTTTGGGGGAATTTTCTCCTACTCGTACATTTAGAAGTCATGGAAAAGTGACCAAGAAAATAGTCGAAGCGACTTAATAATATGGAAAACTCAGTTAACGATCTAATAATTCGGATTAAAAACGGTTATATGGCGAGAAAAGTAACTATTTTGTCGCCTCATAGCGGATTTAGGGAAGAAGTTTTAAAAAAACTTACCGAACTTAAATTCATCAAAGGTTATAAAATCGATAAAATCATAAAAGATCAGTTCAAAGAAATCACTATAGAGTTGCTTTATGATAAAGGACAGCCCGCAATGACGGATGTGAAAATATTTTCTAAACCAGGTAGCCGATATTATGTTTCTTACCGGGACTTGAAGCCGGTTTTGAGCGGGTATGGTTTTTCTATAATTTCGTCTTCATTCGGCATTGTTACTGATAAAGAAGCAAAAACTAAAAAATTAGGCGGAGAGTTATTATTTAATATTTGGTAACATGTCAAAAATAGGTCAGAAACACATCGAAGTTCCGTCAGCTGTCAATGTCTCCATCAATCAAAAGAATGTAATCGTAAAAGGACTAGAAGGCGAACTGACGATTGTTCTGCCCGATAAATTAGAGGCAATTAGGCAAGAGAATAATTTGATTATTAAAAGAGACGGCGAAGATAAAAAAACCAAATCAATCCACGGACTTTATCGTCAACTTGTTAGCAATGCGGTCACTGGAGTCCAGAAATTATGGGAGAAAAGATTAAAAGTCGTTGGGACAGGTTTTAGCGTCAAACTAGATAAAGAAGATTTAGTTTTTAAAGTAGGCTATTCGCATTTGGTTGTATATAAAAAGGTTCCTGGAATTAAATTCAAAGTAGAAGGTAATAATATAGCTGTAGTGTTAGGTAGCGATAAGCAACTAGTTGGAGAAGTCGCCTATCAGATAAAAATATTAAAGAAACCCGATGTCTATAAGGGTAAAGGGATACAATATGAAGGAGAAAAATTAAGAATTAAGCCAGGTAAAAAAGCCAAGGCCGCAGGAGCGCCGGCATAATTATGGGAAAAGTAAACTTAAACAATAAGACTAGAAAGAGAAGACGAGTCAGCTCCATCATTAATGGGACTGAAAAAAGGCCTAGGATTTCTGTATTTAGATCGAACCATTATATTTATGCCCAGGCAATCGATGACGAAAAAAAAATGACTTTGGCTGCCTCATCTAGTCTCAGTTTCAAAAAGGAATCCCCGGCAAAGAAGAAAACAGAAGAAGCCAAACTAGTCGGATTAAATTTAGCCAAAGCCTTGAAAGATAAAAAAATAGATGAAGCCGTTTATGACAGAAATATTTACATATATAAAGGAAGAATTAAAAATTTGGCAGAAGGATTAAGAGAGGGAGGAATAAAAATATGATTCCTGAAAGAAACATGGAAGAAAAAAAATTAGAAGAAAAAGTTCTTCTTATCCGCCGGGTTTCTAAAAAAATTACCGGAGGAAATTATGTGACTTTTTCAGCTCTTGTTGTAGTTGGTGACAAAAAAGGTAAAGTTGGAATTGGTTTAGGAAGAGCTCAAGAAGTACCACCAGCAATTCAAAAAGCAATCACTTATGCGAAAAAGCATATGATCACGGTTCCTATCAAAAATAAAACGATTCCTCACGAAGTCAGATTGAAATATAAAGCGTCAAGAATTCTTCTTAAACCAGCTCCCGAAGGCACAGGGCTGAAAGTGGGAAGCGTCACTAGAGTTATTCTCGATTTGGCCGGAGTTGAAAATGCTTCGGGAAAGATTATCAGATCGAGAAATCAAGTCGTCAATACTTATGCGGTTATGAAAGCATTACAAATGTTTAAACATGTATGACAGACTTTCTAAGTAATCTTCCGAAAATAGCTTTAAATAAAAAAAAGAGACTGGGTCGGGGATTGGGTAGCGGAAAAGGGTCTAAATCTGGTCGGGGAACTACCCGTCACCAAAAAGCCAGGGAAAGTATACCTCTCCACTTTGAAGGAGGTCAAGGAAGAATGGTAAAGCGGTTCCCGCTTCTTCGAGGAAAAGGTAAAAATAAAACTAGAGTCAGCGATAAATTAAGAAAAAGGAAGTATTATGAAAAAAATCCTGGAAAAAATTAACCAAGTTTTCAACGATCCTGAACTAAAAAGAAAGGTTTTGTTTACCTTATTTATTTTCTTGGCATTTAGATTGTTTGCTTTCTTGCCTGTTCCTGTAATCGATCTAGCCAAATTAAAGTCTTTATTCGCCTCCAATCAATTTTTGTCTCTACTCGACATTTTCTCGGGAGGAACGTTGATAAATTTTTCAGTAATGGCTTTAGGTTTAAATCCTTATATAAACGCTTCAATCGTTCTTCAACTATTGACCGTGATGATACCTTCGTTGGAACAACTTTCTAAAGAAGGTGAGTATGGCCGCCACAAAATTAATCAGTACACAAGGTTCTTAACTGCTCCTTTGACTATTGTTCAGTCAATTGGGATCTTTGTTCTTTTAAGAAATCAAAAAATAATTGGTAGCCTGTCGCCGCTTGAGTTTTTTTCTTTTATTCTAACTATGGTGGCGGGCACTTTTATTTTAGTCTGGTTTGGTGAATTGATTTCGGAGTATGGTTTGGGTAATGGTATTTCTCTTCTTATCTTGGCTGGAATCGTCGGTCGGTTACCCGTGATTCTTTCTCAGACCGCAGCTGTTTTCAATCAAGAAATGGTCTTTAATACAATAATTTTTCTGATTTTGGCTGTGGTCGTGGTTGCTTCGATTGTTTTTATAAACGAGGCTGTCAGAAAAATTCCCGTCTATTATGCTAAAAGGATCAAGGGTAATCGTCTTTATCAGGGAGCTTCTAATTTTCTTCCTTTAAAATTAAACCAAGCAGGAGTGATTCCGATTATTTTCGCTGTTTCCTTTGTTCTTTTTCCCCAGCTGATGGGCAACTTCCTTGTTAGCGTAAAAAACGCAAACTTGGCTGCCGTGGGCAGATTCTTGGTTACCTTCTTTTCACCGGCAGGATTTTTCTATAATTTTTTCTACTTCATACTTGTCATTGGTTTTACATATTTTTATACTGTAGTCGTTTTTAATCCGCAAAAAATCAGCGACGAAATTCAAAAACACGGCGGATTTATCCCAGGCATCCGTCCTGGATTGGCGACCAAAGAATACCTTGAAAAAATTCTTTATAAAATTACGAGTGTCGGAGCCGTCTTTTTAGGTGTAATTGCGGTCATGCCTGTATTGATGTCAAAACTGACAGGTTTAACCAGTTTGGTTATTGGCGGCACAGGAATTTTGATAGTAGTTTCCGTAATTCTGGAAACCTTCAAAATGGTTGAAGCGCAGCTTGTCATGAAAAGTTATGATAAGTTTATAAAATAAATTATGGCCAAAAAAGGTTCGAGAATTCTCATTGGTTTGATGTGTGAAGTTTGTAAGTCTTTAAATTATGTCGTGACTAAAAATAAGATAAACACGACAGCTTCATTAAAAATGAAAAAATATTGCCGAAAGTGCAAGAAACACACATCTCATAAGGAAACAAAAAAATTAGATTAAATAATATGAAATTAGTTTTAATCGGAATTCAAGGTTCAGGAAAATCTACTCAGGGAAATTTATTGTCAAAACAACTTAGCATTCCATATCTATCAACCGGTCACATTTTTAGACAGTTGGCGAAAGAAAAAACAAAACTAGGCCACTATATAAAAGTGGTTATGAATACAGGTTTATTAATACCTGACGAAAAAACAATCGAGATTGTCAATTCTTATCTTTCTCGATCAGAATACAAAAGAGGCTATATACTTGACGGTTTTCCAAGAACAATAAATCAAGCAAAAAAATTTGTTAACAATGTTGACAAGGTTATATACTTAGAAATTCCTGATAAAGAAGCCATCTATCGACTTGTCTATAGGAATAGTGAAGCGAGGGAAGATGAAACCATTCCAGCGATAAAAAAAAGAATAGAATCTTTCAAAAAATTTACCCTACCTGTCTTAGAATTTTATAGAAAAGAAAAAAAATTAGTTGAACTCGACGGGACTCAAACCATTGATATAGTTAATCAGGAGATCTTAAAAAGCCTAGGAAAACAACTTGTTAAAAATAAAATAGAAAATTGGGCTGTCAAGAACAAAAGGATCATAGCTATAGTTGGTTTGCCTGGTGTCGGGAAGACAGATGCTACTGATTTTTTTAAAAAACAAGGCGTTCCCTCAATTTCTTTTGGGGAAGTTATAAATGAGTATATAGAAAAAAATCATTTACCCCATATTGAAAAAACTCATAAAAAGGTTCGTTTAGAATTAAGACAAAAGCAGGGGATGGCCGCTATGGCCGTCTTGAATGAAGATAAAATTAAAAAAGCTTTAAAACAAAATACAGTTATAGTTATTGATGGGTTAAGATCATGGCAAGAATACGTTTATTTAAAGAAAGTCTTTCCTAAGGTCAAAATTTATTTGCTGGCAATTTATGCGGATAAACATTTGAGGTGGGTTCGATCGATTAAAAGATCAAAAAGAAATAAACTTTATGGAGAAGAAAGGGATTTAAACGAGCTCATAGGAATTAATATGGCACCGACAATAGCCTATGCTGATTTCCTTATTAAAAATAACTTTTCGTTGGAAGATTTCCATGATAAATTAGAAGAAGTTTATAGAACGATTTATTATACAGAATGATAGATTTAAAACAACCGCAGGAAATCGAAATCATGAAGGAAGGCGGTTCGAAACTAAGGGCTGTAGTAAAGGCACTTTTAAATAATATTGACGTAGGGATGACCACCAAGGCAGTTGATGAAATAGCAGAAGATCTTATAAAAAAGCAGGGTGGTGAATCGTCTTTCAAAAGAGTTAAGGGTTATTTTTGGACGACATGTTTGACTATAAATGAACAGGCCGTACACACTCCACCTTCAGACAGAAAACTCAAGGTCGGTGATGTCTTTACTTTAGACATAGGCATGTATTTCAAAGGTTATCATACTGATTTTGCAACTACGATTTATATAGGTAGAACCCCTGATAAAGAGACAGAAAGATTTTTACAAACTGGGAAAAAGGCTTTGAATTTGGCTATTAAACAAGCAAAGGTGAGTAATCGTTTGGGTGACATTTCGGCCGCAATTGAAAAAGAAGTTTACGGTCAAGGATATTTCATTTTGAAAGAGCTTACAGGTCATGGAATAGGAAAACAATTACACGAAGACCCTTATGTCTTTGGTTTCAAAGAACGGCCGTTGGAAAAAACTATCAAGTTACAGCCCGGATTGGTGATCGCCATCGAAGTGATTTACTCAAAAGGAAGCGAAGAGATTGCTTATGAAAAAAATAATGATTGGTCAATTGTTAGTGCCGATCGAAGTTTATCGGCTTGTTTCGAGCATACAGTTGCAATAACAAAAAAAGAGACCTTGGTTTTGACCTAAAGTTATGGTAGAATATTAGGTTTATGAAAGATAACGTTATTATCGTTGAGGGAGAAGTAACGGAAAATCTTCCCAACACTTTATTTAAAGTTAAGCTTTTTAATTCGGAAAAGGTGATTTTATGCTATTTGTCCGGGAAAATGAGAAAAAATTATATAAAAATTCTTCCCGGCGACAAAATAAGAGCGGAAATCACCCCTTATGATTTAAATCGGGGAAGAATTGTTTATAGAATATGAAAATAGCATCATCAGTAAAAAAAATTTGCGCCAAATGTAAAATGGTTAAAAGAAAAGGTAGATTATATGTTATTTGCAGCAACGTTAAACATAAGCAAAAACAAGCTTAAATAATATGGCAAGAATATTAGGAGTTACATTACCGGATGAAAAAAGAATTGATTACGCTTTAACTTTACTTTATGGACTTGGTTGGAAGAATGTAGTGTCTGTTTTACAACAGTCAAAAATCGATCCAAAAAGAAAAGTTAAAGATATCAAAGAAGAAGAGTTTAAGAAAATAAACGAAGTTATTGATAAGAACTTCAAAGTTGAAGGAGAGTTAAGAGAAGCAATAAGCGAAAGTATCAAAAGATTAAGAGAAATTGGCAGTTACAGGGGTATTAGGCATTTAAAAGGTTTGCCAGTTAGAGGGCAAAGAACCAAGTCCAATGCTCGTACAAAGCGCGGTAAAAGGAAGACAGTCGGAGCGCTAAGAAAAGAGGCTTGGGCAAAATTAGAGTCTGGTAAGACAGGCGTACCGGTAACAGAAGAAAAACCAGTCGCAAAATAAATTAAATAAATATGGCAAAAAAACAAACCCAAAAAATAGTTGAAAGAGGTAGAATCTACATTACTGCTACTTTTAATAACACTTTAGTTACTGTGACAGATGAAAAAGGGAATCCGGTTGTAACAGGTTCTTCAGGTATGCATGGATTTACAGGAACCAGAAAATCAACTCCTCACGCTGCTACAGTTACAACGGAGTCAGTTATAAAAAAGGCTGTTGAAAATCATAATTTACAGACCGCCGATATTTTTGTCAAAGGAATCGGGCCTGGTCGAGAGGCATCTCTAAGAGCGATAAAAGCATCAAAAATTGAAGTAAACAGGATTATAGATATTACCCCGATTCCTCATAATGGGGTAAGACCGCCGAAAGTGAGGAGAGTCTAAAATGAGATATACAGGACCAAAAAATAGAATTGCCCGAAGAGAAGGTATGGACTTAGGTTTAAAAACACCAGGAAGTAAGTCTCACACTCGTCTTTTGAACAAGTTGACTGTTTTACCTGGTCAACACGGAATAAGAAAAAGAAGGAAGGTTTCAGAAAGAGGCACTCAGTTGAGAGAAAAACAAAAGCTTCGATATATTTTCGGAATTACCGAGAAACAACTCAAGAATTATTTCAAAAAAGCCGTTATTAAGAAAGGAAATACAGCTTTATACATCTCCCAATATTTGGAGAAGCGGTTAGACAATATTGTTTACCGACTAGCTTTAGCTCCAACAAGGGCGTCAGCTCGGCAGCTTATTGTTCATGGTCATATTGCCGTTAACGATAAAAAAATGTCTATTCCTTCTTATCAGGTAAAAACTGGAGATAAAATCTCTTTCTTGAAAGATAAAACTGCAAAAATTCCTTATATAGAAAAAACACTTACAAACAAAGATAGTTTTTTCCCAAATTGGTTAGAAAAAAAAGCTATTGCTGGAATGATGACTGCCGAACCTACAAACGACGAAATTTCAAAACAAATTAATCTAAGGTTAATAATTGAGTTTTATTCTCGTTAATTAATAATTTTTATTTTTTTATGTTAAATCCAAATTTTTTCACCCAGAAACACGAGGAGGGTAATTACGGTAAGTTTATTTTTGAACCATTACCTCTTAGTTTTGGCCAAAGTTTAGGCCACTCTTTAAGAAGAACAATTATGTCTTCTTTGAAGGGAGCAGCTGTTACACAAGTTAAAATAGAGGGAGCTCCTCATCTCTTTTCCACTTTGCCAGGTGTAAAAGAATCAGTCCTTGAGATTGTTTTGAACCTAAAGCAACTGAAATTTAACGTTAAGGAAGCTGGTACTTTTAAAATTTCTCTTGAGGTTAAAGGTGCGAAAAAAGTTTACGGAAAAGATATCGAAGGAGAGATTGAACCTGTCAATAAAGATTTATATCTCGGGGAAATCAGTGATGATAAGGGCAAACTTTCGTTGGAAGCGATTGTCGAAGTTGGCTATGGTTATTCGACAGTCGAGGAAAGAGAACAGAAGGAATTTGGTTTTATTGCTGTTGATGCTTTTTTCTCACCGATTAAAAAAGTTAACGCCAAGGTTGAAGAAACCAGAGTCGGTAGAAAAGCAAATTATGAAAAGCTTACTTTGGAAGTCTGGACTGATGGTAGTTTGACTCCTTCCGATGCAGTCAAACAGGCCTCAGTTTTGCTTTCAGAATATTTTGCCCATATCTTATCAGGTAAAGATACACCTTCTGCCAAAAAAGAAAAGACAGCTGAAGAAGTAAAGCAAGAAGAGATCGATAAGAAGTTATACGAAATTATAATCGACGAACTCAACCTGCCTTCTCGAGTCATTAATGCACTGCTTCGCGAAAAAATTGAAACAGTGGCTGACTTGATCAAAGTAGGTAAAGAGAAACTAATTGAAATGAAGGGAGTCGGTAAGAAATCGATTCAATTAATAGAGGAAGAATTAAAAAAAATGGGAGTTGAGATATGAGACATGGAGTTAAAAAAATAAAGTTTACTTCGGGAATAGATGCCAACAGAATGTTGATGAGAAAGCTGGCTGTTAATTTTTTGTCTAAAGGTTATCTGCAGACGACTCTTATTAAAGCCAAAGCTCTTAAAACGCATCTTGAAAAATTGGTATCGAAAATGAAGGTTAAAAACGAATCTAATAAAAATTATTTACTTCGTTATTTAGCGGAAACTAAGATAGTCAACGATTGTTTTGATCGTGTCGGCCCGGCCTTAGAAAAGATCAGAGGCGGATATGTCAGAATAATCAAAGTTGGAATGAGGAGCGCTGATGGTTCTTCGATGGCTAAAGTTGAATGGGCCTATCCAGTGCTCAAAGAAGAAAAAAAAACGCAAGTAAAACAAACCGCCTCCGTTAAAACTACGGCGGCCAAAGAAAAATGAAAAACCCAACCCAACAAACAAAATCAGTTAAAGCCAAAGAAATAAATAGAAAATGGCATCTTTTTGATGTCAAAGGTAAGATTTTGGGTAGAATGGCTTCGGAGATAAGTCAGTTATTACAGGGAAAAAACAAAGTCAACTATGTTTCTTATTTGGACATGGGTGATTATGTAGTTGTTATAAATGCAAAAAAGGTGGCAATCTCAGGAAGAAAAAATAAAACCAAAGTTTATACAAACTATTCTGGTTATCCAGGTGGATTAAGAATGGTTACTTATGAAAAACTTCTTGAACAAAATCCTGGATTGATCATAAAAAACGCCGTTTCCGGAATGTTACCAAAGAATAAATTCAGGGATGTGAGATTAAATAGATTATTTATTTTTGCAGATGAAAATCATCCGTATAAAAACAAGTTTATAAAGTTATAAAGTTCATAAAGTTTACAAAGATGGCTAAAAAAACAAAAAACATAGAATATTACGAAGCAATCGGACGTAGAAAAAGAGCTGTTGCTCGAGTCAGATTATATCTTCTAGGTAAGGACAAGACTGCCAGTGTTGGCAATCTTAAGATCAAGGCAGGTGAGGTCTATATCAATAAAAAGCCTTTTGATAAAGTTTTTGTCGAAGATTATAAAAGAAATTTTATTTTAGCACCCCTTAAGATGACTCAAAACGAAGGAAGATTCGCAATTTCCATATTAACCGAGGGCGGTGGAAAAAATGGTCAACTCGAAGCAATCGTTCATGGATTAGCCAGAGTTTTGACAGTTAGTGATGAATCCTACAAAGTATCACTAAAAAAAGCCGGACTATTGACAAGAGATCCAAGAAAAAAAGAAAGAAGAAAAGTTGGGACCGGCGGAAAAGCGCGAAGAACCAAGCAATCGCCGAAACGATAATTAGTCCAAAATATGATTTCTCTCTCTATAATCATTGTTTCCTTTAATACACGTCAAGTTACCTCCGAATGTCTTGTTAGTTTAAAAAAAAATCTTAAAAAATATCCTTTAGAGTATGAAGTTATTGTTGTTGATAATGGATCAACCGATAATAGTGTTCAGATGCTTAATAGCATGGCTTCCCAATGGAATAATTTAAAAGTGACTTTGTCCAAAAAGAACTTAGGCTATGGGAAAGGAAACAATTTGGGATTAGAACGGTCAAAAGGGAAGTACGTCCTCTATTTGAATTCAGATGCAATAGTTAGCAACATCGATTTTAATGACATTATTAATCTATTTGAGACTCAAAAAGATCTAGGTGCATTAACTGTCAAGGTTGTTTTACTGACAGGTGAAATCGATCCGGCATCCCATCGAGGTTTGCCGACCTTGTGGCGTTCTTTTTGTTACTTTTTGGGGCTCGAAAATTTTTTTAGGCCAGTTCCTTATCTAAACAAAATATTTGGAGGGTATCATTTGGTTAATTTAAATTTAAAGGAAATTCACGAGATCGAAGTACCAACGGGAGCATTTCTATTCGCAAGAAAGAATTTGATAGACAGAATTGGCGGATTTGATAAGGATTATTTTGCCTACGGAGAAGATATTGAAATAGCCTATCAGATAAGAAAATTAGGTTATAAGATTATTTATTATCCCTTATGGAAGGTACTTCACTTAAAATCGATCTCCGGCCTTAAAAAATCTAATCAGAAAATAAGAAAAAAGACCAATTTTCATTTTTACGATTCGATGAAGATTTTCTATCGAAAACACTATGCCAAGGACCATAGTCTGTTGATAAACAGTTTGGTCTATCTGGCTATTAATCTTAAAAGTAAATTTGCCAAATGAAAAAAATCGGGATAGACGCCAGGCTCTATTTTCAGACTGGCATAGGTACTTATCTTCAGAATCTCTTATTTTATCTTGACAAAAAAAACCCCAAAAAGGAAGTTTACTATATTTATTTGCGGAAACAGGACTCGCTAAAAATTAACTTTAAAAGCAAAAACATTGTCAAAAAGGTAGCCGATCAAAAATGGCACAGTTTTTCCGAACAAACTTCTTTTTTATTGAGTTTGCTCAAGGACGATCTTGATTTAATGCATTTTACTTATTTCAGCTATCCAATTTTTTATTGGAGAAAATTTGTTGCCACTGTCCATGATACTACTCCTTTGCTATTTAAAACCGGAAAAGCCTCGACAAAAAACCATTTCATTTACCGCCTAAAACATTTTTTTCTAAAGATAGTAGTCAGATTGCAAATTGAAAGAGCGGTGCAAATTATTACTCCGACTAATACTGTTAAAAATCAACTTATTGATATATACGGAGCGAAAATTGCTGGAAAAACTTTGACTATCTATGAAGGAGTTAGTCATACTATTTTTGGAACAAAAGAAAATAATCTTCTCGACAAAAAATTTAAAGACTTTTTTCTTTACGTAGGTAACTTTTATCCACATAAAAACGTTGAAAGACTTATAGACGCTTTTGGTAAAGTTTCAAGTAAATACACTTTAATTCTTGTTGGACCGAACGATTATTTTACGGAAAGAATTTCTCGTTATATTCGTTCTTCTAAATTCGGGAATAGAATAGTTTTACTCAAAAACCCTCCGACTTCAGATTTAGTTTTTTTCTACAAGAATACTGAAGCTATAGTTCATCCGTCTCTTTCAGAAGGATTTGGTCTACCGCTTTTGGAGGCAGCTTATTTTGGAAGACCAATAATTGCCTCCAATATTGATGTTTTTAGAGAATTATGGAAGGACCAATATGTTGCTTTTGATCCAAGTAATGTAGAAGATATAAGTAATAAACTTGTAGAGTTTATTCGGAAACGATCTTCATTTAGTTTCGATATGTTTATCAAAAAATACTCTTTCGAAAAAATGACAGAAGAAACTATAAAAATCTACCATAAAGTGACCCAAAATTCCTGAAGAGCGAGAATTTGAACCGACTGCATAATTAAAATTATTAAAAAAGCTTTCGTTGTCAATTTAAGTTTATTGGTCAAAAAATTCCCGACGACTAAAACAAGGGGAAACATAAGGGGGAGCCAAATTCTGCCAACTTCACCTCTTACCGCACCGGAAAAATTTAAAAATAAAATCATTAATGTAAAAGAAACGAATAGCGGTTCTCTAATTTTTTTAAAAAACAAGGTCATGTATGTAATAGTAATTGGTATTCCTGTAAAGACAAAGAAGTCATAAAGATTATAGAACGTCCAAATCAAATATGGACGATTTTTCGGTAAACCTGTCATCAATGTGTAGGAAACGGTTATGACGTTGTAACCTGTTAGAAAAATAATAATATAAAAAATGGATAGCCCGGTTAAAAAAGAAAAAATTAACCTTTTCTTTTTTATTAAATAGAGTAGATAAATGAATGACAAAGGTAGTAGAGATAAACTGAAAAATATCCCGAAAGCAAAAAGTAAACCGGAAATGAATACTAAGACCTGACTATTACTCTTGAGGCCTTTTATGAAAAATAAAAAACTCGTTAAAAAAAATATAGGGAAAAAAACATCGGAAAGGGGAGTAAATAAAGTTAAGGCCGGTATAAAAACCGCCAAAACAGTAGACCTTAAGGCCGTTTTGTTATCGAATAGATTCTTGGCAATATAAAATAAAGGAATAATATTCAGTGATCCGATGATGGGAATAATAAAGGCTGAAACAACCGCAGTGGATCTTTGAGTAATAGTCAGACTATTCCAAATTATCTTGACGTCTTGATGCTTGGGAATTAGATTAACAGCTAAGTTTTTTAATAACGGGATAAAATTAATTATCTTTTCGATTAACCAGAGGAAGAGAACCGAACCCGGAGGGTGACCTGTGGCGTGCATAGAATAATTCAAGACATTATTTTGGTATCCGCTCAAAAACTCACTGAGATTTTTAATTTTGATAGCCTCTGTAAAGTAACCGTTCAAATTAGGATTAATGATTCGGTGGATTAAGACAGAGATACCGCTTCTTCCAAAATAAAGAATCGAGAGTTGAAATAAATAAGATAAAGTGACCAATAAACCCAATAAGACAAATGAATTCCATTTGACTTTTTTCTCTAAAAAATAAAATAAAGATAAAATCAAAGTAATTACGGTCAAAGGCATCCAAATTCTGTTTAGAGTATTGATAAATAAATATGGCCATCTCCAGTTAGGAGGCCAATCTCCTGGTCCGCGCAAGTAAGGAGAAAGATTTAGACCGGAGAAAAGAATAAATATAGAAGTGATACAGATGATATAAATTATTAGTTTTTTATTGAAGCTCATTTTGTTTCATATTTTATCAGATATAATAATTAGCATGTTAGAGAAGAAAAAAACGGCCATTGTTTATGATTGGATGGATAAATGGGGAGGCGTAGAAAGGGTGCTTTTGACATTGCATGAAATGTTTCCGAAAGCAGTTTTTTTTACTTCTTACTTTGATTCGGAAAAAGCAGCCTGGGCAAAAAATTTGAAACCAAAAACATCTTTTATACAAAAACTCCCCAAGCTAATAAGAGGGAATAGAGTTTTTTCTCTTCCTTTTTATCCAATCGTTTTTGAATCAATTGACTTTAAAGGTTATGACTTGGTAATTTCGGTGACCTCTTCATTTGCTAAATCTGTTATTACCCAACCAGGAACAAAGCATATTTGTTATTTACTCACGCCAACGAGATTTCTATGGAGCCATGAAAAAGATTATTTTAAGCGTATTACATTATATGCTAGACGTTATACAAATTATCTTAAGAATTGGGATCAAGTAGCAGCTCAAAGGCCTGATAAAATAGTTTCCATCTCAGAAACAGCAAGAGTTCGTTGTAGTAAATATTATCATAGAAAAAGTGAAGTCGTTTACCCGCCGTTTGACGTTGATTATTGGCAGAAAATAAAATCCGAAATAAATTCTAAATACAAAATACCAAATACGAAATACTACCTTATTGTATCAAGACTTGAATCTTATAAAAAGATAGATTTAGCAATAAAAGTTTTTAAAAAGCTGCAAGAGTCCTTAGTTATAGTCGGTGAAGGTAGTCAAGAGGCTTATTTGAGAAAACTTTCCGGAAAAAATATTTCTTTTCTAAAAAAGTTAAGCGATGAAGAGTTAGGCAACCTATATTCAAATGCCCAAGCTTTAATTATGCCGCAGGAGGAAGATTTCGGATTTGTCAGTTTGGAATCACAATTTTTTGGCTGTCCAGTAATTTCTTACAAAAAAGGGGGCGCTCGGGAAACTATAATAGAAGGTAAGACGGGCGTTTTCTTTAATAATCAGTCGACGGAGTCTTTGGGTCGAGCGATTGAAAGATTTAACAAAATGAAGTACAATTTGAGAACGAACACAAAAAAATTCGGAGAAGAAAACGTTAAAAGATTTAATAAGGACAATTTTATTAATAATTTTAAAAAAACGTTATGAAAGCAGTTATTTTTGCCGGTGGAACAGGAACAAGACTTTGGCCTTTATCAAGAAAGAAATCGCCAAAACAGTTTGAAAAACTCGTTGGAAACAAATCCACTTTGCAGCTCGCAGTCGAAAGACTACTACCCGATTTTAAACCTCAAGACATATATATTTCTTCAAACTACAACTACAAGAAAATCCTCAGTGAACAGCTTCCTAAAATACCTCAGAAAAATTTCATTCTAGAGCCGGAAAAAAAAGATGTCGCTCCGGCAATCGCTCTATCTCTTGGAATTATAGGTAAGTTGAATCCCAATGAGCCCGTAGCTATTCTTTGGAGTGATCATCTAGTCAAAGAAGCGGTTCTTTTTAAAAAGATACTAAAAGTCGCGGCTAAAGAAATAAAAAAAAACCCTAACAAAATAGTATTCATAGGGCACAAACCCAGGTTTCCAAGTATCAACCTTGGTTATATCCACTTTGGAAAAAAGACCGCAACAGAGCAGGGAATTTCGTTTTACCAATTCAATGACTTAAAGTATCGCCCGGACGAAAAGACAGCCACTAATTTTTTCAGTTCCGGTGAATACGCTTGGAATCTAGGTTATTTTGTTACTTCGGCAAAATTCATCAGCGACTGTTTTAAAAAACTTGCCCCGGATATATACAAACGAAACGAGAAAATTATTAGCTCTTTAGGTAAAAAAAACTATGAAACGGTTTTAAGGGAAAACTATCGCTTGATCAATAGTGTCAGTTTTGACAATGCTATTCTTGAAAAACTAAATAAAAAAGAGGCCACTGTCATAGTTGAGGACATAGGTTGGAGTGATGTTGGTAGCTGGGAGGCTTTAAAAGAAGCTTTAGAAAGTCATAATTATGAAAACGTTATAAGAGGTAAAGTTTATTTAGAACATGTTCGAGATAGTCTAATCTATAACTATCAAGATGGTAAATTGATTGTCGGTGTTGACCTAGACGAAAATATTATTGTTAATACAAATGACGTTATTCTCATTGCCAAGAAAAATTCTATGCCAAAAGTAAAAAAATTAGTGGAAAATTTTAGCGGAACAGAGCACGAAAAGCACATTTAAAATAAACTTTATATGACTAAATTTCTCAAAGGAGGCAATTATCAGAATAAAATAAAAAGGATTTTTGATATCTTCGCCAGTTTGTTTCTTTTTATAATCTTTAGTCCGATTTCTCTTCTGACTGCAATTGCGATTGTTTTAGATTCTGATGGGCCTATTCTAGCCGATGTTCCGGAAAGAATCGGTGAAAAAGGAAAGAAATTTAAAATGTATAAATTCAGATCGATGATAAGTAATGCCCATTATTTACTTCGTACAGACCCAAAGTTTAAAAAACTTTTTAATGAATATAAAAAAAGTAGCTATAAACTTAAAAGAGACCCGAGGATCACGCGAGTTGGAAAAATCATCAGGAAGCATTCGTTTGATGAAATCCCTCAACTCATAAATGTTCTTAAGGGGGAAATGAGCTTGGTGGGTCCACGAGCATATTATCCTGATGAATTAGAGAATCAATTAGTAGAATATCCGAAGACAAAGAAACTAGTCAATAAAGTTTTATCAGTCAAGCCAGGAATCACAGGTCTTTGGCAGGTATCGGGGCGTTCTGAGGTTAATTTTGATAAAAGGATTGAAATTGATGCAAAATATGTAGATAATATTTCCTTATGGAAAGATTTACAAATTATATTGAAGACTCCACTCGTTATGGTGAGTGGAAAAGGGGCAATATGAGTAATAGATTTAAAATCAAGAACCTTAAATCAAAAATCATTCCGGCGTTGTTATTTATTCTATTTTTTTATTTTCTTATTATCGGTCCATTTATTTCAATAAAAAAGAAGGCAAACTCTTTGATTACTTCGGCTAAGGAATTAAAACAGGTCTTCGCCAAAAACGACATAAGTCTTTTAAAAACCAAAATAGGAAGTTTCTCCAAACAGTATCAGGATTTTGAAAAGACTTCAAAATCAGTTTACTGGATGTCTTTTATTCCCTATGTCTCTGACTTTAAAAACGGGGTTGAAGCAGGTGGATATCTAGTTAATGCCGCCCAAGAATCAGTTGTCGCTATAGAACCTTACGCGGATTTGATCGGTTTTAAAAAAGGGGAGACTTCATTTGTAGAAAAATCTGCCGAAGATAGATTACAAACGGCGGTTTTGACGCTTGACAAATTAGTACAGAAAGTCGATCCGATTGCTAGCGATATAGACAAGGCTAATGAAAAAATATCCAAAATTAATCCAAATCGCTACCCGGGAAAAATCGGAAAGTCGGACATAAGGGGTCAAATAAAAAATATTAGAAATCAATTTGCCGGAGCCGCATCGCTTTTTGTCGACGCCAAGCCACTCATTAAAAAACTACCTGAACTTTTGGGGAGTAAGGAGGAAAAGACTTACTTGATTCTCTATCAAAACGATAAAGAAAGAAGGGCAACTGGAGGATTCTGGACCTTCTATGCAATCTTTAAGATAAAAGACGGTAAGATGACAATTGCCGGATCAAATGATATCTACTCGCTTGACGATTCGATTGCCGATCATCCCAAGGCACCGTCAGAGATTTTGACATATCATAAAGGAGTAAGCCAATTCAACATCCGGGACAGCAATTTGTCTCCCGACTTTGTTGAGTCGGTAAAGCTTTTCGAAAGCCTCTACAAAAAAAGTGGATCTAGGGTTGAATACGATGGGATCTTTGCCATGGATTCGAAAATATTGGTTGATATGCTGACTATTTTTGGCGACACTCAAGTAGGAGGTGTCAATTTTTCCGCTAAAGAGGACAAAAGATGCGACTGTCCGGAAGCTATTTATACTTTATTTGATATAGTCGACCGGCCTGTAAACTATGTGAAAGTTGACAGAAAAGGAATTTTAGGGCAGTTGATGTTTACGCTTTTTCAAACGGCTCTTCGTTCTTCGCCTTCGAGGTACTGGGGAAGTTTGACTGGTACGATGTTACAGAATCTCCAGGAAAAACACATTCTTCTTTATTTTAATGATTCAGAAATCCAAAAGGCAGTTGAACAGGTTAACTTTGCCGGTAGAATCAAGAATTATAAAGGCGACTATTTACACATCAATAGTGTCAATTTTGCCGGTGCAAAAGCAAATATGTTTGTTAGCGAGGAGATAGAAACAAAGACAAACGGAAAAGATAAAGAAGTAACGGTTGATTTTAGGAATCCTTATCCTCACTCTGATTGTAATTTGGAACGAGGGGGTCTTTGTTTGAATGCGACCTTAAGGAACTGGATTCGGTTTTACGTACCAAAAGGATCGAAACTCGTTAGCTTTCAAGGTTCGCAGAAAAAAGTCCAGACTTATGATGAACTGGGTAAGACAGTTTTTGAAGGGTATCTAGAAGTTCCCACTCAAGGAAAAGCTACGGTTATAGTCAAATATACTCTTCCAACTGACATATCGACTGACACACTAATGATTCAAAAACAACCCGGCGTCTCCGGTCAGGAGTGGAAAGTCAGGGTGAACAATAAAAAAGTTTTTGAAGGCGTTTTGGAAAAGGATGAGGTGATAAAAGTAAAGTGATAGGTATGGGGAGGACATCAAAAACAGAAGCCTTTGTATTAAAAAAGAAATCTCTCTTAAATAAAGACTCGCTTATTTTTTTGCTGACTAAAGAGCAGGGAAAGACTGTTGTTACAGCCAAAGGAGTAAAAAAGATCACCAGTCGGCGAAGCCCCCACTTGGAAACAGGAAATTTGATTTTTGCTGTATTTAATAAGAAAAATGACAGACTATATTTACAGGAAACCAAGTTAATCAGCGGTTTCTCCGAGTTAAAAGAAGTCCAAGATAAAGTTAGCAAGCTGTATAAGTTCTTTTTCGTTTTAGAAAAGCTTTTACCTGAAAATCAAAAAGAAGAGGTCGTATATAATCTTACTAAATCATTCTTAGTCAAACTATCTAAATCAGCATCAAATTATGACATTTTAACCGTTTATTTTAACAAGTTACTTAGAGTTCTGGGTTATACAAAACAGAGCCATGACATAATAGAATTAGAGGCTATCATCTCCGATTTAATTAATGAAAAAATGCCCTCATTTAATATATAATGATATTTATGGACAAAGTTATTGCATTGGCAAAAAGAAGAGGCTTTTTTTACCCTTCGAGCGAAATCTACGGAGGATTAGCTAATACCTGGGACTATGGTCACTATGGAGTATTATTGAAAAATAATCTTCGTGATTGGTGGCTAAAGAGAATAGTCCAAGAGAGAGAAGATATTTTCTTAGTGGATAGTTCTGTAATTTTAAATCCGAAAGTCTGGCAAGCATCAGGACACGTCACTGGCTTTAACGACGCCTTAGTTGAATGCAGGAACTGTCATAATCGTACTCGGGCCGATCACTTAATTGAAGATAAGTTGGACAAGAAAGTTGAAGGGATGGCTGTCGAGGAGCTCTCGAAGATTATTAAGGATAATAAATTAAAATGTCCTAAATGCGGTTCTTTAGATTTAACTGAAGCTAGACAGTTTAATTTACTTTTTGAAACTCATGTCGGTATTGTTGAAGAAAGTAAGTCGAAGGCTTATTTGAGAGGTGAGTTGGCTCAAGGAATATTCATGAACTTTAAGCAGATGACTGACTCGATGCGTATAAAATTTCCGTTTGGGATCGCATCTAACGGAATTTGTTTTAGAAACGAAATTACGTTGGGTCAAGGAGTCTTTCGGACTTTGCAATTTGATTTAATGGAGTTTGAATATTTTGTAAAACCGGAAAATTGGCAAGAAGTTTATGAATCTTGGAAAGAAATAATGTGGAAAATGGCGTTGGAATTAGGTTTACCAAAAGATAAGATTCGCTGGCGAGAGCATGAGGATTTTGAAAGATCTCATTATTCTAAAAAAACCATGGATATAGAATATCAATATCCATTTGGTTGGAAAGAAATGTGGGGATTGGCTTATAGAACAGACTTTGATTTAAAAAATCACATGAGGAATTCAGGGAAAGATCTTAACTACAGAGATCCAAAAACAGGAGAAAAATTTATTCCCCACGTGATTGAACCGACTTTTGGACTGTCCAGATTACTTATAACCATGATTGTTAATTCATATCACGAGGAGGAAATAAAAGGAAAAACAAGGACTGTTTTAAAAATCAATCCTTTCTTGGCTCCAATTAAAGCGGCAATTTTCCCTTTACAAAAAGACGAAAAACTTAAAAAACATGCCTTTAATATATTTAAGAAACTGAAGACAAACTTAGTTTGTGAATTTGACGATTCCGGAAATATCGGCCAGATGTATCGCCGTCAGGACGAAATCGGCACGCCTTATTGTGTTACAATAGATTATCAGACATTAGAGGACAATACAGTTACAGTTAGAGACAGAGACACCATGAAACAAGAGAGAGTGGTTGTTACTAAATTGGAGGAATATATTAATTTAAAAATTAAAAGCTAAATTTTATGAAGCCAGAACAAAAAAAATACTTGATGATAGGTGGAGTGGTGGCCGTATTATTAGTGGTAGGTTTTTGGTTATTTACTCGAAATAATAATATTAAAAACCAAGCTGAAGATCTGACTCCGACTGAAGAATTGCTACCAACCGTTGACAGTTCGGTTAAAGTTTCTTTAAAAGGAACAAGCGGTAACAAAGAAGTCACCTTGGAAGTCTCCAATATGCCTGAAGGGACAGAATCAGTTGATTATGAGCTGTCATATCAAACCGCGTCGCAAGGACTGCAGGGAGTAATCGGAACAGTGATAAGCGAAGGCAAGTCAAATTTTAAAAAACAGTTAACTCTTGGAACCTGTTCTTCAGGGACTTGTGTTTATCATCAAGTAGTCGGGAAGATTAATTTGACGCTTAAATTCACTGGTGATTATGGAGCAAAAATCTTTGAAAAAGAATTCGGATTATAATTTTCGATATTTCTAGGGGGTGTTTAATTTTTATGCCGATCATAAAATCTGCTAAAAAAAAAGTAAGAAAAGACAAAAAAAGAACTATAGAGAATCAAACTTACGTCAAGGCTTTTAAAGAAACTTTAAAAGAGATTAAAAAAGGCGGTAAAAACGTCAAGGAACTGGCCAAAAAATATTACTCTCAAATTGACAGAGCTGTCAAAAAAAACGTAATTCATAAGAATAAAGGCAACAGATTAAAATCAAAGATTAAGAAATTTTTATCTGCTAAATGAGGTACAAAATTAATCTTTTACCGGAAAAGAAAACAACCTTATTAGACAAGGTAATGTATTTTTCTTTGAATTATTTGCGTTATATTATTGTTATTACCCAACTTGTGGTGATCGGAGTTTTTTTTTATCGGTTTCAAATCGATCAAAGGATTATAGACCTTAAAGAATCAGTCGACCAAAAAAAGGAGATTGTTGAGATAGTCCTCCCGCTTCTCCAAGAGGCTAGTCGGATAGACAAAAAAAGCCTAGAAATCGATAGGATAATTAAAAAGCAGGAAAAATTTGATTCGATGGTCAAATATCTTCTTTCGGTCTTTCCAGAAACTGTGACATTGACAAATTTGGAATCACTTGAAGATTCGTTAAAAATTACTGGCAATGCGGTTGACGCTAAGCAGTTGCAGGCTTTTTTTGCACTTCTGAAAAGAGAAGGTAAGTTTGCCGGTATAGAGTTTAAAAGCATAAAGAAAACCGAGAACGGTTACAATTTTATTATGACTTTGGATAATTACAAATCAAGTTAATATGGAAAAAACGCCTGTATCAAAATCTATATTTACAAAAAAAACCCAGGATTATACTTTTGTAGTACTCTTTCTAAGTGTTTTTTCTATTTTTATCGTATTTGCTATTAGCCCTTCCTTAAAAACAGCTTTTTCTCTAAAGAAAGAAGAAGTCGATCTGAAAAAGGTTGATACGGTTTATGAACAAAAAATAATGAATATTTCATCGATTCAAAATCAGATTGAGGAAAGCCGAGAAAAATTACCGCTTTTCAACCAAGCTGTATCCCAATACCCAGAAGTCAATAAGATGGTAGACGACGTGAAAACGATCGCCGATAAGAACGAGTTTGTAATAAAGAAAGCCAATATTGCCGACGTCAACCTAATTCAGAGTAAGAAACAGATCGACCATGTAAGGTTGATAGTTGAAGGAAAAACCGGCTTCGAAAATTTAATGAGCTTTATGAACGAGTTATTCCAACAGCGTAGATTAAAAACAATTAGCAATTTATCTATAAGTCAAGATAGAGAAGCTACGAGTTCTGGCTTACTGCAAGTTATTTTAACGATTGACGGATTTTACTTATGAACAAAAAGGAAATTTTATTTTTATCAATAGGTGTATTTTTAACTGTTGTAGCTTGGCTTATAGCCGATATTTATCATGCCGCCACAGAGGAAAAAATAAAAGTAAAGATAGACATTCCCCAACTGGAAAATTATAAAATAAGTAAAGAATTGTTACAAGTCATAGAAAACAAAAAAGAATAGAATGATTTATTCTGATCTCTATATAGGACAAAAACGGAAAATTCCAACTTTGATTGGAGTTTTATTAATACTCTTTATAGTTGGTTTTTTTTTGACACTGACGAATAAATCAGCACTTCCTTCAAGAGCTTCAAAATCTAATCTAAAAAGGATAGAAGTGGCTAATTTGAATCCAATCCAGGTCAGTATTTACTGGCAGAGTCAGGACAAGGAAACAGGTTGGATTGCCTATGGAGAAAAAGAGAATAAACTAACAGGAATTGCCCTTGATGATCGTGATGTTGCTGAGAAAAAGAGTACTTACTTCAATCATTATGTCACTCTTAAAAACCTGAAACCTGGACAACAGTATTTTTATGCAGTTATAACGGCCGAACAAAAAGTTGTCAAACCCGACGGTAGTTACTTTGATTTCAAAACACCTTTGAGTTCTTCCGCGAAAACAAAATTGAATCCAGCTAACGGAAAAGTTTTGCAACCTAATCTGTCTCCTCTGGCTAACGCCGTAGTTATTATAAACGTTGATGAGAATACCGCGCCTATCTCAACTTTGACAAAAGATACAGGCGAATGGTTAATTCCTTTGAATTCTTTTTACGATAAGAAATCGCAAGAAGAAAAGACATTTTCCGGAAAAGAACAGGCAACTATTGAAATTTTAAGCGAAGACGGTCAAATCTCTACAGTAATAAATAATCTTAATAATCTTTCTTCTAATACGGAAACTATAATTATCGGTAAAAATTACAATTTTTTACAGGGAGATAGTGTTCTTTCTGCAAGTACTGGCTTTAACGGTGGTCGAGTTGGTCAAGTAGAGGTAATCTATCCTCAAGAAGGCGCATTGATTCCAGGAAGAAGGCCGTTGATAAAGGGAATGTCACTTCCGTCAGCTAAAGTTTCGATTACGATTAATTCGGCAAAAACATATTCGGCCGTAGTCACTGCGGATAAAGGAGGTAATTGGAGCTATCTTATTCCGGACAATCTTGAATTGGGCTTACACACAATCACAATTAAAACTAAAGATGGACAAGGAACTGAAAAATTATTAGTAAGAAAATTCACCATAGTTGCCAACGAAGGTCCAGACGCAAAAGTATTGGGAACAGCCAGCGGTTCGCCAACCTTGACAGTAGCACCGTCACCGACGACTCCGGTTTATAATAATCCAACTGTAGCACCAACAGTAAAGCCGCCAGTCTCAGGAATAATTGATATTTTGCCCATTATTGGAGGATTATCATTGATTATTGTCGGAGGAGGGGTATTACTTGTTTTCTAGACGGTTTTTTATATAGAATAAATTATATGGATGTTTTTATTGCTCTTTCTTATCTAAACAAAATCAGTCTTTTTGCATTTATAATAACCGCCGGTTTTTTAATCTACCAGTTTTACTTATTAAGAAAGGAAGCTTCCCGGCAACCAAAAAAACAACCACCGATTCCGGATTTTAACGAAAACGCTAAAGTCGATTTATTAAATTACACTAAACTTCCCAGTTCAATGGCGAGCGAGCCAGCTCCTATTATAAAAAAAGAGACAAAGACTGTTCCGATTATGATTGGTGCTGGTCTTCTAGTTTTGACCTTAGCGGTTTTTTTAATCTTAAACTCAAGAAAACCAGCGCCTGAGATCTCAACTAAGGTTCCAACACCAACTCTTTCGGTTAAACCTACTTTGACTGTTAGTAAAATACCTACACCGAGCAAGTTTTTAGTTGGAGGCTTAACAACTACACCTGGAATCTCGCCGACAGTACTTTTGACGCCAACTAAGACATCAACGCCAACACCGACTATTCGTCTCACACCTACGAGTGTTTCATCATTGACTCCGACTGCTTCAGCAGAATCTAATTTGACTATAACACCGACAGAAGTTATCCTTGCGGTTATAAGCCCTACGGCATCACCAACAGCTGGTCTATCAACGACTGTTACAATTTCACCGACGACAGTGGAAAATCTGCCATTGACAGGTGTAATTGATAAGGGTCTGATTTTTTTTGGAGTGGCTTTATCCTTAATCGTTATTTCCTTTGCTTTTTAATTCTTCGCAGCCTGATTCAGACTTTAAATTACAGTTTATATATTGATGAATTAGCGAATAAGTTTTGTCTGTCGGGACGAGCACCCATAGACCATCGTATTGACTTGAATCTATAGGAGGATTTGTAAAAAAATCTTCGCTTAGAATGATTTTCTGTTGTTTAAAGTTTCCTTTCAAAAAAATATTTTTGGCAATTATTGCTGCTTGTTGATTAGTAAGATTACGCTTAATAAGTTTGTCTATGATCGCATAAATTTGCTGATAAGTTTTTAAATTAGGTTTTTTAGCCAAAGCAATCAGTTTGTTTTTTACCGCCTCGATAACTTTTTGTTGACGTTGTTCGCGGGCGAAGTCTGTTCCTTCCTTGCCTTCAGCGTTTCTGGAGCGGACAAATTTAAGGGTAGTCTCACCATCCATTTGAATTTTACCTTTCTTAAAAGAAATCGTTTCGTATCGGCAGCTGAATTCTTTGTCTCCGTTGCAGTCGTCGTTTTCGCGACCGACAATCGGAAACTTTTTGTCGACAAAGGAATTTTCCACCTCGACCTCAACTCCGCCCAAGAAATCGACTAGCTCTTTAAACTGGCCAAAATCAATTACAGCGGCGTATTGGATCGGTAGACCAACAATTTCTTCAATCTCGGCTCTTGATAAAACAAATCCTCCTCCATTTGGTTTCTTCGCTTCTCCATAGGCATAGGCAGAGTTAATTTTGTCGTTGAGAGTTGAACTCCAGAGGTCGCGCGGAATTGAAATTGTTGTTAGTTTATTAGTCTTAAAATTATAGTTTACGACAACGTTTGAGTCGGAAAGATTGGGTCCATCGTGTTTACCTCCGGCTATCCCAAGCATTAAAATATTGACTTGATCATCATACGTTTTGAGTGAGTCTTTTGAAAAAAGAGCCTTGATGATTGAAACTTTCAATGTTTTGTCAATAAAAACGAGGTAGGGTCGGATAATTAACCACAAAATTATCAGAATAAAAACCACCGCAATAATAATCTTCGATTTCATAAGGCTTAATTTTCAAATATAATTATACTTTATGCAGTCTGATATTCTTAGTCATTTAAACGCCCAACAAAAGGAAGCAGTTTTATATAGTCGAGGTAGTTCGATTATATTGGCTGGCGCCGGTTCAGGAAAAACCAGAGTCTTGATCGCCAAAGTAATCAATCTGATCGAAAACCAAAAAGTCAATCCAAAATCAATATTGATGATTACATTTACTAATAAGGCTGCTGGAGAGATGAAGGCGAGGATTGGATTATCCTATTCTTTAGGGTATGTGGGTACATTCCACTCTTTTTGTGCCAGGGTCTTGAGAATAGATGGCCAGTTTATTGGGTTGAAGAAAAACTTTCTTATTTATGATGATGACGATCAAATCGCCTTGATCAAGTCGGTTTTGAAAAAGATAAATCTGACCAAGAAATATACTGCTTCTTATTTTTTAAATAGAATCTCCAGCGCCAAAAACCAATTAATTGGCCCGGAAAAATATCTTGAGATTTTTTCAGACTATGCTTCAAGCGACACGAATTTAGTCTATCAAGGTTATCAGAGGGAGTTGAAGGAAAATAATGCTTTGGATTTTGACGACTTAATCAATACCACTATAAAACTATTTACAAAAAATAAACTGATTTTGGAAAAGTATCAGGATAAATATCCTTATATTCTGGTTGACGAATTTCAAGACACAAACTATGTTCAATACTTTTTGACCAAGCTTCTCGGACAAAAAAATAAAAATGTAACAGTCGTCGGTGATTTTTCTCAAAGTATATATTCTTGGCGCGGAGCAGAGATAAAAAATTTAGAGAAGTTCAAAATAGATTTTCCCAAAACTAAAGTTTTTTACCTTGAAAAAAATTATCGGTCAAGTCAGACCATTCTTGATTATGCCTATCAAGTAATATCAAAAAACCAGACGCACCCGATCCTCCACCTTTTCACTGATAAAAAAGGCGGCGAAGAAGTTACTTTTTATGAGGCGACTAATGAAGAAGATGAGGGAATATATTTGGCTACTTTGATTAATGATCTGAAAGGACAGCATAGATTGGATGAAATGGCGATTTTATATAGAACTAATGCGCAGTCGCGCGCCATCGAAGAAGTTTTTCTCCATTCGGGGATTCCGTATGCTTTAATCGGTGGAACTAGATTTTATGAAAGAAAAGAAATTAAGGATGTTTTAAGTTATTTACGTCTTTTAGTTAATCCGGTTGATAAACTATCCAAGGAGAGAATTATCAAATTGGGAAAAGGCCGCTTCGAAAAATTTAAAAGTTACTATGAAGAGAATAAGGAAACAGTAATTAATAAGAATACAGATAAGGTAATCGAAGAAATTTTTCAAGCGACAGATTATTTGAAAATATACGATCCAGAAGTCGAAGAGGATTATACCCGCCTTGAAAATATAAAAGAACTGAAATCGGTAGCGATCGCTTTTCCCTCTCTACCGCAATTTTTGGAACAAGTGGCGTTGGTCGAGTCGGAGTACTTCGAGGGTGAGAAGAATTCAAAAAACAAGAACGGAGTTCGCTTAATGACCTTACATCAAGCCAAAGGTTTAGAATTTCCAGTTGTCTTTGTTGTCGGTGTTGAAGAGGGGATTTTACCGCATTCGCGATCGTTTGACGACATTTATTCTCTCGAGGAAGAAAGAAGATTATTTTATGTTGGCATTACCCGCGCCAAGGAGAGGCTTTTCATTACCTATACTCGTCAGCGTTTCATCTTCGGGCAAAGAAACTATTCGATGAAGTCGAGGTTTTTAGAGGAATAAAATATTCGAAATCATAAAATGATATAATTAGCTAATGGAAACAGCCTTAAAAGATAAAACGGGCAAGAATTTGACTTTAGGGGAGCTTTTTACTAAAGTAGTCAATAGAATTAAAAGCGTTTCCTTGGAGCTTATTGTTTATAAACTTCATTTGACAGGCTGTATTCCTTCTCATACTTTCAGAAGGTTTATTTATAGAATTGCAGGAATAAAAATTGGCAAAGGCTCTGTCATTCATATGAAAGCACGATTTTATGATCCGAGAAATATTGTCATAGGGGAAGATACTATTATTGGGGAAGGATCAATCCTTGATGGTAGGGCAAAGTTGACAATCGGTAATCATGTTGATATTGCCAGTGAGGTAATGGTCTACAATTCCCAACACGATATTGAAGATGAAAATTTTTCAGCTGTTGATAAACCAGTTATTATTGAAGACTATGTTTTCATCGGACCCCGGTCAATAGTTTTACCAGGAGTAACTATTGGCAAAGGGGCGATTGTTGCTGCAGCTGCTGTTGTCACCAAAGACGTTCCGCCATACGCCATTATTGGCGGTGTGCCTGGCAAAATTATTGGAGAAAGAAAACTAAAAACCTACCACTACAGGCTTGGCCGCGCCCGTTGGTTCAGATAAATACTTAAATAATTTTTTACTTCATCATTAACATTAGAGAGGCAGTAGCAGAACCTAAGAGTATCAGAGCATTAACTGCCGAGTATGGTTTCAATCTTTTTGCTCTTTCGGCTCCAAAATATTGATCATTTTCACTAAGATTCTTTTGTATCTCTCCTCTACGGACTCTCTTCAACACGTTATACCTTTCAACTAAAGCAGCGATATTGCCGGCGGTGGAAAGAAGGTCGGCTATAGGCTGAATAGGGATGGTTGCATCATTAATTTCAGCCTGTGGAAAGGCCGTACTTGATATGGCAAAAATTGCTCTGGGTACTCTTGTACCCAATTTTGCGATAGGATTATTTCCTGATTCGTCAACTTTTGATCCTTCTGCTTCTGACAGAGCTCTAAATACACTAGGTAAAGGGGAAGTTATTCCTGAAACAGTTGCCAAAAAAATTCCAATCGGATCACGACGTAGGCCAGCGGCAAAAATTCGTGAAGCGGCCATGGCTGTTTCACCGAGTCGATTATGGACGACATCAGTCAGCATACCTTCTAGTTCGTGGTATCCAGGTGGTTTTTCTACATTTCTAGCAACCGCCCCGTCTATACCGTCGCAAAGAACACCGAATAACATCAGTCCAAGGCTTGCCGTCGAAATATTGGATGCTGATAAAAGTTTTTCAGGAAGCATAAATCTGGCGAAAGATCCAAGAACCGTAAGTCCTAGTCCGGCATAAGTGATATGGTCTGCTTTGATTCCTGGGATCGCTTTTATAAGCAATTTTGCCGTTCCATCTGTAATTGGAGTGAATATTCTTCTCAAAGGAGAGTTTTGAGTTTCTTTTAATTTGGTTGCCATAGGGCGTTATTATAATGAGATTTCCATAATTAATCAAACTGTTGTGAGAATTAATCCGCAGTGCCTACGAGGAAGATAGCCTGCCAGGGACGATAACTGGAATAGAATTTCTGGTCGATTTTTAACTCATTATCTTTGAAGACTTTATAACCAAAAGAAGCTTTGCCTCCCCAGGCCGAAAAATCAACTTGCTTGACAACACCTTTTTTCAGAGTCGGATCATCTTGATACTTGGGGTCAGGTGGTGGAGCGACATCCCAAAGAACAGCCGGAGAAATCTCTACGCGGCGGTTATCTTTTTTTCCATAAAGGCGAAAATAAAGAAGGTTGTTTTCCTCGTCTGCTTCGGTTTGAATCAGAATGTAAGATTCAGAATCATTTTTTATCTTCAAATCAACGGTCGGCGCGTAAACTGTTGCGTCGAAGCCCGGTTTCATATCATTTTCATAATAGAGGACGCGGTAGGCATGAGCATTTCTTTCAATTATGGGTAATCCAGCATTAAGAGCGGCCCTGAATAAAGTTGTTGATACTTGACAGACGCCTCCACCGTCTCCTAAGACTGTTTTACCTTCCTTAATGATGTATGCTGGTTGATATCCTGTCAAAGAAGAAATGTCGCCTACAGTTTCATTAAAAGATAAAGTTTTGCCTGGTGGGATCAAGACACCATTGAATTTTGACGTAGCCAATATGACGTTGTGAATCCTTTGTGGGATGGAATGGGAATAGTTCGAGCGACCTTCAGCAATAAGTTCCTCAATTCCATAGTTATTGATAGAAGATAGGGTAATTTCTGGTTCAATAACGAGAGGATTGATTCTAATTATTTTATTTTTTTGGTTTTTCTTGAAAGATTGAACGGCATTGTCAAAATCCGAAATAACAGATTCAATGACAATTTCCTGACCTTTTTCTTCCTTGCGGAAACTGGCGACTCGGTTGTTTTCAAACTTAAAAAGGGCATTTTTGGCCGGTTTGTCATACTGATCTTTCAAAGATTCAAATCGGTCGACAACCTTATCTCTATCGTATTCGATGCTGCTTATAAAGTCAAAACGAGAAAGATGATAAAGCGAAGAAATCTTCTGATAGTAGCGGGATAAAAAAAACGATGACCGACCAATCAAATAAGCCCTTTCAGCGGCTGTCTCCCCATCATAATTTAAGTCAAGATCTTGTCCAGAAAACGTCGCTACAGGTTCATTTTTAAAAATCAATGTCAAAGATTCCTTTTTTAAGCTAAGGGATTTGGCAGAAAAATAATCAACAACCTGTTTTTTTGTCTTACCGGAAAAGTCTTTACCGTCAATATAGACGCTTGGATATATCTTATTAGTAAAGCTTTTATCATAACTGATCAACTGCCAAGTCTTAAGTAAAATCAAGGCAAAAATAATGCCAAAAAAAAAGAACCATGGTCTGAAAGGAATTTTCATTTTTCCTTTCATTTTTGCTATCATAGTACTATGGATGATAATAATCAAAATCAAGCTGAAAATCAACCGACAGAAATAAAGTCGCCAGCCTTTGAAACTGTGACGGTTGAATCTTCTCATCCTGACGAACCAAAGATAGAAGAGGCTCCATCAGATATAGTTAACCCGGAAATTCCAGCCGAGCCGCCACCAGGAGATATGCCGCCTCCGGTTTACCAGGAAAACAAAAATCAATATTTTCTTATCGCGGGAGCCGGTGTGATATTTCTTATTATTCTCATTCTTGTTATAAGGGGGATTTTCAGTGGAGGCACAAAAAAAGAAGTCAGTCTTACCTATTGGGGTTTGTGGGAAGATAAAGAAGTGATCCAACCCTTAATTGACCAATATCAACAAAAAAATCCACAAGTCAAAATCAGTTACCAAAAAATGTCTCCTCAAAGCTACAGGGAAAAATTGGTTGTGAGGAGTAAAAGCAATCAAGGTCCGGATATCTTCCGATTTCATAATACTTGGGTACCGGAGATAAAAGAAGTACTGTCACCTTTACCTTCTCAGATTATGAATAACGACGAGTTCGAAAAAACTTTCTATAAGGTTCACCAAAAAGATCTGAAGGTAGGGAGTTATTACTATGGTTTACCTCTCGAAATCGATGGATTAGTCTTGATTTACAATTCCAATCTTTTGAAAAAAGCCGGGATATCGATTCCTCCAACCAGTTGGGATGATATAACTGATATGGTTCCTAAATTAACCGTTAAAGATCAACAGGGAAAACTGATTACATCAGGAATCGCCATGGGGACGACAGGCAATGTCGAACATTTTTCAGACATTTTCGGTCTTCTATTGGTGCAAAACGGTGGTAGCTTGGATAAACTCGATCAGGCAGAGGCAGCTGGTGCATTGGAGATTTACCGTAAGTTTGCCGAGCCACCTCAAGGTTACTGGGGCGAAGAAATGCCCAATTCAATCAATGCCTTTATCCAGGAAAAAGTGGCAATGATTATTACCCCTTCTTGGGAAGCCTTATCTATTAAAGCCGCTAATCCAGAAATAGAAATGAAGATCGTGCCGGTTCCAGCAGTTCCAGGAGCTCCGGCAGTTTCTTTGGCTAGTTACTGGGTAGAGGGCGTTTCTAGATTTAGTAAAAATCAGATTGAAGCCTGGAAATTCTTGCGGTACTTGACTGAAAAAGATACTCTGACAAAACTTTATGAAATTGAAAGCCGTTATAGGCCTTTTGGCGAGGCATATTCACGAATTGACTTGGCGCCAGTTTTAGCTCAAAATGAGTACTTGGGAGCGGTAATAAAACAGGCTAATGACTTTGTTTCTCTTCCTCTTGTTAGTCGTACAGACGATAATGGTCTTAATGACGAAATCATAAAATATATTGAAAATGCCATCAATAGTACAATACAAGGAGTTTCTTATTCCGAAGCTCTCAGTACGGCAAAAGATGGAGTAAACCAGGTTTTTACTAAGTATAATATTATTACGCAATGAAACTACCTTTTTTCTCAAAATTAGTCGATCAAGATGAAGTCTACCTCGGCCTTTTTCTTAAAGAGGAAGAAGGGATAGCTTTGATAATGGTTAAAAAGCAGGGGCAAATTATAATCAGGGAAAAAGAAAGATTTATCTACACAAATGGTTGGGAAAATCTGACAGATGATGTTGATGAAGTCCTTTACCGTTTGGAAAAAAATCTGAATATCCAACTCTCAAAAACGATTTTTTTCGTTTATTCTCACTTAGTCGATGATAAAACCAACGATATAAAAAAACCATACCTTGTCAAAATCAAAGAAGTCGTCAAAAATCTTGAACTCACGGCTATGGGATATATTGAGTGCTTTGAGGCCGTTTCTTTTTATTTAGCCAAAAAAGAAGAGTCGCCTTTAACTGGTGTTCTTCTTGAGTTGGATAAACATCAATTAAGTCTTTTTGTTTATAAAGGAGGAAAGCTGGATTACAAATCAGTTCTTGCTAGGACAGATGATATAGTTGCTGATTTTATTCAAGCGACATCAGGATTAAAGACTAAAGCGATGCTACCATCGAGAATAATCCTTTATGATTCGCAAAATATCGATGAAGCCGCGGCTAAAATTATTGGACACCGTTGGGGTCAGGACTATTTTGTCCAGATTCCAAAAATTGGCATCTTAAAAGAGGAAGAGGTTACTCAAGGTTTAGTAGATGTTTTTTCAGGTCAAATAAAAGGGAAGGAGACGGTTTTTGTAGAAGAAAAAAAACCAATACAAAGTCAATCTTTTGGTTTCGTCGTCGGTCAAGACGTCGGAGAAGTTATTGAATCTAAATATCCGGTACAGGAAAAGCCGAAAATAAAATTTAATTTTGATTTTCTTTCCCGCCTTCCGAAAATTAAGATTCCTAAAGTCGATCTAACATTCTTGAAAGGAAGAACTGGGATAATTTTGGGAATAGTCATTATAGTTATCAGTTTATTTTCTAACGAGTATTTTTTCCATCGGGCTCAACTGACAATCTATTTACCTTCTCAAGTAGTCAGAAAATCTATGAGTGAGACTGTTAGTTATAAAACTGCTAGTCAGTCGGCCGACTTTTCCGAAACTATATCAACAACAGGTAAAAAAGAAGTGGGTGACAAAGCAAAAGGAACAGTGACTCTCCATAGTTTTGACGACAAGGAAAGAACTTTTAATAAAGGAACCAGTTTTGTAGCTTCCGAATTAAAGTTTGTTTTGGACGGAGATGTAAAGGTCGCCTCTTCGAGTTTGGCAGCCGACGGCTCGGCTAAACTTCCTGGTAAAAGTAATGGAACTGTTACTGCTGTTAGTATTGGACCGGAAAGCAATTTAAGCAAGGGTCAGCGGTTTCAAATAGAAGATTTAGCCAAGGAAAATTTTTTTGCCATTAACGAAGCAGCATTAAGCGGAGGAAGTAAAAAAGAAGTCAGAACAGTATCATTAACCGATCAAAAAAACTTGGAAAAGTCGGTTATGGATAAAGCCAAGAAACAAGAAAAAGCTCCGACTTTTTCAAAAAGCGACGAAATCATTTCTGACCTTTCAGAGACTACATTAGATAATGCTAAATATTCGAAAGAAGTCGGAGAAGAGGGTGATAAACTGACTTTAAATGCAAAGGTCAAAACTAATTACTATGCTTATAATAAAGATTTATTATTAAAAAAGATAATGGAAGAAGTAGGTCAAGAAGTTAAAAAGGAATACAAAATCAGAGAGGAAAACGTTAACTTTATTATAAAAAAAGTAGAAAAAACCGACGAGGAAGTCCAATTGAATCTTGATATAAAAGCCAAAGCAGTAAAGGAATTCGACCAAGAAGAAGCGGTGAAGAAAATAATGGGTAAAAACAAGACAAGTTTGGAAACAATTTTAAAGTCTGATTTTAAAGTCCAGGGTTACAATATTGTGATTGAGAATCCGATACCATTTCTTAAAAATTTTCTGCCTTTCTTCAATCAAAATCTTTTTATTAAAATTTCCAGCCTATAAATTATGTCTCGTTATGTCTATGTCAAAAGAGATAATTCGATTAAGAAAAAAGCAATCAATTATTTTTCCTATCTTTTTCTGATTATCGGTTCGTTGCTTCTTTTTTGGTCTTTTTACCCTATATTATCTTTTGAGATCTATTCTCGTCTTTTTATAAAAAGGAATGTTAAAACGCCAATTCCCTATAGCGAATCGCCGTCTTCTTTAGCACAAGCGAATAGCGTTTTGGGTGTTTTCAACATTTTTTCAAACAACTTGCGTGATTTTACCCAGGCAAGTATTTGGTTTCCTTCGGTGCAAGCGAGCTCTTATTCGGCTATGTCGGTCAAAGAATATAACCTTTCAATTCCTAAGCTTAACATCAAGGATGCTAAAGTAGTCGTGGCAGGTGAAGATCTCACTAAAAGCCTGATTCACTATCTTCCTAAGAGTCTTCCTGGAGAGTATGGTAATGTAGTTATTTTCGGACATTCAACCCTACCTCAACTTTACAATCCAAAAGATTATAAGACTATATTTACTTACTTGCCTTCGATGGAAAAGGGGGATACGATCAAGGTAAAGGTAGGCGAAATCGAATATGAATATCAAGTTTATGATATGTTTGTCGTCGATCCGGATGAAATCTCGGTATTGGAACAACAAAAAGATAATTCGTACCTAACTTTAATTACCTGTGTTCCTCCTGGAACCTACTATCAAAGGTTGATTATCAAGGCTAAACTGAGATTGATTTAACCTATAATATTTGGTAAAATAGGCTCCATGAAACCAGGCCAAGATAGTATCTCCGGGTTGATATTTAAAGGACTATATCATTTAGCAAACTTCTTTGTGCTTATAGGGGAAATGACTCAATGGCCGTTTAAACTGTTAATTCGTATATTAGTTAAACTATTCAGGTTGAGACCGCGAGTTTCTTTGCCAAAAATATCCTTTGATTTTATCAGTTTGAGAATCCGTTTTTTTCTTTTAGGTGCTTTGACTACAACAATAATTTTTCTAACCTATCAGTCATATCTTTTTGTCAAGGCTTTGCCCTCGCCCGATAATATCGGCAAGATAAACTACCCTTTATCAACTCACATTTATGACAGGAATGGGATTCTTTTGTATGAAATTTACAGAGATCAAAATCGCACTCAGGTTTCTTTGAAAAGCCTTCCCAAATATGTCATTCAGGCGACGATTGCCATCGAAGACAAGGACTTTTACAGGCATAATGGAGTTGCTTTTGTGGGAGGAATTTTGAGGGCATTCAAAGAAAGTTTATTAAGTAAAAACATTCAAGGTGGTTCAACAATTACTCAACAGTTAGTCAAAAGCGCTCTATTAACTCCGGAGAGGACAGTAGAAAGAAAAGTTAAGGAAATTATTCTCGCTCTTTGGACAGAAAGGTTATATAGCAAAGACCAAATTCTTGAAATGTATCTAAACCAGGTTCCGTACGGTGGTTCCTCATACGGAGTTGAAGAAGCGGCCAAAACGTATTTTGGAAAACCCTCGAAAGAACTTACTTTAGATCAAGCCGCCCTTTTGGCTGGTTTGCCGCAAGCACCTTCTGTCTATTCACCTTATTCAAATCCTGAGGCAGCTTTGAAACGGAGAAACGACGTCCTCGAAGCAATGGCAAAACAGGGATTTATTGACGAAAAACTCAAAGCTGAAAGTCAAAATTCAGAATTAACTGTACTTCCTCCAAAAACCTCGATTATTGCACCCCATTTTGTTTTTTACACAAAAAGCCAGTTGGAATCTTATTATGGCATTGAGAAAGTAGAAGAAGGTGGGTTGAAGGTGACGACAACCTTGGACAGCGAAATTCAAAAACAAGCGGAGACTATCCTTAGTGAAGAACTTGAAAAGATCAGTTACTTGAATGTGACAAATGGTGCTATTTTGGTGACACGTCCGTCAACCGGAGAGATTCTGGCAATGGTTGGATCAGCTGATTATTTTTACCAGCCTTGGGGAGCATTTAATGTTACTACTGCCTTACGTCAACCTGGAAGCTCAATAAAACCAATCATGTATTCACTCGCTTTGCAAAACGGCTATACAGCTGCCTCTATTATAGATGATAGTCCGGTAATTTTTAAATCCCCGGGCGCCGATTCATATCAACCCGTAAATTATGACGGCAAGTTTCACGGTAAAGTGCCTCTTCGATACGCCCTGGCAAATTCTTATAACATCCCGGCTGTCAAAGTCTTAAATACAGTCGGGGTTGACAAATTTATTGACTATGGTCAAAAACTCGGAATCGACACTTGGCAGGATCGATCACGCTTCGGGCTTTCTTTGACCTTGGGAGGGGGAGAAGTGACCATGGTTGACATGGCTGAAGCATTTGGTACTTTGGCTAATCTTGGTTACAAACTGCCTCTGAGCTATTCTCTTAAGATTCAAGACAATACAGGACAGACTATAAAGGAATTGAGACCTTTTAAAATCAGAGAAATGGATTCGGGTGTTTCTTACATTATGTCTGACATTCTCTCTGATAATCAGGCGCGTACTTGGGCTTTTGGTCCAGGATCAACATTGGAAATTCCTGGTTATAAGGTCGCGGTGAAGACTGGAACGACTAATGATAAGAGAGATAACTGGACAATCGGTTACACTCCAGAATTCTTAGTGGCTGTTTGGGTTGGCAACAATGACAATTCTCCGATGAATCCTTATCTGTCATCTGGTATCACTGGTGCTTCTCCGATTTGGAATAGAGTGATGAGTTATCTTTTAAAAAACTATGGAGACGGCAACCACTGGTATGAAAAGCCTGACAATATTGTCGAAAAAACCTGTTTTTTTGGAAGAAAAGAATATTTTATCAAAGGAACGGAAAACAAAGTTAACTGTGGAAAAGAAGTTTTGGCAACTCCAACTCCAAAGCAGTAAATTCTTATTTTTTTACATCTATCTTCTTTGCGCCGATTAAGGAATGAAGGACTTCTGGGATTTCGACGCTTCCGTCTTTTTGCTGAAAGTTTTCCAGAATTGCGATCAAAATTCTCGGAGAGGCAAGAGCGGTGTTATTTAACGAAAAACAGTATTCGGTCGATCCGTCTTTCTTACGGTATTTGATTTTTAGTCTTCTCGTTTGAAAGTCACCCATAATTGAATTAGACATTGTTTCGCCGTAAGCCTTTCTCGATGGCATCCAGGTTTCTGTATCATATTTTTTTACCTGCGGTTCACCCATGTCGCCGGTGCACATTAGAAGTACGCGGTAGGGGAGTTTGAGATCCTTGAGAATCTCTTCACAATTTTTTTGCAGTTCTTCGTGGAGTTTTTTCGCTTCTTCTACGTCATTTTTGGCAATGATCACCTGTTCAATTTTCCAGAATTCGTGAAGTCGGTATAGTCCTTTGGTGTCTTTTCCATAAGCGCCAGCTTCTTTCCTGAAACAAGGGGAAAAGGCGACGAACTTTTTCGGTAAGTCTTTTTCACTTAATATTTCGTTGGCATAAAGTGAAGTAACTGGTTGTTCGGCGGTGCCGGCCAAAAAGGCGTCATCGTCATTTAGTATATAGGCTTCTTGTTCACTCCAAGGAAATTGAGCCGTTCCAAAAAGAGTTAGGCGTTTTACTACAGCCGGAGCGATTATAGGTGTATAGCCTTTTTTTATCAGCTTGGTAAAGACATAAAAAAGCAGTGCAAAATGAAGCAGAGCACCTTGATTTTTCAAAAAGTAACCGCGGAAACCGGAGACTTTGACACCTCGTTCTAAATCAATAATGTCGAGATTTCCCCCAAGTTCAATATGTGATTTAATCTGAAAATCAAATTTGGGCAGGTTTCCCCATTTTTTTATTTCCTTATTTCCTGAAGCGTCTTTGCCCACGGGGACTTCAGGCAAGGGGACATTAGGGACGTATGAGATTAATGAGTCTAATTGGGTTTTTATTTTAGCAAGTTCGTCCTCTATTCTTTTTAACTCTTCTTTGATTTTCTTCCCTCTTTCTATTATTTGGGGAGTTGGTTTTGTTTTTCCTGCTTTATTTCTTTCTTCACGAAGTATTTGGATTTTTTGTATAAATTCTCTTCTTTTATCATCGAGGCTTAAAATCTTATCCAAATCTACCTCGCGGTTTTTATTTTTCGCTGCTTTTAATACAACTTCTTTATTATTTCGAATGTATTCAAGAGATAACATAGATATTATGTTAGCAAATCCTTAATTCTTTTTGTTAGCTTCTTTAGTGCTTTAAACCTATGGTTGATTTTATCGTGTTCGTTAAGGGTTAATTCGTCATAATATTTGTTAAATTCATCAACGATAAATAGAGCTCGGAAAGGGTAACCGTTCGTTGGTCTTCCGGTCGGTTTTTCAGAGATATGCCCTTTAATTTTTTCCTGTTCGAAAATAGTCTGGTCACCCTGCGAGGAGTCTCCAGGCATGAAAAATGTTACGCAGGTTTCAAGAAAAGCATTTCTTTTTGTGCCCGTACAACCCCGGAGGTTGAATAGGGTGTAATCTATTAATTCCTGGTCGCCAGCTTCGTAACCAGGCCATCTTTTAGACTTTACCCCAGGACCATTATTAAGATAGGGGATTATTAGTCCCCCGTCGTCTGCAATAGTTGGTAAGCCAGTGAGTTTTCCGTAAAACTTTGCCTTTAACTCTGAATTTTCCCTAAAAGTCGTACCGGTTTCTTCGGGATCCTCCTCCACTCCAACGTCGTTTAAGGTAATAAGTTTAATATCTTTGTTTTCTAGTTCTTTTAATCCACTCCTTAATTCTTCAAGCTTGGCAGGATTGTGTGTCGCTATCAGTAGTTTTTTCATTTGATTAATAAATTATACAGTTTGATGCAGAAATAGACATTGATTTTTGGGCGAACTTTATCTAATATTGAATATGGAAGAGATTGGTTCTTACAATTTAAGCTTTACCGCCCTTTTTAGAGCGGTTTTTTTATTGGATAAATGAAGCACAGATATAAATTGCAACGGGTTTTATACCCGTAGAGCGCACCCGCCGACAACGGCGGGATTTTTTGTTATATGAGGTCTGAATTTAAACCATTCGTACTCAATCCTTATGTAACCAGCAGTTCAATAAAACAACAGTTACTGACAAATGTCGGGTACAGATTTGTAAATAGCGGACAACTTGTGTCTGCCGTCGGTAATGCGGAAAAGAAAAACCCATTGATCATAAATGACAATGATCGTCAGAATCCAGTAGTCTTAGAAATTGCTCGTAGAAAGGCAGAAGGCTTGGCTAATCAATCACGCTTAATTGCCACGTTTGGCGGAGTTTATGTTCCTTTGGTTGTTAACGACACGGTTTGGAACTTTAGTTTCAACCATGGACAGGATAAAACAAGAACTATCATCAATAAACCAGAGAACGAAGAAGATGTCGAAACCTTAAAGCAATTTTATCAAGATGCAAGGGGTGCTTTGGTGTATTCATCGGCTGGTTTATGCGTAGCAACTCCAGACACAGAAAATCCCATTCCTTATTCAATGCTCACTAAATTAAGGATCGGGCAGTGGTTGGGGAATGTCCCGGAAGATTATCTACCTGTCCCAAGTTTTTCTTTAGGAATAGACATTATCACCGCCTTGAAACAAGGATATATAGATCCTCACGGGGAGATGAAATTTGAGCTGATTTTTTTTGATGATACAGAAACTGCCCATATCAAAGGTTTAAAAATTCCTATAAGAAGACAGTTAAATTTTGAAATGAGGTTACCTTATTTTGGAACAGACGACAACTTATCAATTATCAAAAGTCTAAGTAGCGGAATTATTCCACCGGAGATATTTGAAAGTGAAAAACTAAAATTAGTAAAACAAAAAAAATATGTATTTACTCAATCAAGAAGCTGAAACAATACCAGCTAATTCGATTTTTCCACCACAGTATTTTTGAATGAGTTCGATGCTTTCTTTCAAAGACTGCTCCACTTGAGTTCTTGTAATGTCATAAATACCGTCAATATTTAATATTATATTTTTTGTGTTTTCTGTAACAGCGGTTCTTTGAGCGTCGCGATAGTTAAAGTAAATATTGTATCCACCTTCCTGATCAAAGTAGGCAAGATCAGTTTGTTTATATTTAGTAGATTCTTTATCTCCTAAAAGCAAAATTTCCTCTCCTGGTTTTGGAAATCTTAAAACTGTTGGAAATTTTAGTTTGTCATAGTCGAATGCACCTATTGACACCCTATGTTTCATAACAATCAGGTTATAGGCGTCGACGCAAGTATTAATTTCGTATAATCCTTTTTTCAAAGCGATCCTTCGAAGCAACGCTTCGGGCGAAGGCCTTTTTGAGTGCCAGTCGAGACCCATTTCTTTGTAAAGTTTTCTATAGGTAATAATCTCAGGATAAGAACCGATTAATTCATTGGTTAGATTAGATTGGGATTGGACAAATTTACTGATTTCCGAAGATAAGTCAGGGCTCGATTTTTTAATGTTAATATTTTTAATGACGGCAATTCCTATATTGATCGACGGATATTTTTTAGCCATGGTAGTGTCGATAGAAAAGACTTCTGGATTATTAAGAGTCGGGAACAGGTGAGAGGTTTTTGTTTCTTTTGTTTCTCCGCTTTTATAAATTTGATCTAGTACTTTTTTTATTCCAAGTTGCTTTATCAGGTCACCTGCTTTAGGGCCGAATGATTTTCCTGTCAGACTATTATAGAAAACAGCAAAAGCTTCTCTTGGTTGAATGTCTGTTTGTTTGATAGTTTTAAAGACAATTTGTTGCGGATCCCCTACTTGTTTTTCAAGATTAACGCTGAGTAATTTTAGGAAGTTTTTTTGTTTCTCATTAGGTCTGAAAACTTTTTGTTGTACAGAAACTTTTTCCTCGGAATATACTTCAAGATAAATTTTTCCGAATTTAATTCTTTCTTCTAAAATTTTAATCTCTTCATCAATCAATTTACCTTTTTTTTGATTTTCAAAAAAAAGGGTCAGGTTATTTTTTTTTGTTTTAAGTAAATTAAAAACGGTTCTAAATCGTGGAAGAAATAATCTTTTTTTCGGCAAGGGGCTGACTTCAGAAAGTTCTATAATTCTGGCAAAATCAGCAGTGACTTCTCCGGCCTTTTTTTCGGGAATATTATTTTCCAGTTTCAAAAAGTAAGATTCAAGACAGCGGTCATAATCGTCAAAAAGGTTGGGTATTGTATCGCCATAAGGATTAAAATCTAGATGAGTTGATATAGGTGTTCTTACCTGCATGAAGCGGAATACTTCCGGAGGAAGAATTTGTGAAACTTCTTTTGCCGAAGAGCCAATACCTTTTGATGAGGACATTTTTTTACCGCCAATAGTGAACCATTCATAACCACCCATCGCATCAGGTGGTTCAGTTTTAAGAATCTCTTTACAAAAATGGACGGCCATATCATAGGACCCACCTTTTGACATATGGTCTTTGCCGGAGGATTCGATTGTGACTCCGATCACTTTCCAGTGGGCGGGCCAATCCAGTTTCCAGGGCAGTTTTCCATTTTCCATTTTTGGTTCGACCTTACCTTCATGACTACACCCTTTTGCCCATTCAACCGCCTTTGGTTCACAACGGTAATAAACAAATTCACCATCCCACTTATATACATTAGTGGTTCCTATTTTCCCGCATTTTTCGCAGATTGGATTATAAGGAAACCAATTGGGAGAGCGTTCTGCCTTGGCGACTGTTTTGTAGATTTCCCTTATCTTATCAGCCTTATTTAAAAACAGTTTGACGATTTCATCCATCTTCCCTGACCTATAAAGTTCGGACGACCAGATTACTTTTGGGTAGCAGTTGAGAGAGTTAAAAACTTCAATAAATTCCTTAGCATAATATTCGGCAAAAGATTTAAACCCTGGTTCTGGTGACGGAATTTTATAAAGAGGAAAACCCATATATTTTTCCCATTTATCTTTGTCGAGATAAGTAGGTAGTCCGTCCATAGGATCCATATCGTTGAAAACGTAAGATGACTTTGCATTGACGCCGATTTCTTTCAAAGCTTTATAGATCAGATCGTGGACAATGACACCACGGAGGGATCCGACATGGATTCTTCCCGAGGGCGTCTTCATATCGTCGGCCCATTCCAAAGGGAGATTCCTATCTTTAAATTTTTTCGCTTGTCTGTCAACCCAAATCATATAAGTTTATAAAGTAAATCTTAACTAAAACCGTTGAGAAATGCCACTACATTGTCTCCGAGAAGCTTTGTATTATAGCCACCTTCTTGGACAATTAACGCGGGCAGTCTCAAGGAATTTATAGTTTTTGCCATTTTTTTAAAATAGTTAGTCGTCAATTTAAATCCGCCGATCGGATCGTCTTTGTGGGTATCTTGGCCAAAGGCTATAATCAAATATCTGGGTTTAAAATCTTTTATTTTTACGACGGCTTTTTCCAAGGTTTTTTGATAAAGATCATTGGCTGTTCCTTTAGGAAGAGGATAGTTAATATTTTTTCCTTCTCCTTTTCCAATTCCCTTTTCGTCGGAAAATCCCGTAAAGAAGGGGAATTTCCAGTTAGGGTCAGCGTGGATGGAAACTGTCAGTACGTCTCCCCGATCATAAAAAATATTCTGGGTTCCATTACCATGATGAAAATCTATATCTAAAATAGCAACTTTTCCATCTCGACTAAGATGTTCGGCAGCGATTGACGTGTTATTCAAATAACAATAACCTCCCATTTTCGCTTTTTCAGCATGATGTCCTGGAGGACGACAAAGAGCATAACCGACTTTTATCTGATTAGTTTTTATATCAGTTGCCAATTCATAAGCCAAAGAAGAAGATTCAAGAGCAATTTCGAAAATCCCCTTATACATTGGTGTGTATAGATCAAAAGAATATTTTCCTAATCGAGCTAAAGGATTTATCAATCTTTTGTTTTTGTTTAAATCATTATAAGGAAAAACTGATGGGTATGAATAAACTGACCAATTTTTTATAAAATCGATGTAATTTTTGTCGTGAACTACTTCGATTAATCGAAGTGGAACACGTTTCGTTAATTTACTGATTTTAAACCCGTTGACTATCAAACTTTTTTTTATATTTTCTACGCGTGACGGGATTTCGGAATGCGGATCTTTCTCGCCGTTAAAAATTTCATAACCGGGGACATGGGAAAGGTGTCTCTGAGAATAAAGAATTTTCATGATTTTTTATTGTATAAATTTATAATTTGTTTTATTACCTCTGGTGAATACAAGTTGACTATATTTTCTCGCGGTAAGACGGCTACGGCAAAATCTCTCAAAAATCTAAAAGGTATTCCTCTATCTTCTAAGGATTGTTTCTCAAATACAGAGTTGCCTGATGCGCCGTCAACAACAGCCACATTATAAGAAAGAATTTGAGAAACCCCCTCTGTTTTTGGAATGATGAAGCCTGTAGAAGCTCCTATTGCTGTCGAGGTAGAAGAGGTGTTAAACTCCGCGGCAATTACTGTTGTTGAAGCGTCCTGGGAATAGTAAGTGTCGCTTAATACTTGGGCGACTAAACCGGCGACAGTTGCCGTACATAGTCCGCGACCCTCATAACCGTCAGTCGTACTATATTCCGTGGTTTCAATATATTTAATTCCGGAAAACTCCATTGCTTCGGCAGTACTGGCGGCAACAATTTTACCTGTATTAGTATCCCTTATGGCGCTAAACCAGAGATCTTCTTGTTTGGATCCAATCGATTCGATAAAATTTGTAATCTGATCTCTAGTCCAGCCAAAGCGTTCCCATAAGGCAAATAGATCTTCTTGATCGTTTGCTTGCAGTTGGTTGGTTAAATTAAATCCATCGGGAATGGCTTTTATTTTTTCCAAAGGCGTTTTATGATTGTTTCTGTTTTCAATTAAGTTTTGAATATTTACGCCTTGAGGAGGGGAATCATGGTAATTTTCACCCAAGAAAACAATTGCCGAGTTGTCATCTGTCACCAAGTCCATAGGTATAACTGCTTCTATTGGCAAACCTGTTTGTTTCGCTTGAGTCAAAACATCATTCGAGCATAAGCTTCTCAAGACAACTCTTCTGTAACCATTAGATGAATCTTTCAATTTCTTGAATCTAGAACTTAGTTCTGAAATTGTGTTAACCGGACTATCTAAAGTCTGGTATAGTCTGGAAAACGTTCTTGGTTCCGCTTCACCTGGTTTTCCGACACTTGTATTGATATTTTCAGTTCCGGCCATAAAAAAACGTCCTCGAAAAATTAGTAACGATACTAATCTTTCAAGGACGCATTTATGCGCGGTACCACCTTGATTTATTTCAGCTTATATTCTGTTTCGTCAACAGATTTCGACCGAAAACACTTGGCAGAATGTTCTGCTTAAAGCTGTAACAGGCTTTTCCCGTCGGGGTCTAATTTCCAATTTGGATTTCTTCCCGAGACTGCGAAGGTCTTGCCCGCCGAATCGGTGGGGTCCTTCGTGAACGTCTTTAGAAATTTAATTATAAAGCAAAATTATTTAATATCAACTATTTTATATTTTATTTTACCGGCCGGAATTTCAACCTCGACCAAATCGCCGACTCTCTTGCCGACCAAAGCGTGTCCGATAGGCGAAGTATGGGAAAGTTTTTTATTCATTGGGTCAGCTTCGAACTCTCCGACTATCTGAAACATTTCCTGTTTTCCTTCAGCTTCAACAATGACAGTTGTTCCGACTTCAACCGTGTGGCTGCCATTGTGATTTTCTACGACCTCGACGGTTTTAAGAATTTCTTCAATCTCCTGGATTCTTCCTTCGACAAAAGCCAGTTCTTCCTTGGCTGCCGTATACTCGCTGTTTTCCGATAGATCTCCCATAGATCGCGCTTTATGCAATCTTTCTACAGCATAAGGTCTTTTGGCTTTTGTCAATTCCTCGAGTTCTTTTTTTAGACTTTCATATCCTTCTTTTGTCAGTTGATTGGTTTTCATATCTTAAAAAAATAACCCCGCATAACTTGGGGATTTGATGATAAAATATTACTATAAATTGGTTGTAAAGTCAAATTATCGGTCCCATCGTCTAGCGGTTTAGGACATTAGCTTCTCATGCTAAGAACACCGGTTCGAATCCGGTTGGGATCACATAGATAAAACTTATGGAAGCCCCATATGACAATGCGTTGAATATCTTATAGTTGTTTGATATACTCGTCAAATTATGGAATTTTTTAGTCGTTCGCCTTCGACAATTATCATACCAGTAGATTCGATTGAAAATTGGCGTGAGCAATTTTTACAAAGACTGAGAGATAAAACAAAATTATCGCTGGTAAGACAGACAGGGTCTTCTACTTCAAAAGATTTATATATCGACCGCAATAGAAAAGAAGCGTTTTTGGTTATTATTGATCTCAGTAGTCCAAATCATAAACGTCAAGTACAAAGTCAAATTGAATTCTACGAAAGGTATTCCCGAGACCGCGTATTTACTTCCGTTGTTGTTCCTATGACCTCCAAGTTAGTTATGAAATATAGAGATCGAGAGGAGAATGTTGGAATGAGTCAGGATTATTATGGAACAGACTTACGTGAATTTAGAAATAAGCGCGGAAAAATTTCAGATGACCAAATAGAAGAATTTGTAAATAATTACCAAAGACTTATTGATCATACGGGTTACTCCCACGGGGATCTGTTTTTAAGCATGGGAGTTGCACCTGTTGTGCAATGGGAACATATCCGCATGGGAAACAAGGGTCTAAAACTGATTGATTATAACGGACAAGGTGGAAATATTACCGTAGGTCCAGAACGCTATTCACCCATGGATCCAGACTATAGTACCATTCGTAACCAAGAGCCAAATGCATTAAGAGTTGCCTTGAAACATTTTGTTAATAGGTAAGTTGAAATTACATAAAATAGGTATAATGCAAATATGGTAGAACGTGGTGCTGTTTGTTTTGATTTTCATCATACTCTCGTCGATTACGAGGGTCATTTGCGGCCGGGGACGATAGATTTGTTTAAAAATTTACAGAAATCCGGCATGGCAATCATATTAACAACAACAGGCGGAAAACAACATCTTCAGGATGTTATGAGTGCCACGGGTATACGAAGTTATTTTGCAAATGTATTTGAAGGATCCGAGACCAACGTGGGAAGTGGTAAGATGTATGGGCCGGCAGCTGCTGCTTTGGGGCTCTCCTCAAAAGAGGCACCACACAAAATGATCGCAATAGGGGATTTATTAGACGACCAACCCGCAGATTTACCCATCGTATTTATACACCATCCCTCAGGGTTCCGATACGACGCTTCGCTCCTTGACCATTTAATTCAACGTCTTTTGAGAGCAGGAAGAAACAGTTTTATTGAAGGTTTTGATAAGATCAAGAGAGACCAAAAAACACCTGTATTGGATGGTATTTCTGTAACACTTTCCTACCGGGATCCTAGAGAAGGCGGCAAAAATTTACCATTATTTACACCGGGTATACGAATACCAACCATTAGTGTTGTTGGTGCAGACAAGTATCTTAGGAACCGGTTTTAAACTTTCATTGAGTTTGTTCCAAGCTGAATAATTTGTCGTGGTATTCCCAAAACTTTCCCTGATCAGCAGCACAAAGTGAAGCTTCAGCTGCTTTCTGCGCATGCGGATGAATCTGGGTTAGAGGAAACTGCATATAGTTAACGCTTACTTGTCCTTTATATTCTTTCAAGATTTGTTTGACTGTGGGGAAAGCTCTTATACAGAATGGACATTCAAAATCTGAAAACTCGACAATCTGGATTTTTGCTTCTTTCGGGCCCGTAGTTTGGCCTCCAGAAACATTCAATTGTTTTACCACAGGTTGAAAAGCTATATTCTGAGGATCCTTACAATACTGTTGGAGTTGATCAGAATAATCGGTGCAGTTTTCCGAGCCTGTCCCGGCTAATTCTTTATCAATGATTTCTTTGAAAAACTCAAAAGGAAAAGCGCCTGCCAGGAATTTTCCGTTCACGAAAAATCCTGGGGTGCCTTGGACACCAATAGAAGCTCCATAAGATGCTTGGGCTGTGACTGTTTTCTGTTTTTCGCCCGAACTAAGACATTTGTTGAATTTACCACTGTCAAGACCTAAATCTTTGGCGTATTTTTTCAATTTATCGTCAGTCAAAGGTGAATCTTGTTGGGCGACTGGTCCGGCTGTTCCTGACGTGAGTTTCTTTTCCAAACTCAATACTTTAATTGTCAAAAAAACAAGAAAAAGGGTAATAATCCCCATCATAAAGTAGGCGATTTTATTGCTCGATTGAGAATAATTAACTGGGGATGGAGTTACCGAAACATTTCGTTCTTTTTTTGCTCTAGGCATGTTTTTATATTAATATTTGTAATAATTTACCTTATAACTGTACCGTTTTTTAAATTTTTGTCAAGGGCAAAAAGCCTGAATTTTTCCGGGTCGTCAGCAACGAGCATCATACCATTTGAGTCTTTACCCATAATCTTCTTTGCTTCAAGGTTGGCGAGAAAAACATATTTATTGCCGATAAGAGCTTCCGGAGTATAGAATTTGGCCAGTCCGGATAATATTTCGACTGTTCCATAATCTTCGCCAAGGTCTACCAACATCAGAATCATATTTTTTGATCCTTCGACCAGTGACGCTTCTTTAACTTCACCGACACGAAAGTCCATTTTATTAAAATCCAAAAAAGTAGTTAGATCTTTTTTCATCTTTATTATATTACTATATTATATTGTTATAATGTATCAAAAAATATGGAACAAGTTGACGTTGTCGATGAAAATTTGAAAGTTTTGTACTCGGTTCCTAAAGAAGAGGCTCATGATAAAGGTTTGCTCCATGCAACAGTAATTGCGGAAGTAATTAATTCTAAGGGCGAGTGGTTGTTGGTCAAACAAGCAAGGCATAAGCAAGACGCGGGTCAGTTTGTTTCTCCTGTCGGTGGGCATGTTTCTTCAGGGGAGAATCTTGAGAAAGCGTTAAAAAGGGAAGCAGCAGAAGAAGTTGGACTAAAAGTTTCAAAATTTAGATTGGTCGGTAAGAAGATTTACAAAAGAAAATGGCCTCGAGGTATTGAAAACCATTATTTTATTGTTTATGAAATTTATTCGGACGAAGAACCTAAATTAAATGACGAATCTGTTGAGTTTAAAAGATTTAAAGTTTCTGAAATCAAAGAAAAGCTAAAATCGAATCAACAATACTTTGGTCAGGCTTTTCACTTTGTAGTTAAAAACTTCTATTCTTCTCTATTTTTAGATTGATTTGATAAGCCAAAATACAACCTCCGGGGTTATTTGGCATAAACACGGTATAAGTTACTGCCGATTTTTTCGAACTTGAAAATTTTTACTTGCCCAATTTCAGAAGTATTTTTGACGTGCGGCCCGCCGCAAAATTCTTTCGAGTAACCTCCGACAAAATAGACTTTGACCATATCTGGATATTTTTCCCTGAAAAAAGACCGAGCGCCGATTTTATAAGCTTCTTCCCGGGGAATAATTTTGAAGACTACTGGAATTGCTTCCTTGATTTTTTTGTTGATTATCAATTCTGTCTGCTTGATCTGTTCATAAGTCGGTTTAACAGGAGAAGAAAAATCAAATCGTAGTCTTTCAACTGTAATATTTGATCCTTCTTGTCTAACATCCGGTCCTAAAACATCAAATAATGCTTGATGAAGAAGATGGGTGGCGGTATGGAATTTGATAGTTTGATTTGAATGATCTGCTAATCCACCCTTGAACATTCCCGCCGATGAAGTACGGGAAAGATTTTTGTGTTTTTCAAACTCGGAATCAAATTCCTTTTTGTCGAACTCCAAGCCTTTTTCTTTTAGAAGTTCTTCACTCAATTCTTTGGGAAAACCATAACTTTGATACATGTCAAAAATTTGTTTTCCGGTTGGTTTTTCTATTTTTTCCAAAATTCTTAGGCCATTATTTAATGTTTTATTAAAGCGGTTAATCTCTTCTTCGATAATTGGCTGAATTTTTTCATAATCGGTTTTCTCGAAATAAATATTCTGATAAATTTCCGTAATTGCTTTCAGAGCTGGAGTCAAATCCGAAGCATTAACAGTAGTTCCTTTGAGTTTTAACATTTTCACTGAAATTCTTCTTAATAGTCTTCTCAAAAAATAGCCTCTCTCTTTGTTTGACGGGAGAACACCGGTTTTTATCAACAAACTGGCTGCTTTTAAATGGTCAGCAATTACTCTAACTTTTTGTTTATTTGTTTCCTCTTGATAAGGTTTCTGGGAAACTTTTTCTACCGATTTAATAATAGGAGTATAGATATCTGTTTTAAAAACATCCGGGTTGTTGTTCAAGGAGGCAAGAATTCTTTCCAGTCCTCCGCCGAAGTCGACGTTTTTCTTGGGGAGTTCCTCAAAGCCTTTGTCGGTTTTTTTGTATTGCATAAAAACTGAATTTCCAATTTCCATAAATCTTCCGCAGTCACAGTTAGGGTGGCACTTTTCACCAAATTTTTTATCATGCGGTACTTGGATAAACTCAAAAAAGACTTCGGAGTCTGGGCCGCCCGGTTCGCCGACCGGCATGTTATCGGGTACTCCAGCTCTTGACCACCAGTTTTTCTCCGATCCGTATTTGAATATTTTGTTTTCCGGAACTCCTAATTTTTTCCAGATTTCAATTGATTCTTCATCAGGAGGTAAATTGTTTTTTTTATCACCCGAAAATACCGTTATATAGAGTTTTTCTTTTGGAAGTCCCAATTCTTTGGTTAAAAATTCCCAAAACCAAGCCAGTTGCTCTTTTTTGAAATAATCTCCAAGAGACCAGTTACCCATCATTTCGAAGAAAGTCGTGTGACGATTATCCCCAACTTCCTCAATATCCTGGCTCCGGAAACAAGGCTGAATGTCATATAATCTATTGCCTAACGGGTGAGGTTCACCCAGAAGATACGGCACTAAAGGCTGCATCCCGCTGCCGGTAAAAAGGGTGGTTGGATCATTTTGGGGAACTAGGGGAATAGGAGGAACTTCCTTATGGCTATTTTTTTCCCAGAAAGAGGCGAATTTTTTTCTCAACTCGACATGAGTCAGTTTCATAATGTAAAATTATAACATTTATGATGATAAAAACAGCCGACGAAAGTTCAGTTAAAAAATTATTTAGTAATTTTATCCTTCCTCAAACAGATTCTCATAAAGGTCAAAACGGCAAGATATTAATAATTGGTGGTTCGTCACTTTTCCACGCTGCATCACTATGGGCAGCTGAAGTTGCCTCTCACTTTACCGACATGGTTCATTACTCCTCAACTTTAGAGAACGAAAAGATTTTCCACGCGTTGAAAAAAATCTTCAGAAACGGAATAGTCATTCCACATAAACAGTTGGATCATTATATTTCCGAAGACGATGTTATATTGGCCGGGCCAGGTATGATGCGTGACGGCGAAGAAGGTAGATATACATATCAATTGGTAAAAAAGCTGATGGAAAAATTTCCAACTAAGAGATTTGTTTTTGATGCCGGAGCCCTTCAGATGATGGAAAAAAACTGGTTACTGAAACTAAAAACTCCAGCAATAATTACGCCCCATCAAAAGGAATTTGAAGGCTTATTCGGGATTCGTTTAATAGATAAAAGCCAGGAGGAAAAAGAAAAAATCATTAAAGAAACCGCTAAAAAATACAAAGTTGTGATTTTACTAAAAGCTATAGTTGATATAGTTTCCGACGGTAAATCTACATACACTATCAAAGGCGGAAACGCCGGATTAACCAAGGGTGGGACAGGGGATGTGCTTGGTGGTTTGGTAGCGGTTTTTTACAGTAAAAATTCTCCAATTAACTCGGCTATATTCTCATCTGTGCTTTTAAAAATCACTGCCGACAGTCTTTTTGAAGATAAAGGTTATTGGTATAATATAAGTGATATAATCAATAGGTTGCCTGAAATATTGAAAAAAATAGTTTTATGAAAAAAGAAACAATTTTCGCGGTTTTTCTAGGGATCGTTTTCGGTGGTTTGTTAGGTCTATTTCTGATTTCTAAAAATAAGGAAATTCAACTAAATAAAAATAAAGTTATTGCTCCAACAGGATTAAATGATCGCTCTGTTCCTCAAACCGATCTAAATTTTCAACCTCTTGATATTAGCGAACCAAAGGATAGTTCTGTATTAGACAATAGTTCCGTTAGCATAAAAGGTAAGGCAACCGTAAATTCCTTGATTGTTATTCAATCACCTATAAGAGATATGGTTTTGAAAAACGAGAAACAAGATTTCAAAGTCGACTTTCCTTTAGCTTTGGGAGAAAATATTATTAGGGTTGTAATTTATCCTGAAAACAAACAGCTCAGTATTCAGGAAAAAAGTTTAAGAGTTTATTACTTACAAGAATCACTATGAAAATCAAATCTATATTATTACTGACAATAATATTTTTAATGGCGTTTTGGATTAACAGAGTTTACGGACAAACTGCCACGTCGTCTCCCACGGTTAAACCGACTGTTACTGGTACAGACGAAAGCGCTATCCAAGGACTCAAAGACAAAATTGCCGATAAGGTCGCCGAAATAAGGAAAAAAAATAATCGGGCTGTAGCCGGAAGAGTACTGAGCGTTTCTTCATCTTCAATGAAAATAAAAACCGAAGATCAGTCAGACTTCGAGGTAAAAATTGATGAAGCGTTGACGAAGTATTATCAAATCACAGGCGCTCAACAAAAGGAAATTGACAAAGAAAATATAGAGAAAGATGATTACATTATCATCACAGGAGTCATTAGTGAAAAATCTATTACTGCTAATTCTATCTTTATTGATCAAGAGTATTTTGTCGGTAGTGGAAAGATAAGTGAAGTTGATAGTGATAACTATACGGTTAAAGTGATTGCTCCTGATAAAACTGTCTATAATTTAAGCGTTGAAACCTTCACAAAACAACAAATAGTTAATATAAAAACACTAGAAATTGAGAAGATCGGCTTTTCAAAAATTATTGCGGGTGACAGTATCCATTTTGCCGTCAAAGTCGTTGGAGATGAAAAAAATAACACTTATCCAGCTGATAAGTTATTGATCGTCCCTCAAGAATACTTTATTAAGTAATCTTAAGTTTAAACTTATGCTAAATTTTCTAACAAAATTTTTTGATTATAATCAGCGTGAGATCAATCGCTTAAAAAAAAAGGTTGATGAGATAAATAAACTGGAAGATAAGGTAAGGGTTTTGAAAGATTCTGATTTCATCAAGGAAACCTCAAAATTGAAAACGATAGTTTCCCAAGATCAAACAAAAATAGATGAAGTTCTTCCTTGGGCGTTTGCCCTGGCACGCGAATCTGCAAGGAGAGTCCTTGGTCAACGTCACTTTGATGTTCAGCTCATGGCAGCAATTTCTTTGCACGAAGGAAAGATAGCAGAACAGAAAACGGGCGAAGGAAAGACCCTTTCAGCTGTGCCAGCACTTTATCTCAATGCTCTTTCCGGCAAAGGATCACACCTGGTGACTGTCAATGATTATTTAGCAAGAAGAGACGCCGGCTGGATGGGAAAAGTTTTCCACTTTCTCGGTTTGAAGACATCCGCGATCATTTCCGAAAAGTCATTTATTTTTGACCCAGAATATAAAGATAAGGATTCGGCTGATTGGCGTTTGAGTAATCTGCGTCCTATCACGAGGCAGGAAGCTTACAAGGCCGACGTCACCTATGGAATTAACAGCGAGTTCGGTTTTGACTATTTGCGTGACAATATGGCTCAAAGGAAAAATGATTTGGTTCAACGCGATTTTAATTTTGCCATCATCGACGAGGCTGATTCTGTTTTAATTGATGAAGCAAGGACCCCCCATATTATTTCCGCACCCTATGAAGAGGATACTTCCAAGTACTATCGTTATGCCCAGATCGTCAACCAGTTGGATGAAAAAACAGACTATGTTATTGATGAGAAGCTAAGAACAGCTAACTTGACGGAACCGGGAATCAAAAAAATCGAGTCTGCCCTCGGAGTAAATAATATCTATGAAAAAGATTTTGACACTTTATTTCATGTCGAGGCCGGATTAAAAGCCAAAGCTTTGTTCAAATTGGACAAAGACTATATTGTTAAAGACAACGAAGTAATCATAGTCGATGAATTTACAGGAAGACTTTTATATGGTCGTCGGTTTTCCGAAGGGTTGCACCAAGCCATTGAAGCCAAAGAAAGAGTTTCAATTCAAAGAGAGTCAAAGACCCTCGCTACGGTTTCACTCCAGAACTATTTTCGTATGTATGAAAAATTGGCTGGAATGACAGGTACGGCTGCCACAGAAGCCGAAGAGTTCCATAAAATCTACAAAACAGACGTTATTATCATCCCGACCCACATGGCGATGGTAAGAAAAGACGAAGCTGACATGATTTACAAAACCGAGCAGGCCAAGTATAACGCCGTCGTCGAGGAGATCGGCGCCAGTTATAAAATCGGACGCCCTGTTTTGGTAGGAACGACTTCGATTGAAAAGAACGAGCTGCTTTCGTCTCTCTTGAAAAAGAAAGGCGTCCCTCATGAACTTCTCAATGCCAAAAATCACGAAAGGGAAGCAGCCATAATTTCCAAAGCAGGAGAAAAAGGCGCTGTTACAGTCGCGACCAACATGGCCGGCCGCGGAGTCGATATTATTCTCGGAGGTGAAAAAACAGAGCAGTCAAAAGATTGGGACAAAAAGCATGATGAAGTGGTAAGGTTAGGCGGGCTTTACGTCATTGGAACAGAGCGCCACGAATCAAGAAGGATAGACAATCAGCTTCGAGGTCGTTCCGGACGACAGGGCGACCCGGGTCAATCAACTTTTTTTGTTTCCTTAGAAGATGATTTAATGAGGATTTTCGGAGGAGAACAGATATCAAAAATTATGAATTTTCTCAACTTCCCCGAGGACCAGCCGCTTTCTCACCCGATGGTTTCCAAAGCAATTGAACAGGCCCAGGTCAAAGTGGAGGGATTTAATTTTGACACGCGAAAACACCTGGTTGATTATGACGACGTCCTCAACAAACAAAGAGAAATAGTTTACTCACTAAGGAGAAAGATTCTCTTCGGCGCCGAAAACAAGGATTTTTATCAAACTATCTACGAAGTCTTTAATGAGGAAGTGAATAATTTGGTTAATTCATATTTAATGTCTGATGTAGTTCTTAGTGGTGAGGAAACGCAAAAGTTTGTCCAGGAATTAAATCTAATTACCTCGGTTTCCGGAAATGAAGTCTCACTTTTTCTAAAAAACAAACAAGAAGAAAAACTCTCAGAGCTCGTCAACAATAAAATAAAAGCCGAATTTAAAAACAGAGAAAAGAAACTCGGTAAAGATCTTTGGGTTGAAGTTATTAGGGCAATATTCTTGTCAACTATCGATAAATATTGGATGGACCATTTGACCGCAATTGAAGATTTGAGAGAAGGGATTAACTTACGCGGCTATGCTCAGATTGATCCGTTAGTTGCCTATAAAAATGAAGCTTATTCTATGTTTGAAAAACTGCTTTCCGACATAAACTTCGAAGTGACAAGAAGATTACTCAAAGTTGAAGTCCAGGGTCCGGTTCCGCAGGAAAAAAAACAGGAGTCAATGGTTTTTAAATCAGCATCAGCTGTAGATCCATTTACGCAAAAAGAAAAACCCCAAGAATCAGTTGTAGCGAAACCAGTCGTGAGATCGCCAAATAAAAAAATCGGCAGAAACGATCCTTGCTGGTGCGGTAGCGGTAAAAAATACAAAAAATGCCATTACCCTAATTGATACAATTTTCGACATGCAAGTTACAGAATCATTAAACATAGTTTTATTGCCGGATTCAGCTGCGCAAAAAATGGCCATAAGTTTAAGTAAAAAATTGGCACAAAGGTTTCCAACAGAGTTTGTTTTAAATCAAAATGATGTTCTTCCTCATATAACTCTCTATCAGACGGATTTTCCAAAAAAGAACTTGGAAAGAATAAAATCAACAATTGGTAAAATTTCCAAACAGATTAAACCATTTAAGATAAGATTATCATCTTTTTCTTCTTTATCTAATTTTTTATTTTGGAACATTAAAAAGTCAGAAAAACTATTAGCTTTACATAACAGGATCATTTCTGAACTTAATCCACTGCGTGAAGGGTATATAAAAAAGGAACTTTTAAATATAAAAAATTTATATCCTGGTGTTCAAGAAGATGTTAATCACTATGGAAGTCTTCTTGTCGGAAAAAACTATCTTCCTCATTTAACAATTACCTTTCTTAAGAAACTTGAAGATGTCAAAGAAGCATTGAAATTATTTCATTACAAAGCCCCGATTAATTTTAGAGTTCAGTCAATCAGCCTGGGATTGTCGGGGAGGTTCGGAACAGTAAATAAACTCATACAATATTTGTAACATTTGAAATGTGTTTTAATCAGGACTAAACTGTATTTTAGTGAAAAAGTCGTTTACTTTAATAGAGATTATTGTTGTTATTACCATTATTGGTATACTCGCTGCATTGATCACGGCGAATTTTTTTATTTCTTTGAAAAGAAGTCGTGATTCGAAAAGGAAATCTGACCTTTATAACATTACTACAGCTTTGGAGCTATATTACACAGATAATGGTTATTATCCTTTGGTAACTGAATATTATTCGAGTGACCAACTTTGTTCCCCATCGAGTTGTAGTGAAAAGGTTTATATGAAAAAAATTCCTACAGACCCTTTAACACATGAAAGTTATTATTATGAGACGGACGAAAGTGGTTCATATTTTAGAATCTATTCGTCAATCGAAAATAATCAAGATCAAGGTGATAATGTTAATCAGAGTGGTTATAACGCGGTATGTTCTCCAAATCCCTGTAAGTACGGTTTAGCCAGTACCAACGTCGGCTTAGTTACTTTAGTTGAAAGCAATTCTAACCTAGCTTCCGGTCAACTTAGGAAAGTTTCTACCCCAACGCCATCATTGTCGACAGACTCAACCGTTCCACCTTTACCAAATTCCAATTCATTACCAGTATTTAACGATTATAATGAAGCTCTTAAAGATAATTTAGATGTTTTTCAGATGAAAGTTACTCGGGAATCACAACCTTTGAGCCCGTATTATTCTATTAAATATGTTAGTTGGAATTGTCCTAATGGTTACGGTATTAGAGATCTAAAGTGTCAGATAACTGATATGCCAACCTCCCAGGTAAATCTAACGATGGTTGATCCATTCAATCAGGGACATCACTCTTACGAAAATCTTTCTAATGATTATGCTCGTGGTCATGTTATGTGTACATATTATCCTTATGATCAATCAGCAAATAGTAAATCATTTCACGTTGATATGACCTTTGTTTGTGACAAGAAATATGTATTACCTTTATGGATGGAATACAATTCCTCTGAATTCAACAGTATGAAAAATAAACTTCCGGATATGTTTATTTTATATCTCGTTGATAAACTAACTAATACTGTAAATTCTCAACAACAATCACAAACAGTTATCTGCCCGGAAGGTTATAAGGCCGATAATATTAGTTGCAATTCATTAAATTACGACTCACATTACGACAAAAACTTAAGATTGATTTCAAATTCTACAGACTCAGACAAGACAGCCACCTGTTTATACGAGGCAGATCAACCTCTTCATGCCACAATTTCAACTTACTGCATAAAGAAATAAGAAAATAGAAGTTTATCGACTTTTATAATACTTGAAACTATTTTATAATATATAATATAGGTGTTAGGAGTTAATTGACTAACATGGCAGAAGAGATTGTTTCAGAAGGAATCGGAGAATGGGCTTTCGATTCAATCTTTTTATTGATCTTCGCCCCTATTTTTGCTTTAATGGGCAAGTAGCCCATAATCCGCGGTTATTTTCCTCAGCTTCTTTTTGTGCATCAGCAAACAGATCGGCATATTTGACGTCAGGCGGGAAAGTTGATTTTTGGGCAAACCCCTGGCGGACAAGATAATCGTTAATGAAAATATCTCCAACATAGACATATCTTAAAAGTCTTTTATATTTGTCAGTTTCAGAGACGTCTTTTTCCAATCTAATTGTTTTTCCTTCAGCCAGTTTTTTGTTTTCTTCATAAGCCTGTTGTCCAAAACACTGGATCGGTCGTCTAGGATCGTGTAGTTCGGGGCTGTTAATCCCTATGTAACGGATTCTCCGTTTATCTTCAATTTCAACAGTGTCCCCATCGATTACCCGAGTTACCTTAAATGTTTCGGAAATAGATTTTTTTATAGTCGGAGTCAGAAAGAAAGAAGCTATGTTCAGAGATTTCCTATTAAAGATTAATTGAAAAAAAATAACCAGAACCGTTAAGAGAGTGGCTATTTTCTTTTTTGAAAGTCTTACTTTTATATTCATATATATCTATTATAATGATTAATTCCCATGGTAGACAAAAAATCTAATGATGAAAAATCGATAAAGGAAAAACAGAAAGCTTTACGTTTTAAAAGGGGTGGTTTGGCAATGATGTTATTTGGTGGAGTAGAATTAGCTTTGACTGCTTTGAATCCCCTTATTGGATTAGGTGCTATAGTTTTGGGCGCATTCTTTTTTAGTCGAGGTAGGAAGATAGAGAGTACAAAGAAATAATCATTTGTACTATAATTAATTATAAATGGGAAAAATAAGACTATTTTTTTTATTAGCGGTATTTTTTTGTTTAGCTTTTGTCTTTAAAGTTTCTGCCCAATCAAATCTTGCCCAGGACTCCCAGTCTTGGAAATGTCTAAGAGGAGATGAAAAGACTTTTACATTTAACGGAACAAATAATGCAACTGTGACCGAAGATTGGTATGCCGATGGCTATCAATTTGACAACGACGCTTATATAGTAAGTTGCGTCGGCACTGACGAAGGGGGAATCTGTTCAACCAGCAATGCCGATTACGACGAACTTATTTTCAGAAACGATAATACAAAACTGTTTCCTTATTCTGTTGTCGTCAAAGACGGCGCCAAGCATAAAATTGTTTTAGGTAAATTGAGAGTTACTGCCACAGTGACTACGGCTGGTTTAACAGGAGGGATGGCTTTTTACAGTGTCACGCTTAATGATCTTCAAGGTGCTTTAGGAACTGGAGTCGGTCAGAAATTGAGCACCTTTCCTTTTGGAGAAGATTCTTTTTCAAAATGCGTAACTATAACTTGGACGACATTACCGACGCCAACACCAGTACCTGTTGTTAATAATGGCGGAGGCGAGGAAGAAGAGTGCTTTGGAAACGGAAGAAATTGTATGAGTAGGGAAGAGTTCTGGGCTCATGAAAGATGGGATCCGTTTGGAATTGTATTTGATTCTCAATCGCTTGAACCAATGGCGAATATAAAAGTAACGATTTATGACAAGAATAAAGTATTTTATAGATTACTTGGTCTTACAAATCCGCAGACAACGCGAGCTGATGGTTTATTTAATTTTTTAGTTGAGCCAGGAACATATTATTTGACAACTTCACTTCCTGACGGCTATTCTTTTACAAAAAATCCCAACCTTCATCCGAACTATATCAAAATTTATCATAAAGAAGACGGAAGTAACTCTATTTATAGTCCTGACGAGCCAATAGTTGAAGAAATAGATACTCCAGATGAAGTTAGAATCGGTCGGCCTAATATCGAACACAGAGATATTCCACTTGACCCGGGGTCAGGTCAACCTTATACTGCCGAACCTTCAACTGTTTTATACAAGACAATAAAACTTGACAATAAGACGACTATAGACGGTAGAGTATCTCACCCTTTTACTTCTGTAAATTTTTCCCAAGGAGGAGTTGACCTAGCTGAAATCAAATCCGATAGATTCGGTTACTATTTGGTTGACATTGATAATAGCAAAATAAAGCAAAATGAAGATATTACCATTACTTACAAAAAAGCAGATTTGACAGGTGCGGATACATTCAGCCTTTCAATAAAAAAATTTATTAGTTCCTTATTTAGTTATGTTTCCTCTCATATATTTTCTCCTGTATTCGCGCAGACAAGAATACGAATTATGCCTACGTCATCATCTTTTACAATTCCGCCGATTCTTTCTTATATAGAAGGTTTTGCTTATGATAAAAATGGAAAAGTTATTCCTTCGGCCAGAGTCCTTATTAAGTTGAGTATGAATAACGCTGTTTTTTACGAAACCAAAGCCAATGAGAAAGGTTTCTTTCAAGTTCCATCGAAGTTTATCCCTATTTTTCCATATTATTTGCAAATGGTTCCCAAGAGTGGTGAGGCAATTTCCTATTCTACTACTGCTTTTGTCAAGCAAAACGAAGACTACTTAGAAGAAGCAAAAATCAATCTTATCCAGCCTAATTTTGTGGTCAGGGCTCAAAATACTCAAGAATTGGAAGCTTCAAAATTCGATACGTCTTCGGATAAAACTTCTGCTCCTTCTCAAAAACAGTCGAACTCGACAACATCTAAAAGTTCTTCTTTCTTTATTGTCGTAGTGGTTATCTTATTTTGTCTAATAGGAGCAATTGTCTTAGCTTACCTTATATTTAAGTCGAGAAGATCTTTGTAATTATTTTACAGTCACACTTTTTGCTAGGTTCCTTGGTTTATCTGGATCTGCCCCGCGTCCCACTCCTAGATAATATCCTAAAAGCTGGCCGACTATGATATTTGCAAATATTGTCAAATCAGCCAAATCAGGAGTTTTTATAATTTCATCAAATTCAGTCGAATCAAAAGGTGCGATTCCAATAATCCTGCCACCCCGAGCTTTTAATTCAGCGGCTGATGAGAGAATCTCTCCTTTAATATCATCGTTACTTGCCAGGACAAAGCAAGGTGTACCTTTTTGAATTAAGGTGATAACTCCGTGTTTTAATTCTCCGGCGGCAAAAGGTTCGGCGTGAAGATAACTTGCCTCTTTTAATTTCAGAGCAAATTCTAAAGTAGCTGGATAGTTAAGATGTTTACCTATAAGGTAGATATGTTCTTGATTCAATAGAGATTTTGCGAGGTTGACTATTTTTTCCTCAAGGTTAGTATTAAACCATTGATATAATATTTCGGATAGTTTTTTTACCTGTTTTTGTCCTTCTTCATAATTATTTTTAACTGCTTGGGATAATAGATACAAAACTGTTAGTTGGGATGTAAAGGCTTTAGTTGTGACTACGGCAATCTCCGGCCCGGCGCCAACAGGGATAACTGTATCAGCCAACCTTTCCATAGTTGATCCGCGGGCGTTAACAACTGCAACAATATGGGCACCTTGTTTTTTTGCAAGACGAAGAGCTATCAAAGTATCGGCGGTTTCCCCTGATTGGGAAATTCCCAAAACAATGGTTTTATCGTCACAGAATTTTGTAAAAGGAGAAAATTCATAAGCTCCATAAGCTTGAGATTCAATTTTTGCATCGGCCAAAAAATATTTTCCTGCCAGGGCACAGTAAGAAGCTGTACCACACCCGGTCAAAATTATTTTATAATCTTTTTTTATCATACCGGCAATTTTTTCGATTTCTTTTTTATTGATAAGTGAGGTTTTTAAGATAGTTTGTTTTTGTTCGTTGATTTCTTTGAGAAGGAAGTGTGGGTAGCCAGCTTTTTCCGCGTCTTCCAGCTTCCAGTCGAGCTGTTGTAGTTTAAGTTCTTTTTCTTGACCGGTTTTTAAATCAAAAAGTTTAACATTGTTTTTTGACAAAACGACTCCCTCGCCGTCGTCTAGGAAATGAACTTTATTTGTATATTGTAAAAAGGCGGGTACGTCGCTACCGAGAAAGTACTGTTGATTTTTTTCGTCAACTCCTACTACCAAAGGCGAACCATTACGACAAGCGACAATGGTTTCGGAAACAAAATCAATAACTCCGATGGCGTTTGAACCAACGAGGGAGTTAAATGTTTCAAAGATAGCGCGAGCTAGGTTTTGTTTTTTTATCTTTTCTTCAACGAGGTGGGCGATGACCTCTGTGTCTGTTTCAGAAGAAAATTTATGACCTTTTTTTAGAAGTTCTTCTTTAAATTCGAGATAGTTTTCGACTATTCCGTTGTGAATGACAGCCAGTTTTCCTGTACAGTCGAGGTGGGGGTGAGCATTGTTGTTTGTGACGCCTCCGTGAGTCGCCCATCGAGTATGCCCAATGGCAATTTTTCCTTCGGGGAGTACTGTCTCGGCTTCGCCGATCTTACCTATATGTTTGTCTACTTGAAGAGATGTTGCGTCAGTTGGTTTGATGGCAATTCCCCAAGAGTCATAACCGCGGTACTCCAACTTTTTTAATCCGGTCAAAACCGTTTGGGCAGCATTGTTAGTTTTATCATTTACGACTGCAAATATTCCACACATAATAATAGAATAGCAAAAATTATAATGAAGCTCCTGGATAATAACATAAAACTTGAAAAAATACAAAAATATCCTATAATATAATAATGCCTGAACCTAAACCGATACATTTTGAAAAACTACCAACTTCTTTTTCAGAAAGTTGGGGGAAAACCTTAAAAGGAATACTTTGCAACCGGAGATTAGCTAACCATCTTTCGTACAGACAGGCTGTCGTAAGATATGATCCTGTTTATGCGGATTTTAAACCAGAGAATGAAAGGGTAAATATTAACGCAGTCAATTTGATCAAAAACGGAAATATATCGTCAACTTTAACTTCATTTCTCAATACAAAAGGCGCTTTATCTGGTTATTCCTACCAAGAAAGAGAAGATACTTTATGTGAATCATTCTCAACTGTAGCTTTTGGACCTAATCATCAAGTGATTCTTAAATACGATAAAAAAAATCGCAAGCTGAAAGAAGTCGTTATTGCCGGGGAAGAAGATTTTGTAATTTCAAAGTCTCGTTCCAGGAGAACCGTTTCGGTTATTTTAGACGATAATCTTGAACCGGTTTTTGTTTCCGACTTAAGAGCAATAAGTTCTTTTTCTGAAAATCCGGAAATTAGAGATCAAGTCATTTTTGAAAAAAAATATTTATGGGTAAAAAATGAAGAATCTTTTACGAATATGTGGGATATGAATGATACGGTTGAATTTAATGCACAGATCGAACCTGATAACTCCCTTCTTCCCTTAGAATAAACCTATTTGGTCGGTTTCTTTTTTCGCCGGTTCCTTTTTCGTAACTTCTTTTATGTTGAAAATTCGGTTGACCAGAGAACTCATCTGATAGTCTTCCAAAAAATCCTTCAGTTTTTTATTGAAGCCGGGGAATATTAACTTTTCTATATCGAGGTTTATTTCCACATTGTCCAATATAGTCGCTAGTTTTTTTGACAGATAGACATTATCTTTTTCTTTCTTCAGAATAATTTTTATTTTTTCGGAATCTATTTTTTCAAGATTACTATAAATGTTTTCAATAGTTTCAAACTGACGAATTAGTTTGACGGCTGTTTTTGGGCCGATTCCCCGGGCGCCCGGGTAGTTGTCGGAAGGATCACCAGCCAAAGCTTTATAATCAATAATCTGGGAAGGGGAAACTTCAAGTTTTTGTTCGACTTCCTGCCTGTCAAAAATTTTTATGTTAGCTAGACCAAGTTGCGGGGCAGCGACAAAAATATTATCGTTAATTAACTGAAAGATATCCTTATCTCCAGAAACGATTATGACTCTGTATTTATTACCGTCAAAAACTTTTGAGATTGTTCCGATTAAATCGTCCGCCTCAAATCCTGGTTTTTCCAAGCGATATACTCCGCCGGCGTCTAAGGCTTTTTTAACAAGCGGAATTTGAACAATAAAATCGTTTTCGATTTTCGGGCGCTGAATCTGGTAATCTTTAAAAATTTTGTTTCTGAAAGTAGGCTCGGGAGTATCAAAAACCGAAGTCAGATAATCTGGTTTGAAATCATTAAAAACTTTGAAAAGCATAGATATAAATCCGTAAACGACATTTGTCGGTGTCCCGTCTTTTGATTTGAAGGGGGGAAGGGCGTGATAAGCCCTATGCATAATGGCGTTACCATCAATTAAAAGAAGAGTTTTCATGTTTTCTTGCCGACTATTTTTTCAAATTCATCACCGTCCAGACTTTCTTTTTTAATGAGCTGTTCGGCAACTTTGTCTAAGACTTCCCGGTTCGTTTTTATAATGTCGACGGCTTTTGCAAAACCAGTAGTAATGATTTTTTTTACTTCTTCGTCAATTTTTGCCATCATTTCCTGAGAGACAGGAGACTGTTCGTAATAATTTTTTCCCCATTCTGTGACGTCCATGGTTGGTCCGTAATTGATTGGTCCAAGGTCGCTCATGCCGTATTCAATAACCATTGCCTTAGCAATGCTTGTGGCTTGATCAAAGTCATTGGCGGCTCCGGTTGTTACTTCATTAAAAATGGTTTCTTCAGCAGCTCGTCCACCCATCATTACGGAAATTTGTTCAAGTAGGTGAGTTTTTGTCTCATGGAGTTTATCTTTGGCAGGAGGAATCAAAGTATATCCAAGAGCCATCCCTCGGGAAACGATGGAAATCCGGTGGACTGGGTCGGTGTGGAGAAGGAAGTGAGAAACAATGGCATGACCGGCCTCGTGGTAAGCAGTTAATTTTTTATCCATATCGGACTGGAGTCTCTTTTTTTCTGGACCAAGTTTTACTTTAGTGGCTGCTTCTTCAATATCTTCACCACTAATTTTATCGCGTCCAGAGCGAGCAGCATAAATTGCTGCTTCATTTAGCATATTTTCCAGGTCGGCACCAGAAAAACCTACTGTTCTTTTGGCAACTTTATCCCAGTTAACCGTCGAGTCGAAGGGTTTTCCTAAGGCATGGATTTTGGCTATGGCTTTTCTTCCTTCAACATCTGGATAGTCGACAACAATTCTTCTGTCAAAGCGACCTGGTCTAAGTAGTGCTGAATCAAGAAGATCTCCTCGGTTGGTGGCGGCTATGACAATTACTTGTTCATTGGGATTAAAGCCGTCCATTTCAACTAGAATTTGATTCAAGGTTTGTTCTCTTTCGTCGTGCGCAGGCATGACTCCGGCAGAGCGGGCCCGACCAATAGCGTCAATTTCATCGATAAAAATGATTGACGGAGAGCTTTTCTTAGCGTTGTCAAAAAGGTCACGTACCCTGGCTGCTCCTATACCAACGAGCATTTCCATAAATTCGCTTCCAGCAATTGAGAAAAAAGGAACATTGGCTTCACCGGCAACTGCTTTGGCCAAAAGAGTTTTCCCGCAACCAGAAGGTCCGACAAGTAATACTCCTTTAGGGGTGCGAGCGCCAAGTTTTTTATATTTTTCAGAATGTTTCAAAAAATCAACTATTTCTTCGAGTTCACTTTTAGCTTCGTCTACTCCAGCGACATCTTTAAAAGTCGTCTTTGTCATAGATTTAATAAATCTTTTCGCTTTTGATTGTCCAAAAGAAAATACAGAATCTTGAGCCCCTTTGGCCTGACGGAAAAGAAAGATAAAAAAAGCCACCATTAAAATTGTCGGTAAAAGATTTCCGACAATGCTGGCTAATCCAGACGAGCCTTGAGTGTCTTTAACATTTACCTCAACGCGATTGAGGTCGACCTTATTGTCTTGAAGTATTTTTGTAAAACTGTCAGCTGTTTCTTTATAAGTCACCGCTAGTTTATCGTTGCTGTAGTAAATAAGGATTTTGTTGTCTATAACATCGACTTTTTTTATTTTTCCCTGTTTTATTTCTTTGACAATGGTTGTGAGAGATTTTTCAGGAAGGGCTTTTTTTACTTCAGAACTTATCGATCTATATGCATAAACAAGAAAAAGAAAAACGAAAATAATCAAAAAAACATTTCTTAAATTAAAGTTAAGTTTAAATTCTTTAATCTTTACTTTTTGGTTTTTGCCATTTGCCATAGCTTATTTTAGCAAAAAATTTTGTTAAAATATAACACAATGTCGATCAAAAGAATCACAGAAAACAATTATTCTCAAGTGCTCCATTATACAGTGGAAGTATTAAAGAAAGGGGGGCTAGTTATTTTTCCTTCGGATACAGTCTATGGTTTATTGGTAGATGCAACTAACGAAAAAGCTGTCAAAAAACTAATTGAGTTTAAAGACAGGTCACCTGGCAAGGCTATCTCTGTCTTTGTTTCTGATTTTAAAATGTTGAAAAATTTAGTGGTAATTAATAATATCCAAGAAAAGAGGCTAAAGGAAATTCTTCCTGGTTCATTTACAGTCGTACTCAAATCAAGAGGAAAAGTTTCTTTTTTGCTCGAGTCGGAGAAAAAAACCCTCGGAGTCAGGTTAATAAAATATAAGTTCGTTAACAGCCTGTTAAAGAGTTTTGGTAAACCAACGACAGCCACTTCTGCTAATTTAACAAACAGGCCTTCTCACTATTCGATTGAGTCCTTACAAAAAGAATTGCCCAAAAAAAAATTGGACATGATTGATTTAATTGTCGATGCCGGTAAACTGCCGAGGAATAAGCCTTCGACAGTAGTTGATATGACTGAAGCAGATGTGAAAATAATCAGAAAAGGCGACGTCGACTTTTCCAATTCACAAGTGTTCAATTCAGGATCACCCCAGGAAACAAAAAAAATGGCCAGAAAAATATTCTCGGACTTTAAAAAAACGAAAAAACCTCTTGCTTTTATTATTGAAGGTGAGTTAGGAGTCGGTAAGACAGTTTTTGTGAAAGGCGCCGCAGAGAGTTTAGGAATAAACAATATTGTTTCTCCAACCTTTGTCATTTATTACGAATATGGAAATTTTTATCACTTCGATTTATACCAGATTGAAGATAAGAATGAATTTAAATATTTGGAAATAGATAGATTGTTAAAACCAGGTAATATTTTGTTTTTTGAATGGGGAGAGAAAGCAGGGGAAATATACAATTTACTTAAAAGTAAAGCGATAGTTATTTATGTAAAAATGGAATATATAAATGAAAAGAAAAGAAAAATCACTATTAAATTATGAAAATTTTATCGATAGACACTTCGTGTGATGAAACTGCTGCGGCTGTAGTTGAAGGTCGACGAGTTTTATCGAATGTGATCTATTCCCAGATTTTGATTCATAAAAAATGGGGAGGAGTAGTTCCATCGTTGGCAAAAAGGGCTCATGAGGAAAGAATTGACTTAGTGATTGATGAGGCATTAAAAAAAAATAAAATAGATTATATTGCCGTTACCCAGGGGCCCGGTTTGGCCGTAGCGCTTGAAGTCGGGATAAAAAAAGCCAAAGAGCTGGCGGAAAAATATGACAAGAAGTTAATTAGCGTTAATCATCTGGAAGGTCATATTTATTCTCCTTTTGTTCAGAATAGCCGTGGAAATCCCGTCAGGGAATTCCATTTTCCTTATCTGGCTTTGGTAATTTCCGGCGGTCATACTGAATTTGTAATTTTTAAAAACCATTTGGATTACGAAATCATAGGCGCAACTTTGGACGACGCGGCCGGTGAAGCCATCGATAAAGCCGCCAAACTTTTGAATCTTGGATATCCAGGAGGGCCTGTGATTGAGAAATTGGCTGGAGATGTTAAAAATATAGATAGCTATCGTTTTCCTAGACCAATGCTTAAAAGCAATGACCTTAATTTTTCTTTTTCCGGTTTAAAAACTTCCTTCTATTATTTTCTGAAAAAGAACCATAATGAACCTATCAAAGAACTAGCTAGTTCTTTTCAAGAAGCGGTTTTTGACACGATCATAAAAAAAACCGAAAAAGCAATAAAAAAATCAGGAATAAATCGGTTGATCGTCGGTGGAGGAGTAATCGCAAATTTGCGCCTTCGTCAATTATTCAGAAATTTGACTAATCAATATCAGGGCGAAGTCTTGTTTCCCGCCTACAAATACTTATCCGGTGACAATGCCGCGATGATTGGTGTAGTTGCTTCATATAAAGCCGAAAGAAAAATATTTGTTGAAAACGAGGAAGAGCTTGATAGGATTCCCCGGTTCAGTCTCTAATCGGTTGATTTTTTTGATTTAAAGTACTAAACTATTACAACACACGTGTATGTTAAGTATAACAAGCCAATCTGACTATGGGATCATGTTAATTTCTTACCTTAGAGGTAAAAAGGATTTTATTCCATTGTCTCAACTTTTGAATCAATTAGATCTTCCAAAAAGATTTTTAGCCCGAATAGCCGCTCTTCTTGTCAAAGCTGGGATCCTTGAGAGCCGAGAGGGCAAAGTCGGGGGTTACCGTCTTACAAAAAAAGCCAAAAATTTAAATCTTTACGACTATCTAAAAGTTTTTGAAGGAGAATTGGCTTTTGTAAAGTGTCAAGATCCAGACTATGATTGTCCGCGTCAGGGTTACTGTATGCACAAAGATTTTTTTAAACACAGTCTCACAAACGTTCTTTCCAAAGAGCTAAAAAAGCATAAACTTCTGCAAATATATAAATAATTTTATAAAGTTTAAAAAGATATGGTTTACCTGAAAAATCTAACCGTCTCTGTTTCCAATAAAGTTATCCTCGATAATCTAAACTTTGAATTTAAAAAGAATCGGGTTTACGCTTTGATGGGTCCGAACGGATCGGGAAAATCTACTTTGGCTTATACAATCGCGGGTCATCCTAGTTATAAAGCCGATAAAAAATCAAAAATAATTTTCAATAAGAAAAATATCACCAACGAAACAGCAGACAAAAGGGCAAAACAAGGAATTTTCCTTTCTTTCCAAACCCCCATGTCTCTTTCCGGAGTGACGGTTTTTCAATTACTGCGCTTGGCGCTTTCTGGAAAAAAAGACCCGCTGTCCGTAAAACAACAGATTGACCAGTTGGCCAAAAGACTTCATATAAAAAGAGAACTATTATCAAGGTCGTTAAACGACGGAGCTTCAGGCGGCGAAAAGAAAAAGTTAGAACTGCTTCAGGCAGTTCTACTCGATCCAAAGCTGTTGATATTTGATGAAATTGACACGGGAGTCGACGTCGATGCCTTAAAAACGATTGCCAAGTTTTTGGACGGATTTAAGAAAGGGAGGACTATTATTATTATTACTCATTACAACAGGATCCTCAAATATATTAAACCTGATAAGGTTTTGGTCATGGTTGGGGGAAGAATTGTCAAAGAAGGAAGCTACCGGTTGGCCGAACAAGTTGAAAAACAAGGTTATGAAAAAATCAAATCTTAACTTTGACTATAAGTACGGTTTTTCCATGCCCGAGTCCCACGTTTATAAAAGTAAAAAGGGAATCAATAAAAAAGTCGTGGAAAAAATCTCTTCTATTAAGAATGAGCCTGATTGGATGAAAGAGTTCAGGCTAAAAGCCTATCTTGAATTTAAAAAAAAACCTATGCCAGATTGGGGAGCTGACCTGTCTGCCATTGATTTCGACGACATTTTTTATTACATCAAACCGACTGAAAACCAAAAAAATTCTTGGGATGATCTGCCAAAGGAAATTAAAGAAACCTATGATAAGATCGGTGTTCCCGAAGCGGAAAAAAAATTCTTAGCTGGTGTTTCCGCCCAATATGAGTCCGAAGTTGTCTACGAAAGCATTCAAAAAGCGCTGACTCGTCAGGGAGTAATTTTTTGTGACATGGATACGGGATTGAGAAAATATCCGGAAATCGTCAAGAAATATTTCGGGACAATTATTTCTTTATACGATAATAAATTTGCTTCGCTCAATTCAGCGGTTTGGTCAGGTGGGTCATTTGTCTATGTACCAAAAGGGGTTAAGGTAACTCTGCCCCTACAGGCATATTTTCGCATTAACGCTAAAAACTTCGGTCAGTTTGAGAGAACTTTGATAATCGCCGAGGAAGGGAGTTTTGTCCACTATATTGAAGGTTGTACGGCGCCTATTTATACGACTTCAAGTCTCCATGCCGCGGTTGTTGAGATTGTCGTCCAAAAAGGAGCCCGCGTCAGGTATACCACGGTTCAGAACTGGAGCAAAAATGTTTATAACCTTGTTACAAAAAGGGCTAGGGTATATGAAAAAGGAGTCATGGAATGGGTTGATTGTAATCTCGGAAGCGCCGTCACAATGAAATATCCCTCGTGTTATTTAGTGGGTGAAGGCGCCAGGGGTGAAGTACTGTCCATTGCCTACGCGGGGTCAGATCAGCACCAGGATGCCGGCGCCAAGATGATCCATATAGCTCCTAATACTTCTTCACGAATTATTTCCAAATCTATTTCCGGACAAGGAGGAAGGACCTCCTATCGAGGTTTAGTTCAGGTCAACCCGACGGCAAAAAATTCTTCAGTTTATGTTACTTGCGATGCTCTTATTCTCGACGAGGAGTCCCGTTCTGACACCTACCCGACCATGAGAGTAAAAAACCAGGAAGTTGACATCCAACACGAAGCTACAGTAGAAAAATTGGGTGAAGAAAAACTGTTTTATTTGGCTTCTCGAGGCATAAAAAAATCTGACGCGGAAGGACTTTTAGTCAACGGTTTTATAGACCCAGTCACTAAAGAAATTCCATTGGAATATTCAATTGAGTTGAACCGTTTAATTAATTTAGAAATGATAGGATCGGTGGGTTAAATGATAAATAAAATTCAAATCACAAATTTTAATACAAAAGAAAAGAAACTTGTGTTTGACAAACCAGGTGACTATGATGTTTTCTTCGAGAATATTTCCGGAGACTTGATTTTTGATATTAAATCATCCGGAGTCAATCTCAATATCTATGGTCTTTATGTAGGAAAAAAGGACGAAGAATTTAAAGTCAATACAGTTCAAAACCACCAAGCACCGTCTTCTACTTCAAATTTATTGATAAAAGGAGTTTTTTACGATTATTCAAAATTTTATTACCGGGGGTTGATACGAATAGAAAAAGAAGCCCAGAAATCACACGCTTATCAAAAAAATCAAAATTTGACTCTGTCCGACAACTGTTTTATCGATTCTAAACCATATCTTGAGATTCTAGCAAATGACGTTTTTTGCACTCACGGGTCGACAACAGGTCGACTCAATTCTGAACAGTTGTTTTATACTGAAACTAGAGGATTGGATTATCAACAGTCAGAAAAGTTATTGGTCGAAGGGTTTATAGACGAAATTAGAAATAAAATCAAACAATGAGAAATTTTAAAAGTTTCAAAGAAGACTTTCCAATATTTAAAAATGTCATAAACTTTACTTATTTAGATTCGACGGCCACTTCTTTAAAACCTCAAACAGTCATATCTAAGCTTGTTGAGTATTATTCAAAATATTCGGCCAACATTTTCCGAGGCGTTTATAAGATCTCTGAAGAAGCGACAAAAGAATATGAGGAAACAAGAACTGTAGTTGCCGACTTTATTAACGCCAAAACAGAAAATGAAATTATATTTACGAGAAACGCAACAGAATCTTTAAATTTGATCGCCTATAGTTTGGGTAGGGAAATTCTTGAAAAAGGAGACGAAATAATAACAACTGTTATGGAACATCATTCCAATTTTGTTCCTTGGCAGCAACTTGCATTCGAAAACGGCGCTGTTTTGAAAGTAATTAATATAGATGATGATGGCTATTTAGATGTCAGACTTGAGAAAGTAATAACAAAAAAAACAAAAATACTTGCTTTAACCTATGTTTCTAATGTTTTGGGAACTATAAACCCGATTAAAGAAATTACAGCTTCGGCTAAAAAAATTAATCCTAATATAATTGTTATAGTCGACGCAGCTCAGGCAGTTCCCCATATGAAAGTTGATGTCCAGGATCTTGGCGGCGATTTTCTGGTTTTTTCCTCACATAAAATGCTGGGCCCAACCGGGGTCGGGGTAATGTGGGGTAAAGAGAATCTTTTGGAGTCAATGTTTCCTTTTATGTATGGAGGTGAGATGATTAGTGAAGTTTATCTTGATAAAACAGTCTTCAAAGGACCTCCTCATAAGTTTGAAGCTGGAACGCCATCAATCGGTGAAGTAATTGGATTTAAGGAAGCGATTAAATATTTAAAAACAATTGGCATGGATAATGTTCGGCGCCATGAAAAATATTTAACTTTAAAGTGTATTCAAACTCTTAAGAGTCGATTCGGAAAAAATATGACTATTTTCGGACCCGCAGACATTGAAAATAAAGGAGGAGTGATTGCTTTTAATTTCGGTAAATACCATCCGCATGATATTGCGTCGATCCTTGATGAAGACGGAGTTGCTGTCCGCGCCGGGCACCATTGCGCTATGCCTCTTCACAATCGTCTGGGTGTTGATGCCACAGTCAGGGCGAGTTTTTACATTTATAATGACGAGAACGATATAGAAAAATTGGTTAAAGGGTTAGAAAAAGTAAAAAAAACACTCGGATAATATGTCTATTTACAGCGAATTAATTCTCGATCACTATCAACATCCTCGTAATTTCGGAATTATCGTCAATCCAACCTTAAAATCTTTTGTTTCCAACCCTCTCTGTGGTGACGAAATTGAAGTAGCAATAAAAATCGAAAAAGGTAAGGTCGCGGAGATAAAATTTCAAGGTCGGGGTTGTGCCATTTCTTTGGCTGCCGCTTCGATGCTAACTGAATTCTTAAAGGGCAAGCCGAAAGAACAATTGAAAAAAATTAACAAAGAACATATGATTAAGATGTTGGGAATTGAGCTTGGAGTCAATAGGATTAAGTGCGCGTTATTGCCTTTAGAAGCTCTAAAAAAACTATAGAAAATGACAGATTTTAATTGGATGATCGGTGGCGAGGCCGGTTTCGGCATAATGACTACCGGAGTGGTTTTTTCTAAGATCGCCACTCGTTTAGGTTATCATATTTTTGATTATGTCGAATATCCTTCGTTGATTCGAGGTGGTCATAACGCTTACGAAATTCATGTTAGTGACGTTGAAGTAGGACACCTCAAGCCGACGATTGATGTCCTTGTTTGTCTCAATAAGGAGACTTTTGATAAACATGCTTTAAGGTTGACAAAAGACAGCGTTGTCGTCTACGACGAAACAGAGTTTAAAATAGAGGGTGACTATAAAAAAGTTAGTATTCCCTTTAAAAAGATAGTCGCAGATTTGAAAGGCCAGGCTGTAATGAAAAATACGATTGCCCTTGGTGCTTCTATGGCTGTTGTTGGCGCTCCTCTTGACGAACTTCTTAAAATTATCGAAGAGCAGTTTGCCAGAAAAGGGGAGACTGTTGTTTCTTTTAACAAGGAGTTTGCCAAGACAGGCTTCGACTTTGTAACAAAAAATTCTCCGCAGGTAAATAAATGGTTAATAAAAAAAGATAAAATTGACCCGAAGCTGGTTTTAACAGGAAACGAGGCTTTTTCTTTAGGTGCTGTTATTTCCGACTGTCGTCTTTATTCTGCTTATCCTATGACGCCTTCTTCATCAGTTTTGACTGTCTTAGCATCTTGGCAGGCGAAAAATAACATGATTGTTCGCCACGCCGAAGATGAAATTTCTGTAATTAATACAGCTCTCGGCGCCTCCTTTGCCGGAGCCAGGGCGGCTGTCGGCACATCAGGTGGAGGGTTTGCCTTGATGGTTGAAACAGTTTCTTTAGCTGGAATAACGGAAACTCCTTTAGTTGTATTTTTATCACAGCGACCAGGTCCAGCGACCGGTATGCCAACATGGACTGAACAGGGAGATCTTTTATTTACGGTTCACAGCGGCCACGGCGAATTTCCGAAAATAGTTCTTTCGCCGGGGACAGCCGAGGAAATGATTGAATTAACAGGGAAAGCTTTTAACTTAGCTGATGTCTATCAGCTACCTGTTATCGTTATGAGCGACATGTTTTTATCAGAAGGTCATAAGTCTGTAAGTAAAAAATTTGTTGACAATTTTATCGCTAACTATAAAGTTAACCGGGGAAAACTACTTGAAAAAATCACAAATGACAAATCACAAATGACAAATCAAGATAAAAATTCAAACTTTAAAAGTAAAAACTTTCTAAGGTACAAGTTGGCAGAAGATGGGATATCGGAGAGACTTATACCAGGAGTTCCTGGATATTTTTTTCAGGCCAATTCCTATGAACATATTGAAGATGGTCATACAACAGAGGAAGCTCAACCGAGAATAGACCAGGTTAATAAGAGGGCTAAAAAATGGTTGACATATTTGCAGCAAGACTTCAAGCTTCCAGAATTCTACGGAGATAAAGATGCTCAATTAGTATTTGTTTCTTGGGGTTCAAATAAGGGGGCAATAATTGAAGCGCAAAGACAATTAGCTGAAAAAGGTACTAAAACAGGTTTTTGGCACTTTACTCATCTTTATCCAATGGATCGGGAAAAAGTTAAAACCTTGTTTAAAAAAGGATCGAGATATGTTCTTATAGAAAATAATTCGTGGGGGCAGTTCGGTAAACTTCTAGCTGCAGAAACAGGAATAACGCTTGAAGAAAAAATATTGAAATTTGACGGTAGAACTATAACTGCCGAAGAAATCGTCAAAAAAATATGAGTAATATTCAAGATTTCAGTGGATATAATCCGACCTGGTGTCCGGGCTGCGGCGATTGGGGAATCGGTTTGGCAATCAAGCAAGCTTTTGTACAGCTTGGATACGACCCATCAATGGTGGGGGTTGTTTTCGGTATAGGTTGCTCAGGGAATATGAATGATTTTCTTAATGCCTATGCGATTCATTCTTTGCACGGGCGCGCCCTTCCCAATGCCATTGGTATAAAACTCGCCAATCACAAGTTGCCTGTCATTGCCATCGTTGGTGACGGCGATTGTTATGGTGAGGGCGGAAATCATTTTCTCCATGCTTGTCGTGGTAATCATGACCTGACTGTCATAGTTCATGATAACGGCGTTTACGGATTAACCACAGGTCAGGTGGCGCCGACTGCCACTAAAGGTTTTAAGTCCAAATCTACTCCTGCAGGGATTATTGAGATTCCAATCAATCCATTGTCTTTGGCGATTACAAGTGGCGCTACATTTGTCGCTCAAAGTTTTGCCGGCGACGCCAATAACACTATCGCTTTGATTAAAGCTGCCATTGCCCATAAAGGTTTTTCACTTGTTAATATTCTTCAGCCTTGTGTCACTTTCAACAAGGTCAATACCTACCAATATTACCTGCAAAGAACCTATAAATTAGCGCTTGATTACAATAAAAACGACCTAAAAACCGCCGTCGAAAAAAGTCTGGAGATAAACGCGGAAAAATTCCCTTTAGGAGTCATCTATCAGACTGAAAGACCTACCTTTACAGACAAGCTTTCACAGTTGAACGACATGACCTTATTGGAGAGGGAAAGATTCTTAGACTTTGAAAAGTTGATGAAAGATTTTATATAAAGAGTTTGAACGATAATGATTGTTTAGGAAGTCAGAGTAATCTAACAATACTATAGGTTTAGCCTATAAAAATGGGTCTTGACAGTTAGCAATTAATCTGTTAGACTGCTAATTACCATGGCATTTTTAATCGGAGCGTCAGAACAATCCATTTTCCCAGTTTCAGCCGTACGCGACGGCATTGTCTTCCCAGGAACAGAAAATGTTCTTGTTTTCGGAAGGCCTAAAAGTGTCAGCGCCATTAACGCGGCATTGAGAAAAGACAAGAAACTAATCCTCTTGATGCAGAAAAATCCTTCAATAGATGATCCAAGCATTGACGATCTTTATCGTGTTGGTGTCTTGGTGACAATAGACAAAACTGCTGTTGGGGAGCGAGGCGAGATAAATGCCTTAGTCAAAGGAATTGAAAAGGTTAAAGTGACTTCTTTTACAAAGGAAAAAGAATGGTTTGAAGCTAAATATCAACCCGTTAAAGACTTAGCGGAAAGCAGTGAGGAAACCGAGGCGATGATAAAGCATATTGCTTCGCAGATTAAAAGAGCTATCAATCTTGGAAAGACAGTTGACTTCGTTTTTCTAATGAATATTCTAAATACGAGTGACCCGGTAAGTTTTTCAAATCAGATTGCCGTCGTGCTCGACCTTAAGCCCGACGAAAGACAAGGTTTGCTCGAAGAAATAAAACTTAAGGAAAAATTAAAAAAGGAAGTTGAATATGTCAATCGAGAAATTAAAGTTTTGGAAATTGAACATAGTTTGTCCTCAAAAACGCAGAAGAAATTCGAACAAGGAATGAGGGAAAACATACTACGGGAGAAGATGAAAACGATCGAAGAGGAATTGGGAGAAAAAGGCGAGGACAAAGATCTTTCCGATTATCAGGAAAAAATAAAAAAAGCCAAGATGCCTAAAGAAGTCGAAGAAAAAGCTTTTAAAGAATTAAAACGGTTAAAACAGATGTCACAGTTTAATCCAGAGTCTTCTTATGTGAGAACATATCTTGATTGGCTTGTTGAGTTACCTTGGTCAAACGTTTCCCCCAATAATGTCGATATTAAGGAGGCGGAGAAAATCCTCAACGAAGACCACTTTGGCTTAAAAAAAATCAAGGAAAGAATTCTTGAATATTTAGCCGTGATGGAAATGGGAAAAATAAAAAAGAAAAAAGGCCGACAGCCGACAATCTTGTGTTTTGTCGGACCTCCCGGCGTCGGGAAAACTTCTCTTGGTAAATCGATAGCCCGCGCCTTGGGTAGGAAGTTTGTCAAAATGTCCTTGGGTGGAATAAGGGATGAGGCAGAAATCCGCGGTCACAGAAGAACTTATGTCGGCGCTTTGCCAGGAAGAATGATTCAGGGCATAAAACAAGCCGGAACGAAAAATCCAGTTTTCATGCTCGATGAAATTGACAAAATCGGTCGGGACTATAGAGGCGATCCTTCAGCTGCTTTGCTTGAGGCCCTTGATCCTGAACAAAACCACGCCTTTTCCGATCATTATCTCGAAGTGCCTTTTAACTTGACGGATGTTTTTTTCATCACAACCGCCAACATTCTTGACACAATTCCTGATGCTTTGTTAGATAGGTTGGAAGTGATTCATTTTCCAGGTTATACAGAAGACGAAAAGTTCAACATCGCTGCCAGCCATCTAGTGAAAAAGCAGTTGGAAGCACACAGCCTTTTAGGGAAAGAAGCTTCGATTACTCCTCCTGGATTGAAAACTATTATTCGTCGTTATACGAGGGAAGCGGGAGTCAGAGAGTTGGAAAGGCAGATTGCAACAATTTTCAGAAAGATCGCCCGGGAGATTATTGAAAAAAGACTCAAATCAAAATCAGTGAGCGAGGCAAATCTTTCCAAATATTTGGGGCCTTTCAAATATTCTTCTCAGATGATAGAAGAAAAAGACACGATTGGAATTTCCACAGGACTGGCTTGGACGCAGGCAGGTGGAGACATTTTATTTATTGAGGTAGCTACTATGCCTGGTAAAGGTAGTTTGACATTGACTGGACATTTGGGAGACGTGATGAAAGAATCGTGTCAGGCGGCTTTGTCTTATGTCAGGGCCCGTTTCAAAAAGTTCGGCCTTAAAGAAGATTTTTTCCACAAGATCGATATCCATGTTCATGTTCCCGAAGGAGCAGTACCGAAAGATGGTCCTTCGGCTGGGTTGGCGATTGCGACGGCGATGATTTCTGCTTTGACGAAAACTCCGACACGGAGATCCGTTGCTATGACTGGGGAAATTACTTTGCGCGGCCGAGCTCTTGAAATAGGCGGAGTCAAGGAAAAAGTAATTGCAGCCCACAGAGCTGGAATAAAGACAGTAATAATTCCCAAAGACAACAAAAAAGATTTGGAAGACATTCCAGACTATGTCCTCAAAGGTTTACAGTTCGTTTATGTCGAACACATGGACCAGGTTTTGAAAGTGGTTTTGAAAGAAAAATCTTCTAACTAACTTCTTTTTAAGTTATCTGTCTTTTTAATTTTAGAGCAAATTCCCGGAGGACATAAATAAAGTTATATATTTTATAAAAAAAAGGATTGATTACAAGATCGTAACTGCCAACCATTTCCACAAATTTAGTGCCGTAGCCTTGTTTAAAGCGCGTGAAACCAGACCAAGCGTGACTTTGATCATAATCCGGAGGAAGGGATCCCCACATGTCAAATTTCTTCGCCCCCAATTTTTTTCCAAGTTTGATTGCCTCCCACATCAAAAGATTGGAAGCCATTAGGTTACGGTATTGGTTTGATGTTCCTCCATATACATAATAAAATGTTCCGTCGAGATAAAAAAGCTGGTAGGAAGCGAGGGGGATGTTTTGGTAGTAAGCGGTTAAGATGTGGGAAATTTTATTCTTTAGATTTTCCCAGATTGTTTTATGATACTTGTAGTCATGACCGAAATACTTCTGTCTCTTGGTAGTTTCAAAATAGAGCCTGGCAAAAGTTTCGAATCCTTTATTATTAGATTCTTCCTTTATGACTACACCTTTTTTTTCCGCCAGACGGATGTTGTATCTAGTTTTTGGATGAAAACTCTTGAGAAGCTCGTCTTCGGATTTGTTTAAATCCAAAACTTGTGTCCAAGCAGGAAATAACGGATGATTTGATTGAACCAAGTATTTACTTTTGAATTGTAGTTTTGACTTTTCTTCATATGGTTCAATTTTGATAAAAATTACATGGTTTACTTCCCCAAATTCATATAATTTCTTTAGAGTTTGTTTGTTTGGCATTTGTGATCGGGGAAGATAACCGATTTTATAGTTGATTAATGGGATTTTATGCAGGGTTAACAAAAAATCATCGATCCGTCTTGTTTCTACTCCCATCTGTTTTCTTGCTTTTTCCCATGACTCAGACTGCAATGGATGGTTGTTCATTTTGAAGCCGCTTCTTTTATAACTTCGAGCGTTTGTTGGGCGCATTTCTCCCAGGAAAATTCTTTGATTCTTTTTTTGCCTTTGACTATAAGATCTAGTCTCATAGCTGGATCGTCTTTGAGAAGTTTTATTTTCTCAACTAAATCATAAGAATTATTTGGATCAAAATAGAGCGCTGCATCAGCTCCAATTTCCGGAAGGGAAGAGGAAAAAGAAGCGATTACAGGACATTCAAAACTCATCGCCTCAAGTATCGGAATTCCAAAACCTTCGTAAAACGAGGGCATGACAAAACAAAAAGCGTTTTTATATAAGAACATTAATTGATTGTCAGTAACAAAATCTGCAAAGTAGACGTCATCTTCCAGGCCTAATTCTGTGACTTGGTCGAAAATTTCGTCATAGAGCCAACCCTTTTTTCCGGCAATTTTCAGTTTGAATTCCGGGTGGAGTTTTTTGAATTTATCAAAAGCTTTGATCAGACCGCTAATGTTTTTTCTTGGTTGAAGCGTCCCAACATAAAGTATATAGGGATGTTCCGTGTGTTCGTATTTGATATTCGGAATTTGATATTTGATATTTTTTTCATAACCGTTATAGACAACTTCAATTTTCCCATCGTCGGTTCCGTACGATTTGACGATATCTTTTTTAGTGGTTTTTGAGACGGCGATGATTTTTTTTGCTTTTTTGAGCGAATAATCTGTCCAATTCTTCAGTTGGAATAGATCCTTTTTTAAAAAATCACCGGGAAAGTAGAGATATGAAAGATCGTGGATAGTCACGACGGTCGGGACAGGGGAAAATCTTGGTAAGTAGTGTGCGGGTGAAAAGAAAACATCTATATTCTTTTGTTTGAAAAGTCTTAAGGGGAGGAATATTTGTGACCAAAGAAATCTTCCTGGAACAACTTCGTATTTAAAGTAAGGGGTTTCTTCGGGTAAATCTTTAGGGGGGTAACGAAGATAAACTCGAAATTGAATTTCCCGACTGGCTTTTTTCTTAAAGTATTTGAGAAGATTCAAGGCGTAGACAGAAACGCCGACTCTTCTATCGACATTAGCTTCATTGCCGTCAACACCTATGATCATATGTCTATATTATAACACGGCTGGTGGAACCAGGGTTTTATAAACAGACTCTAATTTTAGGGCAATTTTTTCCCAATTATATTTTTTCTTTATTAAAGAATAGGCGTTGGTTCTGATTTTTTGATATAAGTTTTCGTCTCTGATGATTTTTTCAATTGATTTGATGAACTCGTCAGGGCTGTTGGCTATTAAAACCTCGGAATTATTTTTTACAGTTAATCCTGTGACGCCAGTTTTAGTTGATATTACTGGAATGCCTGATGCCATGGCAGCAAGGATCTTTAATCGAGTGCCGCCTGGTCCGAAAATCGGCGCTATGAAAATAGTTGCCTTTTGGTAGATTTTTCTTACTTCTTCATTTTGTTTTGGTCCGATATCAATAATTTCAAGATTACTGCTTTTGGCCTGACCGATTTTGTTGGCGGCGTTTTGCCCAGCTATGACAAACTTCAAATTAGGTAGTCTTTTCTTGGCAATTGGCATAATTTTATTAATCAGGTAGTTGGCGGCTTCGGTATTTTGTAACCAAAAGAAGTTTCCCTGGAAGAGAACGACTGGTTTTTTGAGATTCTTCGGTCCGAGTTTTTCTGTAATCATATCTTCGCCAGCTCCATTGGGAATTATGACTGGTTTTATATTTTCTTCTAATCGAGTAATAATTTGTTTATCGGTGTCGGAAACCGCTCCAACCATATAAGCTTTTTTCCAGTAGTTCTTTTCCCAAATTTTTAACTTTAAAATATCAAGAGAAAAAGCGGGTTTGACAAAAAAAGGCAGGGAATTGACAAAATGTTGATAGACTTGGTATTCAATCGTTTGCTCAAGCAAAAAAATTGGAATCCTTGTTTTAGGAAGATGGGGCATGATGTAAAATGTCTCGGCGTGGATGATGTCAAACTGCTGTTTTTCAAGAATTTCTTTTAAGATGTTTTCCGCTTCCAAAGAATAATTTCTGACAATCAAAAAGGGTTTCAAGCTGAAAACCGATTTAAAAATATTTCTAATCGTCCAGGGATGGGGTGAACGCTGGCAAAAATAGACAGACTGGCAGTAAGGCTTTAGTTTATTGAGATACTTTTTTTCCTCAGGGTTTTTGTAGAGACAGATCAAAGTAATTTTATTAGTTTTGGAAAGGTGTTTTAGCAAGTTATAAGTTCTTACCTGTCCGCCTGAAGACGGGGGGTAGGGAACGTAAGGAGTGAGCATCAAAATCCTCATAGCTTAAAAAGGGAAAATTTATCGTTTTCGAAAACTAACTTATAATTCCTATTTTTGAGTTTTTCAATTGCTTCTTGACTTGAAGTAATGAGATATTGGTAGCCGAATTCCTGGAGTGATTCGGGTTCTCTGTAAAAAGCAGGGGCGCCGTGTCTTTGGGCAAGATAAAGCAAGGTTGTATCTCCCATCCTGTCTGTGACGATTTTATCCTCGGGCTGGGTGAGGCTTGCTAGGATCTTCGCTTCTTGGACAAGCTCTTGGGAATGGTTGTAATAATTTTTGACTTGGTAGAATGAAAAAAACCAGGAAAAAGCTAACAAAATCGGTATCATGAAAAAGGAAAAAAAAGGAGAAACAAATTTCCTATTTTCGATCAGGAATGAAATTCCGAGGGCGGAAAAAATCGCCAAACTCGGGAGGATTAAGGTTTGATAGTATTCGTGCTGGACATTTCCACCTTCAAAGACAAAAAGATAAACCAAGGATGATAATAAAATGGTTAAGAAAAGATATTTTTTTTGTTTGCTAAGTATTCCTAAAATCAAAAAGACCGTTGAGAAGCCGCCGAGAATCAAATTATTGATTCTCTCAAAAAAAACCCAGCGGAAAAATGCCGGCCTCAAAAAAATTTTCTGAAGTCCACCACCAGTATTAACACTTGTGATTAGCCATTCATTGACAGGAATACCCTCAGGAAATGCCTTTATATAATTCCTCCACCAAAAAAGCGGGATAACGCTCAAGGCAAAATAGAAATAAAAAAAAGGTTTTTTGAGAAATTTTGTTTTGTCTGATTGAAAAAAAAGGTAAGCTAAGGGCAGGGAGAAAAATATGACGGTTGGTTTAATGAGCAAAGCTGAGGCAAAGAAAAGAAGAGAAAGCATATAGAATAAAGTATTCAGTATTGAGTATTTAGTAGGACGTAAATAAAGAAAGAAAATGGCCAAAAACGTAAAACCGAGAGCAGTTGATTCTGGCAGGACAACTCTTGAAAAAAAAACGAAAAAAGGAAAGACTGCATAAATAAATCCGGAAAAAAAAGCAGTCATACGATCTTTTTCTTTAAGAACAAGAAAATAAATGACAGAAATTGTTAGAAGGGAAAACGTAATTGATACAAGTCTACCCCACTGTTCAATAGGGATCGAAGGAATCAATTTGTACGTGTAGGCAAAAAAGGCATTATATAAAGGAAATTCCACCATTCTGTATCCTTGAGGGTTTTCCAGGCCGGATTGGACATTACTCAAATCATCATAACGAGGATGAGTTAGGTCAAATCCGTTTTTGACAAAATTTCTAGCAACCGCGGCCGTGTCTGCCTGACGCCAAGAATGAAGGTCAGCTAAAGGTATATTAAATTTATAAAGGCGTAATAATAGAGCAATAAATAAAATAAAAACTAAAATAAAAAAATCTATCTTTTTAAAACTACTTTGTTTCATTTTTGATATGAGAATATCCTACAAAAACTCCGGCAACTGCCCAAAAAGTATAAGCGACTTTTGAAGCTTCAAAAACATCTATATAGGAAGCGTTAAAAAGAAGTGCCAACAGCCCGAACAAGAATCCTAATTCAAGAAGCTTTTCAATTTTAGTTAGTTTTTTCAAACTCATCCAAATTTTTTTCATTATTGTAAATATAATCAAGAAAAAAAGACTCGTTCCCAAAAGGCCGAATTCACCAAGCCAGCGTAAATAATCATTGTCCGTAGCTTCTGTTATAGAAGATGGACCTGTTCCCAATAACGGATTTTTTTTGAATGCATTGATAGCTCTTGGCCATTCTATCTGGAGGCGGGTGGCAAAGGAAATGTCGGAAACAAGGGTATTAACTGGTTTAAGGTTGGCTGACAGGGAAGACGCATAAATTTCCTGCGCTTTTTGTCCGGTTATTTCGCCAGATAAGGTTGCTTCTTTAAGTTTTTCTTGAACGACCTGTTGTCTAAATACATCAAGATTGCCTCCGGTTTGGTCTTTCAGTTTGACGTAAAATGATCCGGCGGGTAGTTCTTTAGTAGTGATCTTTTGGCCGACGTAAACGGCGCCAGTTTTTTCGTCAACAAGAATTCTTCGTACCTGGAAAGTCTTCAAAAATCTTTTTGTCAGTTCTCCGGTTGTAAACATCAAAGCCGCGGTTAGAAGCACGACAAATACGGCAAACCAATAACGCCTTATAAAAATCAGGAAACCAAATGTGGCGACAACATAAGCGCCGAATGAAATTCTTGAAGAAGTATAGATGAGAATTATCAAGGCGGCAATAAAAAGGCTAAGGTATCTTTTTTTATTCGTATAAAAATAAATTCCTAAGGTAATGGGTATGGCAAAAACCAAATAAGAGGCCAGATCATAATGGCCGGCAAAAGTTGAAGAAATTCTTGCTTCTGGAGTGAGATAAAGTAGATAACCCTTGGCATATTCAGGATTCATCGTTTGTACGGCTGGAAAATTAAAAAACTTCTGACCAAAGCCATAGGCAACGGCAAGGCAGACTGCGATCAAATAATAATTAAGAAGTTGGAAAAAATCTTTTTTGTTCTTTATAACAGAAGTAGCCATGAAGAAAACAATCATATATTCAACTCTTCTCAAAGCGTGTAGTAGGCCGAGGTGTGGAAAGACGATTGTTTTCTGGATATAGATCCCCCAGGCGGTTGAAATTAAAACAGCACTCCAATAAGCGATAAATAGCCAGAGAAAAGTTTTATTCAAACTGACTTTTTTACGTACAAGCTGGATGAGGAAGATAAAAGCCATGGAAGCGAGATAGATATCCTCGAGCCGGACCGATATATAAGTGTAGTCGATCATTTTAATTGGAAGCTTCGGCCACAGTGGGACTAAAAATATAAATCCGACAAGAAGGATTTTAATAAGATTGTTGTCTAGTTTTTTAAGAAATCCAAAAAGCTTGTCCATAGGTATCAACCAAATATCGGTTACTTTTAATTTTACCAATTAAATAGGCGATTGCAGCTTTTAGTTTGAGAATGAGGTGAAGTCCAAAAAGAGAAAAGATCGAGTAATGCTTTTTGTAAAAAAACAGAAAGCCTTTATAAACCTGAAGAATCGGAAAAGTTTTTCCTTCGGATGAGGCACTGCCTAAGTGGATAATTTGGGATGGCGGGTAGATATAAGTAAAGTAGCCCAGTTTTCTCGCTCTGTACAATAGGTCGACTTCCTCCATATACATAAATATGTTTTTGTCAAAACCTCCAAGTCTTTGATAAAGAGATCTTTTAGTGAGGATACAGGCGCCGGAAATCCAGTCTACTTTTTTAAGTTCATTGGGTGAAGATCTGGTTAAACCCCAGTAGTCGCCTTTTAAAAGAAGGGTGGCAAAGACAACCGGTAGGGTAAAAAATCTGGCGGCCGATGGTTGAGGTGTCAAATCCTTGTTTAATAGTTTGGCGCCGAGGAAGTGAATATTTTCTTCATTAGATACATAAAAGTCAAACAGTTTTTCAATTGACCGGTTGAGAACGACGGTGTCGGAATTAAGAAGCAATATATACTTGCCCTTGGTTTTCTTGACTCCGAAGTTATTGCCTTTGCCAAAACCCAAGTTAGCATTGGTTTGAAAGTATAAAGTGTGATTTTTTAAGTCCGAGGAGTATTTTTTCAATATCTCCTTCGATCCGTCATGGGAGTCATTGTCAACGACGATTATCTCGTAGTTGATTTTTGTCCCCGAGAGCGACCGATTGATTGAATCCAAGCAGTCTTGTGTGATTTTTTTCGTGTTGTAAGAAACGATCACAATCGAAAGATCGATTTTTACCATGAAGATTATTATATAATATAGGGGTAGGTTTAGCTATACTAGAGTCAGCATAGCTCAGCGGTAGAGCAATCGTTTCATAAGCGATAGGTCACAGGTTCGAATCCTGTTGCTGACACAAGAAAATTAAGAATTAAAAGTTTATAATTAAGAATTATGAAAAAATTGACTCTCGAGGATATTATTCTCAAATTAAAAGACAAAGTATTTGTCCAGGACTATTCTAAGAAAAGGATGATTGAGGGTGTAAAAACAGTTGAAGTCAAGAGATTCGTCGGTGAAGACGGTACTTTTGAAGAATTGACCCGAATTTCCGTCGACGGCAGCCTTGATGGATTTCCAGAGTTTAAATTGAGGCAGATTAACCGGTCAAAAATCTTACCAGGAGGGGTCAAAGCCTGGCACATTCATTTTAATCAGGAAGACGTATGGTATGTTCCGCCGGAAGACCACATGATTTTGGGTCTTTGGGACCTGCGTAACGATTCTGACAGCAAAGACCTGAAAATGAGAATTGTGATGGGAGCGGGGACTTCTAAGTTAGTTTATGTTCCTCGAGGCGTTGCTCATGGTGTTGTTAACGCCGGCAAAAAAACTGGTACAATAATCTATTTCGTGAACATGCAGTTTAACCCCAAAGAGCCTGATGAAAAGAGGCTTGCTTGGGATGCCACCGGGGCTGATTTCTGGATTCCCGAAAAAGGCTAATCTATTCAAGATTAATTTCCCCAAGCGTTTTTCTAAAATCCTCAATGTCTTCTTTGAACAGAATTATTGAGTATCTTTTACTTTGTTTAGTTTCTTTATCAAATCTGGACTCAGTTATTTTGAGATAGTTGCTGTTGTTTATTGCCTTGTAAACATCAAAGAAAATTGTTTTCCCTTTTAATTTTAATATCTGCCCGGAAATCTTTTGTTTTTGATTGTCCATGATTATCACCTCCTTTCCATAAATTATTTTTATCTAATCAAAACCATTTAATCTGTTTGATTTTCGATGTTTGACAATCATTATGGACAGGATAATATCCCGTCCCTACCATGTCTATGGATTATGGTCTACATTAAAGGATTTTTAGCAGACTACAATAACAAATTTTTCCCGAAGTCTATCCTACGTCTGGTTCACCGGGAAGATTGATAAATTGATCTTGTCTCCTAATCCCAGGTTTCAAGCCATTCTTTGGATTACAAGTATCGCAAATGATTGGTAGTTTATTTTGTTTTAATCCCCGAGCTTTATTAAAATCGTCTCCCTTAAGCAAAATAAAATACCCGCATCTATTACATTTAAACCAACCCGAAGGGAACTCTTTATTGTTTATTGTTTTATTTTCTATTGACATATTATTTGAGTTTTCCGATGACGGATTCCGCGGTTTCTAATATCAGATAGTTACGGATTAAAGGCACCATTTTTTCTATGTCCAAGTAAAAAGCGCGGTCTTCTGTAATCTCCGGACTGACTGATCTGACCAATTTATAGACAGCCTGAAAAGTTTTTGACGGTTTTACAGGTTTTCTAAATTCATAAGCCTGACAGGTCGCCAAAAGTTGGATAGCGACGACAGCTTCTGTATTTTTTATAATCTCCCGGGCTTTTCTGGCGGCAATGGTGCCGAATGAGACGTGGTCTTCTTGGTTTCCGGAAACAGGAATCGAATCAACACTGGCAGGACCCGCAAGAATTTTATTCTCCGAGACTAACGCCGCCTGGGTATATTGTGAAATCATTAGTCCCGAGTCCAACCCGGCGCTTTTTACCAAAAAAGCAGGTAGGTCTTTGGAACAGGCAGGATCCATCAAGTTATTTGTCTGCCTTTCGGAAATGTTTCCCAAATCAGTAATAATAATTCCCAGAAGATCCTGGGTGTAACCAATCGGTGCGCCATGAAAGTTAGCCCCTGTTCGGCAGATCTTTTCCTTTGTATAAAAAATCGGATTGTCGGCAACGGCATTCATTTCAATCTCAGTGATTTTTCGGATATAGTCCATCGCGTCTCGGCAGGCCCCGGCCACTTGCGGTACAGATCTAAGTGAGTATGCGTTTTGGACGTTTTTTTTCGGCCTTTTCATCAATTCGCTTCCACTAAACAGTTTTCTAAGATTGGCAGCAGAATCGTTTTGTCCCTTAAAAGGTCTGACTTCGTTATATTCCTTGCTGTAGGGAGTTTCTACACAGTTCAAAACATCAATAGTCATACTACAGACAATTTCTGTCTGTTTTATTAGTCTTTCTGTATCGTAAATATTGAAGGCGGCGATTGCGGTCATGAATTGAGACCCATTCATAATTGCCAGTCCTTCCCGGTAGGCAAGAGGTACCGGTTTTATACCGGCTTTTTTCATGGCAATATCGCCGGGCAGAATCTTTCCTTGGAAATAAGCCTTGCCTTCTCCTATCACAACCAGCCCCATTTGTGACAATGGAGCCAGATCGCCTGATGTTCCGACAGAACCTTTTTCATAGAATGCCGGAGTGACTCCTTTATTTAACATTTCAACAAAAGTGTTAAAAAGAATTGTTCTGACTCCGGAATAACCTTTGGCAAAGACGTTTAATCTAAGTAATAAAGTGGCCTTGGCAATTTCCTCTTCGACAATTTTTCCATAACCCGAAGAGTGGGCGCGAAGCATCCTTGTGGAAAGCTCTCCGGCTTTTTCTTTGGAAATAGTGACATTTCCGAATCCGCCGATGCCCGTATTTAAGCCATACATGACGTCGCCCCGCTCCAGCATTTCCGCGATGGCGTTCCAGTTGTCATTAATTTTTTTTATAACTTGGGGAGGAATAATTACTTTGGCATTATCGCGGGCGACAGCCACTACCTGTTCAACTGTTAAATCGTTGCCCGTCAAGAAAACTTTATCTATTTTTTTCATAAGTTTTTAATAATTTATAACCACAAAAAAACCCGCCTCGTCGACGGGGTAGAGAATTAATGTTAAATATTAATTACATAAAAGCTGACCCCGCCTGAGGCAGGGAATGATGCGAATTTAAGTTCGTCAAGTTTATCAAGTTCATAAATTTATAAAGACATTTATATTAACGTGTTAATATGATAATATACAATTATTTATTTGTCAAGTGATATAATTTATATATGAATAAATTTATTTCCTATAAACCGAAAAACGACAAAGAGAAGTTTTTAGCAAAGTCATTTTTGAAGTTAAAAACAGAACAGGAAGTGGCTAATTTTTTGAGAGATTTATTGACGATAAAAGAAATAGAAGAATTTTCGAATAGACTCGAAATGGCGAGGCTTCTTAAAAAGGGATTATCTTACAAAGCAATCGCTAAAAAGCTCAAAGTTTCGACGACGACAGTTACCCGTACGGCTCACTGGTTGTTTAGAGGTTGTGGAGGTTATGAAAAGGTTTTGAAATAAATTACTTCCAATCCGGTTTATAATATTTTCTTCCCCTTAAATTTTTTGGTAGGTACTCTTGTTCTATTTTTCTTCCGGTTTCGCGCTCCACTTTCCACGGATAGCGGATATGACCTTGGCCGTAACCCAAAGATTTCATCACTTTATTTGGTGCGTTTCTCAAATGGAGAGGGATCGGGTCGAGATTTTCCTCGTCTATATCATAGAGCGCTTGTGAGATTCCGTTGACAACAGAGGTAGATTTTTTTGCAGTAGCGAGATACGATGCCGTTTGAGCCAAGATCAACGAAGCTTCCGGCCAGCCGATCATATGGCAGGCTTGCATGGCTGAAGTAGCCACGACTAAAGCGGTCGGCTGGGCATTGCCGATGTCTTCACTGGCAAAGATTACCATCCGTCTGGCGATAAAAAGAGGATCTTCTCCGGCTTTTATCATACGGGCAAGATAGTGTAATGTGGCGTCTGGATCCGAACCCCTCATCGATTTTATAAAAGCGGAAATCGTATCATAGTGCCAGTCGCCTTTTTTGTCGTAGTAGATGGCTTTTCTTTGGACAGCCTCTTCGGCGACTTTCAGAGTAATCTTTTTGGACAATGAAGCCGCCAATTCAATGGCGTTTATGGCTGTTCGGGCGTCGCCGTTGGCGGTTTTGACGAAATGAATTAAAGCCTCTTTGTTCCAGTCGTGTTTAGGATAAAGCTTGATCGCCCTTTTGACAATTGTTTCTATTTCTTTTTCAGCCAATGCATATAAAACATAAATTTGACTTCGGGAAACTAGGGGAGCAATGACTTCGAAGCCCGGATTTTCGGTTGTTGCTCCGATTAAAGTGATCGTGCCATCTTCAACATAAGGGAGAAAAGCATCTTGTTGAGCTTTATTGAATCTGTGGATTTCATCTACAAAAAGGACAGTTGTCTTTTGAAATAATCCGTAGTTTTTTTTGGCTTCGGCAATAATTCTTCTGACTTCAGCGACTCCGCCTCCGGCGACTGCTGAAAAAGGGACAAAATTCGCTTCAATATAGTTGGCAATAATTCTTGCTAAGGTAGTTTTTCCAGTTCCGGGCGGTCCCCAGAAAACCATGGAGACGACTTTTTTATTTTCAATCATTCTTCTTACAGGTTTTCCTTTGCCGACCAAGTGTTCCTGCCCGACGAACTGATCTAAAGTTTTCGGTCGCATCCTGTCTGCCAGTGGAGTGTCCATATTATTGAACTATTGTTCACCATTATGATAGAGGAGTGGTTTTTGAAAATCAAGAGGATATCGTTCGGAGTCAAATTTTTTATTCGAACGTATTCACTTACCTCAGAAACTATAATTTACTCAAAGTCTATTTTATTTGGTATTTTTTGGATGGTGGTTGTACTTGAGGGGCGCTCAGACGTTCTCAAAAAAATTTAATTCCTCACTTGCTATAATTAATAATTATAATGAAAATAATTGATCTTTCGCAGATTCTTTATGATCACATGCCGGTTTATCCGGGAGATCCCGATGTAATTATTAAAAAAGTATTTTCTTTTGAAAAGAATGGGTGGAACATGAACAGGATTGAGATAAATTCCCACGACGGAACACACGTCAATATTCCTATTCATGGGACAAAGAATGGCAGGAATCTTGATACTTATTCAATAGATGATTTTATCGGAGAGTCACATCTTTACAGTAATGAAAAAGATATCCAAAAAGATTGCGGTTTGATATTTTACAGTGTTCCATTAGACTGGAAAATAGCTAGAAAAATTGCTGTAATTAAACCAAAGTTTATCGGCTTATCAGATAAATTTGAATTTGATATAGAAATAGAGAAATTTCTATTAGATAAAGAAATAATTTCTTACGAAAGACTGGAAAACTGTCAAAAACTTCCTAAAAAATTTATATTTTATGGAGTTCCTCTTAAAATAAAAGAAGCCGATGGTTCACCAGTTCGTGCTTTTGCCACTTATGAATAAAATAAAATTTATCTATTTTGACATCGGCGGGGTGATGAATGATTGGAGCGATTATTTTAAAAGTGCCGCAAAAAAACACGGAATTACTGTCGAAGATATAAACAGCGTTTGGGGAGAAATGGACGATGATATTACTCGAGGAAAAAAAGGACCTAAAGATTATTGGCAAAGAGTGGTTAAAAAATTTAATTTAATAGATGCCGATGATTTTGATTTTTTGGAAAGCTGGATAAGCGACTACAGACCAAGACTTGAAATTCACGAATTAGCCCGGAAAGTTTCTAAGAAATATGAGATTGGATTAATATCTAATTTATATAATGGCATGTTTCCCAGGTTATTAGAGTTAGGAATCGTCGCCGATTTAGATTACTCCGTGGTAATTCTTTCGAATGAAATAGGTCTTAATAAAAAAGATAAAGAGATTTTTAAAATCGCTACAAAAAAAGCCGGCGTCAAACCAAGTGAAATTCTTTTAATCGATGACAGGAAAGACTTTCTTGAAAACGCCAAAAGTCTCGGTTGGCATACCTTTTGGTTGGACGGAAAGGACGTGAAAGGTTCTGTTAAAAAACTAGAGAAACTTCTACTTTAATTAATTAAAGTAAGCCCATTTTATGTTTAACTTCTTTGACTGTTTCTCTAGCAATTCTGTGAGCTCGTTCTGCGCCGTCCCTTATCACCTCGTCAACGTATTTCTGATCAGCGGATATCTTTGCTCTTCTTTCCTGGAAAGGCTTGAGTTCCTTGTAAATCGCTTCGGCAATCCTGTCTTTTAACTCCACAAATTGGAGAGATTTATCTTGATATGATTTTTTGAATCCCTCAACTTCGCTCGGAATAAATAGTTGAGCGAATATAAAAAGCGTTTTAAGTCCTGGTGACATTTCGCCTCCGGCCGCAGTTGCCGTCGGAACCGAACGGATTTTTTTCCTTATTTTTTCGAGCGAATCGGTTAAATTTATAAAACTATTGACGACTGTTTTGCTCATTTTTCCCTCTCCAGTCAAAGAAGGAATATATTCTCCTTTAGTGGCAAAACGTACTGGTTCGGGAAAATCTGTGCCATAAAGCTGGTTCATTTTGCGAGCTATTTCTCTAGCCACTTCCAAATGCGGTTCTTGGTCGATTCCGACAGGGACAAGTCCTGCCTTATAAATGAGAATGTCTGATGCCATAAGAACAGGGTAGTTTAATAATGCCATTGTATTTGCATCAGGATGTTGTTTCACTTTATCTTTATAAGTAGGTAAGTGTTGCATTCTGGCGATTGTGACTACCGAGGAAAAGTAAAACGCCAATTCAATGTGTTCGGGAACTTCTGACTGATAGATGATGATGCTTTTTTTTGGATCAAGTCCGGCTGCCAGATAATCGATAATAATTTCCCGTTTATTTTTGGCCAAGGCATTTTTGTCATAAGGCGTAGTGATCGAGTGGACGTCGACAACACAGTAGACGGTTTCATACTCGCCTGATTTCTCAAGCTCGAGAAACCCCTTGACTGCACCCAAATAATTTCCCAAATGCAGTCTGCCCGTGGCCCTGATTCCCGAAAAAACTCTTTTTACAGAAGTTGAATGGGATTTTTCCTGTTCAATAGGCACTGTGACGTCGACAACTTCTACACCTGGCAGTTTCTTAAGATCTTCGGAAAGGCATTGAAAGGTATAGTTCAGACTACCTGTACCGCCCAAAATATATTTCTTGCCAAAAACTTCTTTGTCTATATAGGTTTTGAGATTTGGGACATAAAATCGGGCTGTTCCGATTTCAAGTCCGGTCACTTTAGAAAATTCTTCTGGGGTAGCGATTCTTAAAGATTCAATTCCCAATAATTTTTTTATTTTTTTGAAGGATATTTTTGTGACATCTCTTCTCAAAACAGCTATGAAATCATCGTCGGCCTTCATGATCAACGTCGCCACACTGTCGTCAAGAGTATAACCAAGATGATTGACAACCTGAGCGGCTTCGACAAGAGGCGGGTGTTCAAGAACCTTATTTTTTATTCCCAGCTCCTCCATTTTTTTACAATAGTCCAAAACAATTTTGTCTGTCATATTTTTAATTATAACTTATGGTGTAAAAATTTGTCATAGCCGTTGAGGTCCAAAAGTCCGTGGCCGGAAAGATTGAAAAGAATCACTTTTTTCTTTCCCTCATTGCGGGCTTTGACTGCCTCGTCCATGACTGCTTTAATGGCGTGACTTGATTCGGGCGCGGGAACAATGCCTTCGGTTCGGGCAAAGTCGATTCCTGCCTGAAAGACCGGTTTTTGATCATGAGCAACAGTTTCCATTAACTTCTCGTTATAAATAAACGAGATCAAAGGCGCCATGCCGTGATACCTTAATCCTCCGGCGTGGATCGGTGAAGGGACAAAACCGCTGCCCAAGGTATACATTTTCAAAAGGGGCGTCATCTGGGCAGTGTCGCCAAAGTCGTATTCGTATTTTCCCTTGGTCAGGGTCGGACAGGAAGCCGGTTCAACTCCGACAAACCTGATTTTCCTTTTTTCTCTCAGTTTGTCAACCAGGAAAGGAAAAGCAATGCCGGCAAAGTTGCTGCCTCCGCCGACACAGCCTATGATGATATCAGGATATTCTCCAGCCTTTTTCATCTGTTTTTTCGCCTCCAGTCCTACTATAGTTTGATGTAGTAAGACATGATTTAATACACTTCCTAAGGAATATTTATAGCCCTTATTTTTGACAACAGTTTCCAAAGCCTCGCTGATCGCAATCCCCAATGATCCTGGATGTTTTTCATCTGTTTTCAATACTTTTTTTCCGAATTCCGTTTTATCAGACGGGCTGGCAAAGACTTCGGCGCCGTATGTTTCCATGACGGTTTTACGAAACGGTTTTTGGTCGAAACTGACTCTCACCATGTAAACAACCAGTCTCATTTCAAAAAAGTTGGTTGCCAGGGCAAGAGCCGATCCCCACTGGCCGGCTCCGGTTTCCGTCGCCAAAGTTTTCACGCCCTCTTTTTTGTTATAGTAAGCCTGAGCGATTGCTGTATTTAATTTATGAGCTCCGGTTGGAGATGCGCCTTCATATTTATAATAAATATGAGCCGGCGTGTCCAAAAACTTTTCCAGACGATGTGCCCGGATAAGGGGAGTCGGCCGATAGAGTTTATAAAGTTCCCTGACTTCTTCGGGAATTTTAATTTTTTCCTCAAGTGACACTTCCTGTTTGATCAATTCCATTGGAAAAATTGCGGATAAATCTGCCGGTCCGATAGGCTGTTTGGTGACAGGATTTAAAGGCGGATCTGGAAGTTTCTTCAGGTACTTGTTTAGATAATAAGAAATATTAAGATAATACTCAGGTATTTCTGAGTCTGATAATGTGATTTTTGTGTTTTTCATAAAATTTATTAAATAATTTATAACCATTAAAAAAGCCGCCCATGCGGACGGCATTTGAATGACTTTAATTAATTAAAGTAGCCACCCGCTTCGCGGATATGTTTTCTGCCAGCAATTTTTATTTGAATAGTTTTTCATATTTTTTTAAACCTTCCCATTTTTATTTCTCTCGATCCTCTTGTCACTGTCGCCACGCCGACTTTAAGACGGCGAGCAATCTCCTGGTGGGGGAGGCCGGTTTTCAAAAGCTTGACGATTTGTAATCTCGTAATTAACTCCTCAAGTTCCCTTGGAGTTAAAATTCCTTTTAAAAACTCGAGCATCTCGCTTCTTGTTTTATTTTTCAAAAAAGCATTGACCAACTCCCCTACTTTGTTCATAACTGATACTATCGTACTAGTATGTTATTAGTTTGTCAAGAGCATTATCAGAAAAAGTTGAAAGATTAACGGGTTAACGAGTTAACGTGTTTGTGTTTTTTCATCATACAGACGTTCATGACAACAGTTAATCCTGCAGCGCGGGCTTTTTGAGCGGCAGAAGCGTCTTCGACACCTTCCTGCATCCAGACGGTTTTTGCCCTGATTTTGATTGCTTCGTCAACAATAGGAGCGACAAATTCCGACCGGCGAAAGATATCAACAACGTCAACAGATTCTTTGATCTCGGACAAAGACGCATAGCTTTTCAAACCGAAAAAAGAAGTAATATTGGGATTGACAGGAATAATTTTAAAACCCTGATTCATAAGATATTCAGCCACTTGGTAGGAATATCGATCTTTTTTGTCAGAAAGGCCGACAACTGCGATGGTTTTGATTGTTTTAAAAAAATCAGAGTAGTTCATAGTCTGATATTCTGATAGGGTTCTTTTTCATGGGAACAGTCGACGCAGTACTGGCCGAACATGTCGCGGATGATGGTTTTCTCCTTCATTTCAACGTCAGGAAATCCGGTCGGCGCCAGCTTGTCGTCTTTTGTGATTGGAACGGTCTGTTTGGAAATATGCGATTCTCTCGGTTCCGTGCCCTTTATAAAATATTCAAAACGCGAGCTACAGTTTTCTTTGCCGTCGTCGCCTTTGACAGCCAAGTCTCCTGAGTCCCAGCAGACTTGCCGCCCAACAATGGTTTCTGGACGTACAGGCCACAGGTCAGGTTGATTTTTTAGAACAAATCTCATTACTCGGTTCCAGATTGGGGCTGCGCCTGTTACCCCCGATGTCAGATAAGGATTCATTGGCGTATTATCATTATTTCCAACCCAGACCGTGGTAAGAAAGTTTGGTGTATAGCCAATCGTCCAGTTGTCCCGTTTGTCATCTGTAGTTCCGGTTTTCACAGAGACGGCGTGGCCTGGTACGACAAGAAAAGACGAATCGCCAAAAGCCGCTGATCTGGCATTATTATCCAAAAGTATGTGGGAAATCAAAAAAGAAGTCTCAGGCGAAATGGCATTTTGACCAAGGATAGAAAGAAAACTTGGCGCCTTGATGGCTTTTTTTATGTTTTGAATAAAATTTGGATTTTCAAATTTGAATATGGTCCGGCCAAGTTTGTCTTCAACCTTTAGAATCTCTACCAGTTTTTTTACTTTGCCTCGGTTGGCAAAAGCTGAAAAAGCTTGGGCCATTTCTGTCATCTTTACTTCGCCGCCGCCCAAGGTGAGTGAAAGGCCGTAATTTCTTGGATCTTTAAATGTAGTTATACCGAAAGCCGACGAGGAGGCAACAAATTCCTTGACGCCGTTGACAGCCAGCATTTTGACAGCCGGAATATTATAGGAATTTCCAAGGGAAAACCTCAAAGCCGACGGGCCGTGGAACTTGCCGTCGTAGTTTACAGGGCAGTAACCTTGGGGTTGGCCGCCGCCGACAAAGCAGGTCGGTTGGTCAATAAAAACTGTTGCCGGAGTCACCAATTTTCTGTCGATTCCTATCGCATAGTTTATCGGTTTGATCGAGGAGCCTGGTTGCCTTAAGGCCGTTGTCACATTGAAGGCGCCCGAAGCACTGGCAAAGTAGTCGATTGATCCGACCATGGCGAGAATTTCTCCTGTTGGAGGTCTAGTCACCAAGACAGCTCCGTTTGAAACGTTAAGATCCTCGACCTTTTCCAACTCCTCTTTGAGAATTTTTTCTGATTCCTCCTGAATATCCAAATCCAAGGTGGTAGTTACTTTCAGGCCGCCTTTTTCAACTGTTTCTGCTCCGTATTTTTCTTCAAGGATTTTTTTTATATAAAAAACAAAGTGAGGCGCCTTAATTATATCTCTCGGCGGTTTGATATCGAGTTTCACCTTGATGGTTTTGTCGTAGGTTTTTTGGTCGATGAATTTTTGCTCGAGCATTTTTTTCAAAACTGTATTTTTTCTTGACAAAGAAAGTGATGGATTTAGATATGGGGAATAAAGCGAGGGTGCCTGGGGGAGGCCGGCTAGAAAAGCGGCTTCTGCCAAGGCGAGATTTTTAGCTGATTTAGCGAAATAAAGTCGACTGGCTTGCTCAATACCGTAAGCGGCTCCGCCATAAGGAACTTGGTTGAGATACATTTCCATAATCTGGTCTTTTTCATAGATTTTTTCAGTCCAGACTGCCAAAATGATTTCTCTTACTTTTCTTATTATTGTTCTTTCTGGTGTCAAAAGGGAAGTTTTTATCAACTGTTGGGTGAGGGTTGATCCTCCCTGAACGCGCCGGGTGAGAATAGTTTCCTTGGCTGCTCTCAGCATTCCTCCCAAAAAAGAAATTCCGCCGTGTTTGTAGAAATCCTTGTCTTCTATGGCGATTGTTGCTTGGGAAACATAAGCGGGTAGATCTCTGAGCTTGATCGGAGTGCGGTTCTGTTCTTTATAAAATTCATAAAGGAGTTTGCCGTTCCTATCTAAGATCTCCGAGGAAAGGGGGGTAGCCTGGAAATTCCTTAGTTTATAAGGATTTGGTAGGTTATAAAAAATCACAAAAAAAAGGTAAAAGAATAAAGCCAAAAAAGAAAGCATATAGATATTTCTTTTCCTTTTAATAATGATTTTTTTTAAATCGTCGACATTTTTTATCATTTTAGTCTGGGAAATAGAGGTTGAACTTTTTTAATCTTTCCTTGAGAAGCACTAATAATTTTTTCGGCTGTTTCAGGCAAAAACGGATGTAGTTGCCAACCGATTAATTTTAGAGTATCAATACATTCCAATAAGAAATCTTTCCTTTCTTCGAATTTTTTATTCCAAGGGGCAAAGTCATCAATTTTTTTATTGAGTTTTTTTATTTCTAACCAGATTGATTCGAGTATAAGGTTGAATTGAAAATAATTGAATTGATTTATTATCGTATTATTGAATTTACTAGTAGTTTTATTATCAATTGTTAATCCATCTTTTTCTCCAAGATTAGTCAGTCTTGAAGCAAGGTTTCCAAGTTCGTTAGCCAGATCTGAATTATAGATTTCTTCCATCCTTGAATAAGAAAAATCGCCATCATCTGCCGCCGGGATCTCTTTTAAAAGATAGTAACGGACAGGGTCGGTTCCGTATTTCTTTACTAAATCAAAAGGATTGATGACGTTTCCGAGGCTTTTGCTCATTTTTTTGCCGTCACTCGTGATGAATCCATGTATAAATATCTGTTTCGAATTAGGAAGTCCTGCTGACATGAGCATTGCTTGCCATATAGCGGTTTGTTGACGAAGATTGTCTTTTCCGGCGACCTGAACTCCCGGCCAAAACTCGGAGAACTCCTTTTCTTTTTTTGGCCAGCCAAGGGTTGAGATATAAAAAACAAGGGCGTCAAACCAAACATACATGACGTGATCCGGATCGCCTGGGACGTCTACTCCCCAAGGCATTTTTTCCTTGAGTCTGGAAATGCTGAAATCTTCAAGCCCTTTTTCAACAAACGTCTTTATTTCTAAAAGTCTGTTTTTTGGAACGACAAAATCCTGGTTCTTTTCGTATAGTTCCAAGAGTTTTTTTTGATATTTAGAAAATCTGAAGAAATAGTTTTCTTCTTGATAGTTTTCAATTTCCAGATTGGGGTGGACGGGGCATCGTCCATTTTCCAGTTCTGAATCGGTTTTTTCGAGTTCGCAGCCGACGCAGTATTTAATTTGATAATTTTTTTTGTAGATGTCCCCGTTTTTGAAACAGCGGTTCCAAAATTCTTGGGCGGCGCTGATGTGGGCAGGATCGGTCGTTCTTATAAAATGAGTCGTGTTTAGGTTAAGAGCTTTTTTCAGGTCGTCAAATTTTTTGGCAAATTCGTCGCAGTATTTTAACGGATCTTTTTTTGCCTCGAGTGCTTTTCGATAAATCTTTAAACCGTGTTCATCGGTGCCAAAACCAAAAGCAACTTTTTTTCCGGTCAGCCCATTAAATCGTGCTACGACATCGGCTTGGACAATCTCGAGGGCAAAACCGATATGGGGATCAGCATTAACGTAAGGAGCGGTAGTTGTAATATAGAAGTATTTTTTGTCCATATAAGGATTATATTATAATCGAAATTTCTATGAAATTTTTATTTAATTAAGATTAAAATTGCTACAAATAGACTAATTGTCAAGACGACGTTTACAGGATCAAAGAGGTTGAGGGCAAGAAGGGAGAGGACGACGAAAATAAGTAAAGAGCCGAGTAATGAGTATTTTTTAGAGTGAACGGAGAGTCTTAGCAATAGGAATACTGTTAAGGCAGTCAGGGAGATAAGGGATAGGACAATCACCCAGTGAATAGGCGGGACAAAAAAGATGATTCCAACGATAACCAGCAACAAAAAAAGTATTGCAACTAACATTATCATCAATTATAATGTTTAACTATGACAAAATTACCAGATGATAAACAAAAGATCATTGAAAAGTTTGCCCAGGGCAAAGGCGATACGGGTTCACCGGAGGTTCAAGCTGCTTTATTAAGCCATAAAATTGACAAATTATCAGAACACCTTGGTATCAATAAAAAAGATAACCATTCTCGTCGCGGTCTTCTCAAAGTAATCGCCAAAAGAAGAAGAATTTTAAATTATCTGGAAAAATTGGACGAAAAAAGATATAAAAAATTAGTCAAAGAACTCGGCCTCAAAAAATAATGAATATTACCCAAGAATCTCTCGAAATTGATGGGCAGAAGTTAAATCTTCAGTTCGGAAAGCTAGCTCAAGCAGTTGATACTTCAGTGTATGCGACATTGGGTGATACGGCAGTGTTGGTTACGGTTGCCGTCGGACCAGTAAATCCGAATATAGATTATTTTCCTCTCTCGGTCGAATATGCGGAGAAACTTTACGCAGGCGGACTTATCAAAGGATCTCGTTGGATCAAAAGAGAAGGAAGACCATCAGATGAAGCTGTTTTAACAGGGAGGCTGATTGATAGATCTATTAGACCTCTTTTCCCGAAAACCTACAAAAAACAGGTACAGGTTGTTATTACTCTATTATCTGTTGATGGTGTCAATGACCCGGCTGTACTTTCGGCAATTGCTGTTTCGTCAGCCCTTTCTGTTTCTTCAGTTCCTTGGGATGGTCCGATATCAACGGTCCGCATCGGTTATGTCACTTCAGGAGAAAACAAGGAAACAGGTTTTATTTTGAATCCAACCGACAGTGAGCAAGAATTTTCCAGCCTAGATCTAATTGTCTCTTCAACAAAGGAAAAAGTTTTAATGATTGAAACTGAAGCAGAAATGGTCAAAGATGAGATTATCCAGGAGGGGATTGAAATGGCTAAAAAAGAAAATGAAAAGATAATTGAATTTATAGAAAAACTCCAGAAAAAAATCGGCAAGAAAAAAGATTTGATTCCTGAACAACCTGACTATAAGGAAATTCTTGACTTAGTCAAATCGAAATACAGTAAACCAGTTGCCGATGCCGTTAAACAAGCAGCTGCAACAGCCGGAAGCGAAGACAAAATGCTCCAAGAAATTGTTTCTTCAATCTACGAAGATCTGGAAAAGAAATTTGACGGCAAGCAGATTATGGCGGCTATTACAAAAAACAACTACGATAACATCAAGAAAAACATTATTGAGAAAAAAGCCAGGCCGGACGGAAGGAAAGTTGACCAAGTCAGAGATCTTTTTGTTGAAGTTTCCTTGCTACCTCGTACTCACGGTTCTGCTTTATTTCAAAGAGGTCAGACCCAGGTTCTTTCCATTACTACCTTGGGTTCAACTACTCTTGAACAGCTCATTGAAGGACCAGAAGGTAAAGAAGCCAAAAGGTATATCCACCATTATTCTGACGGACCTTATTCTTATGGACAGGTTGGTCGAATAATGGGGCCTTCGAGACGAGCCATAGGCCACGGCGCCTTGGCAGAAAAAGCTATTGAGCCAGTTTTGCCTTCGACAGAGGACTTTCCTTACGCAATCAGAGTCGTTTCCGAGATTTTGGCTGAAAACGGATCTTCATCGATGGGAAGCGTTTCCGGTTCATCATTGTCTTTGATGGACGCCGGAGTTCCTTTAAAAGAAGCTGTCGCCGGAGTAGCGATGGGAATTGTTACAAAATCAGACAGTGAATATGTAGTTTTGACCGATATTGTCGGCTTGGAAGATTTTGCCGGTGAGATGGACTTCAAAATTGCCGGGACAGTAGGAGGCGTGACTGCTATTCAGCTTGATGTAAAAAATAAGGGTTTGACTTCCAAAATGATCAAGGATATTTTTGTTCAAGGCAAAAAAGCCAGACTTGAGATTTTGACAGCGATGAATAAGGTTATATCCAAACCAAGGGAAGAGGTATCACGTTATGCTCCAAAAGTTGTCGTTTTGATTCCTCCTCCAGACAAAATCGGAGAAATTATCGGGCCGGGTGGAAAAAACATCCGCGCTTTGATCGCCCGTACTCAGACAGAGATAAACGTCGAAGACGATGGTAAAGTGACAGTAAGTGGATTGGACCGAGCCAAAGTTGACGAAGCAGTTGCCCACATCAACAATATTACGCGCGTCATTCAGGTAGGAGAAGAGTTTGAAGGTGAAGTAACGAGAATTTTGCAGTTTGGAGCCTTTGTGGAGATGTTACCTGGAAAAGAAGGATTAGTGCATGTTTCCAAGATGGGTAAAGGATTTGTTAAAAGTCCTTACGACGTTGTCAAAATAGGCCAGAAAGTCAAAGTCAAAGTCTACCAGATCGACCAGATGGGCCGGATAAACCTTCAGATGATTCCGTAAGCTTTCATTCTGTTGATTTCTTTTTATCCTATAAGTAGAATCATTATTATGGCAAGAAGAAGGTCTTTGATCAAATTACCGTTTTTGAAATTCAAAATCAACAAACAGACGATTTTTAATATTCTTGGTTTTTTGTTGATCGGTGCTTCATTGGTTTCACTTATCTCATTTGCCAAAAATCTCTCCAATGAAAGTTCAGGGAGACAGCTTTTCGTCTTGAATCAATTTCTAGTTAGTCGCTTTGGATGGCTTTCCATAATGCTTCCATTTATATTGATTCTTGTTTCTGCCCACTTCTTCAATACAAAAAAACTAAAGTTTATCAAACCGAACATTTCAGGTGGAATAGTCATGGTATTCATTTCTCTCTTGGGGATCTTCCGTTCGGGAGAATTCGGCCAGGTGATATTTGACAATTTGAGTCTTGATTTTTCCCTTATCGGCGCCATCATTATTATGGCAGTGATCTTTATCATAGGTTTGGTACTTTTTTTGGATACTTCAATCGACGTTTTTCTCATCTTTGTTTTTAATTTGGCTAAATCTTCAGTTATTTTTGTCAAGAATTATTTTTTCAGAGCTATGGACGATAAAAACTTGGTCAAAGACGCCAAGAGCGGAAATCAACTCATCCTTGATAAACGAGTTGAAGAAAAGGCAAAAGCGTCACCTTTGCCGCTTGGCCAGGCTCCTATTAGAGATTCAACAATTTCCATTAGGCCATTGCCAACCTCATCGAGGTCAACTTGGGTCTATCCGCCATTATCCCTTCTGGCTGACGTTTCCCAAAAAGAAGCCGACCGGGGCGACGTCAAACATAATGCATCTACAATCGAACAGACCTTGGATAGTTTCGGCATCAGAGCAAAAGTCGAAGAGGTTAATTTCGGCCCGGCAGTGACTCAGTATGCCATCGCAATTGCCATGGGGACAAAACTTTCCAGGATTACAGCCCTTTCCAACAATCTCGCACTCTCTTTGGCAGCGTCAACCGGCCAGGTAAGAATTGAAGCCCCTATTCCAGGAAGATCACTTGTCGGAATAGAAATTCCTAATAAAAGACCGGAAATAGTTACAGAAAAAGCCTTACTGTCATCTCCGGTTTTTACATCAAACAACGATCCTCTTCTTGTTCCTCTCGGCCTTGACGTTTCCGGACAGCCTGTGGCAGCCTCGATTGCCAAGATGCCCCACGTTTTGATTGCCGGTGCAACAGGTAGCGGTAAATCAGTTCTCCTCAATGCATGGATTTCCTCATTTCTTTTCAGAACCAGACCTGAAGACTTACGTATGATTTTGGTCGATCCTAAACGGGTTGAACTATCAATCTATAATGGTATTCCTCACCTTCTAACTGAGGTGATTGTTGAGGCTGATAAAATTATTTCTGCCTTGAAATGGACAGTCGGGGAAATGGAAGCCAGATACAAAATATTTGCCCAGGCTGGGGCGAGGAATATAGAAAGTTATAACGCCATTGAAGGAGTAGAAAAAAGACCTTATATTCTATTTGTGATAGATGAGTTGGCCGACCTGATGATTTTTGCGCCAGGAGAGGCTGAGGAATTGATCACAAGAGTGGCTCAGATGTCTCGTGCCACAGGTATTCATTTGATCTTGGCGACACAGCGGCCGTCGGTTGACGTCATCACAGGTTTGATGAAAGCCAATATTCCCACTCGCGTTGCCTTCAATGTTTCCTCAATGATTGATTCACGTGTCATTATAGATATGCCAGGCGCAGAAAAGCTACTCGGTCGCGGAGATATGCTTTATCTTCCTCCTGATAAAGCGAAACCAGTCCGTATTCAAGGCCCGTATGTTACTGAAAAAGAAGTCATGAGCTTGGTTAAGTTTTTGAAAAATCAAGCTCCAGAGGTCCATTATACAGAAGAAGTGACAGAGCAGGCTGTGACAGTTCGTTCAGGCGCCGGAGGAACAGTTGTTGTTAATGGCGGTGAGAACGATCCGTTATTCAACCAGGCTTTGGAAATAATCATGCAACAAGATAAAGCCTCGGCATCTCTTTTGCAGAGGCGTCTCTCAATCGGTTATGCCAGAGCGGCCAGGATACTTGATCAGATGGAGGCGGCCGGGTATGTCGGACAAGCCGAAGGTTCAAAACCGCGTGATGTTATAAAGCGTCCATCTAATCCTGAATCGGGCGACATGCAGCCAGGAGACATTCATTAAAAATTAAATCAAGATATATGAAGACGTTTATCGTTGCTCTAATATTTTTCTTACTAGGTTTTGGTGCTTATTGGGGTTACGGAAAATATCAGTCTTTGCTGAAAGAGAACCAGGAGTTAAAAAAGGCAGAAAAGTCTCTTCCAGTTTCAACAGAGGAGGAATCAATTCCGACCTCGACACCAAGTCCGACTGTCGGAATTGAGACAAAAGGAAAGATAGAAGGCACATTGGGTTATCCGGCCGAGGGTATTCCCGAATTGGAAGTTTATGCCTTTAGCGTTTCAGACAATTCAAAATACTTCATGATAAAAACTTTTGTAAATCAAAGCCAATTTACAATCAAGGATGTTGATCCAGGCAACTACTATGTAGTGGCATATCCGATAAAGTACGGAGGTCTGTCAGGCGCCTATTCCAAAGCCGTAGCCTGTGGTCTTTCTGTTGAATGTACGGATCATTCTCTGATTTCAATTAAAGTTAGTTCAGGAGAAATTACCACTGGTGTTGAGGTCAAGGATTGGTATGCTCCGGAGGGAACTTTTCCAGCAAAGCCTTAATTTTTTTCAGCTCACCAACTGTTTTGTTAAAGGGATACTTTTTAAGAGGTTTACAGTAAAGTAAGAGAGAAAAAAAACAATAATAATCTTCAAAATAAGAAAAAACCATAAAGGTGAAAGTATTTTGTCAATCCTTAGACCGGCAAATTTATCTGCTAAATCTATGAAAATCGGATGGATAAGGTAAATTCCAAAAATTACTGAAGAAAGATGTATTACTGCTTTTTCCGAAAATCGGTTTAATTTTCCAGCAAAATCAGTACTGACAAATATTAAGAACAAAGATACTGTCATCAAGACAATAAAAGGGCTGAACGGGCCGAAGAAATACTGATTAAAACCTTTTGACCATAAGAAAGACACTTTTGAGTTATCGAGATCCGTTGTCAAGAAATTAAAGATGCCGTTAGCAATCGCACTGAAGGCAAAAACGCCGACGAGTAATTTTTTTTTGTTAAAAAAAATTCTTTTTTCAACTAAAAAATACCCGGCGCAATAATAACCGATATAAAGCAAAGACTTAGTTAAAATGTTTTCTTTGTAAGCGGAAAAAGGAAAGAACAAATTTATTAATGTAACGGTGATACTAAAAAGAAAAGTAAGCACTAAAAAGTATTTTTGATTCTGAACGGTTGATTTCTTAAAAAAACTGCTTAGAAGGGGAGTCAAAAGGCTTAATTCCAGAATTATGACCAAAAAATACAAATGAGTATTGGTGCTGTTTAAAAAATCCCTGAGACTCGAGACAAGATTAAGTTTGGCGCCGAAAAACCAGTAGGGCCAGAAAAAGAAAAAAACTGTCCAAAAAACAAAGGGTAGTATGAGACGAAAAAAACGTTTTGTTAAAAAAGCAAAAAGGTTGTTTTCTCTATAACGCGAAATTATCAGATAGCCGCTTATCATCACAAAAAGCGGAACAGAGATACGAGCGGTCGAATTTATATAGTTGGCAATAAACCAAGTGATTCCGCCGAAGATGTTTTTATAACCGACAAAAGAGTCGCTGACATGAATTGAGACGACAGCCAGTCCGGCGAGAATTCTTAATATGTCAAGGCTGATAATTCTATTCGAGGTATTTTTTGATATTTTCATTGTGCTCTTCTATTGTTTTTTCGTAGTGCATATTGGTATTTTTATCAGACATATAGTACCAATAAGGCGTATTTCTATCAGCTTCAACGACTGCCGTTATAGATGTCAAGCCTGGATTGGAAATAGGGGTCGGTGGAAGGCCCTTATTTTTGTAAGAATTGAAGGGAGAATCAATCTCCAGGTCGTCAAACGAAAGTACTTTTTTCCACCAGCTTTTTTCTCCAGCTTGATAACCTAAAGCATATTGGATTGTAGCATCAACCTGTAAAGGCCAGTCTGCATCCAATCTCTTCAAAAGTATTCCTGCGACGATTTTTTTATCTGCTTCGTGTTTTGCCTCTTTTTCAACAATCGAAGCGAGAGTGAGAACTTCTTTTTCAGATAGTCCTTTGAGATTGGCTTTTTGTTTCATATCCTCTGTAAATTTTTGCTCATAATTATTTTTCAAGATTGAGATTACACTTCCGGCAGTAGCGTCTTTAGGCATCAAATAAGTATCTGGAAAAAGATATCCTTCTTCGGCATTTTGGATGAATTCTACTTCCGGTATCTCCAACCTGTTTCCTATTATCTGTGCCATTTCTTCTTTTCTCGTTCCTTCAATCAAAGTCACCCAAACGTCTAAGGTGCCATGGGTAAGATTTTTGGCAATCTCATAGGCATTCATAGAAGGAGAAAGGCGAAAATCACCAGCTTGGATGCTTCTTTCCAATCCAAGTTGTTTAACAGCCAGGTAAAAGACGAGCTTGCTCCGGATTAGGTCTTCTTTATCCAGGTTGTCGACTATTTTTTGCAAAGGGTCGCCCGGGCTTATAACAAAGATTTTTGTCGAGCTGTCTGTTTTATTAAAAGGGAGGGTTCCTTGCCTGTAAAAAAGGTAAGCAAATAACCCAAGAAATAAAAGGATAAAAAAAGCCACAGTTTCTTTTTTCATTTATTTTTCAATTGTAAAAATTGGTAAATTCTTTAAAGTTACTTCTCCTTCTTTTAATCGATATTTATCACTTGAATAAATAATAAGCATTGCTTCTCCCTTGTCGACATTGTGATCAAGCTTTTTCAAGAGATAAATGCCGGCCTGTTTGTCTTTCGGCGCCCCCAAAACTTTGGCGACAGTATTTAAATTATAATTGTTAATATCTTTAATTCTACCAGAAACAGTTGATTCTATCTCTTTTTTGAAGTGGGCTAGTTTTAAACTACGCCAAGAGATATTTTTATCTCCTTTTTGGGCGGCAACGATTTCCCTGAATTTTTTTAAAGCCAATCCTGATTCGAGAATTTTTCTCGCCTCGTCTTCTCCGTTTTTTTTAATTTTCTTTTGTTTATAGCAAAGGTCGAGGAGCATGCCGCTCAATCGGACAGCTTTTGCTTCAAGCCGAAGCGGCCTGTCCTTGTGTTGCTCGAGAACGTATAAGACATCTCGGGCTTCAAGGATAGGTCCAATTCCCCGGCCAGCTGGTTCGAGCATCTCATTAATGTCGACAACAGATTTAATTTTAAAATGATTTGCCAAGTCTGTAAATTTTTTGGCAACTTTTTCCGCGTCGCTGAAGTGGCGGATTTTAGCGGTTTTACCATAAGGTAAGTCGAGAGCTAAATGGGTTGTGCCGGCCGCAACTTTTTTTGCCATCACTGAAATGATTATCTTATCGAAAGACTCAAAAGACAGTGGTTCTTCAACTCTGATTATGATGTCGTCGGCCGGAGCAATTCCAAGCCTTCCATTCCAGGCGACGCAGCCGCCAACTTTATCAACTATTTTCTTGATTTCATCAGGAGTGAATTCAACCGAAGCAATCGATTCCATGACATCGGCAGTCCCGGCAGGAGTGGTGATGGCGCGGGACGAAATTTTCGGGATCTTGAAACCGGCGGCGGCAATAATGGGAACTAATATCATAGTTGTTCTTGTTCCGGCGATGCCGCCTACCGAATGTTTGTCAGCAACAATGCCTTTGAATTTGAGTTTGTTTCCTGTTTCGACCATTGCCTTAGTAAAATGAAAAAGTTCAGTAGGGCTATAGCCTTCCCGGAAAGAAGAGGCGACAAAATAGGTTGTTAAGATGTCAGTCAGTTTTTCATGGGCAATTTCATCCATGATTGCATATATTTCCCTATAAGAAAGCTGTTTTCCTAAAAGCTTTTTTTGGATGGCTTTTATAGCTAACATTTTTTCATCGTCTTCGTTTGCATTATTCATATTGGGTATAAAGTTCGGTAATTTTCTTTTGATATTCTCTTGCTTTAATCATAAGGCGGCTCACGAGATAAATCTCTTTAAGATCTATTATCCAGCCTATAAATAAATATAGACTGATAAAGACTAAAAAAGTAACGGCGAGAAGAAAAAAGACGTTGATTGTAAATGAGGTATCAAAGATTAGGCCGTCGAGGAGTCGCATTAACGAATAAGAAAAAGCCGCAGCAATGCCTCCGGAAAATCCCATTTTAAAAAGTTCGCTTGTAAGAAAGGAAAAATTAAATCCGGATATTTTTTTCGACAAGATCATAAAGAGTAAAACACTGTTAAAGATAATAGCTACAGAAAATGAAATTGCCAATGACCAGATAGGGAAGTGAAAGTAAAAAACAAAGATAAGACTCAAAATTGTGTTAATGGCGATAGAAATAATACTAATATAAAAAGGCGTACGACTGTCCATGGCGGCATAAAAACAACGAGTGAGAAGATAGTAAACTGAATGAAAAGGAAGAGATAAGGAAAAATAAGAAAGAGTTACAGCTGTCTGCACAGTTGCTTCCCAATCAAATTTTTGTCCTCCGAAGAAAAGTCGGATTAAAGGGGTTCTGGCAAAAACAAAAAAAACCGCCAACGGGATCGTCAGGAAAAACAGATTGAGAACAGAATCGGTAATAATTTTTTTGAATTCCTCGAAACGTTTTTCTTGATAAATTTCCGTTAAATAAGGAAGAGAGGCTTGGCCGAATGCAATTCCGATCACGGAAACAGGCAGGAGCTGTAAATGTTGGGCCAGATAGAAAACAGTGTAGGCGCCTCCGCCCAAGAGCGTCGCCAAAGTGAGGTCTATCGTGGCATCTATTTGAGCGACAATAACAGTAAAAGCACGCGGGATGACAAGTCTAACAAATTCAAAAAGTGCTTTGGATTTTTTTAAGACAAAACGGTAAGAAAAGCCCGAATTTAACAAAAGCGGCAGTTGGATAACTAACATTAATATGGCACCGGCGACTACTCCCCAGATAGGCGCTGTTAAAAAAAGTCCTTTATAAAAAACCACAGTGACAACAATAATTGCCAGGTTATAAATGATAGGTGCCAAAGCCGGAAGGAAAAAAGTCTTATTGGCTTGGCCGATACCGGTGAGAAAATTGCCTGCCACCAAGAAAGGAAGTTGGCCGAGAAGAAGAAGACGTGAAAAGTAAGTAATTCTTTCTATTTTTACCAGGTCATATCCAGGAGTCAAAACAGGTATAAGTCTATCAAGAAAAAAACTAATTATAATTATAAAAATAGTCAGTATGATAAAAATGAGATTGATGATAGAGGAGATATTGACGGCAAGTTCTTCCTTATTTTCTTTAAATTTCAAATAGATTGGAATGAAAGTAGAAGTTAAAGCTCCTGTTATAAGGACTTCGAAAATGAGGTCGGGGATGCGGAAGGAGGCAAAAAAAATGTCGAGTTCCTCTTTGTTAAAATAGCCGGCCAGGATACGGTAACGGAAAAATCCGGAAAAGCGGGCAAGAATAATCATGAAAGAAATCAAGATAGCAGAAGAAAAAATGCTTTTTTGTTTAGAAAAAATGAAATTGGAAGTTGTCTTAATAAATCGCTCCATCAGGTTCATTATATATCATATTTTCCCCTTGACACAAGGCAAAAAATGGTGTGTAATGGATAGTATATGGTGTTTTTTGGTGAGTACCAAGTAAACTTGTCCGGCTCTGGTCGGTTTCTTCTGCCGAAAAGAATCAGGGAATTCCTTAAAGGCAATATATTTGTTCTCACAAAAGGTTTTGACAACAGTTTAGCTGGTTATGATAAGGAAGATTGGGAAAGAAGAACGTCTGGTTTGCTCAATCCGTCGCCTTTACAACAGGCTGATTTAAAAGAAAGAAGAGAAATTTTTTCTGCCTTAAGTTATCTGGAAATTGATGAACAAGGTAGATTTGTTATACCGAAAAATTTACTGATTTATGCCAGTTTGAAAGAGGAAGCAGTTATTATAGGCGTCGGTGACCATTTTGAGATTTGGAGTCCGGAAAAATGGAAAGAATACAATAGAAAATCTAAGGCTAAAAATTAAATGCATACGCCAGTACTTTTACAACAAGCGATTGAAAGATTGAATATAAAAAAAGGCGGTTCTTACATTGATGCCACGTTCGGCGAGGGAGGCTATTCAAGAGAAATATTGCGTCTTGGTGGAAAAGTGTTGGCGATTGATTTGGACGAAGATCAGTTAAAGAGTTTCCGGGTTAACGGGTTAACGGGTTTAAAGTTGATTCAAGGTAACTTTGCCGACATAGAAAATATCGCCAAAGAAAAAAATTTTTATCCGGTTGATGGAGTAGTTTTCGATCTGGGTTTATCGATGAATCAGTTAGACCATTTGGGACGGGGGTTTTCTTTCAAAAAACTCGAAGAACCACTTGATATGAGATTGGATCCGGAAGATGAGATGACAGCCCGGGATTTGGTAAAAAAATCATCCAAGGAAGATCTGTATCAAATCCTGGCTAGAAATTCCGAAGAGCTTAATTCAAGACTGATCGCCGATCAAATTAAGTCAACAAGAAAGATGAACACGGTTGGGGATTTGATCTATGCGATTGACCGAGCTGGTTTCAAGAATCAGTCCGTTTATGCCAGGATTTTCCAAGCTTTACGAATAGAAGTAAACAATGAGTTTGATAATTTAAAAAAAGGTTTAGTAGGAGTTGTCAAGATCACAAAGAAAGAGGGGAGAATCGTTATTATTTCCTTTCATTCGCTTGAGGATAGAATTATTAAAAATTTTGTCAGGAACAATCAACTTAAATTTCTAGAAAAAAAACCAGTTAGGGGCGTCCGACCGTTTGAGCGGAGTGCCAAGTTAAGAACTATTGTTATATGAGAAACTTTATTAAATCGTCAATTGGGTTTGTGATGCTGGGTTTATTAGTCGCTAATATTTTTTTGTTTTACTCATCGATAAAACTGGGTACGGATATTTCGACTTTTGAAACGAAGACTCAAAAAATCCACCACGAAAATGTCAACTTGGAAAAAGAGCTATCATATCTCAGTTCCCTTCAATACGCCCAAAAATTAGCAAAACAACTGGTTTTTACAAAAAAATCATCGCCTAGTTATTTAGAGAAATTAATTTACGCTTTTGTTCCCAATCAATGAAGACAAAGTTGTTGTTTACAGGTTTTTTGGTTTTGTATCTATTAATAATCATCAAACTTTTTTATCTGCAGATAATCTCGCCGCTCAAGATCAACCAGGATTTGTATCTGAAATCGCAAAAACTGAACCCCGAACGAGGTAAAATATTCGACCGAAACCTTACTCCTCTTGCTTTAAATCAAAACAGCTATCTTCTTTATCTGGAACCGAAGAAAATAAATGACAAGTTAAAACTGACCCGTTTTTTGAGCGAAAAACTTGATATGGAAGAAGCATCACTTGAGGCAAAAATTGATGAATCTAAGGATTGGATTTCGATTGTCTCGGGTATTGACGAAGACAAGAAAAAAGAAATTGAAGGCTTGAAAATTTCCGGTATAGGATTTGAGTCGCAAATGAAACGTTTTTACCCGGAAGCTTCTTTGTCTGCTCACCTTTTGGGATTTGTTGGAAAGGATAAAACAGGTGAAGGCACAGGGTATTTCGGTGTTGAAGGCTTTTATAATCAGGATTTGAACGGGCTACCCGGTCTTTTGGAATCGGAAAGAGACCTGGCTGGCCGTCCGATCTTTATCGGCGTACAAAACAAGGTCGATCCGGAAAACGGTCGGGATCTTGTTTTAACAATAGATAAAACAGTTCAGGAAATTGCCAAAAAAAGATTATCTGAAGGGATTGAAAAATACCAAGCAAAGCAAGGTTGTGTCATTATCGCCGACCCCGGGACAATGGCAATTTTGTCTTTGGTTTGTTTACCTGATTATGATCTAGACAAATACTTTCAGTTTTCCGAAGACTTTTTCAGAAATTCGACAGTATCAGATGTATACGAGCCCGGCTCAATCTTTAAACCATTGATTATGGCCGCGGCAATCGAAGAAAAAAAAATAAAACCGCAGGATACCTATAATGAAACTGGACCTATCACGGTAGGTGAATATAAGATAAAAACCTGGAATGATAAATATGAGGGAAAAATCTCGATGACGAGAATTCTGGAAAAATCTTCTAACGTAGGAATGGTTTATATAGGAGAAAAGCTTGGAAAAGATAAAATTTATCAGTATCTTGAAAAATATGGCTTTGGAGAATCAACCGATATTGACTTGCAGGGGGAAAATTCCAGTTATTTAAAGCCTAAAGCAAATTGGTATTCTATAGATTTTTCTACTGTTACTTTTGGCCAGGGAATTGCTTTAACGCCTATACAGATGATCAGAGCTTTTGCTGCCCTTGTCAATGGAGGAAATTTAATGAAGCCTTACGTTGTTGATAAAATATTGTCGGCAAAAGAGGAAATAATAATAAAGCCAAAAATGGAAAGAAAAGTGATTTCCGATCTGACTTCCCAAATAATAAGAAAAATGCTTACCTCGACTGTGGAGAACGCCGAGGCTAAATGGGATAGGCCTCAAGGCTATAAAATCGGCGGTAAAACCGGAACTGCCCAAGTGCCGATTCAAGGTCACTATGATCCTTCAAAAACCATTGCTTCGTTTATAGGTTTTGCTCCAGCTGATAAGCCAAAGTTTATTACCCTAGTTATGCTTAAAGAGCCGAAAACTTCGCCTTGGGGTTCAGAAACAGCCGCTCCGATCTTTTTTGAGATTGCAAAAGATCTTATAGTATACTATAGCATTACACCAAACCAATGATAGTTTGTAAAGTTATAAAGTTATAAAGTTTATAAAGTATGTGGCAGGATCTGAAAAATCTTTTTCATTTAGTTCAAGCAATTATTGCAAATATTTATTATCGTTTTCCGAGTAGAAGGTTAAAGGTTATAGGAGTGACCGGAACCGACGGCAAGACAACTACCACTCATTTGATCGCCCATATATTAAAAACCTTGGGTCACAAAGTATCCTATGTTTCCTCGGTTTATGCATCAATCGCCGGAAAGGAATATGACATTGGTTTTCATGTGACGACTCCTTCTCCGTTTGCGCTGCAAAAATTTCTCAAACAGTCAGCCGATAACGGAGATAGTTACTTTGTTTTGGAAACTACTTCCCATGCCCTTGATCAAAACCGCGTCTGGGGAATCGAATTTGAAATTGGAGCCTTGACAAACGTTACTCATGAACACCTGGACTATCACAAAAATTATGAGGAATATTTTAAGGTAAAAGTAAAACTTTTGGATCGAGCCAAAGTAAGCGTTGTCAACGAAGACGATGAATCATACAACTATCTAAGTGAAAAGTTAAAAGTTAAAAGTCAAAAATATAACTCGAAACTGAAAGCTTTAAACAAGTTGCCGTTATTGACTAAGTTCAATCAATATAACTATTCAGCCGCTTATACAGTAGGTCAAATTTTAGGCTTGGATGAAGAGTCAATGTTTAAGGCTATAAGTACATTTAAGTTACCTAAAGGTAGGTTAGAACTTGTTTACGACAAGGATTTTAAAGTTGTGATTGATTTTGCCCACACTCCAAATGCTTTTGAAAATTTACTTCCAGAAATAAGGGAAAAATATTTAAAAAAAGGTAGTCAACTGATCCATGTTTTTGGAGCGGCCGGATTACGAGATTTTACCAAAAGGCCAATGATGGGTTTGGTGAGCAGTCTTTACGCCGACAGGATAATATTAACTGAAGAGGATTTTCGTACTGAAAAACCGGAAAAAATCTGCGAGCAGATCAGATCCGGGATCAAAAATGAAAAACCGGTCGAGGTCATCATAAATCGTGAACAGGCAATATTTAAAGCCGTGACAACAGCAAGAAAAGGGGACGTCGTGGTTTTGACAGGAAAATCTCATGAAAAAAGCCTCTGCAGAGGCAAGATAGAGTTTCCTTGGAGTGAACACGAAGCTGTGCAAAAAGCTCTAAATCTATGATTACATACGATTTTGACTTAAAAATATTCACCTCATCTCTTATAAATGATGATAAGTTTTTTTCCGGCTTTTCGACTAAGTCATTGGGCGACGCTAAATACCACGTCGAGAACATCTTCAAATTCTTCGACTCAAATTCTATAAAGTACAAAAAAATAGTAATACCAGAACAGATTCATTCGATTAATGTAGAAATTTTTAGTTCGAATAAGAATGAGAACCTTGAAAAAATGGAGGAAGTTGATGGGGTAATTACAAAAGAAGAAGGAGCGGTTTTAACTGTCGTTACTGCAGATTGTTCTCCTCTAGTTTTTGTCGATAAAGAACGAGGTATTATTGCTGTTTCTCACCAGGGTTGGCGGGGCAGTGTAAAAAGGATGGCACAAAAAATAGTTGAAAAAATGATTGACAGTGGAGCTGATATAAATTCGATAAAAGTTGCTATAGGACCAGCAATAGGAGAATGCTGTTATGACATAGACGATGACCGTTATTTTGAATTCCGGGAAGAATTCGATGGTTACACGGAGAAAATATTTCATCACAGAGGTGGTAAATGGCATCTAAACTTGAGTCTTTTAAACTATCTTCTTCTTGTGGAAAAAGGGGTGAAAAAAGAGAATATAGACTTTTTTCCTTTTTGCACCAAGTGTGATAAAGAACATTTTTTCTCATTCAGAAGAGACAAAAGATCAGACTTCGGAGAGATGTTTAGCTTCATAATAAAGACCTTATAAAGTATAATTGGAGGTAGAATGTTGAAACAAGCTAAGAATATATTTTTCGTCGGAATAAAAGGCGTGGCAATGGCCAATCTGGCCGTGATTCTAAAAAAAATGGGAAAGAGGGTCGACGGCGCCGACATAGATGAGAAATTCATTACAGATAGGCTTCTTAAAATCAACAAAATTGCTTGGAAAACAGGATTTACAGTTAAAAACCTTTCCAAAGATACAGACTTGGTTGTCTATTCGGCTGCCCATGGCGGGTTAAATAATCCTTTAACGATAGAAGCTGCCAAAAGAAAGATCAAAATTATTTCCCAGGCCGATCTGTTGGGTGAACTAATGGTTGATTTTGAAACAAAAATCGCCGTTGCCGGCTGCCACGGAAAGACAACCACTTCGTCTTTATTAAGTTATGCACTGAACCGTCTCAAAGCAAATCCATCGTATATAGTTGGTGTTCCTTTTTTTACAGATTATCAAGGAGCCGATTATAAGGAGAAAAAGTATTTTGTCGTCGAGGCTGATGAATATGGAGTTAATCCTCCTTCTGACAAGACACCGAAGTTTTTCAAACTCGATCCGGACTGGATTATCGCCACAAACATCGATTTTGACCATCCCGACGTCTACAAAAATATAAAGGAAACAAAAGCGGCTTTCCTGAAGTTTTTTGGCAGTAAAAAATTAATTCTCTGTCTTGATAATAAGGAAATTATCCAGTCTCTTAAAAGATTTAATAAAGATCAGTATGTCACGTATGGTTTTTCAGACAAAGCTGATCATCAAATAACTGATTGGAACACGAATGAAGAAGGTTCGGTCTTTTCTATAAAAGGAATAGGAGAGTTTATAATTTCTCTTTTTGGGAAACACAATATTTCAAATGCAACAGCTGTTATAGTACAGCTTTTAAAACTTGGGTTTGAAGTAGAAAAGATTAAGGAAGCAGTCGTTGGTTTTGGAGGTGCGGAAAGAAGGTCAGAGCTTGTCTATAAAAAAGAAGGAAACTATCTTATGGATGATTATGCTCATCATCCGGTTGAGATCGAAGCGACTATCAACTCGGCGAGAGAAAGATTTAAAGGCAAACGTTTAATTGTTGTTTTCCAACCCCATACTTTCTCGAGGACAAACTTTTTACTAAGTGAGTTCAGGGAAAGCCTGTCTTTGGCTGATATTGGTTTTGTCCTACCTATTTTTGCATCAGCCAGGGAAAATGAAAAACAGTTCAATGTCAGCTCCAAAGATATTGTCAAAGGGAAAATCAATCTTTTTTACGAAGCATCGAAAATTCAGTTAATCAAAAAGCTTGAAAAGTTGATCAATAAAGGAGACGTAATTTTTACAATGGGAGCGGGAGATGTTTATAAGTTAAAGAACAATCTAATAAAAATAATAAATAATAAATTACAAATGACAAATAAATATCAAATATCAAATATCAAATTACAAAAAAACAAAGATATATCTCACTTTCTGACTCTAAGAAATCATGTTAAAGCTGAATATTTTTTTGAGGCAAAGACAAGAGAAGACCTAATAGAAGCTAAACAATACTCCCTGAAAAACAATCTTACTTTATTCATGTTAGGTGGCGGAAGTAATTTGGCAGTCCTTAAGCCTGAAATTTCCGGTTTAGTGGTAAAAAACAGCTATAGGGAACTAGAAATTCTCGAAGAAGAAAAGGAAAAAATAACAATTTCCGTATCGTCAGGGTACCCCGTTTCTTTGTTGATAGCTAAATCAGTTTCTTCAGGTTGGAAGGGTTTCGAATACCATCAGGGTTTGCCCGGTACGGTGGGAGGAGCCGTCTATATGAATTCGAAATGGACAAAACCGTTGATTTACTTCGGAGACGACCTTCTTTATGCCTTTTTGGTTGATAAACGCGGAAAAGTAAAAAAAGTCGAGAGAAGTTATTTTAACTTTGCTTATGACAATTCTATTTTGCAAAAAACGCACGAGATAGTTCTTAATGCAGTTTTTGAGTTAAAAAAAGCTGAGCCGAAAATATTAAAAGAAAAAGCGGCCTGGGCTCTCGATTATAGAAAAAAAACTCAACCTTTCGGTATCGCTTCTTCAGGTTGTTTCTTCAGAAATATTTCCAACAAGGAAAAAGAAAAAATGAATCTGCCAACGACATCGGCAGGTTACCTGATTGACAGAGCTGGTTTAAAAAATTATTCGGTGGGTGACTTCTTTGTTTCACCTATCCACGCCAATTTTATTATTAACAAGGGAAAAGGTAAAAGAGAAGACTTGGTTAAACTATTAAATATAATTAAGTCAAAAGTAAGGGAGAAGTTTGGTATAGAATTGAAAGAGGAAGTTATAGTTGTTTAATATGGAAGATTCATACATTATTAGAGGCGGAAAAAAATTAAGCGGAGAAGTCACCTTGTCAGGGGCAAAAAATGCCGCTTTGAAGATGATTATAGCCTCTCTTTTGTTTAATGAAAAAGTCGTTCTTGAAAACGTTCCTCGGATCAACGATGTCGTTGAACTATTGCATTTAATCAGATCTTTGGGTGCGAGCGCGGACTTTATCGATAAAAACAGGATAGAGATTGATCCGACCTCATTAAATCAAAATAAAGTCGACCTGCTTCATGCTTCCAAGATAAGGGTTTCTTTCATGTTATTTGCACCTTTGCTTTATAAATTTGGAAACTGTCTTGTTCCCAATCCAGGAGGCTGTAGGATCGGCGCCCGCCCAATCGACAGGATTGTCGATGGGATGAAAAATCTGGGAGTGGAAATAAGATATATTTCCAGAACTGGTTTTTATGAAGCAAAGCTTCCTGATAAACCAAGAGGGAGCTTCACGTTTAATAAACCTAGTCACACAGGGACGGAACTTTTGATCATGCTTTCAGTTTTCGGCAAAGATAGAATTATTTTGGAAAATTGCGCCAATGAGCCGGAAATAGATAACCTGATTGATTTTTTAAATCAAAGCGGAGCAAAAATAACCAAAAATAATAGTCGGATAGAAATCGACGGCGTTGCAAAGCTCAAATTTAGTCACCCCTTTAAAATCATCCCAGATCGTAACGAAGCCATTACCTATGTTTGCTTAACACTGGCAACAGGAGGAAGTTTACTTTTAAAAGACCTGCCAATTGAAAGTATCGGTATATTTGTTGATAAACTAAGACAGGCGGGCGTTGAAGTAAAAGAGTCGCCGGAAGGACTTTTTTTCAGGAGAGGTCAACATCTCAAAGCAGTTAACATAGAAACTACTCCTCATCCGGGTTTTATGACAGACTGGCAGCCTAACTGGGCAGTCATGATGACCCAGGCAAACGGAAAATCAATCATCCATGAACGTGTTTTTGAAAATAGGTTTTCCTATGTAGAAGAACTGAAAAAACTAGGTGCGAAAATCAAATTTATAGATGCAAAAGTTGAAAATCCAAGCGATTTCTACTTTTTTAACTACAAAAAAGGTAGAAATTACAGTCAAACGGTTGAAATAGATGGGCCAGTCAGACTTCATGGCGGCATTTTAAATATCGCCGATCTTAGAGCCGGCGCCAGCTTGGCCACAGCCGCTTTAGCTTCAGAGGGCGAATCAGCCGTCAACGGCGTCTCCATCTTAGAGCGCGGTTATGAGGACTTTGTGAAAAAGGTCGGTAATTTAGGCGGAGAGATAAAGAAGATTTAATTTGATAAAATTGACTTATGAGAAAGATAAAAAACGCTCTTTTGTTGGCCGGAGGCGATAGCACAAGGTTTTGGCCACTTGAAAATAAAAATCTTTATTCTTTTTTGGGAAAACCTTTGATTCTTCATCAAATTGAAAAGATTTCCTTATTTGTTGAGAATATTTTTATTGTTGTTCATAAAGAAAACGCCGTAGCCGTGAAAAGGCTTGTAGACAACGCTAATTTACTGGTAAAAATCGAAATTGTCATTCAAAAAGACGACTTTTCCGGTCAGGCCGGTGCCGTTTTTTCAGTCAAAAATCTGGTTCGTGGCGAAACTATAATATTAAATGCTAACGATCTGGTTGACTATTCTGCAATTGAAAAAATCACACAAACACCGGCTCATAAAAACAAAGTAATCCTTTTCGGAAAAAAAGTAAACGAATATTTTCCAGGCGGATATTTCAAGTTTGATAGTAATGAAAACGTTGAGAAGATAGTTGAAAAACCAGGGAAAGATAAGATGCCTTCCAATATAACTAAACTTGTAGTCGACTACTATTCTGATATAGACAATCTAGTTAAAGCCATAGAAAAAGTTAAAACGAACGAAGACAATCATTATGAAATTGCCTTAAATCACCTGCTTGATTCGGGAGTTGAAAAAACCTACTTTATTTATGAGGGGTTTTGGGTGAGTCTTAAATATCCGTGGCACATTTTATCAATGTTAAAATTGTTTCTGGGAATGATTAAAACGAGCGACATTTCTTCAACGGCGGAAATATCGAAAAAAGCGATTATTTCCGGACCGGTTGTTATTGGAGACAACGTCAAAATTGGCGATTTTGCCAAGATATCCGGACCAGTCTTTATTGGAGACAATAGCACAATAGGTGACTATTCCCTTATTAGGGAAAGTCAGATTGGTGAAGACTGTTTGATCGGTTCTTATAATGAAGTAGCCCGCTCCTATATTGGTAATAAGGTATTTCTCCACCGAAATTATGTCGGTGATTCAGTTTTGGCCGATGAAGTAATTATGGGAGCTCAGGCAGTGACAGCTAATTTGAGATTTGACGGTGAGACGATTAATTCATACGTAGACGATGACAAAGTCGATACTTATCTATCGAAAATGGGTGCTGTTGTCGGTAGACAAGCCAAGATCGGTGTCAACGCGACAATCACGCCAGGCGTGAAAATCGGCAAAAAAACCTGGGTCGGCCCTGGAGAGATAGTCAGGTATGATTTGGAAGACAAAACTTATTTAAGCGACGGTGAAGAGAAAGAAAATTTATATGAATAATAAAAAAATTACAGTAATAGGCGGAGGAACAGGAACTTTTGTTGTTTTATCAGGACTTAAAGATTACCAGTTGGATCTTTCTGTTGTTGTTTCCATGATGGATTCTGGCGGATCAACCGGTAAACTTCGGGATCAATTGGGTGTTCTACCTCCTGGAGACCTTCGTCAGTGTTTGGTGGCTTTGTCGGACGCGCCAATTCTTTGGAGAAAACTTTTTCTATATCGATTTGAAACAGGAGATTTTAAAGGACACAACTTTGGCAATCTTTTTTTGGCCGCGCTTGAAAAAGTCAGTACATCTTACGATGAGGCAATTCAAACTGCTTCATATGTTTTAAAAACCAAAGGAAAAGTAATTCCTGTTACGCACGATAAACTCCATTTGGCAGCTGAGTATGAAAACGGAAAAATCGTTACCGGAGAAGGATTGATAGACGAAAATCATGCCGAATCTTCTAAGATTAAAAGGGCATATTTGACACCGAGTGGAGCAGCCAATGTTAAAGCGATCGAAACAATTGAAAATTCCGATTATATTATTGTTGGACCGGGCGATCTTTATACAAGCATCATTCCTGTTCTTTTGGTTGAGGGCATAGGCGAAGCAATCATGAAAAGTAAAGCAAAAATAATATTTATCATGAATCTAATGACTAAATCAGGTCAGACTACTAAATATAAAGCCTCCGATCATTTAATGGATTTGAAAAAATATCTAGGAAAGGATCCAGATTTTATTCTAATAAATAATTCCCCGATCGTCGCGGATATTTTGAGTTCCTATAAAAAGTATAATGAAGAAGAAGTGATAAACGATTTAAAAGATCATAATGGTTATAAAACAATTAAAGGAGACTTAATAGACAACAATCAGGTGGAAAAAAGCTCTGCCGATGTACTATATAGAAGTATTTTGAGGCACGATTCAAAAAAGATTGCCGAAGTCTTAAACAAAATTTTTTATGCTTAAACGACACACAATATCTATTGGTCATGCTGTTGATGGTTTAAGGTGGGCTTTGAAAACCCAGCCTAATTATAGAATTCATATTACTTTGTCTCTCTTGGCGATTATTTTAGGGATGCTTTTAAAGGTCTCTTATCTTGAGTTTCTAATAATAATTTTTTTAATTACGGTTGGTCTAGTTATAGAAACACTTAATACAGGTCTTGAGCAGACAACAGACGCAATAGACCGTAAGATCAGGGAAGATATAAAAATCGCCAAGGATGTTGCTGCTGCAGCTATGCTTATTTATGCCATAGGTTCTTTTATAATCGCTTGTTTTATTTTTATCCCTAAATTTTTTTAATATGACGTCAATTTATTTACTAGCAGTTTCGGCTTCTTTTTTTTTGAACTTTATTTTTATCATTCCTTTTATTGATTTTCTTTATAAATTAAAATTCCAGAGAGCCGCCCAAAAAACCAAAGACATTTTCAACCGTCCGACTCCCATATTTGATAAGTACAACGAACACAAAAAAGGGACTCCAGTCGGAGGTGGTATTATAGTTTTGGCAACTACTACCTTAGTTTTTTTTCTCTTTATTTTCTTATACTGGTTTTTTCGGCAAAAAATTCTTACAAACTATCCGTCGATAGCCTCGGAGATTAAGATCATTCTTTTCGCATTCATTTCTTTCGGTCTTCTCGGGTTACTGGACGATTTAAATAAGATTTTCTTGTGGAAAAAGAACGGTTTTTTTGGATTACGGTTCAGGCATAAAGCCATATTGGAGGCGATTCTTTCCGTTATCATATCCTACTGGCTTTTTCAGGACTTGAAGATTTCTTTCATTCACGTTCCTTTTTTCGGCGTCTTTAATCTTGGTTATTTTTACATTTTGTTTTCTTCCCTTATCATCATGGCTTTTGCCAATGCAGTCAATATAAGTGACGGTCTGGATGGTTTGGCAGGAGGAATAATTAGTTTTGCATTGATCGGATTTTGGGTCGTTTCAAGAAGCATTCTTGACGTTCCCACCTCTCTTTTCATTGCCGCTTGGTTGGGAGGTCTTCTTGCTTTTCTTTATTTCAATATCTACCCGGCGAGAATAATCATGGGTGATACAGGAGCACTTTCTTTCGGGGCTACTTTTGCCGTTATAGGTTTGATACTGGGAAAAGCCTTTGCTCTTCCAATTATGGGAGGTGTCTTTGTCATCGAGGCTGGTTCGTCTCTTATTCAACTTATAGGCAAGAAGTTTTTGAAAAGAAAAATTTTTCCAGTGGCTCCGTTTCACCTCTATCTTCAAAATAAAGGTTGGGAGGAACCGAAAATCGTCATGCGTCTATGGTTAATCTCTATTATCTTTGTCATCTTCGGATTGATGATCGCCTTCATGAAATGATAAAATAGAAATATGGAGCAATATCAAGGCAAAAAAATACTTGTCGTTGGACTTGGTTTGCAGGGAGGGGGAGTTGGGATAGCCAAGTTTTTTTCCGAGCTTGGAGCTAAAGTAACAGTCACTGACAAAAAAACGGAAAAAGAACTGGCTTCTTCACTTGAGGCTTTGAAGGATTATTCAATCACTTTTAGATTGGGTGGTCATAACATGAATGATTTTTTAGAAGCAGATATGATTTTTAAGGGGCCTTCGGTTCTTTGGTCGGCTCCGGAAGTTGTTGCTGCCGAAAAAAAAGGAATTCCAATTGAGATGGAGTTGAGTTTTTTTTCAGAAAATTTTCCAGGACGAATAATCGGAGTTACAGGAACAAGAGGAAAGTCCACTATCACGCGGCTCTTATTTGATCTTTTAAAACAATCGGGTTTTCCTGTTTTATTAGGTGGCGGGCTACCGGGGATTTCTACAATTAACTACTTGAAAACTTTAGGAAAAGATGATTGGATAGTAATGGAAATCTCCTCTTGGGCTTTGTCGGGATTTCATCGCAAAAAAATCAGTCCACATATTGCGGTTTTTTCGAACATCTATCCAGACCACCTGAATTACTACAAAACTATGGATGATTATTTATATGACAAAAAAGCCGTATTTATGTATCAAAATGAAAATGACTTTCTTATCGTCAACAAATCACTTTTAAATATTGTCAGCACTTCAAAATCAAAAATCTTTCCATTTGACAGATACGGATTTCCAAGTAAATTGATTTACTTAAAAGGCGACCATAATCTGGAGAACGCGGCGGCTGCTTTGCAGGTGGCAAAAATTCTTAATATAGATGAAAAAAAATCGATTGATTTCATTTCGAGTTATAAAGGCCTGCCATATAGACAGGAAATTATCGGTCGGAAAGAAGATATAATTTTTGTCAACGATACGACATCGACAACACCCATTGCCACTATCAAAGCGATTGATTCTTTTAAAGACAAGAAAACAGTTTTAATTTTGGGAGGAAATTCTAAAAATCTTCCATACGAAGGTTTGTTAGCCGAACTAAACAAAGTGGAAAAAATTGTATTATTAGCTGGATCTTTTACTAACCAAATCATAGATGATCTAAGAGCTTCTATGTCGGATAAAATTAGTTTAAGAATCTATGATGATTTGGAAGAAGCAGTAAAAGAAGCGTACAGGATTGCCAGAGAAATCAATTCAACCTGTATACTTTTTTCCCCAGCGGCAACTTCGTTCGCCATGTTCAATAATGAATTTCATCGAGGTGAGGAGTTTAATAAAATTGCTAAAAAAATAATTAAACTATGAATATAGGCGTTTTTGACTCAGGTTTGGGAGGGTTGACAATTTTTAAATCTTTATTGGAGAATTTACCTGAATATAATTACATCTATTTAGGAGACAACGCCAGGGTCCCTTACGGAAACAGGTCACAGGAAATCATCTATCAATTTACAAAAGAGGCGATCGATTTTTTGTTCAAACAAAACTGTCAGCTAATCATTCTTGCCTGTAATACAGCCACTTCAACTTCATTACATAAGATACAGCAAGAGTATCTTCCAAAATTTTATCCCGACCGAAGAGTTTTAGGCGTAATAAAACCAGTAACTGAGAAAATAACAGACAGAAATTTTAAAAAAATCGGGGTGATAGGAACTAAGGCCACGATAAACTCCGGAGCCTTTACTCGGGAAATCAAAAAAACACTTCCTGATGCTTTAATTCTTCAGCAGTCCTGTCCGCTTTTAGTCCCTTACATCGAAGACTCCGGAAGAAATGATAAAGTTCTTCAACTTATTTTAAAAGAGTATTTAGCTGGACTAAAGAAAGAAAATATTGACAGTTTGGTTCTGGCGTGTACTCATTATGAAATTATAAAAAAAGAAATCCAGAGGGAAATTGGCCCTCAAGTCGAAGTAATTTCCGAGGGAAAAATTGTCGCGGATAAATTGAGGAGTTATTTGACAAAACATTTGGATATAGAAAAAAAACTTGAAAAGAAAAAACAGAGAACTTATTTTGTAACAGACTTGAGTCAGGATTTTAAAAAACTGATGCGGCTTTTTTTAGGTTCTCATGCAAACGAAGCCTCGATTAAACAAATTAAAATAGACAATGGTTAAAAGACCGCTTATCAGAAATAAGTTTTTCTTGCCTTTGGCGACCATACCTATCGTTATGTCACTGATCGGCCTTATTTTTATCTTCGAGGCGTCGGCAATCAGATCGGCAAGTAGCTTCGGCGACAGCTTTCATTATCTTAAATACCAGGCTATTTGGCTTTTTGTCGGTTTTTTTGTCATGACTTTTTTTTCTTTTTTTGATTATAAAAAACTTTATTTTTTTTCATTCATTTCTTTGGGAGTAACTATTCTTCTTTTGATGATAGTTTTGATTCCGGGAATCGGCCTTCAGGCCGGTGGAGCCAGACGTTGGATTGACTTTGGTTTTTTCAACGTCCAGCCTACTGAACTGGCCAAGTTTTCAATCATAGTCTATCTATCTTCCTGGTTTGTTAACAAGGAAAGAAGGCGCTTTACGTCGTTTATTACTTTAGTTGGATTTTTGACTTTCCTTATAATTTTGCAACCTGATATGGGGACGGCAATCATAGTTTTTTTATTGAGTTTGATTCTTTATTATTTGGCTGGAATGAATGTTATCAATTTATTGCTTCTTATTCCTGTTTCAATAGGAGGTTTTTATTTATTGATAAAAGCAGCGCCTTATAGATTAAATCGTTTGTTGGCTTTTTTCAACCCAGCGGCCGATCCAAAAGGAATTACTTATCATATAAACCAAATATTCATTTCTTTATCTCAGGGTGGTTTTTTCGGTCAGGGCTTAGGAGCTTCTCGTCAAAAATATCTTTTTTTACCAGAAGCCCATACTGACTCGATTTTTGCCATTATCGCCGAAGAATATGGATTTCTGGGCGCGGTAATCTTAATTTGTCTTTATTTTATTTTCATCTATAAAATCTACCATCTTATTAGAGTAGCTCCGGACAAGCTTTCAAAGCTTCTCGCTACAGGAGTTTTCGCTTTTTTCAACCTTCAGATTATCATCAACCTTGCCGGCATGGTTGGTCTGTTTCCTTTGACAGGTGTGCCTTTACCTTTTTTGTCATATGGTGGGTCAAACCTACTGATTTCATTTGCTCTTATAGGGATATTGTTAAATATAGAAAAGAGAGTAAAGGTATAATTAAACTCAAGAATTACAAATCACAAATAACAAATTCACAAATGAATAATAAATAACAAATTTTTAATTTTTAAATATTAATTATTTGTTATTCAATTGTTATTTGAATTTTTTGTTATTTAATATTTTATGAAGTTATTAATCACTGGTGGTCATTTGGCTCCTGCTCTAGCAGTTATAGAGGAGCTAAAAAAAACCAAACCTAATATTGATGTTATTTTTGTCGGACGAAAATATGCTTTGGATTCTGAAAAAACTGTTTCTCTTGAATTTAAAGAAATAAACAAAAGGAAAATTCCCTTTATTCCGCTTCAGGCCGGCAGGTTGACGCGTCTTCTTTCTCTCCGGTCCTTGAGAAGCTTGCTTCGTCTGCCTTTGGGTTTTTTTAATGCCTTATTTATTATTAGAGATCAAAGCCCTGATATTGTTTTATCTTTTGGTGGATATCTAGCTTTGCCAATAGTGTTTTGGGGTTATGTTTTCGGCGTACCAGTATATACCCATGAACAGACAATCAAACCAGGTTTGGCTAACAAAGTAATAGGAATCTTTTCCAAAAAAATATTTGTCGCTTTTAAAGAATCGAAAATAAATTTTGATGTTAAAAAAACGATTGTCACTGGAAATCCTGTCAGGCAGTCCATTTTTGAAATTAAAAAAAAGCCGTTTTTAATCAATAAAGATAGGCCTGTCATTTATGTCACAGGAGGCACTCTGGGTAGCCACAGTATCAATGAGCATATAAAAAATATACTCAAAGAACTATTAAAAAAATATATAGTCATCCATCAAATAGGGGACACAAAGGAATATCATGATTTCGAAAACCTGTCTGAACTAAAAAATAAACTCCCAGAAGATTTACAAAGTCGGTATTTTTTGGTGAAGCACTTTTTCGAAGACGAAATAGGTTATGTTTATTCGTTGACAGATTTGGTAGTCGGTCGATCAGGCGCTAATACTTTTTTTGAGTTGGTAAATTTGAAATTACCGGCGATTTTTATTCCATTGCCTTGGGCTTCAGGAAAAGAACAGCAGTTTCACGCTGAAATTTTCGCCAGAAACCAGACTGGTGAAATATTTCATCAAATAGAAACAAGTGACAAGCTGATGAGAATAATTGATAAAATGATTAACAACATTGAGAGCTATAAAGATAATTTTAAATCTTTGAGCTATCTTTACCAAAAGAATGTCAGCCAGTTCATCCTTAAAGAGATATTTAAATAAAATCATTCGTTGGCTTTTTTTTGTCCTCCTTTGCGCAACAGCTTTCTCTGGTCTTTATTTTTTAAACGATTCGATCAAAATAAAAAAGATCGAACTCATCAATAGTCGATCCAACGTTCTTGGTCTTGAAGAAATGAAGAAAACTAGCCTGATTTTTCTTAATGAAAAGGAAACAGCCGATTTTCTAACAAAGAAAAACCCGCTCATAAGCAAAGTAACAATTGAAAAAAAATACCCTTCGACTTTAGTATTGAAGTTAACTTATGATAAGGGAACGGCTGTTCTTACTGTTAGTAATGGTTATTTTTATCTTTCAGAACAAGGGAAAATTCTTTCTAAGTCTAGAAAAATGATTGACTCAGTTCCGAAAATTAATTTTTATCAGAAACTTAATTTCCAATCTTATAATGCCGGCGATATAATTTCTTTCAAAGACATCCAAAATGGTCTTTATTTTATAAAATCTTTAAGCGGTTTAAATCTAAAAGTTGATAACCTTGATATTAATGGAGTCGATGTGTTACTATTTAAGTTGAACGACAAAAAAATTATTTTCAGCAGTGCTAAAGACAAGGAGTTACAGATTTATCAATTGGAGCAAATTATCAGGCAGTTTAAAATCGAAGGGAAGTCGTTTAAAGAGATAGATTTGCGTTACGACAAACCTGTTGTCAGGTTTTAATATGGCAGATACTTTAATTTGCGGAATCGACATAGGCAGCAGCAAAATTGCTACCGTCGTTGGTGTTAAATCGGAAGAGACTGGGGAAATGAAAATAATTGGTTTTAACACGACAGTTGCCCGTGGCATAAAAAAAGGGTTGATTGTTGACATAAAAGAGGTTACAGGCGTTATTGAGGAAAGCGTTGAAAAAGCGGAAAGAATGGCTGGTCATAAAATTAATCAAGCATTTGTTTCCGTTGGCGGCCCCCACATATCTTCTTTAAATTCGCATGGCATTGTTGCCGTTTCCAACCCGCAAGGTGAAATATCAGAAAGTGACGTTGCTCGTGTCACAGAAGCCGCTCGCGCTATTTCACTCTCGACAACAAGACAGATTATTGAGGTTATTCCCCGGGATTTTATCGTTGACGGTCAACCTGGAATAAGGAGTCCGATTGGCATGAGTGGAGTAAGATTGGAAGTGGAGACTCATATAATTACGGCGTCATCGACCAACTTAAAAAATATTGACCGTGTTTTGGATGATCTTGGAATTGAAAACAACGGGTTCGTTTTTTCCGGACTGGCTTCTGCCGAGGCGGTTTTGACCAATACAGAAAAAGAACTGGGAGTAGTTTTGGTTGACGTCGGCGGTGGTAAAATTGATATCACCATTTTCGTGGACGGCGCTCTATCATATTCTTCTTCAATACCAATCGGCGCACGTCACATTACAAACGACATCGCAGTTGGATTGAGAATTTCTTTGGATTCTGCCGAGAAAATCAAGGTTTTCTTGAGTAAGAATTTAGACAATAAAAAGAAATCCCAGCAAATAAATTTAAATGAGTTACAACTGGAAGAAAACATCAATGAAGTTTCCCTAAAAACTTTGGTCGATGGGATTATCGCACCTCGTTTAGAGGAAATTTTTAAACTGATTTTTGAAGAAATTGAAAAGAGTAATTTTGGACAAAATGTTCCTTCTGGTCTTGTCATCACAGGTGGTGGCGCATTAACGGTTGGAATGTTGCCAACAGGTAAGAGGGTCGTCGGCCTGCCCATAAGGTTGGGAGTTCCTGACAAGGTGACGGGTCTGGTTGATGAGACAGTTGACCCTCAATATGCCTCAACGATAGGCTTGCTTTTGTATGGCTTAAAAAATATAATGACAGAAGAAAACGTCGGATTTAAAAATTTTGGGAAAGTGTTGAGAGATTTTAAGTTAGGCGGTTCTGTTGGCAAAGTTAAAGATTTCTTTAAGCAGTTTATTCCTTAATATGTTAATAAAACCAAGAGCGGGACAGGCAGCAAGAATAAAGGTCGTTGGAGTTGGCGGAGGCGGAGGCAATGCCATTTCTTCGATGATCGCTGAAGGCGGAGTGGCCGGAGTGGAATTCATTACCGTCAATACAGATGCCCAAGCTCTTCTCAATAACAAAGCTTCAATAAAGATTCAAATTGGAGAAAATTTAACCAAAGGTTTGGGTTCCGGAGGAGACCCTGAAGTCGGTCGCCAGGCAGCCGAAGAGTCAAGGGAGAGGCTAAAAGAAGAATTAAACGGAGCCGATATGATTTTCATTACTTGTGGCGAAGGCGGTGGGACAGGGACAGGCGCTTCTCCTATTATTGCCGAGATTGCCAAAGAAACCGGAGCTTTGACCGTAGCCGTAGTTACAAAGCCATTTGATTTTGAAGGAGTAAAAAGAAAGTTTACCGCCGAAGACGGCGTCTCCAGACTCAAGGAAAAAGTCGATACACTAATAATCGTTCCAAACCAAAGAGTTCTTAATATCGTCGATAAAAAAACACCCATACTGGACGCTTTCCGGAAGATTGACACAGTTTTGACATCAGGAGTCAAAGGGATTGCCGAATTGATTACGACTCCTGGTTTGATAAACGTTGATTTCGCCGACGTCAAATCAATCATGAATAGTTCAGGAACAGCTTTGATGGGAATGGGAGTGGGGAGTGGTGACAAGAGGGCGATTGCCGCAATCAAACAAGCAATCTCTTCACCTCTTCTTGACGTTTCCATAGAAGGCGCCAGGGGAGTCTTATTCAATATTGTTGGCGGACCTGACCTGACTATGGCAGAGATAGACGAGGCCGCTTCTATTATTGCCAAGTCTGTCGACCCGGATGCCGATATAATTTTCGGAGCTGTTATTGATGAGCGTTTAATGGATCAGCTTAAGGTAACTATTATTGCTACTAAGTTCGACGATAATAAATTAAAACTCTTTCGTTTCAAAAAAGGCGATGAATTAGAAGAAAAACAACCGACTCAATCCTTGGACCAAAAGGAAGATCTCGAAGAACCGATTAATGACGAAGATGAATTTTTAGACGAGACTTCAGAGCTCGATATCCCTGCTTTCTTGCGTAAAAAATAATGCTATAATTTACTTCTATGTTTAAACCTGTTAATCCCAATATAAATTTTCCAGAGATGGAAAAAGCTTGGTTGAAGCATTGGTACGGTAAAGGGGTAGTAAAAAAATATCTCAATAAAAACAAGAAAAGCAAGAAGTATTTTTCCTTTATGGATGGTCCAATTACCGCTAATAATCCGATGGGTGTCCACCACGCCTGGGGAAGAACTTATAAGGATCTTTGGCCAAAATTCTATAATCTTTTGGGATATCAGGAAAGATTTCAGAACGGGTTTGACTGTCAAGGTTTGTGGGTCGAGGTCGAGGTAGAAAAAGAATTGGGGTTGAGGACAAAAAAAGACATCGAGAATCTCGTTCCCGGAAGTCCGAAAGCCTCCATCGCTAAGTTCGTTCAGCTCTGTAAAGATAGAGTAATGAAATTCTCGGCTGTACAAACAGAACAATCTAAACGACTTGGCTATTTTGCCGATTGGGAACATTCCTATTTTACGATGAGCGACGAAAACAACTACATGATCTGGCGTTTTTTGAAAAAATGTTATGACAATGGTTGGATTTATAAGGGGCACGAATCGGTTCCCTGGTGTCCGAGATGTGAGACAGCCATTTCCCAACATGAAATGTTGACTGAAGATTATAAGGAAGTTTTTCACCAGTCGGTTTATTTTGAACTGCCTTTGGTTGGACGGAAAAATGAAAATCTTTTAGTTTGGACAACAACTCCTTGGACGATCCCGGCTAATATTGCTGTTGCCGTTGATGAAACTTTTGATTATTCTCTTGTTGAGGGTGGAAGCGGACAAAAGTTCTGGATTGCTAAAGATTTGGTTAAATCTGTTTTCAAAAAAGATTATAAAGTTATTAAAACTGTCAAAGGGAAAGAATTAGTCGGATTAAAATATGAAGGTCCATTTGACACTCTTCCGGCTGTAGCTAAAGTTGCCCAAAAAAATCCAGACAAATTTCACACTGTTTTTGTTACGGATAAACTAATTCTTCCTATAACAACGACCGAGGGAACAGGAATGGTCCATACGGCAGTTTCCGCAGGTAGCGAGGACTTTAAGATGGGCAAAAAACTAGGCTTGCCGATGATTCCAGTTATTGCTGATAATGCCGACTATATAGAAGGTTTGGGATTTTTGACGGGAAAAAACGCCAAAAAACATCCGGAAATAATTTTAGACTACTTGTCGGAAAATAAAAATCGAAATGGAGAACACTGGACATTTGAAATTTTGAACTACAAACACAGATATCCGGCCTGCTGGAGATGTAAGGCTGAATTGGTTTGGAAGGTCGCCGATGAATGGTATATTTCTATGGATAAGCCTCTCGAAGGGAAAACATTGCGTCAGAGAATGATGTCTGTTGCCAAAAAAATCAAGTGGATGCCAGAGTTTGGATTGGATCGAGAACTTGACTGGCTGAAAAACATGCATGACTGGCTCATTTCCAAGAAAAACCGTTATTGGGGTTTGGCGTTGCCAATATATGAATGCAAAAAATGTCATGCCTTTGAAGTAATCGGTTCAAAAGAAGAGTTGAAAGAAAGAGCTGTTTCCGGATGGAATAAATTTGATGGAAAAAGTCCGCACAAACCATATATAGACGAAGTCAAAATAAAATGCTCAAATTGTGGAGAAGTAGTTGAACGAACGCCTGATGTTGGTAATCCTTGGCTTGACGCGGGAATTGTCCCCTATTCGACAATCGCGGAAAATAATCAAGGAGAACCTTTATACACAAAAAACAAAAAGGAATGGAGAAATTGGTTTCCGGTTGACTTCATCACAGAATCCTTTCCTGGTCAGTTTAAAAACTGGTTTTATGCCATGATTGCCGAATCAACCGTCTTGGAAAACGAACCGCCTTTTAAAAGAGTATTGGGTTTTGGAACATTATTAGGTGAGGACGGTAGACCGATGCACAAAAGCTGGGGTAACGCCATCGAATTCAACGAAGGCGCGGACAAAATCGGAGTTGACGTTATGCGCTGGATGTATAGCCGTCAGAATCCTGCCGACAATATGCTTTTTGGTTATCATCACGCCGATGCCGTAAGAAGGCAGTTTTATTTGATGTTATGGAATATCTATAAATTTTTTGTTGAGTATGCAAATCTTGATAAATGGTTACCGGATCGGAAACGTAATTTTTATCACACGAGAGTCTCACCACTTCGTGGTCCCCTCGAAAGTGAAAAAATTACATTTTCCTCTCCGGTCAATAAAAACATCCTAGATCTATGGATTCTTAGCAGATTTACGAATCTAGTTTTGTTGGTGGAAAAAAATCTTAAAGAATTTAATGCCAAGGATAGTGCTTTGGAGATTGAAAAGTTTGTCAGCGATCTGTCAACCTGGTATATACGCCGAAGTCGTGACAGGGTTTGGGTTAATAGTGAGAATAAAGAGGACAAGCAGGATTTTTATTCAACTCTTCATTATATTTTAGTCAACCTTTCAATTATTCTTTCTCCTTTTATGCCTTTTATAAGCGAAGAAATGTATGTCAATCTGACGGGTGGGGAATCGGTCCATTTGGAAAACTGGCCAACAATAAGTCAAAATTCAAAAGTCATAAGTCAAAAGTTGGAAGAAGAAATGGAATTGGCCAGAAAAATAGTTGAATCCGGTCACGCGAAAAGAAAAGAGGAAGGAAAAAAAGTGAGAATTCCTTTGGCTAAATTAAAGTTAAATTTGGAAGGCAATTATTCAAAAATCAGTAATGACATTTGGGAAATTGTTCTTAAAGAATTGAATATAAAAAATATCACTGTCAATAAAACCACCAGTTATCCAAAAAAAGAAGTAGTAGTTTCCGATGAAGATCTGACCTATGAAGGCGAGTTGAGGGATTTCATGAGAGCAACTCAATCTAAAAGAAAAGAAATGGGGTTAAAACCAACAGACTATCTTGAAATGGAAATACCATCTAATTTTTCCAAAGATAAGGACTTGATTAGGAAAAGACTAATGATAAAAAAATGAATTTAATCGTTCCTTCTATTTTTCTTTCCGTGTTCGGACTTTTTAATCTTTTTGGACTAAATCAAAGCTTATTTTTTCGCCAGCTTATATACTGTCTAATCGGATTCGGAATATATTTCTTAGTAAAATCATTTGGAAGACATTTTTTTCAGATAAACTCCCGTTTTTTTTACTTTCTTTTTTTGATAATTTTGATTGTCACTTTTATAGTCGGTGTCGAAGTCAAAGGTTCAAGGCGATGGCTCGATTTTTATTTTTTACGTTTTCAGGCAAGTGAATTTTTCAAACCTTTTTTCATTCTTTATATGAGTGAGTATCTTTCTTCAAAGGATGTTTTTAAAAATGACCTCGACCTTTTTTTGAAAAGTTTTGTTTACTTTGTTGTTCCTTTCTTTATTATTTTTAAGCAGCCGGATTTGGCCAACGCGGCGACATTTTTATTCATTTACCTAATGATTGTTTTTTTCTCGAGTATTCCAAAAAAATATCTGACTTCTTTTTTCGGACTGGGCGTGTTACTGATGCCTCTCGGTTGGTTTTTTCTTAAAGAGTATCAAAAGGCGAGGGTGTTGAGTTTTTTTAACCCTCATTTGGATAAACAGGGGATTGCCTATAACATGATTCAGGCCTTGATAACGATAGGCAGTGGTAGATTCTTTGGTAGGGGACTGGGTTTGGGAACGCAATCACGCCTTTATTTTTTGCCAGAAAATACGACTGATTTCGCATTTGCTTCACTTGTCGAGCAGTTCGGATTTTTTGGAGGTCTATTCGTGATAATTTTTTATGCGCTTTCTATTTATTATGTAGCCAGACGGACAGTCAAGTTTTTCTTTGACAGGAGCGCGGAGGGAAGGGGAAAGTTCCTTTTTTGTTTGGGAATGCTTGCCTATTTGACTTTTCAAGTCTTTATCAATATTGGTATGAATCTTGGATTGTTGCCAGTGGCTGGAGTTGCTCTACCTTTTATTTCCTACGGAGGATCGTCGATCTTGGCGCTTCTCATAGGATTTGCATTGCTTCCTTGAGTTGCGGGGCCTGTCTCGTGTCTTTTCCCGCCGGTGCTCGCTTCGAATAAGACCCCTCGACTGCGCGCCGTCGGGATCCCTAGACCCTAGACACCCGCAACATCTAAAACTTTTTATCATTGCTTATAGGCATTTTTTTTGTATAATTTATTCTTATGGCAACTTTTGCAGTAGTGAAAACAGGAGGTAAACAATACCTAGTTCAAGAAGGACAGGAAATCGTCGTTGATAGAATGGCTATCAAGGAAAAAGAAAAAGTGGAACTGGAAACTTTGATGACTTTCGATCAAGAAGGCAAGGCCGTTGAAATCGGAACTCCCCTTCTTGCCAAAAAAGTTCAAGCAGAAGTTATTACCCATTCCAAAGGAGAAAAAATAAGAATTTCTAGATTCAAGTCGAAAGTCCGCTATAGAAAAGTTAGGGGTTTTAGACCACAGTTGACTAGTTTAAAAATTGTAAAAATATAAATGGCACATACAAAAGCTCAAAAAACAGTTAGAGGCAATCGTGATTCAAAGAGTAAAAGGCTCGGAGTCAAGGTTTTCGGCGGTGGCATGGTAATTCCAGGTAATATTATCATCCGTCAAAGAGGTACTAGAGTTAATGCCGGACCAGGAACAATGCTTTCCCGTGATTTCACAATTCTCGCCATGAAAAAAGGCACGGTTAAATTCTACCAAAGACGCGGCGAGGATTTTGTTTCTGTAGTGTAAAATATCTTCATGGATGACGTCGTTGAGAAAATAAAGAAAGAGCAAGACGTTTTCAGTAAAGCAAAATTAATTCGCTTTCTTCTCGTTGAAAAAGATTTTCGAGTCAAAGATTTAGCCCAAAAATTGTCAATCACCTCCTCATACTTATGCCATTTGAACAGGTTAAATAATCTTCCCGACATAATTGTCGACGGTTATTATTCAAAACTAGTTGATATAAGTCATTTATTTTTGATTTCCCGAGTCAAAGACGAAAAAAAATTGCTGGAAATTTATGAGAAGGTTCTGGCAGATAATCTAACCATCAAGCAAACAGAAGAGCTTATAAGAGCGGCTGTCTATCAGGTAAATTCAAAAGGCAGTTTTATACTGGAGGAAGATAAAACGAGAATGTCAAGAGAAATAGAAAGAAAATTTCCAGGTGCAAAGATTTCGATCAGTCAGACTAGGATTAAAACTAAAATTGAGTTGGAAATCAAAGGCGACCTGGAGGATTCCTCAAAAACAGCCAAAGAAATATTGAAGAAGTTAACGGAGTGAAGAGGGGAGAGGATTTGAGATACCTCCGATTTTATCAGCCGGGAAATAGCGGTAAAATACTTGGCCGATCAAACTTTGAATAGGGACGGAACAGAACTCTCTTGAATCAGATGACCTGGGTCGATTGTCTCCCATGACAAAAACTTCGTCAACAGGAATTGAATAGGGAATATTGTCTTTTAAGCAGCCTCCCTCCCAAAGATTGGTTCGCGCCGCGATATATTTTTCAGTGAGTAAATTGTCATTTATTAAAACGTCACCGTTTCTTACGATCAAAACGTCACCGGGCAGGCCGACGACTCTTTTAATATATTCAATGTCAGGATTTTTTGGAGACTTTAAAACTACGACGTCTCCCCTTTCCAATTTTCTAAATTTATAAGTGATACGGCTCGTCAGTATATAGTCGCCTGTGTGGAAATTGGGTTCCATTGAGGCGCCTTTGACTTGGTTTGGCGTGAGAATGAAAAGATAAACGACTATAAACATGGAGCCGATGAAAACAACGGTCTCCAGAATATCCATGACGAAATCAATAACCGCTTTCGCCGTTTTAAGCATAGTTTTTTATTTTAGGGATATTACAATCAAAAAACAAGGGATTATATATAATATACATTATAAAGGGCTTATAGCTCAGTTGGCTAGAGCGTTGCATTCACATTGCAAAGGTCCCTGGTTCAAGTCCAGGTAAGCCCACCATTTGTAGGCTTCAAAAAAGGGGGCTTCGATTTTCAAATCCTACACGATATATTTTTAAAAAACTATGGTAAAAACAGTCACGGAAATTAGATGTAATAAATTACATGATAATATTATAGGATTGTAATTGAGAGTCTTTTTGCTATAATTAATGAGTGGGTAAACTTAAAGAACAAGCTAAAAAGGATTTTTGGTCCTATACTGATTTTAAACATAGTGTATTTAGTGAAGATATATTTACAGAACTTACTCACCCAGAATTAAGGATTCAAAAATTTGCTGAAACCTGCGCTTTAAATTTAAAAAAACTTCGAGGAGAACCTTCTGTTCCTCCCAAAATCAGTGTTGTAATTAATGCTTATAACGAAGCCCCATCTATTCTTGGTCTATTATATTCATTCGGAATGAATGAAAACGCTCCTACCACAGAGGTAATAGTTGTTGATAATGCATCGACAGATCAAACAGCATACATATCAACACTATCTGGGACAAGGGTAATTAGACACGAAATAAAAGGGTGTGCGGGAGCTGTTAGAGCGGGAATATTTGCTGCTAAAGGAGAAATAATTCTTCATACAGACGCTGATGGTTATTCTTCTCCCCATTTATTAAGATCTGTGGCGGATCACTTTGATAATCATAGTAAAATCGATGCATTTTTCGGTCCGGAAAAATATGTTGGTGAAACTGGTCCTTCAGTAAAGGTAGAAGCATATAATATAGCAAAAGAAATAGGACATACACTATTAAGTAAGCTGAGCTATAAACATAAAAAAGGAAATGGAAGAAATTTTGCTGCAAGGAGAGAAGCACTTATGGCCTTTGATGGAGCATTTGATTCAGATATTCAAATCGCGGAGGATTTGCACGCAGCACTCCATTTTATTAATAATGGAACTATGGGTATTATTCGTGATCAAGATGCATTTATTATAACCAGCGCACGTAGACTTGAGGAAGTAGGATTTTTTGTAGTTGCATGGCAACGACTGTTTAGTATTGATCTTCCATTTATTTTAGGGAATAATTTTAAAAAGGGGTCTTTCGACAAAGTTTTTCCTGCTATAAGAGAAAATATATCTACAGATTAATATGATCCAAAAACTATAATTTAGTACTTGCAATTCTTTTAAAAGATTTTAATTCGTGCCAGGGCCGCCCACTTTTTTCGAAATCTGCAACCATTTTTTTAGTTAATAATATAATTAAAATTTCTGCTAATAAGACTAGTTTTCCATCGGCTTCTTGTAATCTTTCCACTATAGATTTTTCTATTGCTCTAGGTATAAAATCTACAGGAAGATCATCTTTATGAAGAGCATATAATTGTGAATCATGAAAGCGCACTCTTAAAACTTCTTGGATTTGTTCTATTAATGTGCTTGGCCTTCTTTGAAAAACTAGAGCGGCTTCAGATTGCTTGAAATTCTCAATATATTTTGCACAAAATAATCTCAGCCATTTATCTTCATACATTATATCTACTGGAAAATATGGTATTGATTTTGAACTTGTTTCCATAATAAATAAACTACCAAGTAAAAATGGTACCTTTGGTAAGGTGTCATTAAGATTTAATTTGATACCGCTATGTCTCATAAAGTTTGCCCAAAGAGTTTTCTGGTCCCAATAAGGAATATAGTTACCTGCAACAATTTGACTATTTTGTTTCACCAAGGTTCCGTAAAGCTCACCAATTGCGTATGGATGGAGTCGTACATCGCCATCAACATATATTATTTCTGGAGTATCTGTGTGAGCTCTGATCATATTCATGGCATTATTCTTACCTTGATTTTGAGAATTAAAAATATGAACAAGCCTCACTCCATCTTCAGCCTGAACGGTTGTTTTTTCTATTGTTTTCCCAAAATCTTCTTCCGGCCAATGCTGTTTCCTATATTGACCAACAAGTTCTTCTTGAGGCCAAACAAATTGTTCTCGTTTTATAAAATCTTCTTTTCGTTTTTTGCCTCCCTCTTTCTTAGCTCTTTTTTCGGCAAATTCATTAATAATCGATTGTACTTTTTCTGGACTTCCATCAGTTGAGCCGTCGGTGGCACAAATAATCGTTATTGGTACTTCTCCAGGTAGCCTCTGCTCTAATATTTCTTCAAGGATCACTCTCCTAATACCTTTAGCTTCATTAAAAACAGGAATACCTATTGTAATGCCCGGACATTCTCTTGGCTCTTTTCCTGTTATATCGCTCCACCAATCATTAACCTTCACAAGGGCGTATTCAGGAAATTTTTGATTAAAAGCTTGCATTTCTAATATATTAGCTGCCATTTTTATAGATTGAACTAAGGAATTTAGACTCTGTTACGCTTCAGTTTATAGAGATCTACTCCTTCTATCCAATCATGAAGTTTTCCTGTTTCTGGTGCATTTGGTAATCCTTTATAAAAGGTTAATCTACAAAAACCTTTTATTTTATCTCGGCAACGATGAGCGGGAAGCGCTTCCAATTCAGCTTCAAAGATTTTTAGTGATTGTTCTAGAGTTTGTGGTGCAAATTTTTGTATTAACAAAATACTATTTATTGGGTCTACTAAATGTGGTATTAAAGCTTCTTTTTCCATTGGAAATTCTTCAAGTGTTGAAAGAAATAGGTTTTCAAGAGGTCTCACGAGATTACCCTTTTTTTTTAATTGTTCATGCTCATTCCAGTCTTTTTTCCAATCAGCCATATCATCACCCCACTGCATAGCAGTATTCATTTGTCCAAATAATCGAATTCCAACTTCATCATCTATACCTAATATTTTGAATATAATTTCTATACCTATTTCACCTAATACTCCTGTAGTTTCTCTTTTAATATCCAAACACAGATCAAGCGGTAGAATATCAAAGTTGTTATATTTTGGATTATTAGCAACTTCTACTATTTGTTGCCTATAAAGCAATAATAGCTTAATTATTTCTTCTCTTTTTCTGACTGATGATCTGTCTTCTCCAGGAATCAATTTACTCAATGATTCTAAAGCTATTTCTTTTGCTTCTTGGCCTGTTACTTCTCGGCCCATGTATTTATGAGACACTGGTGTCGTATCTAGTTGATCTTCGGTAACGTGACCTCCTTGTTTTTCGATAACCTCATCATAAGCTCTCCACATTAAGTTAAAAGCACTAATATACCTGAATAGCTCTTTTTTTTCTTTAATATCCTTTTCCCTTACTCCACCTACATCTAAGGCCATTACAGAAATTAAAGATTCCATTTTCCCCGCATATATGGGCTTTTCACTATTTTTTGAAGCAGGCAAGAAGCGTTTAAGATGGAGTTTAGCTGATCGGCCGATCAGAGATAAAGTATATATTAAAGCCTGACTTTGGTTTTGTACTTCTCCAAGAGAGTGCATAGAGCGTTATTATAGTCTAAATTCAATAAATTTTCAACATTTTTGTTTGATTACAGAATTGAAATTATTAGCTTTCTGTGATATTATAGGATAAATTATGTTTGCCGAAGTAAATCAAAGAAGAATAAAAGATTTTTTACCAAAGGAATTTAAGTTTCTTATGTCTAAAATAGGTTTTGTGGAAATCTTGCCTGAGGAAAATTCTATCGCTCAAGGCATTACGTGGTCAGCTTATTTAGGAAGAAGTCTTTTCAGGTTGGGTGAAAAGGGTAAATTTCTATATGATCCCGATGATAGTCTTAGTAATTTTTTACCTAATACTGAAACCAGTTCTTTATATCGTCAGGCCATAAACAGAAGTCTTCATGGGGATTTTGAAGGCCTAAACAATATTTTTACTAATCCTGATGCATTGGTATTAGCCAAGGGGACTTTAAGAAGAATTTTTTCAAACAGAGATTCAAAAAAAATATTGATGAGAGAACTTAAAGGTAAACCGAGAAATTCACAAAAACCAGATAACATTGATAGGTTATATGCAATAATCCAGAGGGAACATGAGAGATTAATAATTGAAGAAACTGATAACGGTAAACCAAATATCCTTTTAGTGGCTCATTCGCGTTTAAGCCCAATTTCAATGTTATATGACGGCGGTGATGCTTTGAGACCCGGCCAAGAAGAAGTAATTAATAGTGTTCAAAAAGCATCTATAGGTATCCCTGCAGTTCTTCAACGAGCCGTGGTTGCTTCAACAGTTCCGCATTTGGCAACCGCAGTCATTGATCAAGAGTTAAGGAAAACCGATTTGGTAGGAAGAATTAAAATGGTAGATTATAGCGATGTGTTGGACGGAAGTTGGAGAGAAAAGATTGGGCCAAATTTTGATTTTAAACAAGTGATGATGGTTGGGGCAACGAGCTTTGACACCAAAACGATAATAGATTCATGTAAAGAACTTGAAAAAGAAGGGAAGCAAATATTAATTGGCGGGATACTTGCCGATCTTGATCCAGCCGTGCTAGCTCTAGAGACAAAGGCCGACATATTTTCAGGTGAGATTGAGGGTGCGGGAACCGCTTTAGTCAAAACTATTTTTGATAAAGATTCAAGTAAAAGACTTATGATTCATCGAGGCAGTTTCAGGCTCCAAAGAGATCCAAATGCACCTCCTACGGCCTTGGAAGAAAAATTTTTAGATTTAAGTCAATTTGTTGATATGGATAAATATTATTCTTATGATCAAGAGCAAATGAATTTAGCAGATAGATTAAGATTTCTAAATAAATACCTACCCCCTGCACAGTTATTTGGCAAAAAATGGGATGCTCCGGCTTGGTTAAGGTTCAGTCAGATTGATGCTCGTCGTGGTTGTCCTTGGGGTTGCGAAATGTGTTCGACGGCAAAATCGCAGGGCCCGCATATGAGGAGTAAATCTGTAGAAGTACTAAATCTTGAAATGTTGGCGAGCGAGTCATGGGGTATGATAGCACTTGATCAAAATAGTGGAGGACAGGAAAGTAGTACAATAGAGCCAGATGATTATTGGTATAGGTGGATGGAAGGATTTTTCCAGTCAGCTTTGGATAATGAAAAAAAAGTATTTTTACAGACAGATTTAGATTTTTTTGGAAGTGTAATTAAATCAACTAAACTAACAAAATTGGTAAGAAAGACACTTCGAGGTTACCTTTCTGGTGTAGAAGCGCCTGTTGCTGTTAAAGGAAATCCAAAAAAAAATCTTGAACATCAAGAACAAATGATAAAAATTGCTAAACAATTTTCAGCGCTTGGGATAGCTACTGCAGTTTTCGGTCTACGTGACGAAAATAATAATTTACCAACATATGAAGATTGGAGAATTATGTTGGAAAAACTATCTCCTGATGTTTTGTTAGTATTTCCTAAATTAAAAATACCCGGTATTCCTGGAATACCTCAAACAGATTATGATGATGAAGATTCATTGAAAAGGTACCAAAAAAAATATGAAGATGGAGATGCTCAAGGCGCAATCGAAGTAGCAACAGAGTATTATACGTGGGATAAAATAATGAAAAGACTCATAGGCATCTTGGAAAGCGAAAAAGGGGTTAGCTTATTAAGAATTGGCGAGTTTTTAGTTTTGAGTACGTTTGTAAAAGTTTTTTTAGATAGATATAAACAAGGATATTATGAATATTTATTCAAGATCAAATCAATTTAACAACGAGAGAAATTCATTTTAGAAAAGGATTTTTTAACAAAAAAACAATTGATATTCCTATCTACAACAAAATTAAGATATAAGGGAGTATGCAAAAATTCTGGATTAATCTGGAGTTTAACAGTTGTTTAGATTGAATATCTAAAAATTTATGATATACTATGGGTTATGACGAATCTTAGAGAAAGAATTTTTACTTCGGATAAATTTCAAAATGCCGTTTCCGTTCTGCCTATTTTAATGGGATTAATTCCGAAACAAAACAGTCAATTTTTTGAGGTAAGGGAAAGTATTATCAGAAAGATAAAAAAAGTAGCTATTGAATTATATCCAAGTAACCACAGAGGAGCAGACATAAAGATGGTTAAGGCTCAAAAAGAGTTAGATGAACTTGAATTTGATAAAAGGTGTCAATTATTAATTCCTTTTGCCCAAGCTGAAGTAACAGTAGAGTTACCGAAAGAGGAACCTATTAGACTAAGAAAAAAAGTAGAACTTATTTCAGCCGAGGACGCAGCCTTTAGAAAAGATATGGAAAGAGCTGAAGCCGAAATTTTAAACACCATAAATAGTGATCTTCATTAAATAAATGTAACCTTAGATATCGAATTTTTTAGACTGCTGGAATCTTCTAAAATTGTCCTTTTGTAGGTTATAGTCTATGGACAACCCATAAGTCTTGTGAGTCTAATTAGACTAATTTGAAAAGAATAATCATTTTATCGATAGTTCTAAGACTTCTCGGAATTTATCTGTTTCGAAACGTAGACAATTATGATGTTCAATCATATATTCAAGTCGGAACGCTGACACTCAAACATATCAATGTTTATCCGAAAGTTGCCAATCTTCATCATCCGTACTTTCCGGTTTTTCTATATATCGAAGCCTTTGCTTTCTGGTTGGGGAGATTGGGGGGATTAGGACGGTTAGGGATAATTATAATTTTAAAAGTTATAATCAATTTGTTTGACTTTGGAAATCTTTATTTAGTTTATCTACTTTCAAATAGGAATCTTAAGTCAGCTTTGCTTTATGTGATTAACCCTGTTTCTTTTTTGATTTTTACGCTTCATGGACAGTTTGACGCTATTCCGCTGTTTTTGTTGCTTTTGGCGGTTTATTTAATTAAAACTAAAAAAACAGTAGCATCAATACTTGTTTTTTCAATGTCCGTTGCGATTAAAACCTGGCCGCTTTTATTTATTACTGGTTTTTATAAGAGGATTAAAAATAAGAAGCTAATTCTTTTAACTTCGGTTTTTCCGTTGATGTTTATAGTTATTTACTCAATACTCTTCAAATCATCAATTTTTTCAATATTAAAAACAATTTTAAATTATCAAGGATTATGGGGAATTTGGGGATTATCGTCAGTTTTAGAATTTTTTTTTAATTTTGGAAGATTTCAGCAAAAAATTATAACTGGAGTATTTTTAATTAGTTTTTTTGTTTTTTACTATTTTTTTAAGAAAATAAGCCATATTAAAGAAATTCTATTTTTTTTGCTTTTCTTTCTAATATTTACGACTAATTTTTCAATTCAATATTTTTCTTGGTTGATGCCGTTTTTAGTAATCGTTAAACCTAAAAACTATTGGTTGGTAACAATGGCTATAACAGAATACTTAGTTTTGTCATATTTATCCTGGAGATTCACTTCGATTAATCAAAGTATATTGATTGTTTCCGGATTAATTCTCTGGCTTTACTTAGCTTCAATTTTCTGGATGGCATATCGGAAAAAATATTCTATCAGAACATTCTAAATCTTCATAAATGTGCAATATAGTCCGTTGATACAGAAAAGACTTATGAGTCTAATTAATCTTATATGAAAAATTTTTTTATAATAACAATTCTTTTTTTTCTATTCGTCATTCCAGTCAAAGCATTTGAGTTTGCCAAAGACTCTCATAATCCTTTGAATATTAGTTATATCAACAATTACTCAAAACAACTTCAAGCACATATTTTCAAAAAAGATAACTTATATCAAGGTGTTTTGACTGTTAGAAAAGATTCTGAAGGTTATTTTTCGTTAGTACTTATAAAATCCAACGACGGCTTCAACTGGGTTATGGATAAAGAAATTTTGAACTTAGGCGTTGAGCTGTCAAATGCCAGATATTCAAAGACAGTTGACGGAAAAAATAAACTTTTTGTCACTAAACAAGACAGCGATACAAAGTATCGTCTTTATTCGACTGAATGTGATGATAGTTTTAACTGTGATCATAATCTAATGCCTGTCCTAAATATTGACCAAAATGATATAACAGAACAAAACGGTATGTTTGCCGGATTTCCATATCAGCAAAACAGTCGGACTTATTTGTTTTACGGTGCTTGGGGGATAGACGGTTTTAAAATCAGACTCGCCTATTCAGACGATTGGCAGAATTGGATAAAATGCCCCAATAAGAATAATCTGGTTTTTGGAGGAGACGGGCCATTTGTCTACCAAATCGAAAATAATCTTTATCTTTTTTATCACGAATCAGATAGTACGGGGCTTAAATTGGGCAAAACAAGTCTTCCTTTGACGTGTGATTCGCAATTTGAAGATCAAGGTTATATCCTAACAAAAACGGCCAGCTACGATAATCGACATATTATTTTTCCCTCATTGCTTGAAGAAAACTATAGCTTGTTTTTATATTATTCTGGACTGGGAACAGATTCAATTTGGCGGTTAAATCTGGCGGAAGCAGGACTGATAAATCCGTCCCCGACAATAATTCCAACTCCGACATTGACTCCAACTTTAATCCCCACATTAACCCTTATTCCGACTCCAACAGTGATTCAGCCAAAAACACCGATTATCATCATTCCGGGTTTTATGGCTTCCTGGAATAGACAAGCAATTTTGTTTAATCAGTATGTGCCTCAATCCGAATGGAACACGCCTTCTTTCATTAAAGAATATGATGGTTTGATAAAGTCCCTGAAAAATATAGGATATGAAATAAACAAAGATTTATTTATTTTTAATTATGATTGGAGGAAGCCGGTTACCGATATTGCCGACGATTTAAATAATTTCTTAACTAATAATCCTTCGACCTCGCTTAGGACAGCCCAATTTTCGATAGTTGGTCATTCATTGGGAGGTCTAGTCGGCAGGATATATGAACAAAAATATCAAAATAATAACTTGAGTAAACTGATAACGGTCGGTTCACCTCATCAGGGAGTAACACAAACTTATAAAGTAGTTGAAGCCGGCGAAATAGATCGCTCAAATAGTTATTTTTGGATGGCGGTAAAAACCGTCCTAAATCTTCACAGAAATAAACTAGAGACTGATAGAGAAATAATCAATCGATTGTTTCCGGTTTTAAAAGATATATTTCCTGTTTATAATTTTTTGAAAAAAGACGGAGTTGAGATCGATATTGCGTCGATGAATGTCAGGAATGAACTCTTATCCAATGAGACTCATGAGTCCAATTTGATTTCTATTGTTGGCGAAAAGGGTCCGACTTTAAAAGGATTTAACGTTGAGGAACCTTCCTTGGCCGATAGACTTTTAGGCAACTACCCTGACGGTCGCCCAACATCATCGTTCAATGATATTGGAGATTATTTAGTTTTATCATCGAGCGCAGCGTTAAACACGCCAAGCGTATTAAGCTTAGACCATGGTGAGATTATTTACAGGAAAGAGGCAATCAAAAAGATTTTAGAATTATTAAATATTGATTACTCTGATTCACAAATCATTGAAGGAAAAAGCACTAGATTTGATCGTTCTTTAATCATTTTTATAAAGTCAAAAGGAAAAATGGAAATGAAATTTAATAATCAAAAATACGACAGTAAAGACGGAGTAATCATTATTAGTGATGCAAAAAGAGGTGATTACGAATTAAAAGTTAAAGGATCAAAAAAGGAAAAAGACGAGATTGTTATCTGGAAAATAAATGAAAATTCAGACTCGTGGGAAGAATTGGGGAGAGAAACGTCTCCTGGTAGAATCAATTACTATAATATACATTATTAAAACTTCTTACTTTATTTTAACATTCTCTTGACAAACGGTTTTCTACTGATATAATTTTGGTATTAGTTGAGTGACAGGTCCAGATAGCCTATAGGACTTGACTTTTGTAAGAATAGTATTAAAATAGCTTTAAATAAATGAAACACAAATTAGGGGAAAGAATTTTATCACTGATTCTTTCTTTAAATTTAGTTTTCAACAACTTAGCTCCTTTTATATCTCTTGCCAGTGTTAGTGCTCAGGAAGTCACACCAGTTCCAACTGCAGAACCGACTGTTTCTCCAACCGGAGAACCAATTCCAACAATTGATGTCAGTCCAACAGAAGCAGTTTCACCCACAGTTGAACCAACCCAGGACGTCACCCCAACTCCAACAGTTGAGGTTTCACCTACAGTTGAAGTGACTCCTGTTGAAACAGCTACCCAGACAGAAGGGCCGACGTTAGCTCCCCAAGAGGCGCCATCTGTACCTTCGCCTCCTACAGATTCAAATACTTCTCCTACGCCTGAAATGAGCGTTGAACCTTCTCCCGAACCCACACCAACAATCACACCCCTAATGACTCCAGATGGCCACGTCGACACGACAGTCGTCGAATCATATTCTTGTCGGGCGGATTCTTTAAACGGATGTTTAACAACGGACAAAAACGACTATGCTCCGGCTTCAGTGGCGATTATTTCCGGCTACGGTTTTGCTCCGAATACAGGATATTCTTTGGTTGTATCAACAGACGGTTTGAGCCAGTCTTTTAATATAACTACAGACAATAACGGTGCTTTTACTTATAGTTATTCTTTATATGAAGAATATCATGCTTTATATTCAGTTCAACTATTTGATACAGCAGGATTTGTGGTTGCAACGACAAGTTTTACTGATACGCCAACACCTTCAATATCTGCAACAGCAATAGGTAATTACGATGAATGGATCGCAAACACAGGTACGAAAGTAAATGCGGTTTCTACTAATGATGGAGATACAACATATATAACCAATAGTACAAATGGACAAAGACAGTCTTTTACCTTTTCATCGAGCAGCATATCAGCAGGATCTTCTATTAACTCAGTTACATTAAATGTAATTGCTAAAGAAGGAGAAGGTGGTTCTAAATTAAAACTTTTAGTTGAAAAAGGATCTTTAGTCGCCGATAGAAGCGTTGGAAGCGATAATAATTTAACTGGTAGTTATGCAACTTATAGTCGCATAATGACTACAAATCCATTTACTTCAGCAGCGTGGACATTATCGGAAGTTAATAGTTGGACAGTAAAATTTGGTGTAGAAAATGGAGCAAATAAGATAGCAAGGGTTACTCAGATTTATTTAATTGTTGACTATACGGATTCAGCGCCGACAAATACACCAACACCAACCTCAACGCCTACTCCAACCCCAATATCTACGTCATTTGGTCCTATTTCTGCGCAAAACATTGCTTGTATGGGTGATCAACCGACTGCGCCAGATCCAATAAACTGTACAGCAAATGATATTCAGTTAGCATCAGTGGATAATATTCAAATTATAGAAAAAAGTGACGATGGAGTTACTTTTAGTCCAGCAAGCGGCAACCAATGTGATTATCCCGGACAATATATTAAATTCACTGCGAGTTGGCATGTTGAGTCTACAGCACAAAGCCGCTACAATGTCGGGCTTTGGTTCGCTAATCAAGGCCAGGCTAGTGCACTCCATGGAACCTGTTCCGCGTCAACATTACCAAGTTCACCTTCACCTTTCTTTGAGGATACTGATGATACCTGCGGTGACATAGATGCCGAATCAGTAGGGACAGTTAGTCCAGATATTACTGTAGTTGCTAGGTGTGTGGCAGCGCCTGGGACAAACAATCTTAGACTTCCATATTGTACAAGTTGGGATAATAATGAAGCTGCTGGAAATTCATGCAACGGTCCTGAAGATACTGTTGCCGGAACACCTTCCAAATGTAGCTGTAACAATGGGTTTACAATCCCAATAATCGTTCCTTTTACAGCAAATATTGAAGTTGTTAAAGATTTAAATCCAGGTACAGACCCAGGCAAATTTAATTTACAGGTAAATGGCAATAATGAAGCTTCTTGTGTAGGAGACACAGGAACAACAGATCAAGTTACAGTTGGAGCCGGAACAAGTCAAAATCCGGGAGCCACTCATACGGTAGGAGAAACAGCGTGTACGAATCCAAGCACAAATCTAAGTGATTATGCAACTTCTATTTCCTGCGTTGATAGAGGATTGACAACTTTTGACGGTGGAGCAGCCCTAACTCAAAGTGGAGCTGGTCCGTTAAATGTTGATGTCGATAAAGATGACGACATAGTATGTACGATTACAAATACGGTGAATAATGGAACTATGAGAGTTCACAAAGTAACAGATCCTTCAAGTGATACGACAACTCAATTTAGTGTTACCGCAACGGGATCAGGTACGATTTACGACAACGCGACCCAATCTGTCACTGGTGGTTCTTACGTAGACTATGAGCTTCAACCCGGTACTTACGATGTTGCGGAAGCCTCTAAATCAGGCTGGAATGAAACCGGTAATACGTGTAATGATGTAGTTGTTCCGCCGGGACAAACGGCAGAATGTACAATAACAAATACGCAAAGAGGTCATATCATAGTTGACAAAGTTACTGATCCGAGCGGAGAAAGTCAAAGTTTTGATTTTACCGCGACAGGAACAGGATACTCAAATTTCAGTTTAACCGACCAAGCATCTCCTAATAATCAGGAAGTCGTTCCGGGATCATACACCGTTTCTGAAGGTGCGGTTGAAGGTTGGGATTCAGACGGAGGAGTCTGTGATAACGGTGAAGCTCCAAATAGCATCGATGTCGGTGCAGGTGAAACAATTACGTGTACATTCACCAATACTCAAAGAGGATCAATAAGCGGATATAAATATGAAGATCAAAGTGGTGACACTACAGATTCTGGCGATCAAAGTCCTGTTGAAGGGCTTTTGATTGAACTTTGGAGATTGGTAACCGGGACAACATACGAAGATACGGGATTATTTGATTACACAGACTCAAACGGATATTTTGAATTTTTGAATATTATTCCGGGTGTTTATCAATTAAGAGAAATACTTTCCTCTCTTGGCGCTGCTTGGACAAATGTAACTTCAACTGAAATTGAAGTCACTGTCGATCCAGGTGAATCTGACGAAGATAATAATTTTATTAATACCCAATATGGAACAATAGTTGTTGAAAAACAGACTGTTCCTGATGGAGATCAAACTTCTTTTGATTTTGATTTAAGTTATGGTGATAATGACGCTGATCTAAGTGATGGTCAGCAGGACTCAACAGGTAATCTTTTGCCAGGTTCATACTCAGTATCTGAAAACACACCTGTTGGTTGGGATCTGACAAGCACAGTTTGTACTAGTTCAATTCAAGATACTGAAAGTGAAGGTGGTTTGGAACTCGATTCAGGTGAAACAATCACATGTGTATTTACTAATACAAAAAGAGGTTCAATAATCGTTGAAAAACAAACGACACCTAATGGTGCAACAGGCAACTTTACATTTACAGGCGATGCAGCCGGTACGATTTCCGACGATGGACAAATAACTGTAAATAATCTAGTTCCGGGTCAATACACGTCTACTGAAAATGATCCTACGCTAGCTTTTGATTTAACAAATATAACTTGTGATGATACAACAAATGGAGGCACAGCAAGTACGGGAGATGTAAATTCAAGAACAGCTACGTTTAATGTTGGACCAGGTGAAACAGTTAAATGTACGTTTACAAATACGCAAAGAGGGTCAATTTCCGGAGTTAAATACGAAGATGCTGATGGTAGCAATAGCACAACTAATGATAGATCTGTACTTTCAGGATGGGTGATTGAACTTTGGAAATGGATCACTAACCAATTTGTTTACCAGACTGAAGACACAACTGATGTTAATGGAATTTTCTCTTTTGAAAATTTATTGCCAGGCATTTATCAACTTCGTGAACAACTTTTAGCAGGATGGACAAAAATATTTCCTGTTGGAGACGGTATTGATGTTACAGTTGATCCAGGTGAAAGCGATGATGAAAATAACAATTTTGCAAATTTTGAAAATGTTTCTGTTACCGCCTGTAAACAAGCTGACGCAGACGGAAACATTAATACGACTGATGATAGGACTAATGTTTCTGGTTGGCAAATTGATTTAATCAAGAATGGTCAAACCATTGATGACACACAAGTTACGGGAGTAAGAGGTGGTTGTTATACTTGGTCGAATTTAGGGCCAGGCAATTACAGCGTTTCAGAAGAAACTCAAATTGGTTGGACAAACCTTAATCCAACTACTCATAATTTTGGTGTTGTCCAAAGTGGAAATACTTACTCTCACACTTTTGTCAATACTCAATTCGGATCAATAAGAGTTGTCAAAGAAACTATACCTGACGGAAGCCTGGAAAATTTTGAATTTAACGCGAGCTATCATAATGAAAATTTCTTATTAACTGATGGATTTTCTGATCTTTCCGGAGACTTATTACCAGGAACTTATTCAGTTTCCGAGATTGCCGAAGATGGTTGGAATTTGACCAGCGCTATCTGTGACGATGGAAGTCCGGTAAACGCTATAAGTCTACAGGCTGGTGAAACAGTTGTCTGCACCTTCACCAACACCCAACGTGGTCACATAATTGTCGATAAAGTCACCAATCCAGCTGGTGCTGTTCAAAGCTTTAACTTTGACGCCACCGGTAGTAGTTATGTAGACTTTAATCTGACTGACCTTGCCACACCAAACGATCAAGAGTTAACCCCCGGAACGTATAGTGTTTCCGAAACTGTCCCGGCTGGATGGGATTTAACTAGTGCTACCTGTACAAGCTCTTTAAGAGATACAGAGACACCTGCCAACCTTGAACTCGATGCTGGTGAAACTATTAACTGTACATTCACTAATACTGAACTAGGCAACGTTATCGTTATTAAATACAACGACCACAACGGAAATGGAATAAAAGATGAAGGCGATGAGGTACTCGGTGATACTGGAACTGGAGCGGAAGTTGAAGCCACTAGATGGGAAATACACCTTGTCGGTACGGACGTCAATTCTTATCAATGGACTGGAGCTCAAGTTGCCGGGCAAGTGACATTTTCTGACTTATTGCCTAATTCATTCACTCTTAGCGAACAAATTAAATCAGGTTGGGATCAAACCAACATCGCCTGCGAAGGTGAAGAGGCAATTGATGATGATAACAATCATCCAGTGAATTTGGCGGCTGGACAAGATATTACTTGCTACATTGGTAACCAGGGTCGTGGCTCAATTACGGTTAATAAGAATCTAGATACGGATGGAACTAATGGAGCAGACGTTTTTGGTTACACTAACATGTACTGGGAATTAGATAGCGCTGATCATGCCATGGGTTCAACCGTTGAGGTTGGTGCCGGATCATATGGTATTTCCGAAGTTCAGCTTTCCGACTATCATTTCACCAGTCTAGTCTGTAAAGATGTTGAAGTTGGCACCCAAACGACCACCGTTGATGTCGCCCCCGGAGAAGACGTTGTCTGCACTTACACCAATACTCGTGATACCGGGACAATTGTTGTTCACAAGATAATTGATGTTGATGGTGATCCATTGACCACTGAAGATCAGTCTGACGGTGAAGGTTGGGAAATTGATGTTGACGGACAGGAGGGTGACACCTCTAATCCGGGAGCTCAACTTACGGAGGCAGGCGGTTTAACCACATTTCCATCTTTAAAAACAGGCAATTACAATGTTTCAGAACTTCTAGAAGATGGTTATGGATTTGTTGAAGCTTACTGTGATGGTCAGGATATCGAAACTGGCGAAACAACTCTTCTAGACGTTGTTGTGGATAGCGGCGATCCTGTAAGTTGTACATTTATCAATACTCCAAACGGTTCAATCCACGGTCAAAAATGGAATGATTTAAACGGTGACGGAATTAGAGATTTTGATGAGCCAGTTTTAGGTGGTTGGAGAATTTTCCTAGATGAAAACGATAATCAGATTTGGGATGATGGTGAACAATATATGTTTACTGATAATGATCAAGAACTTGGTTGGTACTGGTTTGAGCACTTGTTTCCAGGGACTTATACTGTGTGTGAGGAAGCTCAAGCCGGATGGGTACAGACTTCAAGTCCCGCCTGTCATGTAATCGAAATTCCAGTATCAGAAAGAACCGCTTGTCCCGGACCAAACCAATTAAACTCGATTTCCGGTTTAACCTGCGACTTTGGTAATCAACAGGTTAATCCGACTCTACAAATTTCTAAGTCAAATGATGCATCTGGTGACAAGGGTATCGGCGACCTGGTTATCTATACTTTGAAAGTAAAAGCTATTGATAGTCAAGTCTTGGGGGTTATTTTGAAAGATTTACTACCCAACGGCTTTAGCTTCCAGAGTGTCCTTTCCATAATCAGAAACGGATCTGATGATATTACTGCCTCGGTTGGCAATCCAAACTATGCCTCGCCTGGGACGTACAACTTGGGTGATATGAACCCAGATGATGAAATTATCATTAAATATACGGCTAAGATTGGTTCATCGGTTGACCCAGGTCTTTACAAAGACGTTGCCTATGCTTTTGGCAAGGACGTTTTAGACAATAGAGTTTTAGCTCTAGCCCAACCTGAAGGATTTGTTTCGACAAACTTTGTGGGAACCAGTGTTAACGTCAATGCTACCTTGACTCAAGGCGGAAATATCGAAATTGGTGAAGTCTTAGGAGCATCAACATCGCTTCCAGCCACAGGTGGCAATGCTTTATGGGTAATTTTGGCCTCTATATTATCATTTTTTGGACTAATCTTTATGGTTCTAGGACTGCTTTTGAAAAAGAAAAATTTTAATTTTAAAATATTTGGGAAAGCACTGACTGTATTTATTGTCGGTTTGGCTTTTGTCCTGGTTGTCCCCACTTCTGCTAACGCGGCCAACCTTTCGGTCAGACTCGAGCAACCAAAGAGCCCAACTTCCAAAAACGACTTTAAAATCACCTATACAGTTCTTGATCTTACCGAATCACCAGCAGGAATCACCGTCAAATGTTTCAAAAAAGGACCATCTGATGGCGGATACAGCCAGTTTGGATCGGATATTGCCGTTGCAGCCGGTGGAAATTCGGGTGACTGTGCCAATGTTCCCAACTTTGTTAATACTAATGGTACATATCAGTTTTATGCGACCGCTAATAACGGTTCGGAAACTGCTACAAGCGAAAGCGAGGGGATAATTTCCGTTGGGTACAATACTCAAGGCGATCCAACGCCTCCTTCAAACTACAAGAAAGAAAAAATATCTTCTTGCCAGTATAGAATTACCTTTAGAACAGCTGATGACGGTTTGACGACACGCGTTGAAATCTATAGATCCGAAAATACTTCGTTTAATCTTGATGGTGGAACGAGAGTCGGTGATATCTCGATCGGCCCAAATCAGGACGGTACTTTTGAAGAAGCGGTTCCAGACTGCAACAAGACATATTATTATGTGATTCGATCATTCAACAGTTCTGGTAATCCATCAGGACCAGTTGGTGATTCAGCCGTGACAGTCGGTGCGAATACGACAACCGAAGGTGGAGCCATTCCGGTCGAAGGCGTATCACTTCCAGGTGGAGGTACAGGCGGAGGAGAGGTTTTGGGAGAAGAAGCTAAAGAAGGGGAGACGACACCGACAACCAAACCAGAAGTAGTGGAAGTCAAAGACAAAGGAGTCACCGGAGTTGTCAAAGGAGCCGCTGACTTTGTCAAAAAGAATCCTTGGCCTTTGCTTATTTTGATCGTAGTTGTGGTAGGATTAGGGGTGTATGTCTATCTTAGAAGGAAAAACCAATCTTCTGTTTAAATTAGGTTTAATTTTATTTAGTACTGGAATACTGCTTTTTTTCCTTAGTTTTTACCGTGTTCTTTGGCAGGAGACAAAATATATTGTTCTTCCAAAAAAACAAAATATCAAGCCGGTTGATGAAGAGTTTGGTATTGTTATACCGAAAATATCCGCAAATGCTAAAGTAATTGAAAAGGTAGATCCCTTTAATCAGAAGGAATACCAATGGGCATTAACAAAAGGTGTCGCCCACGCCAAAGGGACAGCCTATCCAGGAAGCGCCGGTAATTCTTTTATCTTTGCCCACTCTTCAGTCGACTGGTATATCGCCAACCAGTATAACTCGGTGTTTTATCTACTTCATAAGCTGGAAAAAGGGGATAAGATCGAAATGTATTATAAAAAGAAAAAATATGTCTACGAAGTGACAGCCAAGAAGTATGTTGACGCTTCCGATGTTTCGTATCTAGACCCAACTTCTCAATCAACATCTGTCTTAACCCTGATGACCTGTTGGCCTCCCGGAACAACCTATAAAAGATTGATAATCCAAGCAAAAATTAGCCTTGACAAATGATTTTTTAATATTTAAACTTATAGTAACAAAGTATGAGTAAGAAATTGCTATTATTTTTAATTCTTGCTTTCGGATTTTTCATTTTACCGTTTGTTGTTTCTGCACAAAAACCTGAAGATTGGGAACCGCCGGAAAGAAATGGCGTCTATGACGTTCCTGGACGAAAGGATCTTAAAGTTAGAGTATTCGTTCATGAAAGGCCAAATCAGTCACCGGTTCTTATTGCTTGTGCGGTTGATAATAATTCAAATGCCGTTACAGGAGAGACTGGGTGGTATCTACCAACAAATTGGACCTATTATGTCAACCCAAGCGTGCCTTCATCGATCTCAAGTAATTTGTCGACAATCGTTGAAAACTCTTTTAATGCCTGGCGAACTCCTTTGTCGGGTAAGGTAAATTTCAACTATGCCGGGACAACCAATATAGGAGTAAAGAAACTTGATGGTAAAAACATTATTGCCTGGGGAAGAACATCAGGTTCAGCTCTTGGAGTCACTTACACCTGGTATTATACTGCTAATCATCAAGCGGCTGAAACTGATACAATCATGAACAAGAAATTTGCTTGGGGATGGAATGAATTTCAATGTGACTCAAGCTATTATGACGCCCAGAATATTCTCACGCATGAATTAGGTCACTGGGTCGGTCTAAATGATCATTACACTGATGCCTATGTTGACAACACTATGTATGGTTATGGATCGAAGGGTGAGATTAAGAAAGACACGCTGACGACAGGCGACATAAACGGACTTTCCTCAATCTATCCTTAAAATTTCTAATTTCTAATTTACCTAATTGATCTAATCAAGTTCCAATTCCCAATGTCTAATTACTTTACTTTTTGATAGATTTTATTAAATATTAGGTTTAGTTCTTTGGCTTCTTGCCATAGAGGAATAGCTTCTTGTTTAAGATTGGGTATGGCATTAACTATCATTCTAATAAAATGCTTAGATTCTCGACATTCTTTTTTTACAATTCCAATTTTATGCCTAAAATCATCTTTACTTTCAGCATCATCGGCTTCACAGTAATTGGCGCCAATTGAAGTTCCACATTTAACTAACTGAGTTATTAAAGGAATAGTTATAGGATTTCTTGAAATTTTATTGCAAAATCTAATAATATTTTCTCCGAATTTAGCTGTCCTTTCTTCTAAATCGTATTTTGGACTTTGGTCATTGGTCATTTTTTAGGTCAATTAGAGTAATTAGGTTAATTAGATCAATTAATATAGTTCTTGTCAACGGACTATAACCTACAAAACTATTACTAAAAAGGTAATGCTTGAAATCTCCTTTTAAGCAAAGTACTATGTCCTCATATGTGGGTTATAACCTACAAAAATACTTCAATTTCTACTTTAATCTCACTATTTTTTATTCAAATTTTTTCAGGAAAGGAGGTGAAAATAAATGAAAAAAATAATAATAAGCATAATTCTATTAGTGGTTACACTTTTCTTTAAAGTGGGTCCTGCTAAAGCAGGTATAACTTTATGGGATTTAACAGGTACGTATACAGTAGATTTTAATCTGGGTGGTGGTCATTATATTCATACAATGGATATCGATACAGTAGATTTATTTGCAGGTACATTCTCTGGCACTGGTTTTTATAACACGAATCCTGCTTATACGTGGAATGTTACGGGAACTATAAACGATGCAAATGTACTTTTTACAATTGTTTATACCGGATTGAATCCAGGCTATACCGTACATGCAACGGGAACGATTGCATCAGATGGAAGTATGTCTGGAACAGCAACAGGACCTGGACAAAACTTTACTTGGATGACAACGTCAGGAACAGCTACTTTAACGGATGTGGGATTAGAATGGGGAAGTAAATTAACGCCTCCAAGTTGTGAAGCAAAGGGAAAACCTTTAGTTAATGTTACTTATAAAGTGCAAAATACGGTAGATTCAGGAGAGGGTGGTAATTATTGGGCTTATGATAATTTAAATCGTCATATTCAACTCTGGCAAACTGGAGAGTCAACATATTGCGCAGTAGTAAAATTCGAAGGGAAATATAATACTATTGCAGGGACATCACCAGGTAATACAGGAACAGTTCCAGATGATTTGAAAGGTTCTTTCCAAGGTGGTTATAAAGCTATAATCACAGGATCATTTTTAAGTTCTCCGTTATGGAAAACGAACGGTAATCTAGGCACGATTGATTATCAATGTGACGCGTCAGCTAATTGTCCAGGAGCTGTTGATTGGGTAGAGCAATATTTTAATCATGATTCAAATACTGGATTTAGCCAACCATGGTGGGGCTGGATTTATCATGGAGGGCATCATGGAACCTGGATTAATTCGAGCGATGGTAATCTAGGTGATATTACCGAGTAAGTATACAAACAACCCATCGGGAAACCGGTGGGTTGTTTTTTTGTTTGAAAACGGTATCATTAATTAATGAACCTTTTAGCAACTCCAAAAGTTCAATTGGCTTTGTTTCTCATTGCAATAATTCTGGCAAACTTATTCTTAAATTTCTCGCCTTATCTTCTAATTTACTTTGTTTTGACAATTAGTTTAGCACTTTTATCAGACCATATGTTTGTCTGGGCCAGGAAGATTAAGCCTTTTTTTCTTTCCGCGGCCATAGTGAGCGGTTTGATCATTGCTCTTTTAAATTCTCCAAGAAATTCCATTTTGGAAATGTTTTTAATGGTTGTTATAGCTATAGCTTCCAAGCATTTTCTTAAATATAAAGGTCGCCATATTTTCAACCCGGCAGCTTTCGGGTTGTTTTTTGGTAGCCTGTTTTTCAAAAACCAAGTTGCCTGGTGGGGGATATCTTCAAGTTCAGTTGTAGTATGGGTTTTGCTTATTTTAACAGGCTATGTAGCCATATTTCGCTCGAGAAAAATCAGCTCAATACTTTCCTTTTTTATTGTCTATAATATATTGGCATTTGTTCTTACACGGCAGTTTAATATCTTTGATCCGACAGTCATCTTTTTCTCATTAGTGATGTTACCTGAGCCGATGACTTCTCCCAACCGGCCGTTTATACAGCTCAATTATGGAGTTACTGTGGCGGTTTTGACCTATTTTTTGGCGAAGGTGAACTTTCTTCCCGACGTTTTATTAAGTTCTCTCCTTTTGTCGAATCTGTTATTTGCTAACAAAAAGTAGAACGTTTGGTAGATTGCGTCCCGGTCCGGTTTTATAGCCTCCGCTCCAAAGTGCAGTCGAACCTCCATCGTCAAGATTCAGGACATTTTGAATGCCTAGAGAATGGACAACGTAAGCGGCCTCGGCTACTGTGGCGTTAAAAACGACGCCAATATAAGCGGTCGAACCGGAGGCTCCGACAAAGCTTCTTGATCCTTTTGAGCCTCGTTTCGGTTCTCCATCACCGGTAAAAACGATATTTCCTCCGGATACGAGCAAAGGTTGCATCGCCAGAACCGCGTCTACCCCGGTATCGCGACCCCATTCAAGCGACTGACCGACAAAACGGGCTGAACTACCGGAAAATATCACTGCGGGAACCGTACTATAGACATTATTGTCAGAATTAATGTATTTCTTATTTTTATTCATGAGTAGAGTATCGAAGGAATTTTTTTTGTCGGCGCAGGAAGGGTAGTCGGCCGGGCAGAAATAGGAGCCGTTGATTCCGGCAAATGCGCCGCTACGGGAAACATAGTCGGCCAGAGACATGACCGGACAGTCGTTTTTACAGTCAGAATCTGACGCCGTATCAACAATGACCCGGGTAGAGTTCTGATCGGCGGCGACTATATAAACGAGAAATTCCCCTAGTTCGTTTTTGACCACCTGGCTTGAAAAACCCGAACCTGGAGGAGTATTGCTTTCTTTGACATTTGCCGGGATTTGGAAAGAGGCGACGATCTTTTGCCTTTCTTCATCTATTGCCTTGCTCAATATATCTAGATCGGCTTCGGCTGACGAATAGTTTCTTTCCGAAAGTAGTTTTAAAATATCGGCGAAAGATGCGTCAAATTTGGCGGTATTTTTGGTTTGGGCTTTCAGATCAAGGAGTTTTTCGTAAACTTTTACAGATTGATCGTAAGTATTCTCAATGCTTTTTATTTTTCCCTCGAGGTCTTTATTAATTTTGTACTGATCCTGAGATTTCAGATCTTTTAGTTCGGCTGACATTGAGGAAAGGGTTTTTTCTGTTTTCACTTTAATTAAATAAAGTGAGGTAATCTGGGTGGAGGTTTTTTTATAGTAATAGTAAGCGCCGTATAAAAGGCCGACAAAAGCCACTAAGCTGATAATGACTTCAACTACCTTTAGTGGTCCTTTAAAGCTTCTTTTAGCCATTAATAAAATTGTACCAAAATATAATATCACTGAGCAATTTCACTAGCATTAAAATATCCAGCTGCATATAGAACTTCCTTTGAAGGAAGAACCATTAAATTGAACCCACCCAAAGAGGCATGTTTGGGATCTAGTCGCACGAAGGATTTCCCTTCAAACTCATCTGGTCCTCTTCTAGGAATATTTAATGGTATTCCTCCTACCATACCTCCTATAGGTTCGCCTCCGATTGCTTTAACTAGTTCGGAATAAGCACCGATTTCGGTAAGATGAAAAACATAAAGACCAGAGGTAGGAGATTTTGTAACTCCTGCGTAACATGAATAAGCGCCTCCTGTTAACTTCGGAATTCCTGTCAAAGGTACTACTGCGGGATATTCTAAGATAGATTCCTGTCCAAATTGACCGATAATTTCCTCTGCCATTTTTGTCCAACTTTTGATACCAACATCAAATTGTCGAAAACCTTCAAACCTAGTAAATCTTTCTGCCATTTATAAGTAATTATACTGATTAAAAAATGGATTTTTTACTTTGTTAGGTTTGGAGTAAGCTTGATATAATATGGAGTATGAAATCTTCGCTTTCTGTCCTTATTATCACAAAAAACAACGAGGAAACTATTGGGGGAACTCTTCAATCTGTCATGGATTTTGACGAAATTGTTGTTGTCGATAGTAATTCAAGTGATAAAACAATAAATATAATTCAAAAGTCAAAAGTCAAAAGTCAAAAATATAATTCAAAAGTCAAAATTTATCAAAAAGAATTTGAAGATATTGGAAGACAAAGAGCTTACGGGTTAAAAAATGTGACAGAAGAGTGGGTACTGATTCTTGATTCAGACGAAATAGTTTCCCAAAAATTAAAAGAAGAGATGTTAAAACGAATTCATGATGATAAAAATCGTTTTTCCGCCTATGAGATTCCTTTTCAGAATTATTTTCTGGGTCGACAACTAAACTATGGCGGGGAAAATTATAAAATGGTTAGACTTTTTAAAAAGAATGCTATAGAAATAAAGCCCTCGATGGTCCACAACAAAATGATTGTTAAATCCGGAAAAATTGGAAAGCTCAAGAGTAAAATCCACCATCACTCATATCGTTCTATAGTCCAGTTTTATAGGAAGTTTACAGATTACGCTATCAGAACAGCCCAGGTAAAATTAGAAGCTGGAGAAAAAAGTTCTTTGAAAAAAATCTTCCTTTATCCTCCTCACATGTTTTGGGCAAGATTTATAAAAGACCAAGGATATAAAGACGGAATGTTCAGAATACCTTTGGATTTTGGGTTTGCCTATATGGAATTTCTGACCTATTTTTTATTATTTATCTATAACCAATTATTAACCCCGGAGGTTGTATTTCGGGCTTTGAAAAGGCGCTAAATATATATGAAAATAGCTTTTATTTTTGTCCTTTATAAAACTCCGATATCTGAAGTTGAAAGGTTAAAAAAAGAAATTAAAACGTTACACGTTACACGTTATAAGTCATACTTCATAGACAATACTATTCTTAATAGGGGTTATGCAGCGGGCGTCAATGCCGGTCTTAAAAAAGCTCTTAAAGACGGTTGCGATTTATTTATTATTGCCAATCCAGACATTTCTTTAAATCGTCTAAATGAAATGAACCTTCTTGAAGCTAAAAAGCATTTTGATATCTGGGGTTTTGCCATGAATCAAGATGGTAAAACATATTTCGGGGGAGAAATAGACCGGTGGAGAATGAGCGGAGGATTAATAGTTAAAAAGCCAAGAAAAAGATTTCAACCTGTAGATTTTGTATCAGGATCTTTAATGGTCATAAAAAAGAGTGTGATTGATAAGATCGGATTTCTGGACACAACCTATTTTTTATACTACGAAGAAGTAGACTATTGTTACAGAGCAAGACTGGCCGAACTCAAGGTAGGAATCGATTCAAACATCAGTTACGATCATTTCGAGGTCTCTAAAACCAATTCGTCCAAAAACTATTATTTATTTAAAAATAGAGTAAAGTTTTTACTCAAATACGGAACTATAAAACAAAAATTTCGTGAATTCTTAAGACTACCAAAAACTATTTACGAAGAGATTCTTAAACGTCCTTTTTACTTGAATTTTTTCAGCCTTAATTTTTCGTCTCTAGTCAATAAAGTGCTTCACTTTTTTCTTTTTCTGATGCTGATCAGATATTTTCGGCCGGAAGACTATGCCATCTATACTTTGGCTTGGACTCATATCGGATTGCTGCTGCCTCTTTTGGACTTTGGAACAACTTCTTACGGCCTGGTCAATCTTGTCAACCAAAACGACAGGCAGTCTTCGACACTTTTTTCTTTCCGAGCAGTTTTGTCTCTTCTTACATGTCTGTTAACTATCGGATTGGCTTTCTTATTCAACTATCAAACCGAACTAATCCTTCCCATTATTCTTACTTCATTTGTTATTTTTGCCAATATGTTTTCAGGGTCGTTTTTAATTTTTGCCTCAGTCGCCCAGAAATCGTATCTCGTATCGCTTGTATCGATGATCTTTCAAATCATTCTCGTAATTTCCCTGATTCTCGGCATAGTTTTTTCAAAAAAACTGATGATTGTTTTTTGGCTGATTTTCATACTTTATAATCTTTATTCAGTAGTAAACTTCTATCTATTAAAAAAACAGGTAAAAAATCTAAAATTCGTTTTCGATCCGCGTTCATGGTTCAGGATCGGCGCTAAATCTATAGTTTTTCTAATTATAAGTTTATTGGCTGGTTTTTATTCCAAAGTTGACGTTTTGCTATTAAATTTTATCAAGGGAGAAAAGGCTGTTGGCATCTATTCGGCGGGTTACCGTTTTCTGGATGCTTTGATGTTTATTGTCAGTGCGTACAATGTTTCGTCGATGACGCTCCTATCTAAACTTGCTAAAACCAGTAAAAGCGAATTTTTGGCCAAAATCAAAAGGGATTTGGTTTTAGTTTTAGCGATCGGAGGTTTAACGGCTTTAGGCCTTTATTTTCTCTCGCCGATAATTTTACCGAGGTTTTTAAAAGGCGACTACTCTCTTTCCATCCAAGTACTCAGGATCATTATTTTCTCCCTTCCCTTGATACTTTTGACTTCGATTGCGTTAAATGGCCTCTATGGTTTGAAGAAAGCCAAATGGGTGATTGGTTTGTTTATTTTTCAACTTATTTTTAATACGGTGGGTAATTTGATTTTTATCCCGCTTTACAGTTATTTTGCATCGGCGTATGTGAGTTTGATCGGCGAAACTATCAACGTGTTAGTATCTTTTATAATTTTAAGAAAAGCAATCAATGAAAATTTCCGTTGACGGTGGGGGACTGGGAGCAAAAAAAGGGGAGAGATATGGCAACTATGTTTTTTCGGAAAATTTAATAAAAGCCTTGACAAGGTTTGATAAATCAAACCACTACGTTATTTACACTTTAGATAAATTAAAACCGCGTTTTGCCTGGTCAAAAATCAGATTGAGCTTGGAAGAATTGAAAGAAAAAAAAGATGTTTTTCTTGCTTTAAATCAGGCGGTTCCTCTTTATGTTTCCGGAAAAATTGTCACTTTTTGTCACGGTTTCTCCTACTATTTTTTTCCTAAAAACTATTCATTGAGAGATAATATTCGTCTTAGAAATCAATTGGATGAAATGATTTTCAAGTCTGACACTATTATCGTCTCATCGCTTAAAGTGAAAAAAGAATTAGAATCTATTGCTATCAAGTATTCAAAAAAAAATAAAGTAAAAGTAATTCCCTTTGGGATACCATTTGATATGGCACCTCATACGTTACACGTTAAACGCAACACCCTCAAAGATTATTTTCTCTATGTCGGTATGGATCATCCGATAAAAAATATTGAGCTCTTGAAAAAAGCGTTTGGGGAAATAAAAAAATTGGAGAAGTTTAAGAGGTATAAACTGATTATGGCGACCGAAAATGTTGCCAGGTCTAAGTTGATACGACTTTACCAAGGCGCTTCCGCTTTGTTGACCGCTTCGTATTATGAAAGCTTCAATCTACCGGTCCTCGAGGCACTTTCCCAGGGAACTCCGGTTATTGGTTTAGAATCGGCCATAATTCCGGAGTTTAAACCGTACGTTCAAACTGCCCATAATTTAAAGGGTTTCATAAATCAGATGAAAAACATCAGGCCTCTCAATTTACAGATTGTCAATAAATTAAGAAAAGAATTCAACTGGAAGAATTACGTTGAAAAATTGGTAAAATTGTACTAAGAATATGAAGCTATCGGCAGTTATCTTAACCAAAAACGAAGATAAAAACATCGAAAGGTGCCTTAAATCATTGGATTTCGTGGACGAGGTAATAATTGTCGACGATTATTCTGACGATAAAACGTTAGAGATTATTCAGAAAATAGATGTAGGGGTCGGTCATGACCGACCCGTTTTTAAAGTCATTCAAAGAAAACTTAACGGAGATTTTGCAGGACAGAGAAACTTTGGAATCTCTAAAGCGAACAGCGATTGGGTCTTGTTTATTGATGCCGACGAAGAAGTCACAAAAGAATTGAGAAATGAAATTCTTGAACATCTTCAAGTTGATAAAGAAGCTTTCTATTTAAAAAGGCGCGATTTTTTTTGGGGCAAAGAGCTGAAGTACGGTGAGCTCAAACAAATAAGACAGCTAGGATTTATTAGACTTATCCGAAAGAATTCAGGCCAGTGGCTGGGTAATGTCCACGAAGTTTTCCATACGGCAAAAAAAACCGGTCAATTAAATGGATTTATTAATCATTACCCTCATCCTAATCTTAAAGAATTCATAAAAGATATAAATTATTATTCGTCTTTAAGGGCAGAAGAACTTAATCGTTTGAACATAAAAGTTAACATTTTAGAAATAATATTTGTTCCGGCATTAAAGTTTATCTTTAACTATCTAATAAATTTTGGTTTCCTCGATGGCGTACAAGGGTTTACCTACGCCTTTATGATGAGTTTTCACTCGTTTCTGGTCAGGTCAAAGCTTTATCAATTACAAAATCTGTGAGTATTATTTTTTACTTTCTTGCTTTCTCGTTTTCTCTTGGACAGCTAGGCAGAGTTTCGCTTTTTAACAATCAAATCAATTTTTACTTGTATGAAGCTTTTTTGGCGATTTTTATATTAGGATTATTTTTTAAATATCGTTTTCACCCATTAATTGAATTCCAAAAGAAATATAATCCTTTTTTTGTTTTTTTAGGAATCCTTCTGATTTCGCTTTTTAATGGAATGGCAAATTATCCTATTTTTGTTAACGTCGTTGGTTTGCTTTATTTATTGAGGCTTTGCTTATATGGGACTTATTGGGCCTATTTGGCTTATTGGATAAGAAAAGATCTAATAGCAAAAATCGCTTTAAAAAAAGCCTTCTGGACAATAGTGATATTAACAGTCGCTTCTACAATTACGCAATATTTTTTATATCCAGATCTACGCAATTTATTTTATCTGGGTTGGGATCCTCATTTATATAGGACTTTTGGCGTTTTTTTTGATACAGCAGTTGCTGGAACATTTTTTGGAATGCTTTTTTTATATAACGGAAAACCAATCATAAAAATAACTTATTTGATTTTTACGATTTTAAGTTTTTCAAGAAGTATCTATTTAGCTTTGGGTATTTCTTTCTTTTACATATTTTTTATAAATAAAGATTTTAAGAAATTTATTCTTTATTTACTGGTTGGTTTAACTTTAATTTTTATCGCTCCTAAACCGAGCGGTGAGGGAGTTAATCTTTTTAGAACTTTTTCTATATCCTCAAGGCTCGAGGATTACAAGGAGGGTTTAAATCTTTTTATCAAAAAACCAATCCTCGGTTACGGTTATAATCGTTTAAGATATGTGAGGCAGATTCCAAAATCAAATGCCGGAGGAGCCTTTAGTTCAAGTTACCTTACAATATTAGTTAGTTCTGGATTGATGGGTTTCATTGGACTAATAAGTCTTCTGAGTTTAATTTGGAAAAACAATATCTCAAAAAGGCAGATTTTAGTTTTTGTCGGAATAGCATCACTTTTCGATAATGTATTCCTTCATCCTTTCGTATTATTTTTACTTTTTACTCTTCTTTCTGATAAGTAATTTTTAAAGTTTTAGTCTCTATATTTTCTGCTTGATCTGTAGCAAGAATCTCGATGATGTTTTCTCCTTCTTTCAATCTCAAATTGGATTGGAAATTACCATTGGCGTCGACCGTAATAGGCAAGCCGTTCACTTTAACAAAAACTTCTTTATCAGTTGATCCGATTATATTAATTTCTGATTTTGAAGTTTTATCTCCGTCTTTTGGCTCGGAAATTTCGAGTTTTGGTTTTTCTTTTTTGAAAAAGACCGTATAAACGTCGGTTTTTTTGCTGTTTTTACCGTCCTTACTCAATACTTTTATGTAAACCCTATTTTCCCCTTCTGTCAGATCGCCTATTTCTTCGGAAAAAGAATCGTTGGAAAGAGAATCAATTTCTTTGACTTTTTCACTATTGATAAAAAACTGTATTTTTTCATAATTTACGACAGAGCCACTAATAATAAAAGTAGCGCTATTAGTAGCGGTGGGGATATTGTCTATACTAATTAATCCATAAACGTCAACTGTTTTATTCAATGAAGAAGGCTTATTCTTGGAAAAGAAGTTAGCTATAAAGACAGAATAGTTGAGGAGAATTTTTAGACCGACAGTGGAGACTAAAATAATTGTCGTCAATAGAAGGACAATGAAAATGACTATAGTTTTAGATAAGGTTGTTCTTTGAAATATCGGTGACTTTCTCATGAGCCGATGATCGGACTTGAACCGATAACCTGCTGTTTACGATACAGCTGCTCTGCCATTGAGCTACATCGGCATATCAGAGCGGGATACGGGAGTTGAACCCGTTTCTCTACCTTGGGAAGGTAGCATTAGGCCGCTTAACTAATCCCGCTATAATCAATATTTTACTATATTATATCTTGATAGTTTAAGTTGATTGATCTTGAAATATTTCTAATATAGAATTAGTATTAGTTTATGAAGTTAAATAAATTAACGCCCGAAGAAAGTGATGTGATTCTTCATAAAGCAACAGAGACTCCATTTACTGGCGAGTACGACGATTTTTTTAAGGAAGGCGTATATGTTTGTCGTCAGTGTAACAATCCTCTTTACCAATCGACGGCAAAATTCCACTCAGGCTGTGGTTGGCCAAGTTTTGATCAAGAGCTACCTGGAGCGGTGAAAAAAATTCCGGACAGCGACGGATTGAGAACAGAAATTGTCTGTAATGCCTGCGGAGGCCACCTTGGCCATGTTTTTACTGGTGAGAAATATACTTCGAAAAACACACGTCATTGTGTCAATTCAATCTCTTTAAAGTTTATCCAGAAAAATGAAAAAAGTTGAGACGGCAGTACTTGGAGGTGGTTGTTTTTGGTGTACAGAAGCTGTCTTTCAAAGGTTAAAGGGCGTTTTAAAAGTTACACCAGGTTATTCAGGAGGCAAAATAGAAAACCCAAGTTATTATGAAGTCGTTGAAAAAGATACAGGACACGCCGAAGTCATTCAAATTGAATTTAACCCGGACATTATTTCCTATAACGATTTGCTCGACGCTTTCTGGCAAGTCCACAATCCTACTTCCTTAAACAGACAGGGCAATGATGTGGGAACTCAATATAGGTCTGTCATTTTATATACTTCAAATGCTCAAAAGTTGGAAGCAGAGGATTCTCTAAAAAAACTGAAAGAATCCGGCCAATACGAAGGTCAGATAGTGACAGAAATCAGACCCTTGGTCAAGTTCTTTAAAGCCGAAGACTACCATAAAAACTATTACAACAGAAATAAAGAAGAACCCTATTGTCAGATAGTTATTAATCCGAAGTTGGAGAAGCTAAAACAGAAGTTTTCTAATTTAATTAGCGCGGAATAGTCAAAACCATTCCGACTTCAATTCTATCGGGATTAAGAAATCCATTAGCCTGTAGAAGTCTTGGCCAAGCATAGAGATCACCGTAGACTTTCTGAGCAATCAAAGAAAGAGAATCTCCTGGTTGAACGACGTATTTTCCTTCTGTATAGGTAACTTGCGAAGTAGACGCGGCAGAAATTTCACCGACAGTCGGTTCTCTTGGCGTAACTTTGGGAATAATTATTTTTTGGCCAGCTACCAGAAGTGAAGGATCAACGATCTTATTTGCCAAAGAGATATCATAAGAATTAAAACCTGATCCGTAAAATTTTTCGCCAATTCGCCATAGGTCGTCACCTTGCTGAATAATATATGTTTTAACAACCTCTTTTTTTACAGGTGGTTTTTCTATGTTTTTTTTAAAACTAATTGTCGGAAAAACCAAATTCAAGTGGACATTTTTCAGTAAAAGTTTATAGCTGATTGATGATATTAGATAAGCGACAATAATCCCCAAAGATAGATTGAAATATTTCTTTTCAAGAATGTCGAAAAAAAGTTGTTGATAGTTAATATTAGATTTTTTTGGCATTGTGACGCTATTATATATTAGAGAAGATAATTATTTCAACTTAATGTGGTTTCTTATAAACCATTGTTTTTCTATCGGTAAAAGTTGATCGTGTATTACTGGTTTAGATTCGACCGTTGTGGGTTCCAAAATAGGTTCTTTTTTAGGGATTAAAGATGCGCAGTGCTGTTCTAATGCCTGACACGGACCATAATGTTTGAATAAGCCGAACAGTCCCTTATGTAGTAATGCGATGCAAACAAATCTTTTTGTTCCTCCTTCGTCTAATTCGATCTCGTAAGCGCAATTTTGTGAACGTGGTTCACTTGAAGAACTGGTAAATATAGAATAGGTAGCTTTTAAACTAAACGAGGGCGAGATTCTGTTTTCACCCATTATTGTAAATAATATATAAAATTGCTAAAATAGACTGTAAGAAATAAGGAGTCATAGCTCCCGTCGTCGAGAGTTCGTCACGACTGACGGGCTCGCCAGTCCTACTTTAGTTGGACGGCGAGCAATGTAATATGTTTTATACTTATGTTTTAAAAAGCATAAAAGATGATAAACTTTACGTTGGGTCGACTAGCGATTTGAAAACTAGGATAAAGTTTCATGACCAAGGAAGAGTTACAGCAACAAAAGGTAGGAGACCGCTGAAGCTTATCTATTATGAGGCATGTTTAACTAAAGATAAAGCAGAGGAAAGAGAAAGATATTTTAAAACGGGTTTTGGTAGGGGTTTCTTGAAAAATAGGATATAAAGGAGTCATAGCTCAATTGGCTAGAGCACTTCCCTGTCACGGAAGGGGTTGGGGGTTCGAGTCCCCTTGGCTCCGCAAATTATTCATGAAACTTCTAAAATCGATAGGATAAAATATTTTTTTGAGCAAAATAAGAACATGACTAAATTAGTATCCACGAATCCTGCAGAAAATTATTCAATAGTTGGGGAAGTTGATATATCAACTGATAAAGAAATTGCCGATAAAGTCATGCAGGCAAATCAAGCTAAGACATTTTGGAAAGAACTAGGAGTTAAAGGTCGCATAGAACTGTTAGAACCGATTCGTGATGAATTTAAGGATCGCACCGAAGAAATCGCCAATCTTATCAGTAAAGAAACAGGGAAAGTGATTTCTGAGAGTAAATCGGAAGTAGTAAGATATATAGAAGAACTAACATGGTTTTTGGATAACGGACCAAGAGCTCTGAAGGATACTGTTACACTTGACGATGAAACATCCTTTCACCGTATAGTATACGAACCTTACGGAGTTGCCGCTAGCATCGCCCCTTGGAATTTTCCTTTTGGAATGTCAATTTGGGGAATTTTCCCGAATTTAATTGCTGGAAACCCAGTAGTATTTAAAATTTCCAAAGAATGCGTGCTTGTAGGAAAATTAATAGAAAAAATAATACTCAACCATAGTTTACCCACGGGTGTTTTTTCTGAGGTTTATGGCGCAGGAGATGTTGGAAAAAAATTGACTGAAAGTGACATCGATCTTATTTGGTTTACAGGAAGTACCGAAGTTGGTAAATCACTATATAAAACCGCAGCGGATAAATTTATAAAAGTTGTGCTTGAAATGGGCGGGTCTAACCCATGTGTAGTTTTTGACGATATTGATATTGAAAAAGCTGCGCTCGTAATATTCGGAGGCCGTTTCAGACATTGCGGACAAGTATGTAGTGCATTAAAGCGCTTGATCGTACACGAAAAGGTTGTAGATAAACTAACACTGGCTCTCAGGAAAATAGTAGAAAGACAAAAAGTCGGAAATCCATTAGATACCAAATCAGACTTAGGTAGTCTGATAAACAAACATCAACAAATAGTTATAAAAAGCCAGTTGCAGGATGCTTTGGATAAAGGTGCTGAAATAGTTGCTCAAACCAAGTTATCAAAGGATTTAAAAGGGGCATTTTTTCCTCCAACTTTATTGTCACATATTACTCCTGATATGAAAGTATGGCATGAAGAAGTTTTCGGTCCTATTTTCCCCATAATAACCTTTAAAACTGAAAGGGAAGCAATAGATTTAGCCAATGATACAGATTATGGTTTAGGAGCAAGAGTAATGTCGGAAGATATCAAAAGGGCTGAACGGGTCGCTTCAAAAATAGATGCCGGATCAATAACTCTCAATTATGAAGCTAACTTTTTAGCATGCGATCCATTTGGTGGATATAAAAACTCAGGAATCGGTCGTGAACGAGGAATTCACGGTTTGCAGGAACTTTGCCAGGTAAAAGTGATTCAAAACTCAAAATAAATGTTGCCCTTAACTCTTGAATTTAGGTAAAGTTGACTATTATTGTTGAAGGAATTTAAGCCTATAAAACGCTCGCTCCTTCAGCTGAATAAATTTACAACTTTGTTAAACCTTGCGCATTTTTAGCAGATCTTCGAAGGCTTTTCTTAAATGATCATGTTTTATATAAGCTCCGGCATTATCAAAAAATTCTGTTAAATCTTTACCTTGTTCTTTTTCATATTCATAAGCTTGTATAGCCATTTCCAATTTATCGATCTCCCAAAAAACGGCGGCTTCGGGAGACTTTCTTTCGATCATTTCTTGGAATAATTTCGCATAGTCTTCTTCGTAACCGAAAAGAATTTGTCTGATAGCTTCCTTTTCGATTTTTTCTTTCTTTTTCCTTTTATCTTTATCTAATTTGCTTCCTCTTTCAACTACTAAATCACCTGTAGCAGTTTCACCCAGATCATGGATAATCGCCATCTTAATTAATTTCTCTTGATTCACACCTAGATAAGAGGCCAATGTCATTGCCAGAACTGTGACTCGGAAACCGTGTTCCGCGACGCTTTCCGGTTCTTTGATAGAATTCATTACCCAACCGGTTCTTTTGAGTTTTTTAGAAAGCCCTACTTGAAAAGCCAGATGGAGAATATTCATGAATGAATTATAACATTTTCTCGAAGACAAGAACAACGTCTTGCCAGTCTTCGAAAATTTTAGTTGGTTTTTTGAAGTGGTGTTTTGCCATAAAACGGAATAGTTTCCCTTGATTATATCGGTTTAGATAGTAGCCGTCTGGGTGTAATTTGATTTTGTCGCCGAGAAAAAAAGACGGTTTAATAAACATAGAAAGTATTAAATATTTTTTTGTTACTCTTGCCAGTTCTGTAAGAATCTTTACATAGTACTGCTCGTGTTCTAGAACGTCTTTTATTAAAATTATGTCAAAAGTATCCTTTTTAAAATTAAGCTTGGAAAGATCTTCTATAAAAAATTGACAATTCGTATTACCTTTGAGATTCTTCTTGGCAAATTTAACTGCTTTACTATTGCTGTCAACTCCAAAATACTTTCCCTTAAATCCAGCCTTATAGAGTCTGACAGCTTCGACTCCAGTATTGCAACCAGCGTCCAAGAGTAATGTGGTTTTTTTGCTGTGTTGAGTGATAAATTTCTCAAAACAAGTTCTGGTTTCTTTTTGACCTATTTTGTCAAAATCCGAAATCTCTGCCGGGCCGACAATGTCTTTTATTTTTTGCCAATATGTTTTCATTGTTACAGATTTATTGTATAATATTTTTATTAGCAATTATAAATAGAAAAATCTATGATTTTCATAATAGGAATTTTAATCGTTTTAGTTCTTTATTTAATAGCACAGTATAACGGCTTTGTTGTCTTGAAAACGAGAATTAAGGAAGCACTCTCAGGAATCGATGTCCAACTCAAAAGACGCGCAGATTTGATTCCTAATTTAGTGGAAACAGTTAAGGGTTATGCTAAACATGAAAAAAGCGTCTTCACCGAGGTTACCAAAGCCAGGTCTTCATTGTTGAAAGCTGGAAACCTCGAAGAAAAAGCTAAGGCTAATGATATGTTAAGCGGGGCGTTGAAGTCCTTATTTGCTGTTGCAGAAGCTTATCCTGAACTCAAAGCCAGTGAGAATTTCCAGGATCTGCAAAGACAGCTTGAGGACACGGAAGATAAAGTCGCTTATTCGAGACAGTTTTACAATGCTAACGTATTGGATTTTAATACAAAGGTACAGGTGTTTCCATCGAATATGATTGCCAATATGTTTGGTTTTAGCGCTTTTGAATTTTTTGCCGCGACAGAAGAAGAAAGAAAAAAGATTAACGTAAAATTCGAGTAAAATGACAGTCTATTCGCAAATTTCTCAAAATAAAGGCAAAACCTTTTTTATTTTTTTTCTATTTATTATCTTATTTAGCGGTTTTTTTTACTTAATCGGTCAGTATTTCCATTCGGGTAACAGCTATATTATTTTAGGTTTGTTTTTATCAATTATTTCTTCTGTAGGTAGTTACTTTTATTCGGATAAAATAGTACTTTTTACATCAGGGGCAAGACCTGCGTCAAAAAAAGAATTCTTTGATTTTTATACAACGACTGAGAATTTAGCCTTGGCAGCCGGTTTGCCAATGCCCAAACTTTATGTAATTGATGACGTTTCACCCAATGCTTTTGCAACAGGCCGAGACCCTAAACATGCCGTAGTTTGTGCGACAACGGGTCTTCTACAAAAACTAGACCGTTCAGATATAGAAGGTGTCATATCTCACGAACTTTCCCACGTAAAAAACCACGATATTCTAATTTCATCTGTAGTTGCCGTACTTGTCGGAACCTTGGCGATTGCCTCTGATTGGATTATGAGAAGTCTATGGTGGGGAAGGTCCGACGACAACGATAACCGGAATAGAAGCCCTATTTTTGCGATTTTTTTTATCGTTGCTTTGATTATTACGCCAATCGTCGCTACCTTGATTCAACTGGCTATTTCAAGGCGGAGAGAATTCCTTGCCGATGCATCGGGGGTACTAATCACCAGAAATCCTGATGGTTTGGTTTCCGCACTGGAAAAAATTTCCTCTTATCCACCGCTTAGAAGAGCTTCGCCTTCTACCGCCCATCTTTTTATTGCCAATCCTTTGGGTAAAAAATCCCGCTCTTCTTGGTTTGTCAATCTTTTCTCGACCCATCCGCCGATTGAAGAAAGAATTAAAATATTAAGAAGCATGTAATTTTAACTATATGATTTTCCTTATCTTCCTATCTAAAATGGTTTTATTTTTCAGCCGAGTTTTTAGACTTGGTTCAGGTTCTACTTGGCCTGGCCACATGACTTTGAGGATAGATCCGGAAATAATCGAAAAAATCATCGATTTAAACAAAGACCTTAAGATCATTGTTGTCGCCGGCACAAATGGAAAAACTACTACGACTTCTCTTATTAAGCACGCTTTAAATAAATTAGGATATAAAGTCTTTTCCAATAGCGAAGGAGCTAATCTTATTAACGGAATTGCCTCAGCGTTTCTTAAAAACTCAAATCTTGCTGGTTGGCTGGACTATGATTACGCAGTATTGGAAAGTGACGAATTCACTCTTCCTCTTTTATTAAAAAAAGTAACTCCAAGAGTCGTTTTCATCTTAAATCTTTTCCGAGATCAGCTAGATCGTTATGGTGAAGTCAACACAATTGCTTTAAAGTGGCAAAACTGTTTAAAAGCTTTACCCAAAGAGACTCTTATAATACTAAATGGAGATGATCCCCAGCTTTATTTCATAGGGAAGAATCTTCGTCAAAAAAAAGAGTTTTTTGGTGTAAAAAACGATTTGATGAAAATAAAAAAAATTCCTCACGACGTAGATTTCAACTACTGCCCTTCCTGTTTTTCTCTTCTTGATTATAAATCAATCTCTTATGCTCATCTAGGCGATTTTATTTGCAAAAAATGCGGATTCACTCGGTCGAGTGTTAATGATTTTGCTGAAGATATGATTAACTATCCATTGGAAGGGTTATACAACATTTATAATACGAATTCGGTCTACTTATTTATCAAAAAACTTTTTAAGGTAAAAGCGCAAAGATTTAATCAGCTGATGAAGGATTTTCAACCATCTTTTGGACGACAGGAAGAAATCATTTATAAAAAGCGAAAAGTTTTCCTTCTTCTGTCAAAAAATCCAGCTGGTTTTAATCAATCTATTAAAACAGTCATTAATATTCTCAAGGGTCAAAAAGCCAATTTTCTAATTTCGCTAAATGACAGAATTCCTGATGGTCAAGACGTTTCTTGGATTTGGGACGTTGATTTTAGACCAATATTGGAAAAAGCAAAAAGCGTCTTTGTTTCAGGTGACAGACTCTATGATATGGTTTTAAGACTAGAATACGAAAGTGCCAAAAAAAATCTTATCCCGATTGAAAACCTAAAAATGGCAGTGGAAAGCTCTATCAGTCGACTAGATGCTAAGGAAAAATTATTTGTTTTAACAACCTATTCGGCGATGTTGGAAGTTAGGAAAATTCTTGTAGGAAGGAAATTATTATGAATTTGAATATTGGTTGGCTCTATCCTGATTTAATGAGTACATATGGGGACAGAGGTAACATCATTACTCTCAACTTTCGGTCTCAAAAACGGCGAATTGAAACGAAAATACACAAGATCTCTCTCTTGGAACCAGGAGAGTCAATTTTGCAGATGGACCTTCTATTTATGGGAGGCGCCCAAGACAAACAACAGGAAATAGTTAACCAAGATCTCCAGAAAAATAAAGGCGGCTATTTGGAAAAAGCTATCTTTGCTGGGACTCCATCTTTAAACGTCTGCGGAGCATATCAATTTCTTGGAAATTATTATTTGGCTGCTGATGAAACCAGAATTAAAGGATTAGGTATCTTCGATCTTTATACAAAAAGCCCTGGTCTTAACTTTCCTCGTTGTATAGGCAATTTAATTGTCGAATCTTATATCTTACCTGGTGTAAAATTGGTAGGTTTTGAAAATCATGGAGGCCGAACGTACGTCAACGATAGAAACTTAATTTTTGCCAAGGTATTAAAAGGATTTGGAAATAACGGAGAAGATGGTCAAGAGGGTTTTATTTTTAAAAACGCCATCGGTACATATTTACACGGACCCATCCTTCCTAAAAATCCGGAATTGGCAGATTGGCTTATTGAAAAAGCTTTAGAAAGAAAATACGGGAAGAAGATAAAACTGGCAAAATTGGATAATTATTTTGAAAATAAAGCCAAAGAAACGATAATTAAAAGGTATACTTAAGAATATGAGTTTCGTCCATTTGCATCTTCACACCGGTTACTCTCTCTTAGATGGAATGTGCCGTATAGATGATGTTATTGAAAAAGCCAAACAGTTAAACATGCCAGCCGTCGCTATTACTGACCACGGCGCTTTGTATGGAGCGTTCAAATTTTATACAAAGGCAATCGAGTCGGGTATCAAACCAATTATAGGAGTCGAAGCCTATAAAGCAAAAAATTCCCGTTTAGACAAAAAAAACGGTGTCGATCGCGACCAATATCATTTGACTCTTTTGAGTAAAAATCTCACCGGTTATAAAAATCTTATTAAACTGGTTACCGCCGCTCATTTGGAAGGCTATTATTATAAACCCCGAATCGATTTTGAACTACTGGAAAAGTACCATGAAGGCTTAATCGTCCTTTCCGGCTGTCTCAACGGAGAAATTTCCAGTTTGCTAAGGGAGAATCAAACAAACCAAGCGGAAATAATCCTACAGAAGTATCTATCGATTTTCAAAGACGATTTTTATCTTGAGATCCAAAGGCATCCTAATTCACCTGATTTGGATAAAGTTAATATTCAACTAATCAAACTTTCCAGAAAGTTTGGAGTTCCCCTTGTTGCCACAAATGATGTTCATTATCTAGACGAAGAGGATGCATACGCACAGGAGATTTTGCTTTGCATTCAAACCCAACATACGATCGTTGAGAAAAACCGTCCGATGTCGATGATTGATATTCCAGACTATTATTTTAAATCAATTGCAGAAATGAAAGGGTTGTTCATCGATTTACCCGAAGCCGTTGAGAATACGGTGAAAATTGCGGAAAAATGCCAGTTGGAAATCCCTTTGGGGAAATGGATTTTGCCAGACTTTAAAACACCGAAAGACGAATCAGTTAATTCTTATTTAGGAGAATTGGTTAAATCTAGGATCGGTCGAGTTGCTTCCTACGACCAAAAAATGGTCGAAAAAAGAATCGACTATGAACTTAAAATTATCACATCAAAAGGCTATTCCACTTATTTTTTGATCGTGCAGGACTTTGTCAATTGGGCGAAAAAACAAGGCGTGGCAGTTGGACCGGGCAGAGGTTCAGTCGCCGGTAGTTTGGTAGCTTATATACTGGGAATTACCGACATCAATCCGATAGACTATAATCTACCGTTTGAACGTTTTTTAAACCCGGAAAGACCCACTCCCCCTGATATTGACATTGATTTTGCCGATATAAGGCGCGACGAAGTGTTAAATTATGTCACTAAAAAATACGGAGAGGATAAAGTGGCTCAGATAATTACGTTCGGACGTATGGAAGCCCGTCTGGCTGCTCGTGACGTGGCACGCGCTTTAGGACTATCCTACAGCCAAGGTGACAGAATTGCTAAAATGATTCCTTTTGGAAAACAAGGTTTTGCTATGACTATATCCGCAGCGCTTGAAGAGTCAGCTCAGCTTAAGTTTGCTTACCAAACTGAACCCGAAGTCAAAAAAGTCCTCGACGTTGCTCGTAGGATTGAAGGTTTACCTCGTCATTCATCTGTCCACGCCGCCGGCGTCGTTATTTCCGACAAACCTATGACAGAATATGTTCCTTTACAAAGAGACTCAAAGGAAGGCAAGATTATCACCCAGTATGACATGTACTGTCTTGATCTGAATGCTGTTTCCAACCAAAAAGCAGTTGGTCTACTTAAAGTAGATTTTCTTGGTTTGAGAAATCTGACTATTATTGAAGAAGCCTTAAAATATGTCAGCAGAATAACTGGAAAAAAAATTGACATTCACCAGGTACCTTTGGATGACAAACGGGCTTATGAACTAATAGCCCAAGGAAACACCGTTGGAATTTTCCAACTTGAATCCGGAGGCATGAAGCGACTTGCCAAGGATCTAAAACCTAATAAAATTTCCGACATTTCCGCTATGGTCGCTTTATACAGGCCTGGTCCAATGGACCTTATTCCCTTATTTTTAGAAGGTAAAAAAAACTCAAAAAAAGTCAAATATGCTCATCAAGATCTGAAATCTATTCTCGAGGAAACCTATGGAGTACTCGTATATCAGGAACAGGTGATGGAAATCGCCAACAAGTTAGCCGGATACACAATGTCCGAGGCCGACAATCTAAGAATGGCAATGGGTAAGAAAAAGAAAGACTTGATGAAAAAGGAGCGAGAAAAATTTTTCCAGGGCTGCTTTAAAAAGGGTTATAAAAAGACCATGGTGGAGAACATCTGGAACTTTATGGAAAAGTTTGCCGCCTATGGTTTTAACAAACCACATTCGGCATCTTATGCCCTTATTGCCTACTGGACAGCCTATATAAAAGCTAACTATCCAGTTGAATTTATGACAGCTTTACTTACAGCCGAGCTTCAGGGTATGGCCGGCCCGATGAGGGAAATAAAAATGTCCCAAGCGATAGAGGAATGTCGACGAATGAATATAGTCGTTCTCCCACCTGATATAAATAAATCAGAACACAACTTTCTTATAGAAGCCGGGTCTATCAGATTTGGGTTGTCCGCAATCAAAAATGTTGGAGAATCGGCAATAGAAGCTATCATAGAGGCAAGAAAAGCAGGAAATTTCTTAAGTTTTAGGGATTTTCTCGCCAGAGTAGATCTAAGGCGTGTCAATAAAAAAACCGTGGAAAGTTTGGTTAAAGCCGGTTCTTTTCAAATGTTTGGAAATAAAGCCACCTTACTGACTCACTATCCAAATCTTGTTTCCGATGCCCAGTCGTTTAAGAGCAAAGTCGAAAAAGGCCAATTTGATCTTTTCGAAGACATTACTTCAGTAAAATCCAAGCCAGATAACCTAAAGATAATTCCTGAATTTACAGAAGAGGAGTTATTTTCGATGGAAAGAGACGTGATAGGCTTCTTGATTGGAAAAAACCCCTTGTCAAAATTTAAAAACATTATCGAAAAGAAAACAACAAAGAAAATCGGCGATATTGATCAAACCGACGTTGATAAAACAGTAATTCTTGCTGGGATAGTCAGTGGAAAAAAAGCCCTCAAGACTAGAAAGGACAATCATGAGATGGCAGTCATTCAGGTTTTCGACGAAACAGGCAATATAGAAGTGGTAGTGTTTCCAAAGTCATTTGCGAAACTTAAAACAATATTATTGATAAACAAAATCATTATGTTTAAAGGCAAGATTAATGATAGAGAGGGAAGGATGAACGTCATTATGGAAAACGCTGTCGACTTGGAAAGTATTAATTCAAGTCAGTCATCATGATAAAAAAGTATTTTACTTTCGACAAAAATCTTAATTTGACTCCGAGTAATAGTCTAAAAAACAAAAAAAAACTTTTTAAAAACAGTAAATCAAAGTATTTTGACCTTGCAAATTATACAAATATTGGTTATTATTTAGTAACTCCTTTACTTTTTGGAGTTCTTTTAGGTTTATATTTAGATAAGAATTTCAAAACAGGTACCTTTGTCAAATTAGGAGTTTTCGTAGGCGCAGCAGGCGCCCTTTATAATTTATTTCGATTGATAAAATAGGCAAATGCCCAAAATTAGCATCAAGCCGGAGACAGTTTTTCACATTCTGAACTTCCCTATTACTAACTCACTATTTTTATCAGTAATCGTAGTCTTGCTTTTTTTTCTTCTTGCCTTAAAATACAACAAAGAATCAAAATCAGAGATAAAATCAAAATTTTACTATTTTTTTCAGTTTATTATTAAAGCAATCTATTCGTTATTTGAATCTGTTCTGGGAGAAAAAACAAAGTATTTTTTTCCGCTTCTTTTTTCATTTTTCATGTTTATCATCCTGCAAAACTGGTTTGGACTTCTTCCTGGCATTGGTAGCGTTCTTATAAAAGTTCAAGAACACGGCGAGGAAATATTCATTCCGCTTTTTAGAGGCGGTAATGCCGACCTAAATACTACCTTTGTTTTGGCTCTCGCTTCTGTTGTAATGATTCAAGCGTTCGGAATAAAATTTTTAGGATTTAAGGGTTATTTGAAAAAATTCGTCAATTTGACAAATCCTATTAACTTTTTTTTAGGTATCCTCGAAATTATTTCTGAGTTTTCGAAAGTACTGTCTTTTTCTTTCCGACTTTTTGGAAATATCTTTGCCGGAGAGGTATTATTGACTATTGTTGCTTTTTTGGTCCCTGTCTTGGCTTCTTTTCCGTTTATAATACTTGAAGTGTTTGTCGGTTTTATCCAAGCTTTGGTTTTCAGTATGTTAACAGCAGTATTTATTAGTGGAGCAATAGCGAAACACCACTAAAATTATTAGTTAGTTTAAAATTAGATTAAAAATTCATCGCAGCGTGCTAATAAAATGTGAATAGCTGCGATACAATTTAGGAAAATCGTTGGGAAAAAACCAATAGGTTTTGTCCCAAGAGAAGGGAGGTGAAAAATAATTTATGGACGCAGATGCAGCAAAATCTTTATCAATCGCTTTGACCATGGCCGTTGGTGCTTTAGGACCGGCAATTGGAATTGGAATGATCGGTAGCAAAGCTATGGAAGCTTTGGGAAGAAATCCAGAGGCCGAATCGTCAGTTAGAACAGCGATGATTTTATCAATCGCTTTCGCCGAGGCAGTCGCTATTTATGCTTTGGTTGTAGCTTTAATTTTGAAATTTACATAATATGGAAAATCTAGGAATTGATTTTAAAATCATGATTGCTCAAGCAATCAACTTTGTTCTGTTTTTTATAATTGTTAAAAAGTTTATTGCCAAACCTTTTAATTCTTTTTTAGAGGATGAACATGATAAAGAAAGAGAGAAACAAAGACTGCTGGAAAGTGCCAAGAAAATCGAAGAAGATCTCAAAGTAAAAGAACAGAAAATGAAAGCTCAGGCCCAGAAAGAAATGAAAGATATAATCGAAGAAACGAAGAAAAACAGTCAAGACCTAAGAGAAACTCTTCTTGATGAAGCCAAAAAAGAGGCCGAAGAGATCAAAGAAAAAATGAGAGGGCAGCTTAACGAAGAAAAGGAAGATCTTTATAAAGAAGTCAAAAAAAAGGTCGCTGAACTAAGTTTCGATATTGTCAATAAAGGATTGAAAGATTCTTTAGACGAAGAGACTCAAAAAAGGATTACCCAAAGAATACTTAAGAATTTAAATTAAAAGACGTGAAAATAAAACCACATCTAAAAGAAGAGCTAAAAAAATATTTATCCGAAAGGGTAAAGAAAGAAGAGCAAAAGATCAAGGTCTTTAGTGCTGGTAAGTTGAATGACGATGATAAGACCTTAATCAAAAAAAAACTCAAAGCTTTTGACTGGCAGGATGTGGATTATTTCGTAGATCCGTCTCTCCTTGCCGGAGTAGTAGTGAAGAAAGGTTCGAAGATGATCGATCTTTCCTTGAAAGGAACATTATCAAATTTAAAAAAAATAGTTTATGAAAGTGATTGACGAGTATATTAAAACAATCGAAAAGGAGCTGTCAAGGTCCCAAGTTAAAATAAAGACTGAGGAGCTAGGAATAGTCAGTGAAGTAAAAGATGGAGTAGTTATTTTACAGGGTCTAGATAATGTTTCTTATGGAGAGCTGATCGAATTCAAAAACGGTGTTGTTGGTTATGTCATTGATCTGACAGAAGATGAAGTGGGAACGATAGTTCTAGGAGACTACCTTGGTATTAAAGCAGGAGATCAGGCTCGAGCTCTCTCGATTACTTTGTCTGTTCCTGTTTCAGAATCTATTCTGGGAAGGGTAGTTGATGCTTTAGGAAATCCAATAGACGGTAGTGGAAAAATAAAATCTGATAAACGTTATCCTATTGAAAAAATAGCTGCTGGAGTTGTAAAAAGACAACAGGTCAATCAGCCTGTTCAGACTGGAATTAAATCAATTGATGCCCTTATTCCAATCGGTCGGGGACAACGAGAATTAATAATAGGAGATCGTGGTACAGGAAAAACTACATTAGCAATCGATACGATTTTGAACCAAAAAAATGAAAACATGATCTGTATCTACTGTGCTATCGGACAAAAGACTTCAAAGATTGCTTCTCTTGTCCACCTGTTAAAAACGCGTGGAGCTATAGACTACACTGTTGTTGTTAGCGCTTTTGCTTCAGACCCAGCTTCGATGCAATATCTTGCCCCTTATTCGGCCACTGCCATTGCTGAATATTTTATGGACAAAGGAAAAGACGTTTTAGTCATCTATGACGATTTAACTAAACATGCTTGGGCTTATAGACAGATATCTTTGATTTTACGTCGCCCAGCAGGTCGTGAAGCTTATCCAGGAGATGTTTTTTACCTTCATTCAAGACTTCTTGAGAGATCCTGCCGCTTAAATGAAAAAAATGGAGGAGGCTCAATTACAGCCTTGCCTGTAATAGAAACTTTGGAAGGAGATCTTTCTACTTATATTCCTACAAACGTTATTTCTATTACAGATGGTCAAATTTTCCTTGAAACAGACTTATTTAATGCCGGAATCAGGCCAGCCATCAACGTCGGGCTGTCTGTTTCTCGTGTCGGAGGAACCGCCCAAACCAAAGCAATGAAAAAAGTAGCAGGTAGATTGAAATTGGATCTAGCTCAGTATAATGCTTTAGCAGCTTTTTCCCAGTTCGAAGGTGAGCTTGACGAGGAAACGAAAAAATTGTTAAATCGAGGATCAAAAGTTACTCAGGTTTTAAAGCAAAAAAAAGGTCTTCCTCTTACTTTGTCACAGCAGATTGCCATAATTTGGGCTGCCACTAATGGTTATTTAGACCAGATAGATAACGAAAAAATATCTGAATTTGAAGAAAAGCTTTTGGATATGGTGAAAATCAAAGGCAAAAAATGGTCAGCCAGAATTGAAAAAACAAAATTGTTAAGTGATGAAGACGAAAAAGAACTGAAGAAATTTATAGAATCGGTAAATATATGAATCTAAGACAAACTAGGAAAAAAATTAAATCTGTCACTAACGTAAAAAAAATTACTAAAGCAATGCAGATGATATCTGCTATCAAGATGAAAAAAGCCCAAACAGCAGCTTTAGAAGGTCGGCCTTATGACGAGGAATTGAAAAAAATAATTTATAGAGTTATGCCTAAAGTAAGTGAAAAATATTCTCCGCTACTGGTAAATAACGATAGTTTAAATACGAAGAAATTGGGAATCGTAATTGCTTCTAACAAAGGACTTTGCGGTGGATTCAACATGAACCTTTTCCGATTTATTTCTAAAAACATTGATTTTAAAAAGACGGACATGGTCATCTTAGGAAAAAAAGCGACTTTTTTGGGAAGGGCTGGAGGAAATATAACCGCTGATTTTTCTTCTGTCAATCCTCTAAATAATATTTCAGCAGTTTTTAACTTTGTCCTTGAAAAGTTTCTCAAACAAGAATACAAGGAAATCATACTGTTTTACAACAAGTTCATTTCTATTTTAAAGATTGAACCTGTTATGGTCAAAATCTTACCCGTAAAAATAGATTTGAATAAGGAAGAAACGAATATAAAAACTAAACAAGTTGAATACTTAATTGAACCATCGCCAGATATTATCATAGATCAGCTTTTAAGAAGTTATGTTCAGGAATCAATAAAAAATGCCATTATTGAATCGGAAGCCAGCGAGCATTCATCGCGCATGATAGCCATGAAAAACGCGACAGACAATGCCACTGATGTTATCTATAATTTGACAATGTTAAGAAATAAAATTAGACAAGCAAATATCACCAATGAACTTTTGGATATGGTAAGCGCAAAAACCTCAGTAGAAGGAAATTAAAAATTGAAAATTTAAATAAATATGGATGAAGGAAAAATAATTGCTGTCCGCGGTGTTGTTGTCGATGTTGAATTTAATGAAAAAGATACTCCTAAAGTTTATGACGCCTTAATAATCGAAACAAAGGAAAAAAGACTGGTTCTTGAAGTTGAAGCGATTTTAAGCCAGGGAAGGGTAAGAACCGTGGCAATGGGTGACGTTTACGGATTACAGCGCGGTATGAAAGTGAAAAATACAGGAGAGCCAATTAAAGTTCCAGTCGGCGAAAAAACCCAGGGCAGAGTTTTCAATGTTTTGGGCGAACCTGTGGACGATTTAGGAGAAGTTAAAACTAAAGATTATGCCTCTATCCACAACCAAGCCCCACCTTTAACTCACCAATCAGTAAAAGAAGAAGTCTTTGAGACCGGTATTAAGGTTATTGATCTAATTGCTCCTTTTATTAAAGGAGGAAAAGTCGCTATTTTCGGTGGCGCCGGAGTCGGGAAAACAGTACTTATCCAGGAAATGATTCACAACGTTGCCAAAAAACACCACGGAGTTTCTGTCTTTGCCGGAGTCGGAGAAAGAACAAGAGAAGGAAATGACCTTTATACGGAAATGAAAGAAACAAAAGTCATCGGAAGCACGAGTTTGGTTTTCGGGCAGATGAATGAACCCCCTGGTAATCGTTTGAGAGTCGCTCTGACAGGGGTGACAATGGCAGAATATTTCCGAGACAAGAAAAATATGGAAGTCTTACTTTTTATTGATAATATCTTCCGTTTTGCCCAGGCAGGTGGCGAAGTTTCCGCTTTACTGGGAAGAATTCCTTCGGCTGTAGGATATCAACCAACTTTGTCGTCTGAAATGTCAGCACTTCAGGAAAGAATTACTTCGACAAACAAAGGCTCAATTACATCAATTCAGGCCGTTTATGTACCGGCTGACGACTATACTGACCCGGCACCTGTGGCGACCTTTGCGCACCTTGATGCCTCTATTACCTTGGAAAGATCATTGGCTGAACAGGCTCTCTATCCAGCTATCGATCCTTTGACATCAACTTCTCGGGCTCTGGATCCTGATGTGGTTAATGAGCTTCACTATCAAACAGCTAGAGATGTTTTAAAAACTTTGCAGAGATATAAGGATCTTCAAGACATAATTGCCATTTTAGGCATGGAAGAACTGTCTGAAACTGATAAACAAGTTGTCTCACGTGCCAGAAAAATTCAAAGATTCTTTACTCAACCAATGTTCGTTGCCGAGCCATTTACAGGCCGACCTGGAAAATATGTAACCATAGAGGAAACAGTCAAAGGTTTCAGGGAAATTCTTGACGGTAAACATGATTCAAAGAGCGAAACCTCTTTTTATATGGTCGGTAATATTGAAGAAGTTAAATAAATATGCTTCATCTGAAAATCATTACACCTAGAAAGGTAGTTTTAGACGAAGAAGTTAATTCTGTTTCTGTCCCTTCGTCAGAAGGAGAAATTACAATTCTTTCCCATCATGAAAATCTTTTTTCTCTTCTTGTGGAGGGAATTATTAAGATAATAAAAGGAGAGGCAGAGAACTATTTGTCAATCGGCGGCGGTTATATAGAAACCGACGGTGAAACCGTCATGATTCTCGTTTCAAAAGCTTATGGTCAGTCTGAAATAGACAAGGGTTTGACTGAAAAGGCACTGGATGAGGCAAGGAAAATATTGTCTGAGGCGAAAGACGAAAAACAAAGAAGCGAAGCTCTTGCTATGATGCGCCGCGCTATCATTGATACAAAACTTCTTAAAAAGAGAAAAGCGCCTCGCTCGATGGTTTAATGTGTATAATAAACGAATATGTCTTTAATAATTGTTGAATCTCCGACCAAAGCAAGAACATTTAACCGTATTTTAGACCCGAAAAAATACTTTGTCTATGCAACAATGGGTCATATTAGAGATCTTCCTGGTAATAAAACCTCAATAGATTACAAAAAATCGTTTAAACCAGACTACGCCATTATAAAAAATAAAGAAAAAGTCGTCGAAAAGTTAAAAAAGCTTGCTTCGGAAAACAAAGAGATTATTTTGGCAACAGATCCTGATCGAGAAGGTGAATCTATTGCCTATCATGCCGCTTTTCTTCTCGGAAAAATAAAAGAAGAGTGGCCGGAAATAAAAATACTCGATCCAGATTTAAAAAGAATAGTTTTTCATGAAATCACTTCGTCTGCTCTTAAAGAAGCTCTTGAACACCCCTCAACTCTTAGATTGAGTCTTGTTAAAGGCCAGCAATCGAGAAGAATTCTCGACCGGATAGTCGGTTATGAACTTTCGCCTCTTCTTTGGAAAAAAACAGGAAAAAATTGGCTTTCCGCCGGACGCGTCCAAACTGTAGCTTTAAGATTAATTGTCGAGAGGGAAAAAGAAATTAAAAATTTCAAGATAGAAGATTATTATCAAATTTACGGAAATTTCGATAATATCAAAGCGAAACTTATATCTAAAAATGACCTGCCCTATGAACAAAAAACCACTTTGGAACTTTTTAGCGGCAATTACACCTTTACCAAAACTACCATCAACAAAGATAACGTCGATACGGTTAAGTCGGATTTAGAGACAGATAATTACAGCGTCACGAATATTGAAGAAACGATTCAAAACCGTTTCCCACCCCCTCCTTTTACTACTTCGCTTCTGCAACAGGATGCTTTTTATAAATTTGGTTTCTCGTCAAAAATGACAATGAGTCTTGCCCAAGGCTTATATGAAAGAGGTTTGATTACTTATCATAGAACAGATTCTTTTAATCTTTCCTCGTCATTTGTTTTCAAGGCTAAAGATTATATAACAGCCACATACGGTGAAAAATATTCTCTCGAAAAACCACGGGGATTTAAAACCAGGTCTAAAATGGCCCAAGAAGCCCATGAAGCGATTCGTCCTACTAAACTCGCCCCAAATATCAAAACCACGGAAAAGGTGACAATTAACCACCGCCGTCTCTACGGCCTGATATTCAACCGAGCCGTCGCCTGTCAGATGAAGGAAGCGGAAATTAAGATGATAAAGATAAATATAACTGGAGCCAAGAAATATCTATTCGTCAGTGAGGTTGAACAGGTTCTTTTTGACGGTTTTTTTAAGCTTCTCAATCCCAAGTTTGTCCAAGCCAATAATACCAAACCTAATGTCATTCTTAATCAGGCATTAACTTTGAAAACAGTTGAGAGTGAAGCTTTGCAAACAAAGCCACCTCCTCGATTTAACGAAGCTTCACTCATTAGAATTCTCGAGGAAAAAGGAATCGGTAGACCATCGACTTACGCACCAATCATTTCATTGATCCAGATGAAAAACTATGTTGAAAAAGACGGCCGTTATTTTGCTCCGACCAATCTCGGTTCGACTATTTGCGACTATCTTTCTTCTTCTTTTCCTGTCCTTTTTGACTTGAATTTCACAGCAGGAATGGAAGATGATTTAGACAAGATTGCCAACGACGAAAAAAACTTCATAAACGTTTTGAACGAGTTTTACCAGCCGTTTAAGAACACTTTAGAAACAAGTAAAAAAGATACTTCATTGATTGAAATAGAAAATAAAGTTGAAGGAATCTGTCCATTGGACGGTGGAAATCTTATCAGCCGATTTTCTCGTTTTGGTAAGTTTATTGCTTGTTCCAACTATCCAAAATGTAAGTACACAAAATCTATTCTTAAGACAGTAAAAGGTAAAAAATGCCCCAAAGACGGTGGGGAAATTGTGGTAAGATATAGTAAGAATAAGAAAAGATTTTATGGTTGTTCCAATTACCCTAAGTGCGATTTTTCTAGTTGGACAATAGCAGGAACGGCAAATGTTTAAATAATATGAAATATATATTTATTTCTGGTGGTGTGATTTCCGGAATTGGCAAGGGTATTACAGCTGCTTCCATCTCCCTTCTACTTAAGCAAGCGGGTTACAAAGTAGTCCCTCTTAAATTTGAAAATTACCTAAATATTGACGCGGGTACAATTAACCCGATCGAACACGGCGATCCATTTTTGTGTGAAGACGGTACTGAAGCTGATATGGATATAGGCACTTATGAAAAATTTTTGAACGAAGAAATGGGTAAGGATAATTTCGTCACCATGGGCCAGATTTATAAAACAGTTATAGAAAAGGAGAGGCGTTTTGAATATGACGGCGAGGATGTCGAAGCCATTCCTCACGTTACAAGTGAAATAATTAAACGAATAAACGACCTTGGAAGGAGTAAAAAAGCTGACATAGTAGTCATAGAATTGGGAGGAACAGCAGGTGAGTACCAAAATGTTTTCTATTACGAAGCCTCTCGGCTCTTAACGCTGAAGCAACCCGAAGACGTCATACATGTCCACGTTTCCTACGTTCCGACACCAAAACATCTCGGTGAACCGAAAACAAAACCGACCCAACTTTCTGTAAAAACTTTGAATTCAATGGGGATCCAACCCGATTTCATCGTCGCGCGAAGCGAGAAGTATATTGATAAAAGACGTCGGGATCGTTTTGCCCTTTTTTGTAACGTCCAATCAGAGAATATCATTTCCAACCCAGATTTAGAAAATCCTTATGAAGTGCCAATGGTTCTTGAAGAACAACAGCTTGGTGATAAAATTTTAACAAAACTTCATCTATCTGTCCGCAAATCTGATCTTTCGGAGTGGAAAAAATTTGTCGATTCAGTCAATAAAAAAAAGCTAAAAACCATTAACCTGGCTATAGTCGGTAAATATTTCGGTACAGGCGACTATCAGTTAAGAGATTCCTACGCCGCTTTGTTTGACGCTTTAGACCACGCCGCTTGGAGAACCGGCATTGATTTGAAAACACACTGGATCAACGCAGAAAAAGTAGAAAAAGAGGGAACAGGTATAATTGGCAACCCCGACGGTCTAATTGTACCAATTGGCTGGGGAGAAAGAGGCGCTGAGGGTATGATAGCTGCGGCAGGTTATTCAAGAGATAAGAAAATTCCTTATCTTGGTCTTTGCTACGGAATGCAACTTGCAGTTGTTTCTTTTGCTCGTGACATACTCGGTTGGAAAGATGCTAACACGGCTGAAAATGACGTTAAAACATCTCATCCTGTAATCCAAATGATGCCTCACCAAGCTAAATATATGGATAAACGAGCTTACGGTGGTACTATGCGTTTAGGAGGTTGGGAAGCTACAGTCAAAAAAGGAACCATGGCTCATCAAATCTATAAAACAACCGATACTTCAGAAAGACACAGACATCGATGGGAATTTAACAATAAATATAAAGAATTTTTTGAAAAAAAAGGATTAATAATAAGTGCAATTTCCAAAGAAGAAGGACTTTGTGAAATTATTGAACTCGACCAAAAAGTTCATCCATTTTATTTAGGAACTCAGGGTCACCCGGAATATAAAAGCCGCCCGCTTAATCCGCACCCCATCTTTGTCGCTTTCTTAGAAGCTTGTAAAAAAGGGCGTTAACTGTTAAAATATAAAATTCTATGGCTAACTCAATGATATATAAAGATAAGAAATTTAAGGTTGGAGATACCCTTTCGATCCATTATAAAATTAAAGAAGGGGATAAAGAAAGAATCCAGGTCTTCAAAGGAATTTTGATAAAAATTAAAGGGGACTCAATCGCTAACAGGATGATAACTGTCAGAAAACTCACTAAGACAGGAATTGGAGTAGAAAGAATCATTCCCTTGTCATCGCCCTATATTGCTGAAATGCTGTCTTTAAAAAAATCTTCATACCAAAAAGCCAAAGCTTATTTCATCAGAAATTTATCTGATCAGGAACTGAGAAATAAGTTATACAGAACAAAAACGATTGCTAAAAAATGAGTTTTTACCAAAAGAATATCGGTAAACTAGGTGAACAAAAAGCCCTTCTTTTCTTAAAGGACAATGGATTTACTATCCTGAAAACAAACTTCCGCTCCAGACAAGGCGAGATTGACTTGATTGCAAAAAAAGATAGAACAGTCTATTTTATTGAAGTTAAAACCAGAACCTCTCTAAACAAAGGTTATCCATATGAAGCTGTCAATAAAACTAAAATTTTTCGCTTGAAAAAGACTGCTAATTATTTTTTGTTGAAATCGAACTACAAAGACTATAAACTAAAGTTAGGAGTGATATCATTAGTTTTAGATAAAGAGAAAGATAGTTTAAAATTTTATGACGATCTTGAGTAAGGAGGTGAAAAAAATATTATGGTCGATTTAGTAAATCTTGTGTTAGTAGACTTTTTTAAAAGCTTAGGGTCATTTTTACCTAATCTAATCGGTGGCTTTTTAATATTGTTGGTTGGATTTTTAATCGGAAGCATAGTCAAACACTTAATATTGACTGTCTTCTCCTTTTTAAAACTGGATAATCTTTTCCAGAAAACCAAACTCTTGGGTAAAGGACAGTTGAAAATATGGGTAGAGGTTTTAACGGAAATTTTTAAATGGATGCTCATAATAGTCTTTTTGATTCCTACCCTCGAAGTTTGGGGTCTTTCAAGAGCCACTGAAGTCTTAAATCAGTTCCTTTTTTATCTGCCAAACGTTATCGTTGCCGTTGTCATTGCTTTCGTGGGTTTCTTGGCTGCGAATTTGGGAGCCGACCTGGTTCGCCATAGTGTCAAAACAATGGGAGCTTCTTCAGCAAGCGGTTTAGCCGTATTCACAAAATGGGCGATCTCATTTTTTACGGTTCTAGTCGTTCTTAATCAGCTTGGAGTAGCCCAAGACCTAGTAAGAATTCTTTTTACAGGAATAGTTGTTATGTTGGCATTAGCCGGAGGTTTAGCTTTCGGTCTAGGTGGCAAGGACGTTGCTAGAGAGCTATTGGAGGAACTGAAAAAGAAATTAGAAGGTTGAGTAAAAATTAGGAGATATCTCGTATTCTTTAAAAGAAAAACCTATCTGATTGGTTTAGTGGGTAGGTTTTTCTTGTATTTTGTTGTATAATATTTTCCGAAGGTCCCGTCGTCTAGCGGCCTAGGACATCTGGTTTTCAGCCAGAGAATCAGGGGTTCGAATCCCCTCGGGATCACTAAATCTTATTTAATTTTCGCATTTTACCTACGGCTAAGTTAAATTCTGTCATAACAGTTCTTATTTTTTCATCATACTCTTGAGGAAGTATCCGAACAATAACTGCACCTGTCGGGTGAGTTCTAACTGAACCTGCTCTTACAACAGATACTCCAAGCCATTCAGGTCTCATTTTTAATTTTTCAAATAATCGGTTTAATAAGTAGGCTTGCGGAATAGGATTTGCTAAGTTTTCATTTGTCAATCGAGTAGTTGAAAGAATAAAAAGAGGTTTGTCAGGAGCATTTGATCCCCAGTCTACCAATGATAATGCAATTCTAGCTAAACTGATAACATCGGCGCCGTGACTTAGCTTTGTGTCACTTCTACCAATACCTGCCATTATTGCAACGTTTTGTTCATGAATTTCTCCGACGGTTTTCAATCTATTAATTGCTCCCATAAAGAGACGGCTTGGTTCGTCATTATCTTTTGGTTCTCGATAATAACAATAAGGAGGATAATCAAAAAAGTATATAGAACTCGAAACTCCATATTCTCTAACGATAGAATCAAACCCATCTCGTTCTATACTGGTAATCATCCTCGCGATATATGCTGGTTTACCATTACTTGAGGGATGTATTAATGTTATAAAATAATGTGGCACATCTGATTTCATTTTTGCTCCGAGAATCAAAGATAATTGATCCGCTACATTGTTTACTTGATCTGGTCGAGTTGGAATTGAAATAAGTGCTCTTTTAATATGAAAACCAAGTTTTTTTAGCTTGTTTAAATTATTATGAGCGTGGGATAAATATCCTGAAGTTTTTAATCTATTTACACTTTGGGCTTCTATGACCATCTCAAAGTTATTATATAACAAATAAAAATATTATAAGTCCGGAAGATACTATCTTAATTCCGAATCCTTAGGACCACAAATTATCCTTCGGCGAGCCATTTCTTATATAAAGCGAGATTTCTTGGCACTGAGCAAGCCCTATATGTCGTATCACTTTGTTTGTCACACTTCGTCTCTTCAGGTATTTCATCTGGGAAACGGTCCTTGACTTTTAGTTTTAACGCACATAAAGGTTTTCCATCTGCGCTTACAGTTGAGATTGTCCTTGCCATAGTACTAGCATAGTTAGCTAGTTCTACCAGTTTTTCAAATGTCAGATCTCCCCCTACCAATCTATAAAGTTCTGATTGATTTCCGGTATAGGCAGTGCAGGCGAAACAGGCTTTGCTTCCACGTTCACTCATACCCTATAGTATAGCATTTTCTGTTATAATACTCAAATGGCAAACGATCCAGAAAATAGACCAAGGATTAACTACGAAAAACTTAGATCTCCTGTCGGAGGTATTATTGAAAAGAAAAACCTACGTTATAAAACCGCTATGGAATTTGAGAAAAGGAGAAATATAGTCTTAGGAATTATTGCCGGAGCCATCGTAACTTGCTTTGCAACTGGAATAGTTTCATACGAGATCTTTAAACCTCGTTAACTAAGGCTCTTATTGGTATAATATTAATAATAATCGCCGCGGTGGTGGAAGTGTTATCTGTCTGTTCACGACAAAAGTCGTGATTACAGACAGTTCATCCCGCCTCAGGCGGGAGTATACAAGAAAGCAACTTAACAATAAGGGTATCAAAATTATAAGAAGCCGCGGTGGTGGAATGGTATACACGCAGGACTTAAAATCCTGTGATCGAATAGATCGTGAGCGTTCGAGTCGCTCCCGCGGCACTTTGAGTTGCCCACTTAGCTCAGCGGTAGAGCAGCTGTTTTGTAAACAGCAGGTCGTCAGTTCAAATCTGACAGTGGGCTCCAGAGCTCATAGTTCAACGGATAGAATAAATCCCTTCTAAGGATTAGATGGCAGTTCGATTCTGCCTGAGCTCACTTAATGACAGCCCCGAAGGGGAGCCTTCGGCTTTCGATTCTGTCAAGCCTCACACTTTTGAGATTATGGATTTTAATTGTTTGAGGGAGTTTTCATTGTAAATTGAGATCTCCAAAATACGGGTTTTAAGAGTTCTAAGTTCATCACCCTTCTTTTTTATTTCCTTTTCACCGACCAAATCAATTTTTGTCAACAATATTATTGATTTTTTCTGTAAAAGTTTTTCGTTATAGCTTTTTAGTTCATTAATAACAGTGTTGTAATCGCCTAAAATGTCTTTTGACTCAACTGATATACAGTGGAGTATTAAATCTACCTTTTCAATATGTTTTAAGAACTTTATTCCCAGACCGCGCCCAATAGATGCTCCTTCAATTAAACCAGGAACGTCTGCTATGATCTTTCCTTCATAAACACCGAGGTTTGGTTCAAGAGTGGTGAATGGATAGTTGGCTGTCCTGACATTGGCGGCAGTCAGTTTATTAAGCAAACTACTCTTTCCCGCATTGGGAAGTCCAATTAAGCCGAAGTTAGCGATTAGTTTCAAAATCAGTTTAATTTTCCTTTCTTCACCCTCTTCTCCTGGCTCAGCGTATTTGGGAGTCCGATTAGTAGAAGATTTAAAAGCAACATTTCCTTGTCCTCCGGCTCCGCCCCGGCAAAGCAATACCCTCGAGCCATCTTCACTTATAGTTGCTTCTTCTTTTGTCGAAACATCAATAATTGTTGTTCCAATCGGTACCTTAAGAATTAGCTCCTTTCCGTTCAAACCTGATCTTTTGTTTTGTCCGCCTTGTTCTCCATTTTCCCCTATAAATTTATTTACTTCGACAAATGCTTTAAGATGAGTGACATTTGAAGTGGCCATTACCCAAACATCGCCCCCATTTCCTCCATTACCGCCAGAAGCTCCTCTTCTATTTCTAAAAAAAGCCACTCTACCTGATCCGCCGTGGCCGCCTTTCACTTTTATTTCCGCCTCATCTATGAACATATTTGATTCAATTATACAGTTAATATGGCTTTATAAACTTAAAAACTTTCTTCTGTACTTCTTTCTTACAGATTTTTATTAAGACTTATAGTATAATAACTCATGTCTGAAGAAAATTCTCCAAAAAAGAACGGAATGACTTGGCAAGCCAAAACAGTTATGTGGACAGTAATAATCGGAACTTGTGCCTTATTGGTCAGTCCGCCGGAAGTTAAACTAACTGCTTTATCATTAGCTTGCGCAGTTCCAGCTGTTTGGGGTCTATGGCAGTTAGGTAAAGCAGCAAAACAAACCAAAGAACAAAATGCAGTTCTTTTTGCCGAAAACCCTCAAGAAGCACCGGCGTTTAAAAAAGCTGCCAGATTAGCAAAAAAAACCGCCGAAAAGAGGGAAAAGCGTATAAAAAAGAGAGAAGAAGAAACCCAAAAAAAAATTATTTCCATCGCTGAAAAAGGTCCCGTGCTTTTAAGAGACGAAAGCGTACCACATCATAAACCAGGTCCAATGGTTTATAACAGGATAACTGGATCTTTTCAGAGTCTTGACAGATATATTGAGTGGATGAAACAGTATGAAAAAAAATAGAAAACTTTTAAAGAAGGCTCTTTTGTACCAATTTATTTATTTTCAAATGCGCTAGAGCTTTTGAAGTCAAAGATCTTCCTCTCGAGGTTTTTTTGATAAAACCTATCTGTAAAAGGTAAGGTTCAATAAACTCCTCGACTGTTCGCACGTCTTCAGACAGAGCAGAGGCAATTGTCTCCACTCCAACAGGCTGATTATTAAACTTTTCACCTAGGATTTTAAGATAAGACATATCAATATCTATCAAGCCGGCTTCGTCTATCTCAAGAAGACTAAAAAGTTTCTCCAAGAGTTTTTCGTCAACTTGAATGTGTTTGTCGACCTCGAGAATGTCACGAGCTCTTTTAAGAATCCTGTTAGCGAGTCGGGGAGTACGACGGGATCGCATGGCAATCTGCTTGGCAGCTTCTTTTGTGATGGGCATTTCCAGAATTTTTGACGACCTGACGATAATTTCCTCTATTTCCGGATTCGTATAGTAATCAACTCTTAATAATAAACCGAAGCGATCCCGGAGAGGTGCGGACAAAAGGGCTAGTTTAGTCGTCGCGCCGATTATGGAAATTCTTGGCACAGGTAGCCTGACTGTCCGGGCTGATGGACCCTTTCCAATAATAATGTCCAGTGAATACTCTTCCATTACAGGATAGAGCATCTCTTCAACCGGTTTTGGAAGGCGGTGAATCTCATCTATAAATAAGACGTCGTTGTCTTTTAGATTGGTCAAAATTGCTGCCAGATCGCCCGTCTTGGTGATAGTAGCACCTGAGGTGACCTTTATATCACCTTTTAGTTCATTGGCAACAATGTAAGCCAAAGTAGTCTTTCCTATTCCTGGCGGACCATAAAAAAGAATGTGTTCTGAAGGTTTGCCTCTTTTTATAACCGCGTCTATAAAAAGCTTTAGAGTTTTAACGACATTTTCTTGGCCGATATAATCTTTCAGTAATTTAGGCCTTAAATTTTCTACATTACTTTTCATTTACTTCTGCTTTGGGAAGGGAAATAATAAATGCTGTGCCTTCGTTTTTTTCCGACATTACGTCAATCCTTCCATTGTGCAATTCTATCAGCTGCTTGGAAATATATAAACCCAATCCTGTTCCTTTAACTGGCGCCTTGTCGCTTTGTTTGGTTTCGATTCTTCTGAATTTTTCAAATAGTTTGTTCTTGTCGTCAGGATCTATAAAAGAACCTGTATTAAATACTTCAATTGTTTGAAAACTGCCTTTTTCGGAAACTATAATGTTCACTTCCCCTTGATCAGATGTAAACTTGATTGCATTCCCTAAGATATTTTGGATGACCTCTCTAAGTTTTTCTTTATCACCTTTTGTAAAACGGATTTTTTCACCCAAATCCATTTTCAGCTTTATTTTTCGTTCAGTGGCGTTGACTGAAAATTCGTCAAAAACAGACTTGACAAGGTCATTAAGATTGACTGACTCCATTTGTAAAACTAATCGTTTACCTTCGATCCTGGAAACCGTTAACATGTCCTCAACAAGATTTAATAATCTCTCCGAAGAACTATAACCAATATTCAAATAATTTTTAGTTTCTTCATCGGATATTTTGCCTTTGCTCATTGCCAACCAAAGGTAATTTTTTATTGCTGTTATTGGTGTACGAAGTTCATGCGAAGCTACAGAGACGAACTCATCTTTTAACTTATCAAGTTCCCTTAGCTTGTCATTTGACTCTTCAATCTGTTGATACAGAATAGCGTTATTTATGGCAATACTTATTACCTCGGGAAGCCTAAATATAAAGTCTTTCCAGTATTCAAAGGTAAATTCAGCCTCTCCCAAACCAAAAACTATTGCTCCAGCGGATTCTTTTCGAATAAAAAAAGGGTATATTAAGTACTCTTTTATATTTATTTGCCTTTGAATTTTATCAACCTCATCACTGTCTAACTGACTAAATAATCGACTCATTTTTTTTTCGTTAATTATCTTTTTGCTCCTTATAGATTCAATCAAAGGATGGCTTTCTTCATTTAAGGAAATCTTTTCATTGTAATAAATATGGAGGACATCATCGCTGACAGTCGGAGGTTCTTCACTGAAAGCTATAGAAAGCGGATAAAGAACGTTATTTTTGTGATCCATAAAATAAATGAAGATTGACCTTATTTTTGAGCTTTTGATAATCTCATGCGTCACCTGATCGGCGATTTGATCTACTTTTGTTAAGGAACCGAGAATAATATGGTCTATTTTTCTAAGAAGGGCGAGCATTTTGTTGCGCTCGTTTAGTTCGAGGTTTTTCTTATACATTTCCTCGTTAATATGAGCCAGTTCATCGTCCTTGCTTTTGACTGTATTATCGGCCATATAAATATATTATCACGTAGCGAGGTCAATCTTCATCGAATTGATCACTCCGAGACAGACTTCAACCGAAGCCTGGCCAAAGATTTTTTCGTACTGACTTATCAGGTTTTTGACAATTTTCTTTTCGTCTCCGGTTATGACAATTTTCCTCTCAAGCCAGTCGATCTTCAAACCTTTGATTTTTTTAGCCTGTTCGACAGCCAAAGGACCGATTATATTTTCCTGTTCACCGATTATCTTCATGATTAATTGACTGAATACGCTATTCATTGCAGTTTCTTGATTTCATAATAAACATTTAAAAGCTCAAACAAACTAATCGACATAAAATAATAGGCAAAAGCATAGACTATGTCGTTCCAACCAGCCGGGTGAAGACTGCCATAATAGCTAAAATAAAGGAAGCTGTAGTCTGCTAAAAAGTAGATAAAAAAAGCAAAAAGGATTAAAACTATCTTTGACTTCATGATGCCTCCCAGTATTCCCCTGGAAAGAATAAAAATGAGCAATGCCAAAGAAATATAGATTGTTTCCCCCAAGGGATACCCGAAATCCAAAATTACTTTTAACGGATTTGTCCAATCAAATTCGTAGCCTTTCAAAAATAGGAAATAAGAAAGAGTCAACATTACGAGTGGAATCAAAAGTGCCAGGAAAATTTTGGAAACGTTTTTTAAGCTTAGTATCGCTCCTGTTGCTTTTGCTAAATATAAAAGGCCAATGATATAAAAAATAAGACTGCTGATAAAACCGATGTCACCAAAAGAAGGGTAAGGAATTTCTACTTTAAAAAAGAAGGTATAAAGCGAATAAGAAACCTGACCAAAAACCTGACCCAATAATCCAAAGGAAAGAAATGTGATTGCCTTTCCCATAACGCTACCTAATCCACCCCATTTACGAGAAATGTATAAACCGCTTAAACCACCACATAAAGCCAGCAACCAATAAGTTCCTCCGAAAATTTGATTTTGTACACTAAAATCATCAGTCTTGAAAATTTGAAGATATGACCACCAAAAAAAAATAAAAATAAATAAATACAATGTAATCCTTGCCCCAAAAAAATCTTTCTCTTTTTTTGCCATAAATCTATTCTATAATTATTTCTTAGGGTGAGTCAAGTATTTTAAAATATGATACCTAAATATCCTCTTTTTAAGAAAATAGATTTTAAAGACCTGAATGAAATAAATAAAATAACCAAAAAAAACCTTCCTTACAGCGACTTCAATTTTAGCGTTCTTTGGAGCTATAATACAAAAAAAGATCTTAAACTTTCGCTTTTAAATGGAAATCTTATCGTCCGATTTACTGACGCCTTGGATTTAAAACCGTATTATTCTTTTTATGGGGGCAACAAATTTGAGGAAACATCCTTAACATTATTAAAGTTAACAAAAACAAAAAAAGATAACTCCTTACTTAAATATATTCCGGAAATATTTGCAAAAAACCAAAAAACGAACCGAATTGTTATCAAAGAAAGCCGGGATAATTTTGACTACGTATTTTCTGTTGATAAATTAAGTTCTTTGAAAGGGCACGATTTGGAAAAGAAAAGGTGGCGCTTTAGTAAATTCTGCCGAACCTATCAAAACCATCAGGTAAGATTACTTGATTTAAAAGACAAAACAGTCCATTCTATGATCTTAATATTTTTCAAAAATTGGGCTTTGAATAAAAATAAAAGTTCTAAGGAAACTATAAATGAATTTAAAGCAATAAAAAACCTCTTTGATTTAGCCGATAAACTAGAATTTATCTGTCTTGGAATTTTCGACAAAAACAAACTCATCGCATTTTCTATTAATGAGAAATTAAGAAATAAATATGCTCTTGGTCATTTCGCCAAAACCAATCCTTTATTTTTCGGAGTCCATGAAGCACTTTATAAATATTCTGCCGATTCATTAAAAAAGAAAGGTTGTGTTTTATTTAATATGGAAGAAGATATGGGTCTAGAAAATTTACGAGCTGCCAAAATGTCTTGGCGACCTGACTTTTTTTTAAAAAAATTTAACATAACATTAAATAATTAAAATGGATAAAAGACTTAAATCAACTATTGATAAATTTTTTCATAAAAATTTTAACAAAAAAATAAAGACGCCTCAGATAGTTTTTGATTTAAATATTCTTAAAGATAATTATCATCTGATTAAAAGTAGTCTTGCGAACGGAAAATGTGAAATTAGATACGCAATCAAAGCAAATAATGAGGAAAGAACAATCAAAGTCTTAAAATCTTTGGGAAGCGGGTTTGAAATCGCTTCGCTCGGGGAGTTAAATATTCTCAAGAATAATTTTATTAATCCAAAAAAAATATTATTCAGCTCTCCTGTAAAAATTGACAGTCACATAAGAGCAGCTTACAACTACGGAATTAGGTATTTTGCATTTGATTCTTTTGAAGAGCTTAAAAAAATAGCCAAAAACGCTCCAAATTCAAATGTTTATTTACGAATTGACGTTAGCAATTCGGGTTCCATTTGGAAACTCGACAGTAAATTCGGGGCTCCAAAAAAAGACTGGATTAAACTGTTAATTGAGGCTAAAAGAAAAAATTTGAACCCGGTTGGTATTACTTTTCTTGTCGGCTGGAACAACACAAATAATTCAACTTGGAAAAAAGCCGTAGATGAAGCCTCTCAACTTATTAAAAACGCCATTGACTCTGGCATAAAAATAAAGTTTCTTAACCTCGGAGGTGGATTTCCTGCCCACCTAGTCGACCAAGAAAAACATTTAAAACAAATAGTATCTACAATCAATCCAATTTTAAATAAATTAATCAAAAATTACTCTGTAAATATAATCGCCGAACCAGGTACTTTTTTGGTCGCCAACTGTGGGGCAATGTTTACACGAGTTTATGCAAAGTTAAAAAGAAAAAGTGGAAACTGGCTTTTTATAGACTCATCCATAATGGGAGGATTTTACGAGATTTTCAAAGATATAAAGTTTAATCTTTACCTACCTTCTAAAAAGAATAAATTAGACTTTGATGTTAATTATACTATTACAGGTCCCACCTGTGACAGCTACGATGTTTTTTTTAAAGATATTAAGCTTCCAAAGGAAGTTTCCGTAGGGGAGTTGCTTGTAATTTTACCCGCTGGCGCTTATATTTCTTCACGCCGCGAATATAACGGTTTTCCTTACCCTGAAACTACTTATTTATAAAAAGGACTTTATCTTCGCTACAAACTGTTCAGGGTTAAACTGACTTTTAAAGAGAATTTCAAAATTATATCCTTTGAGGTCCGCTAACATTCTAGAATCGTCAAGATTAGTGATAATCACAATCTTCTGTTTTAATTTTTCCGGGCGATTTTTTTTAATTTTAGCCAAGATATCAATGGCATTCATTTTTGGCAGTAATGTATCAAGTAGAATTAGATCCCAGTCTTCCTCGATAATTTTAGTATAGGCAACTTCACCGTCCTCAACAAAAGTTACTTGGTATTCTTTATCCTGATTCAAAAAGTCAAAATAAAGTTTTCCCATCAGCTGGTCATCTTCAATAAGAAGAATCCGTTTCATAATCTTATGATATCACAAAAAAACCCCGCCTTGCGGCGGGGTTATATTTAACGAAAAGTTACTTATCTTGTTACTGTTATTGCAACACCATTTACATCATTTCCTCCTGATACTGTGATTCTGTCTGCAGCATCACGTGATATTGAATAACCTGTACTTCCCCATACTCCATCATCTGCTGGTCCGTCGCAATCAGTGATATTAGGCGTATTTAATGTCGGGATCACTGGTAATGCCGGTAAATAATTTGTCACCAACTGAGCACAAAGTGGCGATAAAGCCGTTGTATTAGCTAAAAGTGTTGGCGTATCAACAGCTAAACCAGCAACAGTTGCCGGTAGTTGACCATTATTCTCGGCGACAAATTGATGGATTCCATTAAGAATCTGCAAAACATCAGATCTTTGTCTTGTATCATTTGCCTGACCAAACTGTCGGGCAGGATTGATGGCAATTAATGTAATAGCCAATAGGATAGCCAATATTCCTATGACCACCAAAAGCTCGATAAGAGTAAAACCTTTTCTATTTATCATATTTGAGATTTAAAATTTTAACTATTATTATAAAAGTAGATGATTTGCTATTTGATTACAAGAGGTAATTACTATAAGTATATTATAGGGTTGGTTCGATTAATGGGAAGGCAGACTTTGAAGAATTGGGAGGCTCTGATATCGAAGGTGAAACATTTGAAGATGGAAAGTTTGTTGGTGTTGGAATTATGATTGTTGTTGGTGTTGGTGAAGTCAAGGGTTGTCTCAATGCAGGCGTTTTAAGAGAGTTAAAAATCATAAAGGCTAAAATCAAAATTAAAATAAGAAATACCGGCAGTATAATAGGCAACGTTGATTTTTCCTGGTTTTTTGGTTGGCTATCAACTACCAACAGTTCACCCGCTTCATTTTCTTGAGCGCTTACCATCGATTCATTTTTTAAGGAATCAGCTTTCTTTAAAATCAAAATCGCGCTTTGTATATCAAACTTTGTCTGACCGACATATGAATATGGTAAAACTAATTTTATTTGACAACCGTGTTTCACCCAAACCGTATTGATTAGTTGGTAGAAAACCGCATTGAAACAGGAAACCAAGACTGATTTTTGCATAACTTTTTTTTTAGAAAATACCATTTCATAAGGAACAACCTCTATAAACTGATTTACTAAGTCATCGCGGCCACTGACAAATTCTTTTTCAAGTAAAGCCTCGCTGGCAATAATAAAATATGTATCAAGAAAATTAAGACTATTTTGAGTCATAAAAAGTTCAAGTTGATTTAGAAACTTTTCTTCTTCAACAACGTCAAAATACTTCACTGACTCCGGAGAAAAATTGAAAGATAATAGTGCTTTTTGCCCGTTAATGTAAAGCTGGAAACCTTGACGTGTAAGCCAAAGTACAGCTGATCTTCTTGATTGGTTCATAAAATGTCCTGCCAAAAAATAACTTTCAATATATTATCATTATAAGTGATTTTCGCTTTGATTTTTCTTTGAAAATTATTGGAGGTGGCGGTTGAAACTATAGTTTTATTTAAGTCGTCGCCTGTTACGGAAACAACCGTATTAAAAGCATTAACAGAATCAGGAATTGTTTCACCGCTATAGGTCGGATCACGTAATAATCTAAGTAGGGCATTCTCAATACCGTTTTCAGCTGCCTCCCTAACCAAAAGGGACTGTTGAGTAGTCGAAGCGGCTTCGCTGTTAACTGCAATCATAGTCACGGTTGCCGAGATTATGACCATGGCTATGGCAATAAATACTATCAATGTAATCAAGGCTTGGGCTTTTTTCATCTTAGTCCGACTGTTGTTTCCAAACTGATAATTTCAGGATTTTTATTGACAACAGCACTGCTTTGTAATGTTAAATTTATCCTAATTGTGTTTTTTCCAAGGTCGTTGCCCAATCTTGTAAAAGCTAAGTTCGTAATACGGGAATTAATCCCATTCAAAACATAGGTCGTACCACCTGTTATCAATTCAATATTATTGTTATTTAAACGGATAGTCTCGGGAATTCCGTAGAGAATTAAATCAAGTGTCGAAGAACTGACTCCAAGATCAGGCGAAATAATAGAATTTGCATTGTTAATATCACTTGTTAATTTGGCAAAAATAAATCTAGCGTCCTGATTGATGGCGGCACTCGACTCTGAAGAAGTCTTGGTTTTTAGAGAACTAATAAAAATATCAGTAAGGATAAAAATCAATATGGAAAAAATTCCCATAAAAATAATTAGCTCAATTAAAGTAAAGGCTTTTTTTATTTTCATGGTGAATAGTTAAGTGTTAAATCATGGAAAATTGGTGATTCATTATTGTCTGTAGTATCAAAATACAGTTTGTAACAAAAATAACGGCCAGGATTGGTATAAAATGGGTTTACTGTTTTATAGGGAATTATTCCATTAAAAACTCCGTTGGTTAAAATATATCTCGAACCAGTAGGATTATCCTGATCAGGTCCTATATAAGTATAGTCACCCGTACTACAGGAAGAGTCAGTGTCAGAAACTGCTATTTGCATTTCCAGGACAGTATTTGCTGAAGGGATATAAACATTTCCCGAAAAACGATTGAAGGCGGTACTTAATCCGGCATCGAAAACAGCTGAAGTATAGGTACCGGAAGAAGCATAGTTTCCACCGCCTTGTCCACCTCCGAGAATAATCTTCAATTCGGCATCGGCATCACCGGTAATGATATAAGAATAGGCATAACCATTATTCTGTAAAACAGAGGATACGCCGCGAATACCACTGGAATACTGCAAACCACCGCAGCTTGTCATCGTATCCAATCTAACTACTTGATATTGGTTTATGCCGCCGGATCCAACAATAATACCTATATTTCCCGTAACTACGGTAACACCAGCGGGTGACATGCCATCTGTGTTATAACTTCCTTGCCCGCTTATTGTCGGTGAGTTGATATTTGAAATGTCAACGGCGTAAAAGTTACTCTGTCCTGAAACGTAATTTGTAACTAGGTAGGCTTTATTCGGTGTTGAAATTACTGTATTCACATAGACGTCTATGCCTGATTGACCCGTTCCAATATTTAGTTTCCCTGCGAAGGCAGGAATAGAAGAGTTTGAGATGTCAATGATTTCAAACTGGTAGGTTGTCGAAGTAGTGGCTACATAAGCATAATTACCCGTGACAAGAACCTTCTTCCCCTGACCGTCCAAGCTGAATCCACCAGAATTTAAAAGTGATGGTGACGAATGATTGCTAACATCATAGATATAAAGCTTACTGTTGCTGGCAGTTACGTATGCCTTGTTGTTGGATACATAAATACTATTGGCATTGATATTTCCAGGTAAATTTATAGTTCCAACTTCTAAAAATTTGGAATTAGTTGGTGGATCAGAATATTGATTTAAATCCATGATTACAACCTCTTTGGCATTGTTATCGGTTGCCAGATATCCGTAGTCGACCTCGCCAAAAACGGCATTGGTTTTATAACCGTCAAATGTCGGATAAGGTGTCGGCGTGACAATAGGTGGGTCTTGATCTGTAGTCAGAGAAACTTTTGCGAAAGAAACGCCTGAAGCGTTTTCCCCAGTGCCGGTAAAAACTATTCCTTCAATTGCCGAAATAGCATTCGCCACACCGCTTTTGGGAAGGTCGACTTGCGTAATCGACTTATTAGGATCACACCAATCTCCTCCACCTCCACCGGCGGCCAACTGTATCTGGGCGTCATTCGGAATGGAAGTCCCGGTTGTGTCACTGACAGCTGTCCCGCTTGTTTCTCCTGGATCAAAATCAGGATGGGAAGTATAGACTTTAGAATCGTTATCAAGACGAACGAGATAAAGAGTCGATTTAATTTCTGACTGAAAAGGAGTTGGCCAGGAGATATTGATCGTTACAGCCTTAGTCGAAGGATCAACTATGGCGTCGGGTGTAGAGGCAGTTACCAATATTCCTTCCTTTCTGTAAGCAGATTCGATAGTAATCAGTTCATTCAATCCATTGATATTGGCACCTGGAGCAGAAACAGAAACCAATTCCCAAGAAGACCCTGAAGGTTGAGCATAGTAGTTTCCATTTGTAGGAATGTTATTCCAACCCGACTCTCTGACAGTTCTGACTGCTTCTTCTGCTTCTTTTAACAAAGCCGTCGCCTGGAGCCTTTGTTGCTGCTGTGCTTTACCTGATCGTGAAGATGTAAAACCAACCAAAAGAACCGGAAGAAGAATCGCCAAAAGCGCCATAACAATCATTAGTTCTAAGATTGACTGACCTTTTTTAATTAATTTCATAGACTACACCGAATTTATTAAAATAGATCGTCTTTTGCTCTCCACTGTTGAGATTTACTAAAGTGACGTGGTTTTGATTTACATCAAAGTTGTCAATGATACCGCTTGAGGAAGAAAAGATGATCTGACTGTCAGTTAGATTGATTGGATTAAATTGATTGTCTTGGTCTAGATTGATAGTAAAGTTAATAGGATTACCTGGTTGATAGCTATCGGTGTGAAATAAGATATATTTATCTATCTCAAAATAGATTCCATAGTAGGGATTTTGGACACCGCCCTGGGTAAAACCTGACATAGAAAGCAACTGCTGATTTTTGACTTCGTTAATTAAACTTGAAACAGTTGTTTCTAAAGAAACAACGTTTCTGGAGCGAACAATATTAAAACTGGCAAAGGTAGTCAAAATCGCTATCATACCCAATACGATTATAACTTCCACTAGCGTCAGGCCAAGTCTTTTGGTCATTTTAGTTTATCGTGCTCCTACCTGACCGATAAGACCGTATATTGGAGCTATAATTGATAACATCATTCCTCCGACCAAACCGCCAACCATCACCAACATCACAGGTTCAATTAAGGTCGTAAGGACTTTCAGAGTACGGGTAACTTGATAGTCTAAAAAGAAAGCTACCTCACGCAAAGACTCCTCCAACGAACCACTCTTTTCGCCGGCTTCGATTATTTTTATCATTATGTTGGGAACGATTTTCTTATGTGTTTTCAGACTATCAGATAGCTTCTTACCTGAAAAAATAATCATTTTTGCCTGGTGGATCATGTCAGCTACCTGTTGACTCATGACTATTCCTTCACAAAGCTCAAGTGACGAAGTTATAGTAATCCCGGAAGAATAAAGCATTGCCATGCTTCTTGTAAACCTTACCAAATCGATTTGGATGACAATTTGAGAAATTCCAGGTAAAGAAAAGAAAAGTTGGCTAATTCTTTTTCGCTGTGTTTGATAAAGTAAAAAAGCTACCAATACAAAGATAGAAAAACCAATTAAAAAAGGAACAGTCTGTTTAGTCAGAACATCTGATAAGAAAATCAGAATTTTCGTTGGTAAGGGAAGAGTCATTTTTAAACTCATGAACACTTGGGAAATTTTCGGAATAACAACAATCAATATCATTAAAAAAACCGCTAAGAACGTAATAACAATGAAAAAAGGATACATCAAGGCCGACCTGACAGAGTTCAAAAACTCGGCTTCTTTTTGGAGATTTTCCTTAATCTGTTTAAGTGTAGTATCGAGTGTTCCGGCTTCTTCAGCTGCTTTAATAATCGAAACTGTCACTTTGTCGAAAACATTGGGAAATTTGGAAAAGGAGACGTGAATTCTTTTTCCTTGGGAGAGATCTTCTTTAAGGGCGGTTAAAACTTTTTTCATGTTGCCTTTAGCGTCTTCAAGAAGTGAATCAATGGTCTCAATAATTGTAATTCCGGCGCCAAGCATTGTCGCCAAACTTATAAATAACGAGATTTTGTCGTCGGTTGAAATTCTTATATGTTCGTTTTTCATGCACTTTCCACTTTAGTAACTCTTAATACTTCTTCTATTGTGGTTAAACCTTTTTTGGCCTTTTCTAATCCATCGTCAAGCATTGTATTCATTCCTTCACTGATAGCCTGTCTAACAATGTCGTCGGCGTCAGACTTTTCGATAATTAGTTTTTTGATGGCGTCACTCATTTTTAGAGTTTCAAAAACCCCGATTCTTCCTGAAAATCCGGTCAAATGACAGATCTTACAGCCTTTACCGTAATATACTTGACATTGTTTAGCACTAGCAAAATGCTTCTGTACAGTCTCTTTTGGAAAGTTTTTATTAAGTTCTTCATAAGTTATTGACGTTGAGGTTTTACACATCTCGCAGATTTTTCTCACCAATCTCTGAGCAATAATAATATTTATGGTTGAAGCCACCAAAAAAGGTTCAACTTTCATGTCAATTAAACGGGGCAGAGCTGTAGCAGCGTCATTAGTATGAAGCGTAGAAACAACCAAATGACCTGTTAAAGCAGCATTAACGGCAATACCAGCTGTTTCCATATCGCGAATTTCTCCGACAAATATGATGTTTGGATCTTGCCTCAAAATAGATCGCAGTCCATTGGCAAAAGTCAAACCTGTTTTCGGATTGACGTTGATTTGATTGACACCCTTTATTCTGTATTCGACTGGATCTTCAATCGTAGTAATATTTTTTTCTCTCCTGTTAAGGATTTTTAAAATAGAATAGATAGAAGTTGATTTACCGCTTCCAGTCGGACCAGTCGATAGAATCATTCCATAGGATTTTTTCATTCCAGCTGTTAATTTTTCTAGGTCTTCATTGCTCATTCCCAAATCCGCCAGAGAAAACTGCCTGTCATGCGTCGATAGCAAACGCAAGACTGCCTTTTCGCCGTCTACAATTGGAATAATTGAAACACGAATATCAACTGTTTCTTCGTCTGTATCGAAGCGCATCTTTCCGTCCTGCGCAGCCAGATGCTCGTCCGTTCTCAAACGAGAGAGAACTTTAATCCTGGTAATAATTCTGTCGTGAAGCTTAACTGGTAATTTGAAAATATCCTGTAGCATACCGTCCATCCGAAACCGAACAACTGTTTCTTTATCCTGTGGTTCGATGTGAATATCGGAAGAACGATCCTGCAAAGCATAGGCGAAAATCAAATCAACCATTTTGGCAATGGGAATTTCTTTTATCGGTGTTATTGTCGAATCACCAATCAGACTGTTAAAAGTTTTTTGGAGATCTTTTTGGTAAATGTGAAAAGTGCCCACTAAATCTCTCTCTGTCGCCATATAGGTAATAATCTTCAAACCTGTTTTTTTAGCGATGGCATCAAGAACTAACTGATTTTTAGGATTAGTCATCGCCACTTTTAATCCTTTTTCGTCCAATCCAAAACTGATTATTTTTTGTTTTCGGGCCAGCCTTTCCGGAATTATTTTATAAACATCTGTTGGAATGGATATTTTTGCCAAAACCACAAAGGGCAGTTTTAGATAATCAGATATCATGATTCCCAATTTTTCATCACTGGCGATATTTCTTTCAATAAGAGCATCATATATATTACTTCCGGTATTTTTAATATAATCTTCCAATTCCATCAAGCCAGTTTTAGTGATAAGACTGTTTTTAAGAGTCAGTGTTTTTAGCTCTTCGTCTGTTATGATCATAGTCATTTTTTCATTATTTCCTTAATTTTCTCAAGCATCTTAGGAAAGTCAAAATAACTTTTATTAATATAATCTTTGGCTCCGAGGGTTTTGGCTTTTTCCATATCCTGTTCCTGTCCTAAAGTGGAAAAAACAATCACAGGGATCATAGATAGTTGCTGATCCGCCCGCAAATCGTTTAAAACCAAAAAGCCGTCTTTATTGGGCATAATAATATCCAAAAGAATCAAGTCTGGCTTAGAAACCTTGATTTTTTCCAAGGCTTCATCACCATCAGATGCCGTTTCGACAATAAAGCCGTTTTCTTTTAGTTTTGTCGAATAAAAATTACGGAAAAAAACGTCGTCGTCAGCTATTAATACTTTCATATTTTTTTAAAGATAACTCAATTTTAACTATGATTTCGGAAAGCTGATTTTTGGTGGTAGCATCGAGAGGGATCTCACCATTGATAAAATCTTCCATGATTTTTTCGGCTGTTAAGCAAAGTTGACCTGTATCTCCCAAATTCATAAATAAAGCCTGTCCTTTTAGATTATGAAATAAACGGTGCAGGTCTTTATTGTTACCATTAGAAGATAGATTGTCTTTGATTTCTTTTAAAAATCCGCTCGAGCTTTTTAAAAATAACGCTTTATATGAATTCAGATCCAATGGATCCATATTAAATTCATGGTACACAAAAAAAGGAAATGATGCAAGAAAGATTTTTTCAACGCATTGTGCCAACGTAATAAGCCAAAGCCAACGCCGACACTATAATAAACACAACCGCAAACTGCATCACAGGGCTCATTTTGGTCGAAGCCCTTTTTACTGGAGAAACTTTTCTTTTTGCCATAATTTTGTAAAATTATTAATTAGTTTTAAGAATAGGGAAGAAAAGATGGGTTGTCAAGGGATTGCTTTTTATAAGATAGTGTTGAAGCTAATAAGGACCTATAGTATAATATACAATGACTAATTTTACTGAACGAACTGCCGGTGTTATTCAAAAAATGGGTAAAACTCTCCGCGTTTATACAACTCAATCAGGGTTCGGACCTCTTTATCTGGATATTGATACTCATATTAACTGCATTTTAAATATTGGAGACGAAGTTTATGTGGTAGGAGAAAACCCAGATTTCCAATTAAGTGTAAATCAACTTGGTATCTATGCATTTGCGTGCTCAAAATGTCCTGTTAGACCTCAATGTGAAAGCTATAAAAGTAATAAATTTAAATAATTTATTTATTAGTCTTTTTCAGAGCTTCTTTGATTTTTTCCTCAACAGAAAGACTTTTTGGCAGTTTAGAAAGTAAACGCTTTGCGTCATTGGATTTATATCCCAAAGAGACTAAGGCTTCAATTACAGTTCTATCCTCATCACTCAAAACCATATTTTTCATGTCGAATTCTGACTTAAGTTTCGACGAAAGCTCTAAGATTATCTTCATAGCTGTCTTTTTACCCAATCCTGGAACTTGGGTAAAACCCGTCACATCATTGGATTTTACAAATTTGACCAATTGGTCTAATTTGACATATGAAATTACGCTAAACGCCGTTTTTGGCCCGACGCCTGATACTCTCAAAAGCAACTTAAAAAATTCATATTCCTGTTTTGTTTGGAAACCAAAAAGAACCAAAGCATCATCACGCACTTGCAAATAAGTGTAGACTTCAATTTGGGATTTTTGGGAGTTTAAAGATATTAAGGAAGGAGTAAGGAAGACTTCATAAAAAACGCCACCGCTAGTTTCTATTAAACCTAAATTTCCAGAAACTTCAGTCAACCTTCCTTTTAGTTTTCCGATCATTTGTTGTTGGTGATTTCCTTTTCAATTTGTAATAAACGATTATATTTGGCGACATTTTCTCCATGAACAGGCGGGCCAAAATTCACAAATTCCGCACCGACTCCGACGCTAAAATCAGCGACAAAATTATCATCAGTTTCTCCTAAATCTGAAGCAATAAGATAGTTGAGTTGATTTTTTCTGGCAATATCAATCAGTCTAAAAGCCTCAGTAATAGTCCCTGCCTGATTGGGTCTAATTACTACGGATGAACCGGCTTTTTCTTTGATAACTTTTTCGAGCCTTTCCTTATTCGAACCAACTAACTCATCTCCTATCTGATATGTTTCTTTTGACACTAATCCATTCAGTTTATTCCAACCTGACCAGTCCTCGGAAGCAAATGGATCCGTAATTATTAATGGAAAATATTTTGTGATGATAGATTTTTCCAGAAAATTTAAATATTCATCGCTTAGAACCGGCTGCTGTTTGTCTTTAACAGAATAACGATTGCCGACATGATAAGATGACGCCCCAAAATTAATCCCTAAAAATATATCTCTTCCAAAAACGAGACCTTTTTTCTCAACTGAATCTTTTATAGCGTCAATAACGTCTAGATTATATGTGAAGTTGAATTTATAAAGTTCCCTCAACAGATGATAAAGGTCAACTCCGACTTGGTAGGAGCGCGAATAAGCAAAAGACGAGGAAGGAATTACCTGAAACTCCTTAAAATCAAGATCTATTTGACCGTGTTTACCTCCCATAAGTAGAGGAAAGATCGGTGAAGGCATTTTCTCAATCGTTACAGGTGGTTGGGAAATTTTATTAAAAAGAGTATTGATATATTTAAACAATGACAGATTTTTCTCTTTGGCGCCAGCTTTAAGCACTAAACACGAAACTGTCAATAATGTATTTACTCCCAAGGCGCTTTTGTTTTTGGTGTTGTCTGATTTTAACAACCAATCGTCTATTTCAAACTGTTTGTCTAAAGAAACCCCTTTTAGTTTTGGGCCAATCAGATTATTTATATAAGAAACCGCCCGCGTGACACCATGTCCATTAAAACGATTTAAATCATTATCTTTGAGTTCGATCGGCTGATAGTCGTTCACAGTTTCAAGAGATGGAACACTTACAGATACTTCCTGATCATTGTCTAAAACCAGCTTTCCAAAAATCGTTGGGTAACCGCGCGAGTTAATGACTTCAGAAGCGGTAATTTTTTTAATTCCGGCCATAAAAATCATTATAGATTATTTTTTCTTTTGAAGAAAGAGTTTTTTTTCAACGTCAAAAACATTCTGACGAGTTCTCTCAATAACATCAGGAGTTACTGAAAGACTAGTGATCCCGGCTTTTACAAGTTTTTCAACGATTTCTGGATAGTCTGAAGGAGCCTGGCCGCAAATCGAGCAAGTAACACCGTATTTTTGGCAAGTCTTAACAATATATTCCAAAACAGAAAGAACAACAGGCGTCCGTTCATCATATACTGTAGCAACTTCTTCGTTATCTCTATCTACTCCAAGTAACATCATGGTCAGATCGTTAGTCCCTATGGAAACACCGTCGATCCCTATTTTTATAAATTCTTCTAGTCCCAAGGCGGTAGCTGGAACCTCAACCATAATCCAAAGCTTAAAATCGGGATAGTTAAACAAACCTGATTTTTCAACAAGTTGTTTTATTTTTATTAGTTCCCAAGTAGTTCTAATAAAAGGAATCATTAAATGTAGATTTCGATATCCTTTTTCCCAGACTTTTTTAATGGACTGTAATTCTAGATTAAAAACTTCTGGGTTAGAAATATATCTAAAAGCTCCTCTAAAACCAAGCATCGGATTTTCCTCATATGGTTCAAACTCCTTACCTCCCTTAAGATTTCGGAATTCATTTGTCCTGAAATCAGTTGCCCTATAAATTACTGGTCTAGGTGAAAATGGTGTCACAAATTTTAATAGATCCCTTGAAAGTCTACTGATAAATAAATCCTGTTTTTTTTCTTTGACGAACTGTTTTGGATGAATACCAATTTGAGCAAAGATAAATTCAGCTCGAAGAAGACCAATTCCATCCACATGCATCTTAGAAACTTTTAATGCCTGTTCTGGTTCAGCCAGATTTGTATAGACTTTAGTCGCCGTCTGCAGTTTTTTGTGGAAAGTTACGGCCTTTTTTGAAGTAGGGGAAAAGGCTTTGCCTTTAAATATTTCTCCACTGGCACCATTAACTGTAATAACTTCTCCTTCTTTAACAATCTTTGTTACTCTTTCGGCGCCGACCACTGCCGGAATACCCAGTTCACGGGAAACGATGGCAGCGTGGGAGGTTCTTCCCCCTTTTTCCGTAACAATGGCCACGGCTTTTTTCATGGCAGGAACATAGTCGGGGTTAGTCTGCGTCGCCACTAAAACATCTCCTATTTTAACTTTACCAATCTCCTTGGGAGAGTAAATAATTCTTGCCGGGCCAACGGCAATACCAGGAGATGCTGGAGCCCCTGTCAGAATTGGAGTCAGGGTTGTCTCACTGGATTTATTTGCCTTATTTAACTTATTGGTTTTGTCTGTCGTTGTTACAGGTCTTGATTGAACTATATATACCTGTCCATTTTCAATCGCCCACTCTATATCCTGTGGAAAAAAATAGTGCTTTTCAATATCGGCAACAAGAAGAGCAACCTTTATTATTTCTTCATCGGAAAGTTTTTGCTGACTACCTTCATTACCCAATCTAACTTCTTTGTTGTAGATATTAGATTTGATCATTTTCACAGACTGTTTTTTTACTTCCTTATCAATAATAACTAATGATTTTTTGCTGACTTCATAATGATCAGGAGTTACTTTACCTTGGACAATATATTCACCCAAACCGTAAATCGCCTCTATAACGATTTTGTTTTTATCGTTTGTGACAGGATCTATCGAAAAGGCAATTCCAGATTTATCCGATTGGATCATTCTTTGTACCACAGCTGCCAACCCGACTTTAGTGTGGTCGAATTTTTGTTGGTGACGGTAATAGATAGCTCGCTCGGTAAAAAGAGAGGCATAACACTCTCTGATTTTCGTCAATAAATGGGCTTCCCCACGAACATTCAAATAAGTTTCTTGCTGACCGGCGAAGGAAGCTCCAGGAAGATCTTCAGCTGTAGCCGAAGAACGAACTGCTACTAAAGGATTAGTATATAGTGATTTGACTTTGGATAGACCTTGTTTGACTAATCCGGCACCACGATTGAAGTAATGATTTTCCTTTATGATTAATTCATCGTAATACCTGATAATCTGTTTAACTAGATCGTTTGGCAGGGGAGCACTGTCAATAAGCTCTTTGAGTAAAGACGATGCTTGACTCAATTCACTGGGGTTTTCAAAATTAACTGACTGAAGAAGATCGGAAATTCTCTTTTTCAGACCGGCTTTTTCTATAAAGTCGAAGTAAGCTTCAGCTGTGACTATAAATCCGTAGGGAACTGGCAAACGGGCATTGGTCATTTCCCCTAAATTAGCTCCTTTACCACCAACTATTCCAACGTCACCCTTTCCTACTTCCTCAAACCAGACTATGGACTTTTTATTTGCCATTTATCATTAAGAGTAGAAAAGATTATTGATCAAGTCAAGCGAAATTTGATTGTGAAGTAAATTTTGATATAATTTTATCTATGGCCCAAGCTGAAACAGATAAACGCGTAGCTCAACCGCGCCCAAATCGAGTTGTTCCAAACGCAAACACAGATCTTAGTAAACCATTTAGACCTCCAATGCATTCTGCTGTAAAACATCCTAAAGAACCTCTCAGTCCTGCTATGATGTGGACTGTAGCCGGATTGGGTACTGTAGCTTGTGGAATAATAGGGTTTGCCACAATGGTTGCCATGGCAGGAGGATTATAATAGTGAATATTCTTATTGACAACCTCAAATTCTTCTGTTAATATTCTTGTTACCAATGAAAATTTCGCTTTCGTAAAGGCACCATTGGATGCACAACTTGCACTCCTAACAGCCTTCATAAGAAACATTAAAGGTCAAAAACAAAAAATAAAGATATTTTGTGGCTTTGATCTTTGCACTTTGAGTTTTGAAATCGTGAATGGGCTCGTAGTTCAGCTGGCCAGAACATCGCATTTGCAATGCGAAGGTCACCGGTTCAAGTCCGGTCGAGTCCACCGCACATTAACAATCCGGTTGTTGAGAAAGTAGGTTTAGCAATATTTTTTTATTGAGTAACAAGAGTGATGGGAGAAATAATGCTAATGGTGGATGCCTTGGTAGTTTAAGCCGAAGAAGGACGGATGCTAACATCCGAAAACAACGATGAGCCTGTATGCAGGCGTTACCAATCGTTGGTTTCCGAATAGAGTAATCTATCTCGATGTAAGTCGAGTTATCCAAGGGCGGAAATTTGAGGCTAGAAGTTGGCTACGTTTTGTTTGTCGGCTTCTACCTTCCTTTTTCCGTCTTTGGAAGGGTACCTGATGAACTGAAACATCTCAGTAATCAGAGGAAAAGAAAACAATAGTGATTGCGTTAGTAGCGGCGAGCGAAAGCGTAAGAGTCTAAACCCTGCCTTCGGGCAGGGGGTTGCGGGACCACAGTAGGGAGTTTCTTTTGATAAAAGAATGTTATGGAAATAACAGCCATAGAGAGTGATAGCCTCGTATTTAAAATTAAAAGAAACCTCGGTGGATTTCCCAAGTACCACGAGGCACGGCAAACCTTGTGGGAATCCGGGTCGGTCACGACCCAAGACTAAATACTTAAACTGACCGATAGTGAACTAGTACCGTGAGGGAAAGGTGAAAAGCACCCCGTTAAGGGGAGTGAAATAGATACTGAAACCATTAGCTAACAAACAGGCAGAGTCCCGCCTTTGGCGGGATAATGCCGTGCCTATTGAAGAATGAGTCAGCGAGTTGTCCGGTTGAGCGCTGTTTAAGCCCCTAACTGGGGCGGAGACAAAGCGAAAGCGAGTCCTAATAGGGCGTCCCGCTTTGCGGGATCGTGCTCTCGGACAGACCCGAAACTGGGTGAGCTAACCATGGGCAGGATGAACTTAAGCGAAAGCTTGAGGGAAGTCCGAACCCGTTGTCGGTGAAATGACATGGGAAGACTTGTGGTTAGGGGTTATATGCCTATCGAACCCAGAGATAGCTGGTTCTCCTCGAGATATATTTAGGTATAGCCTCGTTTTAATTTTTCGCGGGGTAGAGCGACTAGATGGTTTTGAAAGCGTAAGCGATCAAGATCAACTAAACTCCAAATACGCGAAATAAATAAACGGGAGTCAGTCGAGCCGGGATAAGCCGGTTTCGGCGAGAGGGAAACATCCCAGACTCTCATCTAAGGTTCCTAAATGACTATTAAGTGAAAAGGTCGTTGCGTTTCCAATACAGCTGGTAGGTTGGCTCAGAAGCAGCCATCCTTTAAAGAGTGCGTAACAGCTCACCTGAATATTCCCGCTTCGGCGGGATGGAAATTCGGCGCCCAAAATGATCGGAACTAAATAGTCTACCGAAGGTGGAGATGCTCCCGACTTAGTCGGGGGCGTGGTAGAGGAGCTTCCTATAGACAGCGAAGATTGATTGTAAGATCAGTTGGAGTCTATAGGAGTGAGAATGCTGACATAAGTAGTGAATCTCCCGATAAAAACTCGGGATGCCGCATGTCTAAGGTTTCCCCGGCAATGTCAATCATCCGGGGGTCAATCGAATCTAACCCTAAACCCAAGTGGTTTAGGGGATGTACAAATCGTTAATATTCGATTATTTATTTTTTAGCGTTATTACTTGACTAATGACGAAGTTTGATAACCCGCCCCTTCTATATGGGGGGTTAAGTAATAAGTCTCGACGCAAGTCGAGGTGAATTACGAATACAATTCTGTCGCAAGACGGGAGAGGTGGGTGACTTAAGTTTCCGGGAAAAATTTTTTAAGGAGTTAAAAAATAATTCGTACCGCAAACCGACACAGGTAGACTGGTAGAGAATACCAAGGCACACGGGTAATGGTTGTTCAAGGAATTCGGCAAAAAAGCTGAGCGTAAGTTATACAAGATGCTCTGTCCCGACTTAGTCGGGATTTCAACAAATGTTTATCAACCGACTGTTTAGCAAAAACACAGGTTCCTGCAAACCCCAATAGGGGATATATAGGAGCTGAGACCTGTCCGGTACTGGTAAGTCAACCGCTTTGGGTGATCCAATTCATTTGGTTAGCTCGAGGTGTAAGCTCCAGTGAACGACAGCTCTAACCCTGAGAGTTCTAAGGTAGCGTAGCCCCTTGCCGGGTAAGTTCCGGCCCGCATGAAAGG